>JAIUMA010000012.1 GCA_022565795.1 Balneolia bacterium
CGTAGGTTTGGTTAATGACTAAACCAACACAAACCCGTAACAAGGAGACCATGGAGTTCACAAAATTACAGCTAAAGACGCTCATTGGCAACCACATAAACGCGAGAACGGGCTTAACGAAGTCCTGGAGATGGTTTTGAACGGTCTGATGAAGACCGAACGAACCGCTGCCCTGGAATATCGTATCCGTCAATTATTCACACCAGAGTGAATTCATCGTCTTCCATTGTTTCGACATCTTTAAGCGATGATTCAGAAGTTGTAAATCTGGATAGTTTTATAGCAGGTGATAACCTCATAATTTGGAGTCGCCCCGGTATGATTCAGTATGGGCATCACGTTTTTGATTTTTATTCGATAGATAACGGCGAATACAGATATTCTATAGGGGTGCCTGAAATTGGTGGTGTTGCAGGGCTTTCAATAAATGAGAATTACATTGCAACGATTAATTCGGACAGCTCGGTATCACTGTGGGAGTACTCAATTGGAGACTGATATAAGTTACCTCACCTGTTATTTTTCATTTACATAAAAAAGGTTCTCACGCTATTCGCAGGAGAACCTTTTTTTGATGTATCAATCTGTACAGCGCTATAACGAAGCAATCTGCTCGAGTAGATCCCGGTTGCTTTCTGTACGCTTGAGGACCTGAAGCATACTGTGCATCTGGTCTTTTGGCGTCTTTTTGAGCAGGTAGCGGCGAAGAACGTTTCGCTCCTCAACGGAGTCCTCAATGAACTTTTCTTCGTTTCGCGTACCCGATGCCGCAATGTTGATGGCAGGGAAGATGCGGTCGTTGGCAATCTCGCGATCAAGCACCAGCTCCATGTTTCCGGTTCCCTTAAATTCCTCAAAAATGAGGTCATCCATGCGGGAGTTGGTCTCAATCAGGCAGGTTGCAATGATGGTCAGCGAACCGCCGTTTTCAATTTTCCGTGCTGATCCGAAGATCCGTTTTGGTATCTCAAGGGCACGGATGTCCAGACCGCCGGACATGGTGCGTCCGGAGCCCGTCTGAGCCGCGTTATAGGCCCGGCCCATACGAGTGAGTGAGTCGATGAGGAGAACGACGTCATCGCCCATTTCTGCGCGTCTTTTGGCATATCCCAGGGCCAGCTCGGCAATACGGGTGTGGGAATCAACGCTGTTATCGTTTGAGGAGGCAAATACGCGGCCTTTGGTGGTGCGTATAAAGTCGGTTACCTCTTCCGGGCGTTCATCAATAAGCAGCACGCAAAGCTCAAGCTTCGGATGGTAAGTATCGATGGCGGTTGCGATTTGCTTTAGCAGCACCGTTTTACCGGTACGCGGAGGCGCGACAATCAGGGCGCGCTGACCTTTGCCAATCGGAGCAATGAGATCTAAAACCCGCATTTCAGTTTCTTCAGGCTTGAACGCCAGCTTAATCTGGCTGACCGGCATAATTGGGGTCTGAAGCTCAAATCGTTTGGCAACAGTCCATTCAACTACCGGGCGCTCATTGATTTTGAGGATTTCTTTGACCCGCTGATTGCCTTTATTATCTCTTTCAATAGCTCCCTCAATTACCAGGCCTGGCTTGAGGTAGAGCATATGAACCATGTTTACATGGATGAAGGGGTCTCCATCTTTTCTTGTGAAATCGTGGTTCAGCTTGCGGAGAAAGCCGTACCCCTTTTCGTTTAATTCCAGCACACCGGAGTATATACCCGCATCCTCAACAGGCTGCTGCGTATTAAACTCGGGCACCAGCTTGCTCTGCTGCTGTTTTTTCTTCTGATTCTGATTTTGGTTCTTCTTGCCCTTAGGCTTGTTTCTGCGGCCTTTAGGCTTATTTCTTTTTCTCGGTTGTGCCATAAATTTTTTAAACTGAAAATATGTGTTGATGCTAAGGCTTAAAGGCTTGTATCCGTGTATTGAAAACGGTTCATGAACATACAAACCCCTGAAGCGGCGAACTGAGGCAAAATGAATGAATTACAGCATCAAAACTGTGAATTGCAATGAAAGCTCAGCGCCTTTAAAATTCAATAATGGGTTCAGTCGGGATGTGCCCCGAAACTGAATAGTACTGGAGGGCGGATGAAAGATGGGCTGTGTGCATAAAAAAAGCACTCACGGAATATCGTGAGTGCTTTTGAATTTCGCAAGATAAACTTGGAAAAGTGTAGCTTATGAATCTTAGCGTACGGTGGTTGATTCTGCGATCCACTCGTAGCAGCTTCTCAGGTTACCACCAACGTTAATGCTGTCGCCGTTTTCCCAGTTCATGTAGAACTTCTCTTCAGCTGTTGGCGTAACGCCGCGGTAGCTGGCAATGTCGCGCTGTGCCCGGTTGGTTACTGATCTGTCTACGCTGGCTGCGCGCTCCAGATAATCGATTACCAGCCAGTAAACGACTTTGTCGGTACGCTCGAGTGTGCCATCGGTACACTGAGTAACCGCACGGGCATAAATGGATGCCATTTGAATAAGCGGTTCACCCCAGCTCGGATCCTGCTGAATCGCACGACGCGCGAAGGTGCGGGCCTGCTGAAGATCATCAAGCTGGAAATAGGCGCCTGATAGTCTGTTGTTCAGCCTTGAGCGCTGATTGTCGTTTGCAGCGAAGTCAAGCGCCTCACGGAAGTAGCGAATAGCGTCGCGGTAGTTGCCACGGTTTTCAGCATATTCTGCCATGCGCATTACGTTATCGTAATTTCGCTCGGCCTCATAGAGGTTACGTGCCATTTCTTCCTGCATCTCACGATTGCCAACCTGACCGTAGAGATCAAAAAGTTCGGTCATGATTTCCAGACGTTGTTCAGGATTGGCATCATCAAGTTGCTCGGTGATAAACTCAATGCGTTCATCCGGATCGCTGAAGAGATCCTCGCGCGTTTCCTGGAAGAATTCTACCACGTTCGGAGGAGAAATAGGCTGAGCCTCATTCATGATACGGATAGCCTCGTCTCTGAAACCATTCGTAACCTTTTCTGAAACAAGATACATGATGAAGTAGCCGTCTCCGGATTCAATGAAACGCTGTGGATCGAGTTCGAATAGCGCATTGTACTCTTCCATAGTGAGAATACGACCGTTTTCAATATCGCGCTGGTTAGACTGGATGAAGCGCGCTCGGTTGAATTTCCACTGGTAATGGTCAATTTCATCTTCATCGAAGATAGCGATAGCGCGATCGAACATGATAAGCGCGGAATCAACATATGCTTCACGCAGTGATGGATCTGACTGCTGAGCAGCAATACCAGAGTAAACATCAATCATACGGCGGAAATTTCGATCGCCCCTGTAGTTAGGGTTATCTTCCATCTGTTTTGGCCTGTAGTTAATCAACCACCGTCCGTATGTAAGTGCATCATTAAACTGCTCGTTACGCACACTTTCAGCGAATAGTGATTGAACAGCAATTGGAGGCAGATTTAACGGAGTCGGCGGATCCTCCTGAGCGTGGGAAAGCTCGAGAGCGAATAGTCCGATTAAGATGGTTAGAATCAGCTTTTTCATATGGCTACTATGTGAAAAGAGTAATGTTACTGTTAATTGACTCTGCGCTGCAGGAACATGAGTTCTGATAAATTTAACGAAAGTCTTATTCCAAATATTCTCTCGCGTACTAAATCATTGCTCTGTGTGCCCCGAATGCCATACTCGAGGTTTACATCTATCGATGATGTTCCGGTTCTCGAAGGAATACCAATACCTGCAGAGAACAAAAGGGTTTCAATATTGGTGTCGTTTACAGTGAGGTGTCCATCGTCGTAAGAGGCTCCGGCGCGGTAGATCAGGCTGTTAAATAATCCGGTATTGCCGCGGCTGTACACGTCGTACTCAAAGCCTAAGCCAACTCGCAGACGATCCTTCATAAACTGATCGGACTCACCGCTGAAACTGCTGTGTTCGCTCCATTGCTGGTAATGCGCTTCTGTGGCTACCATAAAATAGCGCGAGGCAAAATAGGTTAAACCAACGGTGGTTTCAAAAGGAAATGTTACCTCCCGTGTACCATATGCATCTTCAGGGATAAGATCGAGGTCTCGGGTGGTGTTACCGGAAAGCAACTGACTGGTGATACGTCGGTTGGCACTTAATTCTACCGGTAGGGTAGCCGTAGCTCCAATCACAATCTGGTCTCTGTTTCTGAATACATTCGGAAACAGAATCATAGTTCCAAAACGGTGCGCGAATGCTCTGTAGCGGGTACGCTCGGTGAAACGGGCCGGCCCGTAAAACGAACTGTCAAACAGGATCTGATTGTCCTGTTCTTTGAGACCAAACATTAGTGATGGTGCGTATCCAAGGTAAAAATTATCTGTAATGCGCAAACCGAAGCCGGCTTCAAGGCGATTAATGCCACCGCTTCCCGCAATAGCCGACTGATAATTTACGACAGAAACTGAGTCAGCGGTCGGGAGCGTCACTGAGTCGTTCGTAAGTAGATTATAGCGGATATCAGTATCCTGATATAAACCGAGAGAAAGCCCGAGGCGATCTCTTAGCACAGGGAACTGAGCCTGGAAGTGTGAAAAACCAAGCGTGGTGCTCGAAGAAGAGTCAAAGTTATCTCTGGCGTCGTGCGTTTGCAGGTTAAAACCGGCACTCATTGAGGTGAAATAAGCAGAACCCCAAAAAGCGGGATTAGCCAGACTTGCCCGAGAGCGGTCCGGTGTTGCTACACCTATAATCGACATACCCGGTCCGTAGGATGAAAGTACATCCTGTGGTGTACCCAATCCAAGGTACGAATAGATAGAAGCGCTGTTGGCCTGATTTTGCTGAGCATGTACACCTTGTGCCGAGAATACGACCAGTGCACACAGTAAAATGCTGAAGTACTTCAATTAATTTTCCGGGTTTATTCGTGTTATGATAAGTTTTGGCGAACGTTCACCGCTGTCCGGACCTGCCAGAATTGCGGGTATGATAAGTCCGTTGTTGTTGCCGGACGTAATAAAGAAACGCGTGCTGGTAGTCTGCCCGGTTTGAAAGTTCTGAATGGAACCGGTAACGTTAACCCGGTAGGAGTTATCACCTTCGCGTAAGACAGGTTCAAAAGTGGGGAGCTTAACAACTTCAAACTCGCGCTCGGTTTCCGTGAGGGTATAATATTGTAGTCTGCCGCTTGATGGCCGGAAATGATGCTCGGGCAGATTATCCCTGGCTTCGAGATCATCAAAAAAGAGAATCTCAGCCCGACTTATTACCTGATCGAGCAGTCCGCGTTCCTCAAGCTCAAGCTCAAGTACAAGGTTTTTCTCGAAGGTATTTAAAATTGGAAGAGAAGAGCCCTCATCGCCCTGCTGCCCACGCTCAATGTTGAACGCGCTGCCACGGAGGAGAACAGAGAAGGTATTGCGGCCAGGGAACGGGTCGTTGAAATCTCCGTTTCCATCGCCATTGCCGTTTCCGTTGTCCATGGTGGAGCTTTCACCATTTCCGTTACCTTCATCATCTCCGTTGTCGCCATTCCCGCTGCCTTCGGGATTTACGACAAATAATCTTGATCCGGTGTAGGTAGAGTTGCCAAGAGTATCGCTCTGAAGGGCTTCGGTTCTGAAGCCAACGATAACGTTGTTGTCATCGCGGGGAACGAGGGCAAATCCGAACTCATTGGCCCGTAGATTTTCGATCGGAGTTTGTGTTTCATTGAAGAAATCACGGAAAGTATCAGCCCACTGTTGGGGGAGCTGAAAAAGAACAGAATCGGTTTCTGCGGTAACTTCGATGGTTCCGATACTCACAGGGTCTTTTACAACCTGCGAGTTTGCGTTCATATCGTTCGGTCTCCAGCGTTCTGTGATGTAGTGGAGGTCGAATACAGCCGTAGAAGTAGTGTCACCGTAAAAATTGAACGGTTCCAGAATGAGGTAAACCTCTGCACCAGCTTCCATAGTGTCGGCCGGGCTTAAAGTTGTAAGACCCGGGGCCAGAAAGGCGGTGCTCTTCACATCACCAAAAACCGGATCAGAATACTTTCCTGCCGAGAAATAGGTGAGATTACCGGTAAAGGTAACAAGCTCCTCTATAGACAGGCCTGTGATGTCGAGGGTATCAACAATTATATTACGGTCGCTTGGAATAAAGCTCGAACCAACAATATTGTTGTCGTCGCTGCATGAGCTGATGATTCCAAGTGTAATTAAACTTATTACAAACAGCCCTGTTATTCGTGTGTACATATAGGTTTTACGGTGATCCTTGTGTGGAAAGTCGTCTGAGGAAGAATTATTCCTCCGGTTTGATGGTACGATAGAAGTCAGCAAATTTTGAGGATACATCCTGAGGAGACCCCTGGATTTTGGTGCTCGTTATTCCGAGCGCTTCAAAAAGCTCGTCAAGCTCTGTACGGACGTCGTTACCGGTAACAATATGATCGGAGTAATTAAGACCAGCCTTCAGGAAATCGATTTTTCCGTCGGTAGTAATTTTTTCCTGATCAACGCTTTCCGGAAGCCTCATCTTGCCAAGCTGATCGAGTTCAAAAATTCCTTCATTGGCAGGACTATGGATATTGTAAATAACCTTGGTGTCCTTGAAAATTGGCTCGTTGGCATATACGCTCTTCATATAAACAGGTATAAACCCGGCAGCCCAGTCATGGCAGTGGATGATATCCGGCTGCCAGCCGAGTTTCTTAACGGTCTCGAGAACGCCCTTATTATAAAATACGAGGCGCTCAAGATTATCCGGGTAATACTCTTCGGTTTTCGGGTCTTTGAACATACCTTTTCGCTTAAAAAAGGTGTCGTTATCGAGGAAGTAGACCTGAAGCTTGGCATTAGGTATACTGGCTACTTTAATGCGCATGCTTTCAACTTTGTCGTCGACTTCGACCTCAATACCAGCAAGGCGAATTACTTCGTGCAGCCTGTTTCTGCGGTCCTGGATGGTTCCGTATTTGGGAAGAAGGATGCGGATTTCAAAACCTTTGTCCTGCAGAGATGCCGGCAGAAAGCGGAGCATATCAGCATTATTGGTGAGGCGGGCAAAAGGTGAAATCTCGGCAGCTGCGTATAAAATTTTCATAGGGCTGATCAGAGGTTATCGTTAAGTCTGAGAAAGGGATCTGAATTCCGGATTTTCTGATTCAAACAGAATGAACCGCAACCGTTAGCGCGTAACTGACCTGAGTAAAGACGGCAAAAGGGGCGATTCTTGATGGCATCATGCAGGTTTTTTCCTGTGCGTAATACGAATGAGTCTATTCGCGCTACCATTAATAAAAGGAATTGCATGAATGCAGGTATTGGAAATTCAAATATCAGATCTACTTAAAAAAGGCTCTGCCATAACCATCAGGCTATGGCAGAGCGCAGAAAATGGAAGATTTTAATATAACAAAACCTTCACAAGGTTTAAAGGCTAATTTGCCTCCTCGGTCTCCAGCTCGATGAGATTGGCATCGGCCAGCCCAAGCTGAGGGTCTCTGTTGGAGATGGTTACCAGATGGGTGAGGAAGTTGCGGTCAACACGGTCGAGCATGTCCGGGGTGTAGCGCCAGTCCCAGTTACCATCCGTTGTACCAGGGAAATTCATTCTGTGTTCGGTGTCCAGCCCCATTAAATCCTGAAGCGGAAAGATAGCCTGATCCGCATTCGACAGCATCGCAAGTCGAATGAGCTCCAGTTCGGGCTCTTCACAGGCCGAGCGCACGTATTCTCTCAGGCGGTGCTGCTCCAGACCACTGGCGCTGTTGTACCAGCCGCGGCTGGTGTCGTTGTCGTGCGTACCGGTGTAGACCACGCAGTTGCTGGTGGCGAAGTTGTGCGGGAGAAATCCATTTCCGGCGTTATCATTCCATGCAAACTGAAGAATCTTCATGCCCGGCAGATTGTACTTGTCGCGCAGCTCGATTACCTCTTTGGTAATCATGCCAAGGTCTTCAGCGATGATTGGAAGCTCACCAAAGTGCTCGTAAATGGTGTCGAAAAGATCGGTTCCCGGTCCTTTCACCCAGCGGCCTTTCATGGCGTTTGGGGCATCAGCCTTCACTTCCCAGTAGGCGTCGAAGCCACGGAAATGATCCACGCGGATGGCATCGGTCATCACCATCATCTGCTCAAATCGCTTTAGCCACCATTTATATCCGTCTTTTTTGAGCGCTTTCCACTTATAAAGCGGATTTCCCCAAAGCTGACCTGTCGCGCTGAAATAATCCGGCGGTACGCCAGCTACGAGAAGCCTGTTGCCCCGCTCGTCAACTTCGAAAAACTGAGAATGGGCCCAGACGTCGGAGCTGTTGTGATCCACAAAAATCGGAATATCACCAATTACGGTAATATTATGCTGATTCGCGTAGTTCTTGACATCCAGCCACTGATTGAAAAACTCAAACTGCAGCCAGCGATGGTAGCGAATACGGTCTGCCAGTCTTTTTTCAACGGCTTTTAGGGCTGCAGGCTTGCGCTTGGCAAGATCCGGCTCCCATGTATTCCATGGCTGAAATCCATGCTCTTCGAGACAGGCCATAAATACGCAGAAGTCTTTGAGCCAGTAGCTGTTGTTTTTGGCAAACTTGCGCATCGCCGCCCCGCCATCTTTACCGTTTTGTTCTTCAAAGCGTTGGAAAGCCTGGTTAAACAGTGCGTTTTTGTTAGAAAACGCCTGCTCGTAATTCACTTTAGTCGTAGACCGGATGAAAGTACTTCTCACCTCGGTCTGGGTCAGTAGTCCTTTTTCGACCAGTATATCCGGACTGATGAGGTACGGGTTTCCGGCAAACGCGGAGTAGCTGGCGTAAGGGGAGTTGCCGTAGCCGGTTGGCCCCAGCGGCAGGATTTGCCAGATACTTTGTTTGCTCTCAATTAGAAAATCAATGAAGGATTTTGCGGAACGGCCTAAATCACCCATTCCATAATTTGAAGGAAAGGAAGTGGGATGTACCAATATCCCACTCGCACGATTAAATCTCATAGCGTTGGTTTTTCGTGTAATAGAAATGTGTTAAAAATCAGTTTTATTTTTTGAGTTTCATCATGATGCCACCCAGAGGCGGTACCTCAATATTTATGTGATGCTGGTGTCCGTGCCACTCTCCGGGTGCGGATGTCACCTCATGAAGCCCCTTATTGCTTCCGCCATAATGCTCGGAATCGCTGTTGAAAACGGTTTCGTATGTTCCGGCTTCGGGAACCCCGAAAACGTACTGCCGGTGGAATACCGGCGTGAAGTTATACACACAGACAATAAATTCCTTCTTGTCTTTGGAATATCTGATGAAGGCCAGAATGCTGTTGTCGACATCCGAAAAATCAATCCACTCAAAACCGGCCCAGTCGAAGTCGACCTCATGCAGTGCGGGCTCAGATTTGTAGAGTTTGTTGAGATCGCGGGTCAGATTCAGCAGGCCGGAATGCTTATCCATATCGGTAAGCGACCAGTTGAGTTCTTTGGCCTCGGTCCACTCGCTCCACTGGCCAAATTCGCTGCCCATAAACAGAAGCTTCTTGCCAGGATGCCCGTACATGTAGGAATAAAGAGCCCTCAAATTGGCAAATTTCTGCCATGCATCGCCGGGCATTTTGTCAAGCATGGACTTCTTCATATGTACCACTTCATCGTGGCTGAACGGGAGCACAAAGTTCTCCGTAAATGCATATATAAAGGAGAAAGTCAGCTGATTGTGATGGTATTTCCTGAAAAGCGGATCAGTTTCAAAATACTTGAGCGTGTCGTTCATCCAGCCCATATTCCACTTGTAGTCGAAGCCAAGACCGCCGATGTAAGTAGGTCTCGATACCAGTGGCCATGATGTGGACTCCTCGGCCAGGGTTATCACACCTTCAAAGTCGGCGTGGACCACCTCGTTGAAGCGCTTCAGGAAGTCGATAGCTTCGAGATTTTCGCGTCCGCCGTACTTGTTTGGGATCCATTCGCCTTCCTCGCGGGAGTAGTCGAGATAGAGCATGGAGGCTACCGCATCGACCCTTAAACCGTCGATATGGTATTTTTCAATCCAGAAAACCGCGTTTGAAATGAGGAAGTTCTTTACCTCATCACGGCCGAAATTGAAAATTTTGGTGCCCCAGTCTTTGTGCTCGCCCTGACGCGGATCTTCGTGTTCGTAAAGCGCAGTGCCGTCGAACTGCCGCAAACCGTGATCATCCTTGGTGAAGTGGGCCGGGACCCAGTCCAGAATCACGCCGATATCATTTTTGTGGCACTCGTTAACGAAGTACGCAAAGTCTTCTGGTTTGCCAAAACGGCTGGTAGGAGCAAAGTAGCCCGTTACCTGATAGCCCCATGACGGATCGTACGGATGTTCGGAAATCGGCAGAAGCTCAATGTGTGTGTAGCCCAGTTCCTTTACATAAGATACGAGCGTGTCTGCCAGTTCCTGATAGGTATAAAAAGTGTTGTCTTTAAGGTGACGGCGCCATGAGCCCAGGTGCGCCTCATAAATAGACATCGGCTTGTTGAAAAGCTGGGAGCGTTTTTCTATCCACTCTTCATCATCCCACTCAAAGTTTTCAATGTCCTGAACGATAGATGCGGTTGCGGGACGCTTCTCATAGCTGAATCCATAGGGATCAGCTTTCAAAAAGGGTGTAGGGGAGCCGGAAGACTTAATTTCATATTTATATACTGTTCCGATGTCCAGACCAGGAATGAAAATTTCCCAAATACCCTGATCGAAGAGCTTGCGCATCGGATACACGCGGCCATCCCAGTTGTTGAACGGCCCCACAACGCTCACGCGGGATGCCGAAGGTGCAGATACTACGAAGTGAACTCCTTTTACGCCGTCTACTTCACGGACGTGCGCCCCCATAAAGTTGTAGGCGCGGGTATGGGTGCCTTCACCCCAAAGCTGAAGATCAAAATCGGTTATAAGACTGCTAAAGCGATAGGGGTCTTCAATAATTTCGGATACGCCGTCGTTGCAAGTGACTTCAAGCTTGTAGCTGAAAAACTTTTTGCGACGAGGCAGGAAGAGTTCGAAAAATCCCTCTTTATAGATTTTGGCCATCTCATGGGGCGTTTTTTTGCCATCCTCGAGAACCTTTATCGATTTCGCTCCGGGTCGGAATGAACGCAGCACAAGACCTTGTGTTTTTCCGGATGAGCCGTTCTGTAAACCCAGAAAACTAAAAGGATTTCCGTGACTGCCGTGTATTAGTACGCTAATTTCACTCTGGTTCGTCGCTTGGGTATCCAATTTGGGTATGTTTTTTCGTTATTAAAGGATTAACTTTAAAAATACGAAATTTGGCTTAATTCCACTTACGACTAATTAAACTCTCTTCTGGTTTCCCGCCGGCCTGCTGTATCGGGCTATTACAACATTTATGAACCCATCTTCCCTCATAGCGCGTCGCTATCTCTTCTCGAAAAAAAAGGTGACGCTCATTTCAGTACTTACTTTGATCAGCATTTCAGGAGTGACGCTCGGAACCGCCCTGCTAATTGTGGTGCTATCCGTTTTCAACGGCTTTTTTGAGCTGGTTCAGGGATGGATGATGGCTCAGGATCCAGACATCCGCATCGAGTCGGCAACGGCCCGTTCACTTTTCCTCGATGAAGAGCAGATCAATCAGCTCAGCGAGATGGATGAAATTCTGGTCGTTTCTCCCTACGTGGAAGGCAAAGCTTTGATAGCACTGCGCGGGGGCGGTTTTAAAGTTGCGGTGGTAAAGGGCGTGGAAACCGAATCTTTTTCTCAGATTTTTGAGCTGGATACGAACTTTCGAGGCGGAGACTTCAACCTTGAGATACGTGACCGACGTCCCGGAATGCTCATGAGCCGGACAATGATGAATCAGCTCGGGCTCGAAATCGGCTCCGAGGCAAGTCTGCTTAGCGCAGAATCTATACAGCGCTCATTAACACAGTTTTCCGGCCCCAGAACCTTCAGTTTTGACGTCCGTGGTTCTTACAGGCTTAGCGAAAAGCAGGATGACAGCATTATTTATGTCGACAAGCGCGCGGCCCAGAGGCTGTTTAACATGCGCAACTCAATAAGCGGAGTAGACATAAAGCTGCGTGATTACAACCGGGCTGATGCCGTAAAAGCCGAGCTGGAGCTGATGTTTGGGGATGATGTCTTAGTTCGCACCTGGTACGATCTGCAAAGGCCTTTGTATGATATTATGAATCTCGAAAAATGGGGTGCCTACATCGTATTGATGATTATCGTACTCGTAGCTGTACTGAATATTTTGGGCTCGCTCACCATGATTGTGATTCAAAAGACCAAAGATATTGCAATGCTCAGAAGCATCGGGTTTACGCCAAGGGACGTCCGCAACGTTTTCCTCAAGCAGGGCTTTGTTATCGGTATGATTGGCTGTGGCCTGGGCGGGGGATTGGGCGTACTGCTAACCTGGCTTCAGGCGGAGTTTGGCCTTGTTAGAATGTTCGGCTCGGAGTCCTTCATCATTGATGCCTATCCGGTGGCCTTCGCAATGTCTGATCTCATACTAATTCTCTCGGGCAGTCTCATCCTCTGTGTACTTGCCAGCCTGTACCCTGCAAAGCGAGCCGCATCGGTAGATATAACCGATGCGCTGAGATATGAATAGGTTTCCGGAAACTAAACCCTAAGCAGGCTTTTCATTGTAAACGTCCGGCAGATCGTTTTCGAGCAGTACCACATCACCCTCTTTCTGTTCTTTATTGAGGTAATCCCGGGCGTCAAAAAAGCTATTGAATACCCGAACCTTCTCTTCCGGAAATCCGGCATCTTTTAATCCGAGAACGATTGGCTTGGTGCGCTGTTCACCGACCAGCCATACTAAATCGATATTGGAGCGACCTATATGCTCGCCCCAGGCTCTGTTTTCCTCCGCTTCTTTGTCACCCAGCTCAACCATGCCCGGAGTGATGATTATTCGCCGCCCCCCGGTAAACTGAGCCAGAACGTCAACGGCATTTCGTGCCCCGACCGGGTTGGAATTGAACGCATCGTCTATGATGGTAATCGGGCCTGCAGGCTTGAGCTCGAGGCGGTGTTCGACGGGTTCAATGCGGGAGGCTGCAATAGCCATAGTTTGCAGTCTAAGCCCGAAATGATGCCCGGTTGCGAAAGCCAAGAGCAGATTACGTACCGTGTGCTCGCCCAAAAGACGCGTCTGAACCTCAGCACTATTTCCGGATGAATCAGTAAGGCTGAAGGTGCATCCTATGCGGCCATAACGTATGTTGCTCACACTGAACATGCCCGTTTCGAGACCAGCGGGGATTACCGAAATATCGTCGCGAAGGGGCATGGAGTTCACGCGTTCGTCATCGGAGTTGAGAACCGCAACACCACCCTGACCAAGACCCTGAAGCAGCTCACCCTTGGTTTTTGCAATCACCTCTACGGAACCAAACGTCTCAAGATGAGCTTTGCCCACATTCGTAACGATAGCAATATCCGGCCGCGCGATATCACAAAGCTCGGCAATATTACCCTCATAGCGTGCGCCCATTTCGAGTACCAGAATTTGATGATGAGCCTGCAGGTCGTTGTTTATCACCTTGCATATACCCATGGGCGTATTGAAACTGCCCGGCGTAAAACAGACACTGAATCGCTCTTCAAGCAGGGTCTTCACCATAAACTTCACGGACGTTTTGCCATAGCTGCCTGTTATAGCAATGATTTTCAAATCCGGCATGGAGGCAATGCGCTGGCGAGCCTTGGTTTTGAATCCTTCCTGAATCCGGTTTTCAATTGGTTTGGTGAAGAAAGCGGATAAAAGCACGAGCAGGGGCATGGTCATATCGGCGATGAGCCAGAAGAGAGCCATAATGGTTATATCCGGCAGGAAAACGCGAAATGAGAAGCCCAGGTTTACTCCTGTCATTACAATGGCCAGATACAATATGGTTAATACCGCAAGCTGACGCTTCAGTCTGGGCGTGTAGGCCAGCGGTTTTTTAGACTTGTCGGAGCTGATATACCCGGTGGGCAGAAAAAAGCCAATTCCGAAAATGCTCAGAAGTAGGGCAAAGGAGGTAGGGGTGAGCAGGTTTTCCGCAAAGCCGATGAGAAAAAGGGGCACCACATACAGATGAGCAGTGGTCACAAAAGCACCCAGATGCGTACCTCTTATATACGACCAGTATTCTTTGGGCTTATATCCTTTTTGCTGAAAAATATGCAGGTAGTGTCGGCCCCTGTGAAAACTATGGCGGGTAACGACCAGCAAAAATGCAAAAATGATGAGCTCAACAATAATGAAGTACGTCAACGTAAAGACAGCTTTGGATGAACGGGTTAATCATGATTTTCTATATGATAACCAAATACGATCAGGTGATTTTGGATTCGCTTAAGATAGTAACATCTGCTATCTTTTTGCGATTAACAAATTTTTCAGGAAAGTAAGGGAACAGCACAGATTTATGAAATTGATCATTCCGATGGCCGGTAGAGGAACACGCCTTCGCCCGCATACGCATACAACTCCCAAGCCGCTATTACCTATTGCCGGAACTATGATGGTAGAACGTATTGTGGATACCTTCAGCCGGACCTTAAATCAGGATATTGAGGAAATTGCTTTTGTATTAGGCGACTTCGGGAAAGAAGTCGAGCAAAAGCTCTCGGATATGGCGCGCCGCTTTAATGCGAAGCCAAGTATATACTATCAAAAAACGGCAATGGGTACAGCTGATGCCGTATATTGTGCGGCTGATTCCATGCAGGGTGAAATCATCGTGGCCTTTGCCGATACCCTGTTCGAAACGGCCGGCAAAGTCGAAATTTCTGACACCGACGCGGTCATCTGGCTTAAAGAAGTGGAAAATCCGTCCAGCTTCGGCGTGGCAAAAATGGAAGGTAACCGCATCACAGGATTTGTCGAGAAGCCGACCGAGCCTGTATCTAATCTGGCTATTATCGGCGTGTATTACTTCCGCAAAGGTGAAGATTTACGTGCTGAGCTGGCGCACATCATAAATAATGACCTGAAGAGCGAACGAGGCGAATATGAGCTCACCGCCGCCATCGATGCGCTGCTGGAAAAGGGCAACGTTTTTAAGCCGGCTACGGTAGATACATGGCTCGACTGCGGAACAATCCGTTCCTGGATTGATACCACTAATCAGGTGTTATCCGGAGATGCCGCCACGCCGCTTGATAAAATAAGCCATGAGGGCTGCACCATTCATCCGCCGGTATTTATTGGCGATAACGTAACGCTGCGCCACAGCACTATCGGGCCGAATGTTGCTATTGAAAGTAACGCGATAGTGGAGCAAACCACCGTAGAGGACTCGATCATAAACAATAACGCAAGTGTAAAAGGCTGCGAGCTCAAAAACAGCTCAATTGGCTCCTTTGCCCGCGTAAATGCGTACAGTGGCTCACTACACGTAGGTGATCACAGCATTGTAGGTGAATAACTCACGCTGATGAAATGTCAGCCTTAGAAAAACAACTCCAGCTAGCTAATCAACTAAGGAATCTATTATGGGTTTATTCGAATTTTTAATTCTGCTTTTAATTGCCGGAATATGCGGCTCAATTGGTCAGGCTATTGCCGGTTTTAACCGGGGCGGCTGTATTGTGTCGATTGTTGTTGGTTTCATCGGAGCGTTGATAGGTTCCTGGCTCAGCCGCGAGTTTGGGCTGCCGGAACTTTTTGCGGTACAGGTTGGCGGAGAAGCATTTCCGGTTATCTGGTCAATCATTGGTTCGGTAATTTTCGTTGTGATTGTCAGCCTGCTCACTCCGCGGCGGGGGTGATGTTAACATTCGGTTAATGTTTACCCAAGGTCCTTTTTGTAGTTTCAGTTTACCAATCAATTCTAATTAAGCAATCTTCAATGCTCACTCCATCCGTAGCATCATTCCTCAATAAAGCAGCAGAAACCTGGTATCCCGAAGGCGCCCGGAAGCAGATGCTCGACCAGGCGGCCATCACCCTAAAAGAAAAGTTAAAAGGTGAGCCTGTGCCGTCATTACTATTTGTGTGCACGCACAACTCGAGAAGAAGCCACTTTGCGAGAGTGTGGGCGGAGGTTATTACCTATTCGCTAACTGATGAAAAGGTGAAGGTGGCCATGGAGTCAGCCGGAACGGAAGCTACGGCCTGTAATGAGCGTACCGTGGCTTCTCTTGAGCGAGCCGGTTTTGAGATTATTAAGGGAGAAGGGGACAGCAATCCTGTATATCACGCGCGATACGCCGAAGACGAGACTGTTTCTGCCATGAAGCTTTGGTCGAAGACGCTGGAAGACAGCGCTATCAGCCGCCCGCTTGTAGCTGTTATGACCTGTTCCGATGCCGACGAGAACTGCCCGCTTGTGCCCGGAGCGTCGGCCCGAATCAGGATGACCTTCGAAGATCCGAAAGTGAGCGACAATACGCCGAAAGAGCAGCAAACATACGACGAGAGATCGGCCCAAATCGCCGGTGAAATGCACTATTTACTCTCACAAGTATACTGAGACTGGGTTTAAAGAGTTAGTACAATCGCGGCAGCCCCTGAATGAAAGCCGCACGGCCGATGTTAGGCCAGAAACACAAATCAAGCTCTATGAAAACACTAACTCTATTGATGATGGCGCTCTTCGCAGCCTCTGTAATCTCCCTTGCAGCTACTGTTCGTGCAGATGTTGGCACTGGTGAAGCCATCACAACCCAATCAGACTACAAAGATATGCCAGACAATTTAGAAACTGCCGTTTTTGGCAACGGATGCTTTTGGTGCACCGAGGCCGTTTTTCAGCGCGTTCGCGGCGTCCACAGCGTAGTTTCGGGCTATGCAGGCGGCCATGTTGAGAATCCAACCTACCGTCAGGTAACTACGGGAACTACCGGCCATGCTGAGGTCATCCAAATTAAGTATGATCCGAGTGAAGTCGATTACGACAAATTGCTGCAGATTTTCTTCCGCACGCACAACCCAACGACGCTCAATCGCCAGGGCAATGATATTGGTCCGCAGTACCGTTCAATCATCCTATACAGCTCCGAGGAGCAAAAAAGTATAGCTGAAGACGTGAAACAGCGTCTGGGCGAAGCGGAAATCTGGCCCGACCCCATCGTGACAGAAATTACGCCTTTGGATATATTTTATGAGGCGGAAGACTATCATCAGAATTACTTCAACAGAAACAGCGATCAGGCTTACTGCCAGGTTGTGATCGTGCCAAAACTTGAGAAGTTTGAACGATTGTTTCAGGACAGAGTAGCGCAATAAACCATTCTGATTTCACAATTCGACATAACAAAAAGCTCCGTTCTGGCAGGAACGGAGCTTTTTGCTTTAGCTCACTACGGTGTACGTATCGGTCTTTGTACTGAATCATTAAAAAGTGTTTCACATCTCGATAAAAACGCAGGAATTCCTTATTTATGAAGGTCTAAGTATTTCTTAACTCAAATCTAAAACCAACACATACTATTATGCGGTCAGTTTTTACTAAAACAGGCTCGTGGGTAGCTGCTTTCCTTCTGATGCTCAGCGTATTTTCATACGCCGACGTTCAGGCTCAGCAGCCAATGTCGCCCATGCAGCTGGCAGAAATGGAAAATATTGGCGTTGTGGTTATCTCTTCGGAAGGTAACTATGTAGCGTTTACACGCTCAGTTCCGGCCGATCCACGCGTTTCAAATACGCCAAACCGTTCACACCTTCACGTAATGAACGTGGAAACAGGTGAGGTTTCAGATATCGATCTCGATGGTAACGCAGGCGGGCTATCGCCGCGCCCGGGTGCCGACACCTTCACGTTCACAACACGAATGGAAGGCGACGAGACAAATGCACTTTACGAGCTGGATCCTTCATCAGGAGACATCACACGTCTTTTCAGCCACAGTAGTGCAATGACTAGCTACATTTGGGACGAGCAGGGCAGACGTATTGCCTTCACGGCAAACGAGCAGCTTGACCTGCCTGATAACCCGCTCCCATACGAGCCGGATATTTTTGAAGAAAACAGGCCGCAGCGCCTTGGTTTTATAGCCGACCTTGGAGCTACCGATCCTGAAGGACATCAGCTTGGTCTTGTTGGTTCTTACTATGAAATGGCGTTCAGCCCTGACGGAACCCGCATTGCGGCTGCTGTTGCTCCGACTCCGGAAGTTGATGACTCCTTTATGTTCAAAACGGTTAACGTTTTTGATGTAAACAGCCGTGAAGTCCTCAATACGCTGGATAATGAGGGTAAGCTTGGGCAGATTGTATGGAGCCCGAACGGACAGCAGATTGCGCTTCGTGCAGGTAACTCCATTAACGATCCTATCGATGGCCGCATTATGGTTGTAGACGCAACCGGCGGAACGCCTCAAAATATCTACCCGGACTTCCTCGGTAAATTCGAGCAGATTCTCTGGACCGGCGACGACACTATCCACTTCATCGCCAGTGAAGGCGTTTGGAGTTCGTTCGGTACCATTTCCCCCGACGGAAGCAATATGGAGCGAGTAATTGATACTGGCGGACCAATTAAGCGCAGCTTCTCCGTTTCATCTGCCGGCCATATCGCATTCGCAGTCGAGGCGCCGGAACACCCGCGTGAAGCATTTCTTCTCCGTTCAGGCTCTTCCGAGCTGGAGCGTTTAACTGATACCAACCCATGGCTCTCTGATGTTGCGATGGGCGTTCAGGAGATTGTAGTATACGAAGCCCGCGACGGCCGTGAAATCGAAGGTCTGCTTATTCGACCTTTTGGCGAAAATGAGTCTGATCGCTACCCGCTTATTACCGTAATTCACGGTGGACCGGAAGCCCACTACAGCAATGGCTGGCTGACAGGTTACTCACTTCCGGGACAGCTTATGGCAGCCCGTGGCTATGCCGTTTTCTACCCAAACTATCGTGGAAGTACAGGCCGTGGAATTGAGTTTATCAAATCATCCCAAGGTGATTTAGCTGGTGCAGAATTCGACGATGTTGTAGACGGTGTGGATTATCTGATCGAAACAGGTTTAGTTGATGCTGACCGCGTGGGAGCAACAGGCGGATCATACGGTGGCTACGCAACCGCATGGATGAGCACCTACTACTCCGATCGCTTCGCTGCCGGAGTGATGTTTGTTGGTATCAGCAACAACATTTCGAAGTGGGGTACAAGCGACATTCCTGAAGAGCTTTACCTGGTACACAGCCGCAAGCGCATCTGGGACTATTGGGAAGATAATCTGCTCAGAAGCCCGATTTACTATGTAGATCGCTCACAGACGCCGCTTCTCATCATGCACGGTGCGGAAGATACACGCGTCCACCCGGCCCAGTCTCTTGAGCTGTACCGCCACCTCAAAGTGCGTCAGCCGGATGTACCTGTACGATTGGTTTTCTACCCGGATGAAGGTCACGGTAACGTACGTGCAACATCACGCTTCGACTACAACCTGCGCATGATTCGCTGGTTCGATACCTACCTTAAGGGTGATGGCACCGAGCCGATGCCTCCAAGCTATCTCAATTTTGAAGATTTCGGAGTGACTTTCGACTAGCTGTTCCAAAAAAGCTTATAGCTGTAAAAAGCCGCTCTGATTCCGGGGCGGCTTTTTTATTTTTAGGAAGCTCGGGGCAAAGCTAATATGAATGATTTCGGGCTGAAATCTATTACATTAAGTGTCAACTACTTACCAACCTAACGAGGAAAAAAAATGCCAACAAGATCAGCAGACGCAGTTTGGAAAGGTGACCTGAAAAACGGGGGCGGAACCGTAAAAGTAGAAAGCGGTGCTTTCGAGTCCCAATATTCTTTTGTATCACGTTTTGAGACCGGAAAGGGAACCAATCCTGAAGAGCTAATAGCGGCCGCACATGCTGGCTGCTACTCCATGGCTCTATCAAATGAGCTGGCAAAAGCCGGCCACAAGCCAGAGTCGGTATCAACCAAAGCAGAGGTTGTGCTGGATATGTCAGACGGGCCGAACATCACCACAATAAAGCTTATTTCGAAAGCTCAGGTGCCGGGTATCGACAAAGATGAGTTTTTGAAAATCGCGAACGGGGCCAAAGAAGGCTGCCCGGTTTCCAAAGCCCTGGCCAGTGTAAATATTGAGCTGGATATTGAGCTCAATTAATTTCCATAGCCGTTAATCAGCATTAAAAAAGCCCGATGCATTTCTGCACCGGGCTTTTTTTATCAACAGATTAAAATACGTACTGGTATCGAATCGTAAATCCACGGCCCGGCATGGGGTTTCGGAACAGGCTCCAATCCACACGGCTGAGCGGGATTCTGTAGCTTTCATCATACAGGTTTTCAACGCGGGTGCTAAGCGTATGCCGGCCTCCTGCATCAAAGCGTATACCCGCTGAAATGTTAACGAGCGTGTAGGCTTCAGTGGGGTCGAGGTTTTCAGCTGTACGCTTCTGCTCTAATGAGTGAATGAACTCCGCACCGGTGTACCAGCTTCCGGTATCGTAGCTTAGCTGAGAGCGAAAGCGTGCCGGTGGAATAAACGGCAGATCTGCACTGTCGCTAACGCGTTCGGCACGTACGAGGTCAAATCCTGACCTGAACTCAAGGAAACGGGCAGGCCGGATCAGGGCATCTGCTTCAAAACCGAAGTAGCGGGCGTTGTCGGAGAGAACAACAAAAATCGGCAGCTGAGAAGCCTGATCAGTCTCTCCGGTCGGGTTATAGTAGATGAAGTTGTCTATGTAGTAAAAGAAGCTGTTGAGTTCCAGCGTGATAAAATTATGGTTGTATGAAGCGAAAAGATCGGCACCATAGCCTATTTCGTTGCTAAGTTCAGGGTCTCCGATTTCATAAGCTCCGGCCCCGATGTGGGCAGCATCTGTGTAGAGCTCTTCTATCGATGGTGTACGGAAACTCCTCGCCAGCTGTACCCCGGCTTCAAAGCCCGTGAACGGGCGGTAGTTTAAGCCTAACGATCCGGACAGAGCAAGGTCGCTTCTGGTGGGGTTTTCAGGCTCAGTAAATCGGGAGTTTGCAAATACATCAAGGTGGTTGTAGTCAATACGGGAACCGGCCTGTAAGCTTAGGGCAGTGGTGAGCGGCCGCTCAACGTACCCGAATAAAGCGAGGTTGATATTGCGCCCATCCGGAGTTAGCCCTTCGTCGCCACCAACATTGAGCTGACGCAGCTGAGTACTTGCACCAACTGCACCGCTGAAATCTCGACGGCCTTCACTACGCAAAAGAAGAAGTGAACCGCTGAAGGTAATCGTACGGAAGTCTATTTCCAGATCTTCATCTATGGATCCGTCAGGCTCTGTTTCGATTTCCCACTCCTGATGGCCATAGCGGCTCATATTGAATCTTGCCTGTGCCTGATCAAAAGCTCCTGTCATGCTAATCTGGCCATATCCGCTCACATTGATGCGGTTGAGTCGTATTTCAATACGTTCGTCATCATCATCAATTTCTTCCGGCAGCCCATAGGTTTGGTCAAGGCCTGAAATGGCCAATCCTCCCACAAAACCCGGGTTCTTAAATCCAACACCAATAGCACCGTTAAAGGATTCGTTAAAAGTGTCGGGCAGCACACCTGAAGGTGTGCGTATATCACCGGTGCTTCGGAATCCGATTCGGGCATTTACAGCACTGTTTTCCGTGGCATACAGAACCCGGCCGTAACCGGATCCGCCTTCATTAACACTTGTTCCGGTTCCGGTAATCCTGCCGCTCAGACCCGGTGCCCATTCCGTGGGAATATCACTGTTAAAAAGATTGACTACCCCACCTATTGCACCTGATCCATAGAGAAAACTGGACGGCCCGCGTATAATTTCTATGCGCTCTGCTGCATCCATATCCATAGAAAGAGCATGATCCGGAGCTGTTTCGCCAAGGTCGCCCATGCGCTCTCCGTTTTCGAGTACGAGCACTCTGTTGCCGTCGAAACCGCGAATAACCGGTCGGGACGGAGCTGAGCCGAAGCTTCTGACAGACAGTCCGGGCTCAAACGAAAGAGCATCCCCCAGGTTGTCTGTTGCACGCTGCTGCAGGTTATCAAGATTTATTGCGCTTGATGGTCTGAAAGAGCGGTTGCTGCCGGCCGGAGATGCTGTAATAAGAATGTCTTCCCGAAGTAATGGATTCGGACGAAGCGCAACGTTTACAGCCTGATCTGTCGGCAGAGAAACAGTTACACGTTCAGTGAGATAGCCAACAAAACTTATAACAAGCTCGATTTCAGTTTCATTGTAATCTCTGAGCTCCAGGACAAAATCCCCGTTGGTGTCTGTGGCCGTCCCGAATGTGAAATCTGCACTTACAACCGACGCCCCGGGAAGGGGTTCATTTTGAGAATCTGTAACGCTTCCGAAAATGTTATAGCTCTCATTATTGTTTTCAATGCCGGGAAAAAGCCCGAAAACGAGTAGTAACGTTGTGTAGAGATGAATCATGGTTAAAAAGGCTACGATTGTTTAAATCGATGTATATGGCAAACTGCAATAGTGTAATTAGGTTGCGCTATTGCGTTCTTAACTCTTTATAATTTAGCCATGACTAAATAATTATTCAAAAATATTTTTAATTAGATGTAATTAATGGCTCAATAAGTGCTACAAGTGTATTTTTAATTTCGCATATTTGGCTCAATGTGCTATCTTTAAGACAGTTACTTTTTATTTAAGCCTAAATTGATGAAGCCAAGACTGAGCGAATCACAGGAAGACTATCTGAAGCGTATCTACCTGCTTGCAGACAAAAAAGATGGCCTCGTATCAGCACAGGATCTTGCCGATCATATGAGCGTAAGGCCTGCTTCGGTCACGAATATGCTTAAAAAGCTTGCGGATGCCGGTCTTATAGAGTACAAGCCTTATTATGGCGCTCAATTAACGGATTCCGGTGAGCTGATTGCCCTGGAAGTCCTTCGTCACCACAGGTTGCTGGAGCTTTTTCTAACCGAAACGCTGGGATTTGGCTGGGAAGAGGTACATGAAGAGGCCGAACGTCTGGAGCATGTTATAAGCGAAAGGCTGGAGGCCCGAATTTGTGAAATGCTTGGAAATCCTACCCATGATCCCCACGGCGACCCAATACCTTCTGTAGATTTAAAGCTTCCGATCAGCCCGGAGCGTCGGTCATTAACCTCACTTAAGGCCGGAGAAAAAGGTCGCATCGCGCGAGTAAAAACGCAGGATACAGGCATGCTTAACATGTTTTCCAAGCTAAACCTGATATTGAAGCAGGAAATTGAGGTGCTGGCGCAGGAAAAAGAGGGCGTAAGAGTAAAGGTTGATAACGACCGTTTCCTCCTACTCCCCGATATGGCATCAAAAATTATGATTGAACCAGTGACAAACGAATGAAAAAAAATATCTACCTCTCCTTATTAGCGGCAATCTTTTTAACGGCATCATTATTCCTTACCGCCTGTGGTTCAGGTGAAAGCGATGATGACCGCCCCTACGTAGTGGCCACAACCATGATGCTCGAGGATATTGTAAATCAGGTGGCCTCCGAATTTGTGCGTGTAGATGGCCTGATGGGCCCGGGCGTGGATCCGCACGTTTACCGGGCTACTCCGGGTGATTTTCGGGCTTTGGAAAGAGCTGACCTCATACTTTACAACGGCCATTATCTGGAGGCCCGCTTATCCGAAATTCTGGCAACAATGCCTGAGCGGACCTTCGCGGCCGCAGAACAAATAGATACCGCACTGCTGATTGAAGCCTTTGAGTTTGGAGGAAACTACGATCCGCACGTCTGGTTCGATGTAACGCTTTGGATACAGGTGGTTGAGGCCGTTGGAAATCGCCTGCAGGATCTTGTACCAGATCATGCTGAAGAAATTGCCTCTAATACGGTTGCTTATGTACAGGAGCTGGAGTCGCTTGATGAGTGGGTGAGGGAGCGGCTGAATCAGGTGCCGGAAGAACGCCGGGTGCTTATAACCGCCCATGATGCCTTCAGCTATTTCGGCCAGGCCTACGGGTTTGAGGTGATGGGGCTTCAGGGACTAAGTACACAGAGTGAATATGGCCTTCAGGATGTATCGCGCATGGTTCGCTTCATCATAGAAAACGAAATACCGGCTATTTTCCTGGAAACTAGCATTGCTCCGCGATCCGTACAGTCACTTATGAACGGCGTGCGGGAGCGGGGCGGGCATGTTGAGCTGGGTGGCGAGCTTTTCTCCGACGCAATGGGGGCAAGAGGCTCCGAAGAAGGCACCTACACAGGCATGGTTCGGTTTAATATCAATACCATTGCGGGAGCCCTGGAATGAGCGAATCTGCAGCCAAAGTTAAAGGCGCTCCGCCTGTTGAAGTACACGATCTTACGGTTTCGTACCAGAACAAACCCGTTTTGTGGGATGTGGACTTCGAGCTTCCGGAAGGGAAGCTCATAGCGGTTGTGGGCCCCAATGGCGCAGGAAAATCAACTCTTATTAAAACCATTATGGGGCTGATCGATCCGGTCTCGGGCCACTCCCTCATTTATGGCAGGCCGCTGGAGCAGATGAGAAAGAAAATTGCTTACGTGCCTCAGCGCGAAACCGTAGACTGGAATTTTCCCGTTAGCGTCTTTGATGTCGTACTTATGGGGCGTTATGCTCATCTCAGCCTTTTCAAACGGCCCAAAAAGCACGATAAAGAGCTGGCGATGGAAGCCCTTGAGAAAGTGGGCATGGCCGAATTCGCAGACCGGCAGATATCTCAGCTTTCCGGCGGGCAGCAGCAGCGGGTTTTTCTGGCCAGGGCACTGGCGCAGGATGCAGAAATCTACTTTATGGACGAGCCCTTCGCAGGTGTTGATGCCTCAACCGAAGACCACATCCTTTTGTTGCTCAAGGAGCTCAGGAATCATGGTAGAACCGTGGTAGTGGTGCATCACGACCTGCAGACCGTTTCCGGCTACTTCGACTGGGTGATGCTGCTGAATCTTCGCCTTGTGGCGTTAGGTCCTATGGAAACAACTTTCACGAAAGAGAACTTGCAAAAGGCTTATGGCGGTCGACTGAATATTCTGTCTCAGGTGATTGAATTAAGCCGTAAAGAAGATTTCATTCGGGAACCGGGTCATGAGTGAACTGTTCACAGACTTTTTTCTTCTGCAGGATCCAAACGTTCGCTGGGTTCTGGCCGGCACGATTCTACTCGGCTTATCAGCAGGAGCGCTGGGTTGTTTTGCGGTTCTGAGGGAGCGTGCTTTAGTAGGTGATGCCGTTGCTCACGCTGTGCTTCCGGGGGTATGTCTGGCATTCATCTTTACGGGTGATAAAGATCCGCTCGCGCTGCTAATCGGTTCCGTCATTTTTGGATGGATCAGTCTGGTTGTAATGGACTTCATCATTCGAAACTCCAAAATCTCAGCTGATACTTCTATAGGAATGGTACTTTCCGTATTCTTCGGGCTGGGTGTGGTTCTGTTAACCTACATTCAGTCCAGTGGAAACGTGAACCAAAGCGGGTTGGACGCGTTTCTGTTCGGAAATGCAGCATCCATGCTTCCTGAAGACGTGATGCTCTTTGGCTTCGTAAGCCTGATGGTTTTGGTAGTTATCATCGCCATGTACAAAGAACTGAAGCTGGTCAGCTTTGATTCATCCTATGCGAAAGTAATCGGCTACCCGCTCAAGCGCATGGAGTTTCTGATAGCTACGCTGCTGGTTGTAACCATTACAGCCGGACTACAGGCTGTTGGAGTTGTGCTGATGGCATCCATGCTCATCATCCCTGCCGCTGCCGCCCGCTACTGGACAGACTCCCTTAGGGTGATGCTCTTTGTTGCCGCTTTTGTTGGTGGAATTTCGGCTATCTCCGGATCTTTTGTGAGCTATGCAGCTCCGTCTATGCCTACTGGCCCCTGGATGGTCGTGTCAGCTGCTTTCATTTTTACTCTTTCCTTTTTCTTCGCGCCGGCAAGAGGTGAGACCAGAAAGTGGATAAAGCGTTTGAATCAGAAGCAAAAGATAAGAAGGGAGAACATACTTAAAACGCTTTACGGGCTGAATGAAGCCGACGGAAAAGAGGAAAAGGTGAGAACGCTTCAGGAGATCATAAAAAAGCGGCGAATGGAGAAGAAAACGCTTAAGCGTGGGTTAAGCGAGCTCGAGAAGTCGGGTATGATAGAACATTACCGGGGCCGCCCTGACGGATTTGTACTAACAGAAACAGGAAGGGTGGAAGCCCGCCGGATTGTGCGGCTTCACAGGCTTTGGGAGCTTTACCTAACGGAGAAACTTGAAATAGCAGGAGATCACGTTCATGATGATGCTGAGTCTATGGAGCACGTCATTACACCGGAGATTGAAGCGCAGCTGCTGAAAATTCTCGAGAATCCTGAATCTGATCCGCACGATGAAAAGATACCTTATTAAATAAACGGCAAAAAAATAAATTATGTCCACTTTTTGGATTATATTGACCGCTTGTCTGGCTTCATCTGCCTGTGCACTTGTTGGCAGCTTTCTTGTCCTCAGAAAGCAGGCCATGCTCGGTGATGCTATATCCCACGCGGTACTGCCGGGTATTGCGATTGCATTCCTTCTCACCGCATCCCGTAACACTTTCCCGATGCTTATCGGAGCGGGTGCGTTTGGACTCCTCACCGTTTATTTAACAGAAAAACTACAGCTGCGCGGGCGGCTCATGAATGATGCCTCCATGGGAATTGTATTTACGACCTTATTTGCAATTGGTGTAATCATCATTACCATGTTTGCCAGTCAGGTTGATCTGGATCAGGAGTGCATATTATATGGTGAAATCGCCTATGTCCCCTGGGATTTGTGGATATTCAACGGCATGAACATGGGGCCTAGACCGGTATGGATTCTTGGCTTTGTGCTGATGCTGAACCTGCTTTTTATCGTCAGCTGCTACAAAGAGCTAAAAATCTATGCTTTCGATCGTCAGCTTGCTGTGAGCATGGGTATTCCCATCATGCTGATACATTATGGGTTGATGGGTTCTGTCTCGTTCTCTACAATCGCTGCTTTTGAAAGCGTGGGTGCAATTCTGGTTGTAGCACTTATAGTTGTTCCACCCGCTACGGCTTATTTACTTACGCGAAGATTGTCACATCTCTTAATGCTTGCCGTCTTCTTTGGTATTCTCAGCTCCATAAGCGGCTACTATCTGGCCTACTGGACAAACAGCTCTATAGCCGGTGCAATCGCCGTAATGACGGGCGTCTACTTTGGTCTTGCGCTTTTTTTCAGCCCGGTTGACGGAATACTTGCTAAAAAGTACAGGCGTAAACAAAATACGGGAAAAGGGCCGTATGAGGGACCTGGGCTGGAATTGCGCACTAAACAGACTATAAATATATAATGAGTCAACAAGCTCCGGATACAGTTACTGTGAAAGCTGCAGTGCCCCTTGTGGCACTTGGCGGTGCTATCGGAGCGGGGCTCAGGTACTCACTTCTATTAATTAACCCCTATGGAATGGAGTACTCTTATGTAGTTATTCTTGTTGAGAACATCACCGGGGCTTTTTTCCTGGGCTTACTGGCAGGTTTGATTTCCCGGACTAAGATAAAAAGCTGGCCCTGGGCAGCATTTTTAGGGACAGGAGTTCTTGGCTCATTTACCACATTTTCCACGTTTATTACCGATATAATCGATTTGAGCGCATCATCCCTTCTGGTTACGGGAATTTATATGTTTGTAAGCGTAATAGTCGGTTTAATTGCCGCTTTATTTGGATTTTGGATTGGTTCAATTAAAAAAGGACAGAGGGTGAAGTAAGATGGTATTTCTCGCAGTAATGGCAGGCGGAGCCCTTGGCGCATTAAGCCGCTATCTAATTGATGGGCTTTTTAAACGAAAGGCCAGTGGCGTCCCCGGGGGAACCTTCATTATTAATGTAACCGGATCGTTCGGAGCTGGTTTTACTGCAGGACTCATACACTCTGCTTCTTATGAGATACCTGAACTTTGGGTATTTACCATTGTCACTGGTTTTCTTAGCTCATACACCACTTTTTCGACCTGGATGGTGCAAAGTGCTGACCTTTGGAAGCAGCACGACTATATTAATCTATTCATTAATATAGTCGGACAGGTTGTTACAGGCCTGTTTGCAGCACTGGCAGGCATTTGGCTTGCTGGCATCATATAATTTGATTTTTGGTTTGATACCCGCTTAGCCTCCAAATGGTCGGCTTAAAACAAATCCATTCAGCCACTCTCGTTTTCTGTCGTGGTGAACGGCATGATAGAAGGTTTGTCTGCGGAGGGTCCAGTTTGTGAACGGATGACGGTCATCGCCCAAGCGCGTTCTGTCGAATTCAAAAACACGGTATGGGTTGTTTTTATCAAAGCCGTACACCCAGCGAACGTATGGACCGAAAATATCTTCGTACCACGGCGGTCCGAAAAGAATATAGATCATGCCTAAATCGGTCTTCCAGCCAGCCTTGTAGTTAGAAAACTGCTTATTGGCCTCAACTACTCTTTCGTAGAATAAAGCCATAACCTCACGAGCTTTATCGCCGGTTTCCAGATTTTCAAGCCAGAATATATCCACGGCTCTCCTAAGCTCATCCTCGTCTTCTATGGCCATTAGCCTTCGGTATTCGGAGTTGGTCATGAGGTAAACAAGAGGTTCGGCCAGCTCACGGGCACTCGCAATCTCAGGAAAGTGCGGAGGACGCATTCCGAAATCTCGTGCTCTGTACGTAAGGGATTCTGATGGATCCGCAGATTCCTGATGCGTGGTAAAGACTTCAAATCTGAAGCTGCCTGATTCTGGTGCTTCTATATTAAACACTATCTCTATGGCCCCGAATTCGGTGTCGAAGCGTCTGGTTTGTTCCTCCAGTACCTGGTGACGCCCGTAATTAATTCCTCTTACCCGAATTGAATTACCGGGTAAGTTCCGGTCGGCCATATGGCGTGCCGGCTGGTGATCGGACTCAAACTCAAGCAGACGAAGATGTGCATATACAGGATCATCGTCCTGAGAGCGGGTAATGAAAAAGCGGAATTTCAGACTGTCTGATACGGCCTGAACATCATACGTGCCAATGGTGAAACGCTCACCTTCGGAATCTGTACCTAATAGATTAATGGATGTAATGCTTCCTGCGGCTTCATCAAGATCGGGAAGCGTAAAATTGGTTGTACGGGTAACCTGTTTGTCTGAGTTAAAATCCTTAACGCTCGCCTGAAGAATATAGTCGCCCGGTTCGATGTCAAAAGATTCACTGAATCGGAGCCTCTCTGTAGTTTGGATACTTCGTTCAGGGTCGCCTTCAATATCATAGGTGAACTCTTCAGCGAAAATCAAGCCATCAGAGCTGCTGCTGTCAGAACGCCTTAACTCGTAACGGACAGTAATCCTTGCCTTGGGAATTTCATCTCTGGTACGGAAAACAAGGCTTCCTTTGGAAACTTCTACAGTTGTTCGAACGAATGAGGCGCCATCATCGGAATAAGAACCCTCTGCAGTGAGAATAAATTCAGGCGCACCTTCAGTTAAAATAAGCGACTGACCTATATCTACATCATCAATATGCCGTGAACTGCTACAGCTCATAAGCACTAAAAAACTGGCGAGCAATAGAATAGCGTATAAATTCTTCATATTCGTAGGGGCTAGTAAGATTTTAACTTAAAATTTTAACCAGATTCAATCCAAATTTGTTCGCCTGGAGTGTGAAACGGCTGTGAATCGCCAATATTTGGGCAGTAATTTGCCTAAATGTATTAATATGAATATTGTCCCACCTTCTGTTAATATAGGTAAATAATACTGGGTAAGCTTTAATAAAACAAAGGGTTTAACAAACGGTCTTCTTAGAAGTTGCACTAACAAAATATGCCCATTAAGTCATTTAAACGCAATTTTTTAGGCTTGCAAAAAGAAAAAAGTGAAATAAAATGGTGGGGTTAAGTTTGTAATTAAATTTATATTGTATTAATATTCAGTTTGACTGTATTAACAAACAGCCAACCACCACCGATAAAAAAGCTTCTCTTACCTTTTATAATGTGTGTATATCAGATAAAAGCTGAAGAATGCTTTGCTGAGGTGAAACTTTCCACAAACATATAGTTAACTAACTCATGAGGTCATCTATGATTAGAAAGATACTAGCATTCGCTGTATTGAGTTTGGTCGTGATGTTCCCGGCTTTAGCTTCTGCTCAGACAGGATCTATTTCGGGTACCATTACCGATTCTCGTACAGGTGAAGCTTTGCCGGGAGCCACTGTGTTCCTGCCAGATCTTGCGCTTGGTCAGTCGACAAACCTTGATGGTCAATATACGATCACAAATGTTCCAGCCGGAACGCATAATGTTCGTATTACCTACGTAGGTTATGTCGCTCAGACTACACAAGTAACGGTAACAGCTGGCGAAAGGACAACTCTAAATATTGAACTCGTAGCCGACCGTGTTGAGCTGCGTGATCTGGTAGTAACAGGTTACGGTGTACAGCCAAGACGCGAAGTAACCGGTTCTATCGCTCAGGTTCGCGGTGAAACTATCGCCAACGTACCGGTACAAACATTCGACAGCGCGATCCAGGGTCGTGCAGCGGGTGTAACCATTACTTCCGCTTCTGGTCAGCCTGGTGGCGCCGTTCGCGTACGTGTACGTGGTACAGGTTCTATTAGTGCTGGTAACGATCCTCTTTATGTAGTGGATGGTGTGCCGATTACAGTTAATACTGACGTTGCAACACAGGCATCTTCAAATGCACTTGCTGCTATTGCTCCAAGTGATATTGAGTCTATCGAGATTCTGAAAGATGCTGCTGCTGCTTCTATCTACGGTGCACAGGCCGCTAACGGTGTAGTACTTATCACTACTAAACGTGGTGCTGCCGGCCGTACTAACTTTACAGTAACATCACAGGTTGGTATTTCTGAGGCCATCAATACTTATGACATGCTTACAGGTCCTGAGTGGGTTGCGGCTCAAATCGAGGGTCGTAGAAATCAGGCCGCAATTAATGCAAGACGAGGTGTAACTACTGCGGCTGGTGATCCTGACGAACAGGAACGTAACTATCGTGGTGGTGCTTCAGTAGCGCCTTTCCTAATAGGACTACCTGATGACCCGGATGAAAGAGCTGCTATTTTTGATCCTACAGTGACTCCGCTTAGCGAGTTTCTGCAGTTTGTACCTAATTTTGACTGGCAGGATGAAGTGTACCATACTGGAAACTCCAGAAACCTTAGCATTAATGCGCAGGGTGGTACAGATCAGACTCGATTCTTTATCTCCGGTTCGTACGAATACCAGGAAGCACAGGTTATTCGTTCAAATTTCGAACGTTTCAACGTGAGATCGAACATCGACCACAGAGTAAGCGACCTGTTTTCAATTGAAACAAATATTGGTCTTACTACATTTAATCAATTTGGAGCGATTGCTGACGGTAACTTTACCAACGGTCCGTTCTTTGCGGCTCCATACTCAGTGCCGATTCAGCCAATCTATAATGAAGACGGTACGTTCAACGAAAACGTGACCGGTAACTACAACATTATACAGGGTCTTCGACTTGAAGATCGTGAATCAAGAACCAACCAGGTTGTTGGTAACATGGCCGGTAATTTCAACCTTACGCCGAACCTTGTATTCCGTACCTTCTACGGTCTCGACTATCGTAATGTTCGTGACAGAAACGTTCGTCCACCGGAAATTCCTGCATTCTCTGGTACGGGTGGTTCTGTATTTGAAGCGAACCGTGAAGTACTGAACTGGAACACCAACCAGACCCTCTCATACTTCAATACGTTCGATGATGTTCACAATCTTTCATCTCTGTTAGGTTTTGAATACCGTCAACAAGAACGCGAGTCTTTTACCGCTACTGGTCAGGGCTTTAACAGTGGACTTTTCAGTAGGCTGCAAAACGCTGCTACACCGGCTGCCGTAGGTGGTTTCTTTACGGAGTTCAAGATTGCCGGTTTTTTTGGTCAGGCTCGTTATGACTACGATAAGCGCTACTTCGCTACTGCTACACTTCGCTACGACGGATCATCCCGTTTCGGTGAAGACAAGCAGTGGGGTCTGTTCTATGCAGCTTCTTTAGGGTGGGAGCTTTCTGAAGAAGAGTTCATGGCTGATGTAGACTGGCTGGATCAGTTCCAGCTTCGTGCCAGCTATGGTGTAACCGGTAACTCCGAGATTCCTAACTTCGCATCACGCTCCTTGTTCGGCGGTGGTGCAACGTACAACGGTGTCGCAGCCCTTCGTGCTACTCAGCTGGGTAACAACGTACTTACCTGGGAAGAAGCGACTACCATTAACCTTGGTTTAAACTGGGCGCTCTTTGAAGGCCGAATCTATGGTACGCTTGACGTGTATCGCAGAACCAACGACAGACTTCTATTGGATGACTTCCTGTTTTCTGATTCCGGATTCAATTCATTCACCAACAACGTAGGTGAAGTTCGTAACGAAGGTATTGAAGTTGAAATCGGTGGTACACTCGTTAATTGGGAAGGATTCCGTTGGGCATCAGACTTTAACATAACGTTCCAGAGAAACGAGATTATGGACCTAGGCGAACAGTTTGAACTTGAGCCTGGAGAATCAATTTTCTCATATTTTACGTACCGGTTTGCAGGTGTTAACCCTGCCGATGGACGAGGAATGTTTTATGATAGAAACGGTAATCTGACCTACAATGTGGTACCTGAGGATCAGACAATTACGGGTAATGCATTCCCAAGCGTAATTGGTGGATGGAATAATACATTGTCGTACTCCGGATTTACTCTTGATGTATTTTTCCAGTACAATCTTGGTCAGGATTCTTTCAAACAGCAGGAAGGTTTCTTCCTCGATGGAACGGTCTTCCGCGGTCGTGGTCTTACCACCCGTACATTCGACAGATGGCAGCGTCCTGGCGATATGACCGATATGCCAAGGCTTCTTGGTACGGCTCAGGCTAGTCCTGGTGATGATGATTTCTTCTTCACCTCATCTGACTGGCACATTGAAGACGTTGGATATGTGCGCCTGAAGTCTGCTTCACTATCGTATGCTATTCCAAACAACGTAGTGTCTCAGATTGGCCTTTCTAGTGCACGCGTATTCGTGCAGGGTGTGAACCTGATTACATGGACCAACTACCGTGGTCTTGACCCTGAGATTCTGACCACGGCGAACGCTCCGTTCCCGCAAGCGCGTCAGTACTCAGCTGGTGTTTCTCTGCAATTCTAAATCATAGAACAGAATAATATGTTTAAAAAAATTGCTATAACAGCAGCTTTGAGTCTTGGGGCATTGTCTTTCTATGCCTGCGACTCGCTGCTAGATACCGAACCAAGGCAGTCCGTATCTCCGGAAGTTGCCCTTCAAAATCTTGCTGGTGTACGAGGCATTGCTGCAAGCGCATACAACCGCTTGCTCTCTACCGCTGCCTACACCAATACCCGTATTGCAGCACCGGAAGTACTTGCTGATAACGGTGTACAGAATCCTTCGGGATCACCATCTGGTCGATATGTACAGGAAGCTCAAAATGCTATCGGTACAGGCGTTGGCGGGTGGGGAACCTACTTTGCCATGATCAACGATGCTAACTACATTATTGATGGCGTCGACGCTCTTGATGGCCCTCAGGTCGACAAGGATCGTTTCCGGGGCGAAATGCTTTTCCTTAGAGCACTGGCCTACCACGACCTGGCTAAATCCTACGGATATGAGCCGGGCCGCGAGATCAACAACTGGAACCTGGCTGTTACACTGCGTGTAGAACCAACTCGTGGTACTACCGACGCGGATACCCCACGCCCGCGTAATACCAACCTTGAGGTTTATGAGCAAATTGAACGCGATCTTCTGCTTGCTGTAGACTTGCTGGGTTCAGCAGGTGGCAATGACAGATTTCAGGCAACTGAAGGTGCTGCTAAGGCGCTTCTCGCTCGTGTGTACCTCTACTGGGGTCGCTGGGCAGATGCTGCTGAATGGGCACAGGAAGCTATGGATACACCGGGTGTAAGCCTGGCTACTCCGGCTCAAGTTCCTGGTCTGTTTGCTACTACAGATTCACCTGGCTTAGAGTCTTTCTTTGAAGTACGCGTTACTTCTGTTGACTTTGGCGGTGCTGTAAACAACTCGCTTTCAGCATTGTTTACACCAGCTCAGTGGTTCGATGTTGTTCCTTCTGTTGAGCTTAAAGCACTTTATGAAGAAGGTGATGCTCGTTTTAACTCCTTCGTAGATGAAGATGGAGATGAGCAGCTAACCGGGTGGTATTCTAACCGTCAGGCGAATGGCAACCTTACGCAAATTCACAGCATTAAGTTTAACCAAACTGTAGAAGGTCCTGGTTCTTTCATCGACAACACGCCAGTACTGCGTTACGGTGAAATGCTGATTACCCGTGCTGAAGCGCTTGCCCGCAATGATCAGTTTGGCCCTGCTCTAACAGAGCTAAATCGTCTTCGCGTGAATCGTGGTCTCGGCGAGCTGTCTGGTCTTACCGGGCAGGCTCTGATTGATGAGATTATGGATGAGCGCCGTCGTGAACTTGCTTTCGAAGGCCACCGCTGGTTTGACCTTAAGAGGCTTAATCAGCAGCTTAACAAACCTGCAGAGTCTGGTTTCTTCGATTTGCTTGCAGATGATTTCAGGTGGTTGAGCCCTGTTCCAACCGGACAGGTAACGGCTGCTAACGGAGTAATTCAGCAAAATCCTGGTTATGCCGCGGATGATGACGAATAATAAAAACAGATAAATTTTAACCGATAAATAGATCAAACTATGTTAAAAAAACTGATCATACTAATTGGTTTGGCAGTTGCTGGCTTGGCACTGACCTCCTGTTTTGATGATAACGTCACCACCTATGACGGCCCTCTTCAAATGGAGATCACACCAGCTACTGTAAGCCTAAATAACATCCAGAACAATGATCCAACGGTTGTCGTAAGCGTACAGCTTATTTCACCAACTGGCCTTCAAAGCGTGCCTCACTCCGGAACAATTCGTTTTGTTGCCGATGAGTCCACTGCCGTTCAGTCTGTTGGAGATAACGAAGGTGATTTTCGTTACGATATCGAATTCGGAACGCATTTCACCCTTGAAGGATGCGAGTTCAGCTCAGCTAACACCTGCGATTTTACTATCGCACCTGAAGACAGCTTGAGCAAAGACTTCGCTTTCAGCTTCAATCTGGACAATGTTGAAACCCAGACTCGTAACACGGTTGTCTTCGAAATTGAAGACCGTGATGGTGCTGCATATATCGTAGCCCCGAATCTTCGCCGAAGTGAGATAGTAGGCACAAGAGGAAATAATTAATTGGCAATCTTGCTGACTTAAATAGTCAGTTATGATGTCAAATTATATTTGAAAAGCCACCCTGCATTATGCGGGGTGGCTTTTTTATTTGAACCTATTGTTAATTATCTTGGTATAACAAGACAGGAAAATGAAACGTTATAGTCTGTAACATTTAAATAACAGCTAGATTCATTGTCTGCATCAATGTGTTATCTCCGACTATAATCCTGTTACCTATACTTAATTACCTACTATAATGAACTATATCACTACGATTACGTCTCTTATCATAGCTCTATTGCTGGTAGCACTGGCTCCAGGCCAAAGTGCTGCGCAAAGTGATGCTACCAGAGCAAATCTAGATAATCTTGTACGTGGAGGAGCTGTAATTACCTCTCCGATTCGCTCCTTTGGAGTAGACGGAACTCCGCACTTTAACGATAGCTGGCTAATGACCGATGTTACGCTGAGTAACGGTCAGGTACTTGAGAATGTACCCGCCAAATACAATTCCTATATCGATGCTCTTGAAATCATTAACCGGGCGGATACGCTGCAGCTTAGCGAAGTCCTTGTACGTGGTTTTGAAATGACCATGCCGGGTGGTCAAACCGTGAAATTCAGAAACAGAATTGCTAATACCCGCGATTTTGATCAGAACGCCTACCTACAGGTGCTTTTTGAAGGTGAACAAAGCGGTGTTTTCAAGCGCCACAGAAAAGTTGTTCGCGAAGCCCGCGCCTCTGGTAGTGGGTACGGAGTAACGGAACGCGCAGCAACTGTTGAACCTCGTGAAACATTGTTTTTCAGAACTCCGGAAGGAGAGTTTGAGCAGGTCAGGCTCAGAGAACGGAATGTACTCAGACTCTTTGGTGATCACAGGTCAGAAATGAGAGATTTTGCCAGAAGCGAAAATCTTGACTTCCGCAGAGAAACAGATTTTGTTATAATGGTAGAGCATTTCGATTCGATTCTTCGATCCTCGTGAGCTACTGAAATTTACATAATTAGAAAGCCCGTGATACTTACACCACGGGCTTTTTTTATTTCTCAGTTTCCTGCTTTACGGCTGATTACTTCTTTCCGATTGTGTGCATCATAAGCTCGTGGTGTGATGCCACTTTGCTATTTTCATCGGGGGCAGGTTCTGCCCGGCTATAGGTTCCGTCTGAAGCCAGTAGCCAGCGCTGAGAATTATCTTTCAGATAGATTGAAAAGAGATAGCCCAGGTAGGATTTGAGCGAGTTGTTTTCTACAGGCGTGATGGCCTCAACCCGTGAGTCCAGATTGCGGTGCATAACGTCTGCAGATCCGATATAGTAAAGATCGGTGCCCGAGTGGTTGAAATAGAATATGCGCGAGTGTTCAAGAAAACGACCTATCACGGAATGAATGCGTATTCGCTCGCTAAGAGATTTAATTCCGGGCTTAAGCCGGCATACGCCTCGCACGATGATGTCGATTTCTACGCCCTGTGAAGAAGCATAGTAAAGCCTTTGAATCAGCAGAGGATCTTCAAGACTGTTCATCTTCATTATGATGCGGGCTTTCGCACCTTCGCGGGCTTGTTTAACCTCGTAGTCAATTAGCTTCGCAAGCTCAGAACGAAGGAAATGAGGGGCTACAAGCAGCTTTCTGTACGTTTGATTAGGTGCATATCCGGTAAGGAAGTTAAACAAATCCGAAACGTCCGCCGCAAGTTCAGGATCACACGTAAAAAGCCCCAAATCCTCATACAGATTAGCAGTGCCGGGGTGATAGTTTCCGGTGCCTATGTGGGCATAGCGGTTGATGTTTCCACCCTCATCACGTACAACTACGGTAATCTTGGAGTGGATTTTAAGTCCCGGCAATCCATAGGATACATGAATCCCCGCTTTTTCCAGCTTGACGGCCCACTCGATATTGCGCTGCTCGTCAAAACGAGCTTTGAGTTCGATGAGCACCGCAACCTGCTTGCCGCTTTCCGCCGCTTTGATAAGGGCATGCATCACCGGCGAGTCTTCGGATGTGCGGTAAAGGGTTTGCTTGATTGCCAGCACTGACGGGTCTGCCGCAGCTTCACGAATAAACCTTTCTACAGATCCCGTAAAGCTGTGGTAAGGATGATGAACCATAACATCGGAGCTTCGAATCACGCTGAAGAGATCAACGGCCGGCTCGTCTCCCATGCTTTTGAATGCCGGATGCGTAACCGGACTCCAGCGGTTGTACCGGATATGCCTGAAACCGGAAAGTTTGTCGAGCTGAAGACAGTCGGCAAGCCCGATGAGGCCCTCCATTTCAAAGATGTCGCTGGGTGATATTTTCAGGTTTTTGATGAGAAGCTCCCTGATGTGCTCAGGCATCTGAGCGTCCAGCTCTATGCGAACGACTTCGGCAAACCGGCGCTCCCGAAGCTCTTCTTCAATAAGTTCGAGCAGGTCATCGGCTTCTTCTTCCTGCCGCTTTATATCCGCATTCCGGGTTACCCGGAAGATATGTGCCGATTTTACAACGCCGCCGGGAAAGAGTTCGCCAATATGTTCTTTAATGATGTCATCGATGTTGATTAGCACCGCTTTGTCGGCTTTTGTACTGTTGAGCTGAAGCCATCGGGGGCGGTTTTCCGGCACCTTGATTCGCGCAAAAATCGTTTCACCAGATCCTGGATCCAGTATTTCAACAGCAAAAGAGCGGCTCTTGTTGGAAATAAAAGGAAATGGATGGCCCTGATCTACAATTAACGGCGTGAGCAGAGGATAAAGCTGAGTTTTGAAGTATTCATCGGCTTTGGCTTTCTCTTTTTTCCGGAGAGACGAATATTCCCGAAATGCAATGCCCTCGGACTCCAGCTTTGGCACAATCTCATCAAAGAATGTGCCTCTGTAGTCGGTAATCATCTGCTTCACTTTTTTGCGGATAAGGGTGAGCTGTTGGGCAGGTGTCAGTCCGTCTACTGAAAGTGAATCCATACCTGCCTCAAGTTGCCGCTTTAAACCGCCAACGCGTTTCTGGAAAAATTCATCCAGGTTACTGCACACTATGCCTATGAATTTTGCCTGCTCAAGAGGCGGGTTTGCCGGATTTCTGGCCTCATCTAAAACCCTGAAGTTAAAGTCCAGCCAGCTTAGCTCATAGTTGAAGAAATAGTCAGCACCGTGGATAATCAGCTCGTCTGAATGCAAAGCTTCAAAGTTTTTCTCTTCCAGTTCTTGCACATTCGGTGGTGTGGGCATAGTCATAATGCTAAGGGCAGTGTTGCGGTAAGGGTTATGTGACGAGGGATGATTTAAGCTTTTTAGCATAGCATTGGCAGACTAACGTGATTGGTGCTGATAGCTGATAAAGCTATTCGAATTCCCGAATAATAAGCCTTAATGCACCTTAAAGTACGCTGCTAATCTACGACAAAGATTCGTAAAACCTCAAAAACCGTCTGAAGAACAACTTGGTAATATATTCCCCGGAATTGGTATAATTATTAACGGAGTGTTATTATTTGAAGACCAGGCATAATGCTCTCTGTCGCTGTCTGGAGGTTTTGAAAAACGGTTCTGCAAAGCCTTCTATTCATACGTTTAAATAGCCGGTATAATTCAATGGCAATGTTTTTCTCTTTTGCGGGTGGTGTGGCTCTGTTCCTCCTCGGAATGAAGCTGCTGACAGACGGCTTGAAGCTTGCCGCGGGTGAAACGCTGCGCGTATTGCTCGCCAAATATACCTCCACCCCTTTTAAAGGAGTATTGAGCGGCATCCTAATTACGGCCATGGTGCAGTCTTCGAGCGCGGTTATTTTTGCTACTATTGGATTTGTGAATGCCGGAATGCTCACGCTGCTTCAGGCCGCTTACGTCATTTTCGGGAGTAATGTTGGCACTACGCTCACTGGCTGGATTATTGCCACCGTAGGTTTTCAGGTTGATCTCCAACTTTTGTCGATGCCGCTTTTAGCAGTGGGTATGGGGCTTTGGCTTGGTAAAGGAAACAGCAGACTCGGGGCAATCGGCCACGCTCTGGTTGGATTTAGCATCTTTTTTCTCGGTATTGATATCCTCAAGTCAACCTTTGAAAATCTTGGTGAGCAGGTTCCTCTGGATGATATCGGCACCGGTTTTTCTGGTATGATGATTATGTTTTTTCTCGGTATCCTGCTCACTACGGTCATGCAGTCTTCTTCTGCTGCAATTGCCGTTGTAATTACGGCGGCGGCCGGTGGCGTGATACCGGTATCTGCAGCGGCTGTATTGGTTGTCGGGGCCGATATTGGCACAACCTCCACGGCGCTGCTGGCCGTTATCGGAGCTACACCAAATGCCAAACGTGCGGCTATGGTTCATGTGCTTTTTAACGTACTAAAAGGACCGCTGGCGCTGCCGTTCATCGGGTTTTATCTCAGCCTGATTTACATGGTATTCGGAAGTGACCTCTCAGTTGCCATTACCGTTGCATTGTTTCACACGTTTATTAAAGTGCTGGGCCTTTTGGTTTTGCTTCCGTTCACAAACATGCTCGTAACTTTTCTTCAAAGTCGCTTTACTGCAAATGAGCAGCAGCCACAAAAAGCACGCTTCCTTGATGACAACCTGCTCTTTACGCCATCAATGGCGGTTAGTGCGCTTATCTTTGAGCTGAAAAGGGTCGGGCGAAAATCCAGAACACTCTCGTTAGAGTCGCTTGATGAAGAAAAAAAACTAGCTGAGTTAGAAGTGGGCCTGCAAACAGTTTTTTCTCTAAATGAAACAGTGGTGGAGTACATTGGAAAGATGCACCGTACAGATTTCCCGCCTGATTTAGAGTATGTGCTGCCACAGGCGCTTCGCATCACGCAGTATTTCTCCGAAGCACGTCAGCACTCTATAGATGCTTTTACGATTGAACATTCCGGCGTAAAGCTTCCGAAAGATGTTAAAGAGACCCTCCGGATTTTGAAAGAATTGATGCGCTCTTTTATGACTCTGGCTGACTCTGAGCGGGAAGACTTTTCTGTACTGGAACTAAACAGGCTGGTAGTTCAGCTTGAAAGCAGCTACGAAACGGCCAAAATGACCATATTGAAATCAGGCAGCTCCGGCGTCATACCGGTAAAAGAAATGATGAACCTTCACGATATCATCAGGAATTACCGAAGGGTGTGGGATCAGTATATGAAGGCAGCAGTCTATATGGATGACTTCAACAAGCTTATTGAACGCCAGCCCGGCACCGGGGCTGAGCTGGAAGATCCGGTACTTGTAGAAGAAACTGATGTGCTGACTCCCGCAGATTAATTACGCTATACTCCCAAGAACGGCGGTCGCAATCGCGAAGTAGATAAGCAGGCCGGAGGCGTCCATAATGGTCGCAATAAGCGGGCTGCTTGCTATGGCAGGGTCCATATTCATCCAGGTAAGCAAAAACGGCAGTAGCGTGCCAATGATGTTGGCCACAAGTATAATCGCAACCATGGTTAGGCCTACAATAATACCGATATGCGTGCCACCGATAAAATAACCGAGAACCCAGCATGCAAGTCCCATTATGATTCCAAGCAAGATGCCTACAGAAATTTCTTTCCAGATTGTCTGAAGCCACTGATTTAGCTTCAGATCGTCGGTTGCCAGCGCGCGAACCATAAGCGTTGCGGCCTGTGCGCCTGCGTTTCCGGCGCTTCCTATTAGCAGTGGTATGAAAAAGGCAAGGGCAATTGCGGACTCCAGGATTTCTTCGAACGCAGCAATCACCCCCGAAGACATCAGGCTGACAAAAACCAGAATCATCAGCCATCCGATGCGGGCCTGAAAAAGGGTACGTATTTTGGTCTCCCTGTAGGTGCGCTGAAGCGGATTAACAGCCGCCGTTTTATGGAAATCCTCGGTTGCCTCTTCTTCAGCAACGTCGAGCACGTCATCGACTGTTACAATACCCAGCAGCACACCGTCTGAGTCGATGACCGGAAGCACGGTTTTATCATACTTCTGCATGAGTGCTACCGCTTCCTCACGATCCTCAGTAGCCGAAATACTGAGGAAGGATTCGTCCATCAAATCGCTTACCGTTGCTTCCGGATCGGCAAGAATAAACTCCTGCAGCTGAAGAGCATCCAGAAGCTTCCATGAGGTGTCGGTAACGTAAATCATGCCCAGGGTTTCACTTCTGCTGCCCATGGCGCGCATGTGGTCTATACACTGCGAAATCGTCCAGCCAGGGCGAACCGCCACGTAATCGGGCGTCATAAGTCGGCCCACGCTCTCCTCAGGATAGCCAAGCAGCTTACGGGCTTCACGAAGATCCTGCGGATTAAGCAGATTCAGAAACTTCTGGGTAATCTGGCCAGGCATCTCGCCAAGAAGCAGGGTACGGTCATCGGGCGCCATATTCGAAAGGAGATGGCGGTTTTCCTCATCCGTGAGGTTCATCAGGAGAGAATTCTGGGAATCCGGCTCCATATACGAAAACACTTCCGCCATCTGATGCTTTGGCAGGAGTCTGAAGAAGACAATTCGTTTATCGGTTTCCAGCTCGGTTAGCAGCTCGGCTATTTCGGGAACGGGCCATTCTTCAATCAGCTCTTTCAGAGCAGCCCAGTTTTCGTTTTCAATCAGTTCTGTAATTTCTGGTTTGATTAGATCAGTAATCATTATTAAGACCTGCCGGTAAGGAATCAGTTGAAAATGAGCCTTGCTCACGGGAGAAAGGCTGAACGATAAACAGTAAATGTTAAGGCAAAAAAAAGCCACACCGTTTGCCGGTGTGGCTTTTTTATCTGAAATCGAGACTTATGCAGTCTGAAGTGAAGGAACCATTCTGCGTGCAAGCTCAAATGAACCGAATATTACGGTGGTGTAGAGCAGGTCACCAATTAAGGTGTAGTGGAAAAATGGAATGGCCATGGTATAGCTGGCCAACAGCCCTTCGAGCGTGAAGGGATAATACGGGCTGACCAGCCAGACGCCAAAATTGGTGAGCAGGTAAAAAATGACCGAACCGGCAACAGATGCACCTGCGATTCTTAATGGACTGATATTTTTACCGAGCATGTAGCCAATCCCAACGATTAAAGCGAATGCCGCATAAACAAACAGGAGGGTGCTGTGAAGACCAATAAGCAGGTCACTGAGCAGCATTACGCCAAGCGGCAGCAGCAGGGCAACGCGCTTGTCTGAAAAATAAGCTCCGCCGAAAAGCGCGATTGCGGCAACGGGAGCCACGTTAGGAGGAAACGGCAAAAAACGTGATAAAACAGCCAGAACAATAATTAAGCTGAGCGTAAAAAACTTGGTGTTGAACATAAAAAGTAAGCCTGAGAAAAGGTTTGTGGTCCTGCTCTAAAGTGAGCCCAAATATAAAGCTTTAGATTGATTGTATAAAATGCTAAGGAAGAAAGCTGACTGGTTTTATAGATCTAAAACGAGCCCGGCTGACCAAATGCATTGGTTGCCGCATATCGGTTTTCAGACGGCATCCAGTAGATTACCAAATCGTCGCTTGCCGGCTGGAAATTTTCGTCCAGAATAGCGAGCTCGAACAGGCGAACCGGGGCATTATATTCTTCTCCCTCATATAGTACTGTTCTGAAAGCATAACCATAACGTGCAGGCTCCTGGGCAATTAACACCTCCCCTTCGTGATCCGTCATTTTATCTTGTGTGATGCGCAAAAGCAGGTGTAGCCGGCCCTCTTCGTCTTCAGTAAGTACTTCGGCACGGCTGATAATGCGTTCGTATCCCGTATCGGTGAAGCTCAGCGACCGCTCGGCATCGGCAGGGTGATATTCGATAAGCACGATCTCGTTGTTTCCGTTTGCGTTGATATCCATTCGATTAACCAATACCCTGAAGCTGGCGGGAAACAGGTCATTCAGCTTATCTTCGTTCAGGCTGGTATTGATTTCCGGAATCATTTCCTGAAGCTGCTCCACGCTGCCAGCCATCATTGGTGGTGTCCCTGAGGGTACTTCACTGTCTGGGCGATCGGTAAGCTGATCGTCATTGTCCAGATTTTGAATGAAAACCCATGAAATACCAAGCAGGACAAGTACCATAAAAAAAACAAAAATGGTGACGAACGAGCCCCGCTGATTATCTTTTCTTCTTTTCTTTTTGGTCGATAACATCTTCAGCCGGTTAGATTTAGAATGATATTAGCTTACACAATCGAACGATTTACTGCGAATCATGCGGTTAGACATCGCAATTACACCATTTAAAATACGAATAATCAATTCATCGGTTTTACAGAGATTGCGGGAAAAAAGAGGGAAGACTTGTTCGTGCTAATTTCTGAAAAAGAAAAAGCCGGCTTCCTGTCAGGAGGCCGGCTTTTTGGAGAAATACAGAATAAACGGATCTGAAATCAGATAACCCGTATTATTCATGTAACAGAGTATGGTTACTCAGGCTTGGTAACCTGTAGTGAAATCTGGATGCGTACTTCATCGCCGATTACGGCAGTAGAGGCCCAGTCGCCCACGCCTACGCCGAAGTCGTTACGAAGAAGTGAAATTTCGCCGTGCAGACCAGCTACAAGCGTATTTTCCTGCATTACATGGTTGGTTACGCCCAGGAACTCAAACGGGAGCTCAACTTCGCGGGTAACGTCTTTGATGGTAAGCTGGCCAAGTGCAAGGTAGCTTGAACCTTCAACGTGACGAATTTCTGAAGTGCGGAAGTGCATTTCAGGGTAGGTTTCTGCATCGAAGAAATCTGCGGTGCGAAGATGGCCGTCACGACGCTCAACATCCGTATCTACGCTGGCAACCTGGATGGTTACATCAAACTCAGAGTCTTCAGGGCTGTCCGGATTGAAAACAATTCTTCCGTCGAATTCATTAAATGTACCCGGAATTGCGTTGAAGAAGTGGTTGATTTGAAAAAGGATATTGCTGTGCGAATTGTCGATTGTCCATTCCATCGGAGAATGATGGTCGGTAGTTTCGTTGCTTTCTGCTACGGCAACGCTTGCAAACGCGAGAAGGATGGTAGTGATTAATAGGTTTTTCATGGTCTTTTTATTGATTTTATTCGGTGAAAATTTATTTGTTCAAACAACAAACCACTAAAATCCTCAAAAAGTTCCTGATAGAATTGGCCCAAAATAAAAAAACAGCCCTTGTTTTTACTTTTTTTAGCCTTAGCGGGGGGATTTTATTTTTTTTTGCGATGGCATATAATTATTCTGCTGGCAATTAGTTAACAGTACACACTAAGAAATAAAGAAATCAAATATATTATTATGACTCGTATTATCGCAGCAGCAACAATGCTAATCTTTCTCATGTTTGGAATGACCATCCAGGCTTCGGCTCAGGGCATGCCACCTGCAATGCAGCAGGAAATGCCGGACATCGAAGTTTCTGATGATGAGCTGAACACCTTCGTAGAGATCAGCATTGAGGCTCAGGAAGTAAACATGGAAGCTCAGGAAGATATGATTGAGCTGGTTGAGGGAGCTGGTTTGAGTGTGGAGCGTTTCAATGAAATTCTTACCGGTATGCAGCAAGGGCAATCCCAGGCTGACATGGGGATGGAAGACGCTGAGATGGAGCGTTTTGATGAACTCATGAATGATCTTGAAGTAATTCAGGAAGGAATCGACGAAAAAGTTGAAGAAATTGTAGAATCCAAAGGAATGGATATGGATCGTGTACAGGAAATTCAAATGGCCGTACAGATGAATCCTGAACTTCAGCAAAAATTCCAGGAAATTGTTCAGGAAAAAATGGGCGAGCAGCCTGGCATGTAACAGCCTCCTGAACACTGTTCGAATTACCATTTCCGGTAATTCAGGATAATGAAAAGCCCGGTTAGATTTTTATTTAGCCGGGCTTTTCCATTTTGAGCCTTTTAGAGAATACCGCCACGGAAGCAGCGCGTCTTCACCGGCATAATCTACACCTACTCTCGGGCCGGTTTCGATTGAGGAAGTCATCACCCTAAAACCGTCATCATAAATTCTAATGGGACTTTTGGGAAGGGTTAAGTCGGTTTCGTTTAAATCGGTGGTAATGCCCAGCGCCTGAGACATCACGCCGGGTCCGGCGGTTAGGTTTCGGGCTTTCTTATTTAGGTTCCTGCGCTCCATCATAACGTCGGTGCCGGTTAGAGGTTCTACGGCGCGAATCAAAACAGCTTCCGGTGTGCCCTGCTGATTCGTTACGATATTAAAAAGGTGATGAATCCCGTAGCAAAGGTAGATGTAGGCCGTGCCGCCATCACCAAACATCGTTTTTGTGCGCTTAGTGAATCTGCCCAGATGCGCATGGCATGCTTTGTCACCCTCGGCCGCATAGGCCTCGGTTTCAACGATTCTGCCGCTCACGGCCTCGCCATCGATCTCTGTGAATAGTATTTTTCCGACGAGATCGCGGGCTATTTCTGTTACCTGAGGGCGTTCGAAAAAAGGTCTTTGAAGCAGATTCAAAACAGAAGATTTAAGGTGAAAGAGTAATGCTACCCGGAATGTAGCCGTCATATACCGAAGGGTTTCGGTTAAGACAGGGCTTTTTTGTCATTGCCGGGCTTAATTCCTTATATTAAGCGTGAACAAACGAGCTATAAACTAAATGAAATTAATGTCAGTTACCGCTACGATACGTTCATCATTTAAGAGTAAAACCCCCATATCAGCACACAGGTTCATTTAAGGCACGGATGACATCATCATAATACTGATAACCGAAAAGGTTAACCATGCATCCTGTTGATATTGCTGTTTTTGTGGCATATATGGCCGCCGTTCTTGGCGTAGGCTATTATTTTATGCGCAAAAACACCGGAAACGAAGACTATTACCTGGCCGGAAGAGACATGAGCTATCCGCATATCGGGCTCTCGGTCGTTGCGACTGACGTTGGCGGCGGATTTTCCATCGGGCTTGGCGGTCTGGGATTTGTGATGGGGATTTCCGGCTCGTGGATGCTCTTCACAGGACTTTTGGGCGCATGGCTGGCGGCTGTTTTTCTCATCCCGAGAGTGAAGCCTATTTCTGATGAAAAGAAGTTTTTCACCATGCCTGATTTATTCGGGTACTTTTTCAATAGCCGGGCCGCCATTATCGCCGGAGTTATTTCGGCAATTGGCTATCTGGGCTTCACCAGCTCGCAGATGCTGGCCGGTGCGGTTCTGGCCTCATCTACGTTTGAAGAGCTCACTATCGACTCCGCGCTCTACATTATGGGCTTTATCATTATCGTTTACACGGTGATGGGAGGCATTAAGGCGGTAATTTATACCGATACCTTCCAATGGATACTGCTTTTGGCAGGCCTCATATTTATCGGCATTCCACTGTCGTACAACGCCGTGGGCGGCTATGAAGCCATTGCAGCAGCAGTCGCTCCCGAGTTTCTGAAACTGACCAACATCAGCTGGCAGCAGATGTTGAACTGGGGCATCACGATTATCCCGATCTGGTTTGTCGGCATGACCCTTTACCAGCGTATCTATGCCAGCAGAAGCGTAAAAGAGGCGAAAAAAGCGTGGTATCTGGCCGGTTTTTTTGAATGGCCTGTTATGGCGTTTATGGGCGTATTGCTCGGACTTTTTGCGCGAGTAGCTGCCGATCAGGGGATGTTTGCCTACATGGGATTTGAATCAGCAGACGGCATGCATCAGGAGCAGGGATTGCCGATGCTGCTCAGAACCGTGCTGCCGATTGGCCTGATGGGCCTGATGATGTCTGCCTATTTCTCGGCTATCATGTCGACAGCCGACAGCTGTCTGGTAGCCGCTTCTGGAAACGTTACGGGTGATTTGCTGAGGAAGTGGCTGGGACTGGATATGAACGATTCCAAGCTGATTCGTATGTCTCAGATTGTAACACTCATTCTTGGTGTCGTGGCGCTGCTTCTGGCAGCGGCTATGGAAACGGTGCTGGACATCATGCTTTATTCTTATGCGGTAATGGTAGCCGGACTGCTGGTGCCGGTGGTTGGCGGGCTGTACTGGAAAAAATCCAGTAGCGCCGGAGCCGTTGCAGCCATGATTACCGGCGGAGGATTAACGCTTATTCTCACAATTATACCCGAAGCGGCCCGAATACTGGGTTCTGACTTTACGTTAAATATGCCTTTTGGCCTCGATCCTATTATATTTGGTCTGGCAACAGCACTCATCGTATTTATCAGCGTGTCGCTTTGGTTCCCGGGAAGCGGGATAACCGAAAAACGAATTGACGAAACACATTAACGAGGAGTATTTATGTTTGATTTTACTGTGATTAACCCCGGAGAAATGAAAAGCCGGAAAGAGGAAGTCGACTCCGTAGTTGATTTTCTTTTTGAACACCTGGATCAGTTTGGCGACCCCAGGGAAGATATTATGAAGTGTGCCGAATATGCCCTTAGCACCGATCCGGGATATGGCGGATTTATAGTGCGAGCCTGGGATCCGGAAAAAAAACAAGTTGCCGGTGCCGTGATTATTAATGAAACCGGCATGAAGGGCTACATCCCCGAAAATCTGCTGGTCTACATTGCCGTACACGGTGGTTACCGTGGTAAAGGTTTGGGTACGTCGCTCATGAAAGAAGCCATGGACCGCGCCGAAGGAGATATCGCGCTGCACGTAGAGCCCGACAACCCGGCTAAATATCTGTATGAAAAACTTGGCTTCACCAACAAATATCTTGAAATGCGTTATAAACGCTCATAACAATGGCCTATTTAAAGCTATACCGCGAAAAACTTCGACACAATTACGATTTTCTGAAGCAAAAATTTGAAGGCAGAGATATCGAATGGGGGGTGGTTACCAAGCTTTTTTGCGGCAACGAGGATATGATCCGTGAAGTGATTAACCTTGGCGTCCGTGAGGTACATGATTCCAGAATCAGTAATCTGAGGGTGGCAAAAGAGATCAGCCCTGATGTGCAAACCGTATACATCAAACCGCCGCCCAAAAAGATTATTGAAGATATCGTCCGCTGGGCCGATGTCAGCTTTGATTCGGATATTTCCACCATTGAAATGCTTTCTAAAGAGGCTGTTAAGCAGGATCGTATCCACAAAATCATCATCATGATTGAAATGGGCGATCTTCGTGAAGGCGTGGTACGGGATGAGTTAATCGACTTTTATGAGCAGGTTTTTAATCTCCCGAACATTAACGTTGTCGGACTAGGGACCAACCTGAACTGCCTTCACGGTGTGATGCCCAATGCGGATAAGCTTATCCAGCTTACGCTTTACAAGCAGATTATCGAGCTCAAGTTCAACAAGAAAATTCCTTGGATTTCGGGAGGGACCTCCGTTACGGTTCCTTTGCTGCTTCGTGATGAAATCCCTCAGGGTGTTAACCACTTTCGGGTAGGTGAGGCACTCTATTTTGGCCTCGATCTCTTCACCGAAAAGACTATTGAAGGCATGGAAGACTCCGTGATGGAGCTTTATTCTCAAATTATTGAGCTCCACGAAAAGCCAGTTGTGCCAAGCGGTGAACTGGGCAAAGATCCGCAGGGTAACACCATGCAGATCGACGAGAGCCTTTATGGAAAAACAAGCCACCGCGCTATTCTGGACATCGGCTATCTGGATATCGACCCGAAGTTTCTCTTTCCGATAAGTGATGATATCAAAATAGTGGATGCCAGTTCGGATATGCTGGTAGTAGACGTAGGTGTGAACGCCCCTGACTATAAAGTGGGTGATATGGTGCGCTTCAAACTTAAATACATGGGCGCGCTCGGTATTATGAATTCCAACTATATCGACAAGGTTGTGCAGTAATAAAGTCCTGCTATCATCCATCCTTACCTTCATCATTTCATGTTTTTTAGCTCAGTACGCATGAATTCAGCTTCTTTTCATCCGGTGATGGACTATACGGTCCCGCTTCCGGCCATTGATCTCACCAGCGGCTACAACCACAATCCGGATGCCCCGCAGCTTTTTGGAGCGGGTGGTTATATGGAATTTCGCCGGAATATGTACACATCACCCTTATTTGCGGGAAAGCGATTCGTACACATGGGCGTGGATATTTGGGGTGAAGCCGGAGCGCCGGTCTACGCTTTTGCCGATGGCGTGGTTTGGGGATTTCGTAACAATGCGAACGAGCTCGATTACGGACCTACTATTGTAACCCGCCACACATTTGGTGATAAAGAACTTTTTGCGCTTTACGGTCACCTGAGCCTCAGCAGTTTTGACGGACTTCAGGAAGGAATGAAGATCAGTTCAGGCGAGCAGATAGCTACGCTTGGCGACCGCCATGAAAACGGAGGCTGGGTTCCTCATCTGCATTTTCAGCTTTCGACGGCTGAGCCCGAAGCGCCTGATATGCCCGGTGTGGTGTCGCCCGAAGATTTAGAGCAGGCCGTTCGCCTCTATCCCGATCCGCGCATAGTTCTCGGGCCGCTCTACATTTGAATTCGCCGAACTTGTGAAGTAATCACGCTTAATAACCCATCTTTACGGAGTACCACCTTGGATACTTTCATAGATCAACATATTTCCGATCTGATTTCAAAAAGACGCCGGCTGCATCAGCTTGCTGAAGCTTCGAATAAGGAAGAGCAGACGGCTGCACAGATTGAGGAGTGGCTGAGGGAAACCGGGCCGGATGAGCTTTATACCGGAGTTGGCGGCCATGGCGTAATTGCTGTTTATGGTCCTGAAGGCGCGGGGAGCTCGCTCATGTTCAGAGCTGAGCTCGATGCTCTTCCCATACCTGATTCCCGCGAGCTGGAGCATGCCTCAGAAGACCCCGAGACAGGCCATAAATGCGGCCATGACGGCCATATGACCCACCTGCTCGGCCTGGCCCGGTGGCTTCAGGAAAATCGTCCACAGAAAAACAGGGTGATGCTCTTATTTCAACCGGCTGAAGAGACCGGTGAAGGCGCCGAAAGAGTGCTTAGTGACCCTGTGTTCAAAAAGCTGAAGCCTGAGCGAATGGTCGCGCTTCATAACCTGCCCGGTTATGCGAAGCACAGCGTTATTGTTAAAAAAGGAGCGTTTACTTCGGCATCGGTCGGAGTAAAGTTTCATCTTGAGGGGGAAACCTCTCATGCGGCTCATCCGGAGGACGGTAACTCGCCGGCGCTTGCTATGGCAGCGCTTATCAACGCCTTGTCTGCGCTGGCCGGTAACTCATTTTCTGAGCACACGTTTGCACTCGTTACTATTGTCCATGCCCGTCTTCGGCTTGGAGACATCGCTTTTGGCACAACCCCGGGAAGGGGAGTGGTGATGGCAACGCTCCGGGCGGCCGAAACGGAGGTGCTCGAACGCATGATTCCCATGGCTGAAAAGCAGGCTGGCGGGATCTGCTCGGCCTGGGATCTGGAGCTTGAAACTGAGCAGACAGAATACTTTCAGACTACTGTAAACGATGATGAGCTGACTGACTCCATCAAGCGTATTGCCGATGAAAACGGGCTGGACTGTATTGAGCCATCGTATCCTTTTCCGTGGAGTGAAGATTTTGGCCGCTTTTCTGACGCATCGCGCGTGATGCTTTTTGGTCTCGGTGCCGGAAAAGAGCATCCGCAGCTGCACCACCGGGGCTACGACTATCCGGATGAGTTGATTGTTACCGCGCTTCGGCTTTTCATCGGACTGATTAACGAAAGCGAAGGGTAAAGTTCGCCCCGAACGCCATCACCCTTTCCTCTCTTGCAACGCCGTTCTGTCAGCCTTGCATGCCCTGGGCAGTGAATAAGGCCTCCTCAAGTTCAACAACAAGCATCCATGTTACCCGCTTGCTGTCGTAAACGATATCGAAGTAGCGGTCTTCCTTCGTCTTTACCACAAAGTGAACGTGCAGTGAATCGCCCACACGTTCGGAATACGACCGCTTGATCTGGTCGACCACGTGCCGGTCGCCGTTTGAGAGCATAAACCGGATTGGCGTAATGGCTCGTTTGAGATCAGGTGTCTTAAAACCGGCATAGACCGCTATAACGTTAATTTTTTCGAGCTTGGCTACTTGCATAAGGCAGTCTTTTTCTGATTAATGATAGCTTTGCACATATATTACACATATATACTTTCAACCGCAATCCCGGGTTTGTAAATTCTGGTTTGATTCCGGAAAAATGACGGTGCGGGCGATTGTGAAGCCGGGTGCAAAAGAGTTCGTTTCAATATATGTGCAATATATGTAAATTGAAATATGAAACTCGACCCCGGCTCATACGACCTCACGCGGAATGTGCACAGAATTACGCTGTATAACACTATTTCTGCGGACCAGCGGCATGTGCGGAAAAAGCCACGCCTTTATCTGCATCTGGATATGAACTGCTTTTATGCACAGGTCGAACAGGTGTCGTACGATCTGCAGGGGCTGCCGCTGGTAGTGGGAGGCTGGCGCAAGCCCGACGGCACGGCACGTGGGATTGTGGCCACATCAAGCTATGAGGCCAGGAAGTTCGGAGTGAAAACCGGCATGAGCGCTTTCGAAGCGGTGAAGCTGTGTCCGTACGTGGTATTTATGCAGGTGCATTACGATAAGTATCAGGCAATAAGCAGGCAAATCCGCAGGGTGCTCGATAAACATGCGGGTGATGTGGAGGCCTACTCGATGGACGAATATTTTCTCGATCTCACCTTCATGATAAACCGGCCGCGTACAGAGCTGTTTGAGTACGGGCTTCGCATCAAGCGGGATATCTATGCGGAAACGGGCCTGTTCTGCTCACTCGGAATTGCGAGATCGAAGACCTATGCAAAGCTGGCCTCTGATTTGGTTAAGCCGAACGGACTCACGCTGGCACTCGATGAGCAGGAGGAGCGTGAAAAAATATGGCCGCTCGCGCTCGATGAGGTTTGGGGAATAGGGAGCCGGCGCTATGCAAAACTTCAGCAGGCGGGCCTGAATACGATTGAGGACGCCATCACAAAAGGAAAAGGCATTTTCAGGAAGCTGTTTGGTCAGTATTTCGGGGGAATGCTGTATGAAACCGTGTGTGGACTGGACCGTGCCATTGTGAAGGATGCGCCCGACCATGTGCCGGATGAGGTCACGTATATGCATACGTTCTCCAACTGGACGACTGATGCCGAGCAGGTAAAAGGAGAGATAACGAAGTCGGTAAGGCAGCTGTGCTATCGCATGCGGGGCTACAACAGAAGGGCAAGGAGATACTCATCATACCTGCGCTTTCAGGATGAAACCTGGAGGGGCGTTCAGGTGGTTTTTGCCACGCCGGGCTATACCAATCTGGATGACTACGTGGTGAGCGCTGCGTTAAGGGCGCTTATGCCCGTCGTAGAGCACTATATCCGCCACGGACAGCGCGTACGGGGCTTTGGGGTAAACACGCTCGACCTGGACGCAACCGGCCAGATCGAGCTGTTCTTTCGGGAAGATGAAAAAATGAGGAATCTCTTCAGGGCCCGCGATACGATTAATAACCATTATGGATTTGAGAGCCTTGTGCTGGCCTCTTCGTTCGAGGACGTGAAGGGGAAAACACACTTTCTGGACCGCTGAATCAGCGGGCCATGTCCATCAGTCGTTCTTCGAGCTCGAGTTCGGTGTCTTCGGGCAACAGTTCAATATCACGAACGTACCACGAGTTGCCGATACGGGCAAGGGTGAAGGAGATAATATCGCCGCGGGAGAGCTCTTCAGCGCCTTCGGTATCCTCCAGAATCATGCGCATGCGCATGGCAGACATTACGTCAGGAATTTCCTCATGTACAATGGTGATGGTCTGGTCGGCCCGATTGGTTTCGATGAAAAAACCGCGAACCTCGTAGGTTTCCGCATCGGCGGTTACCTCCTCGGCATCACGGACTTCGGTTTCTCCGCCGCATGCGCCAAGAAGCAGGGCTGAAGAGAGAAAAAATGCAAATAGTAGCGTGAAGCGTGAACTCAGTGACATATCAATACAAATTTGACTGGTTAATATTTTGGGTATTGCAGACTAAGCCTGCGATAGACTATTAATAATATAAAAACAAAAACCGCATGGCTATCGTTTTGGGAGCCATGCGGTTTTTAAAAATATGAAGGAGATTGGTTGTGAGAATCCTTCCGAAGAAAAAGTTATTCGACCGGGATTAGTCTCATGATACGACCGTTGCTCTCTTCCAGGATGTAGAGGTACCCGTCAGGAGCAACGCGAACGTCGCGGATGCGGGCGATGCCTGAAAGCAGGCGCTCTTCATGGATGGAGCGCTCATTTTCCATATCAACTACAATGCGGTTTAGGTGCTGACCCGCAAGCGCACCGGTGAAGACGTCGCCATTCCAGTTTGGGTAGAGCTCGCTGTCGTAAACGATGGCCATGCCCGAAGGAGCAATGGAGGGCGTCCAGTGGTGCAGCGGCTGCTCAAGGCCGGATGCGGCAGTATCGGTGGTAATCACGCTTCCATCGTAGTTGACACCGTGGGTGATTTCCGGCCAGCCGTAGTTAAGCCCGGCACGAATGATGTTGATTTCATCGCCGCCGCGTGGGCCGTGCTCGTTCGACCAGACTTCGCCGGTGCCAGGGTGCACTACCATGCCCTGAATATTGCGGTTGCCCAGAGTGAACAGCTCCGGCTGCGCGCCGTTGTGCGCAGTAAACGGATTATCTGATGGCACGCGGCCGTCATCATAGATACGCATTACTTTGCCGGCGTGGTTATCAACCTTTTGTGCATTACCCATTTCGCCGCGATCTCCGATAGCGAAGTAGAGATATCCGTCGGCATCGAACACGATGCGGCTGCCAAAATGGAAAGGAGCACGCGACTCCGGCTCACCGCTGAAAATTGTTTCGAAATTATCCAGACTGTAGCCGTTCAGCTCGCCTCTGCCGATAATAGTGGTCGCATTTCTGCGGCCGGGAATGCCGCCGCGCTCGACCGACAGTGCCAGGTATATGATGTTGTTAGACTCAAAGTCCGGATGGATGGCGACGTCGAGAAGTCCGCCCTGATTACGGTTGTAGATATCCGGAACGCCCGAGATGCTTTCCTGCTGCAGTTCACCATTTACAACCATCCGAAGGTTGCCGGTGTCGCGCTCGGTAATAAGTACGTTGCCGTTAGGGAGAAATGCCATAGCCCATGGGTTGGCGAGACCTTCAACAACGGTTTGGAGGAAGAAGCGCTGATCTTCGGACTCGATGACTTCACCCTGCTCTGACGGCAGTGCGAAATAGTGCTCACGATCGTGTTGGGCAAATACAAAGGAAGTCGTCATCATAAAAATGAGCAGAACGGATGCCGGCATGAGGCCGGATTTAAATAGAGACATAGTTTCTGTTGTTTGGTTAACAATGATGGAAACAGCTTTTGGCTAAAATACGCATTCGAAGCATGGCGGGAAAATGGGTCAGATGATTCATTCTCATAAAAAAAGCCCTCCTGCGGTTGAATGCAGGAGGGCTTTAACGCTTAACTTATTTCAGTTTGTCTGCTTCGCTTGCAGTAAAGCAGATAAATTGAATAAAACGATTACCAATTACTTGGTGTCGCCGTCACGGTTGTAGTCGTAACCATCAGCATTACTCATAATCTGAGCAACAATAGTAAGGAATACACCGTAAATCACTTTTGAAGAAACGTCAGCAATGGTGTAGGTAATCTGACGACCAACTACGGCAGCTTCAGCAGCAAGACCTGTGAGCGATGGCTCGAGTCCTGGCGGAATCAGGTATGGCATCAGGTAGGCACCTGGATAAAGCATCCATGACCAGAAGAAAATTACCCAAATGTAACCCATGTAACGGGCAGCATCTTTTGGAATTCCTTCAGAACCTTCCTTAATAACTTTCTTCATTGTAATAAGAATATCAACGAAGAAAACAGTCGAAATGAAACCCCAAATGAAGAATACAGTAGGGTTAGTTACCTCATAGTACTGACCTATATAACCAGTCACAATCATTAGTGTACCTGAAATCCAGAAGCGGTTTCTCACAGATGAGAAGCTGCTCTTTGTAAGAGTAACAACAAAGAGAATCTGGAAAAGAAGCATTGGTACGTCAATCAACCAGTTCAGGTAGCGGTAACCGTTGTTAAACAGTGCGCTGCCATCGGCCAGGAAGTAACGGCCTCTTTCGGCATCGAATGCAAAGGCATCAATCCAGTTTTGCGCCTGAATGAACAGAAGCAGACCGGCTGAAACCATTACCACAACAGAAAGAACAGCTGTTGTACGATACTTTGGTTGTACAGTCTTGATAGTTAGGATGAAGTAGATGAGGGCTGCAAACATCACAGCGTACCCCACAGTAAGAACGTGTGCTACCATCTGGAAACCCATTTCCGAGAAACCCTCGGTTTGTCCCACATAGTTTTCAAAGGTAGCATTACCTAAATTGAAATCAGTAGCTTGCATAGTCGCTATTGGTTTTTGGTGTTTGGATGTTCATGTACTCGAATGAGTTAAGGATTGATTGGACCTTACTTTACATGAATTGTATGGGTTTGTTAACACAAGCGTTTGCACTTTCGTTTACATTCATATTAAAATTTTTGAATTTCACCTTTTTTTAACGTTAAGTTTATGCTGTACATAGGTTTTTAAATGTATGCAGCATGTATTTGAACGTTCTCAGTTTTAAGTAAGTTTTTACATTAAAAAAACGCCCTTACAGACTTCCACATTTTGGTAACTAATTGGAGTAGAATGCTTAACGAAAAAAAATCTGAGGATGAGAATTGGCAGGAAATAATAGGCTGGATCAGGAGAGGGAGTGTGGATGTATCGCATCCCTTCAGATATCTCACGCTTAGTACATCAGATGAGGCCGCACGGATTCAAAGCAGAATGCTCGTGCTTCGTGAGGTGACAGAAAACAATAAACTGATACTTTACACAGACAGTCGTTCGGCAAAGATTAGTCAGATACAAAATAATGCCGAAGCCGGAGTTTTGTTCTGGGATCCAAAGCGAAAAGTGCAGCTTAGCCTGAGCGTGACTGTAAAACAAATCGATGATAAAGACTCTCTGAAACGCTACAGAGATAAGGTGAACGGAAAAGCCCGTGAGTCCTACACTACTAAATGCGCACCCGGTACGCCTGTTGATCATCCGGATGAAGCTGGCTCATTCCACGAATTTGAAGAGACCAATTTCTTCACCGTTCTCGAATGTGATATACACCGAATCACGGCTTTGCAATTAGGGCGGGAAAAGCACCTCCGCCTTAACTGCGAGCGAAAGGCTGATTCATGGGAATGCAGCTGGGTTGTGCCTTAGATGTTATCTACGGGCAATGTGAATCCGGTCGGGGTGGCGGATTTCAATCTGTGGCGTTCCGCCATGCATTTCCACATCACCGGTAGCGCAAACAAACTGTCCGTCGAAAATGCGATGAGGCGTCTGAGGCCATAGTGAATGGAAACGCTGCCAAATCACCACGGTAAAGACCTGGTTGGGATGGGCATCACCAAAATTGAGGAAAACCGGGCTTCCACCGATTTGCGTTGCGTGTGTGGCCTGAAGGACTTCACCGCAAACCTCAACAAAGCGCCCTGCATACTCAGCGGCCTGTTCGGGACTTATTGAATGCTGCGCTTCATCACGGCGATCGGTGTCCGGCTTCACCACACGGGAAAGCAGCAGCGCTCCAATCATGAAAACGGCCAGCACGGGCAAAAGCCACTTCAATTGTTTTCTGATATTATTCATCGGATTTCTTTTTGATTCCCTTTCCTAACAAGTTACGAACGCGTTGTTTCAGAAAAAAAGGTGCCTCTCTTTTGCGGTTTAAATGAGCATTTTGGCGGGTGACATTACACCTTTATGTTTGTTATCTTCAGCGGATTAAAAGATCTTTATTTCCCGGTTCTCGTTTTTTACTTCTGCCGGGTGAGCCTATAAACCTAATGGACAAACAGTAGCATGATTTTTATTGAAAATGAAGGCGTTAATGATCCGCGTATCAATCTGGCACTTGAGGAATTTGCACTTCGCAACTTCAAACATGGTCAGGATTTCCTGCTGTTTTATATCAACGAGCCATGCATCATTATTGGGCGGAACCAGAACACGCTCGAGGAGATAAATCACGAGTATGTGGAGGAGAAGGGCATTCATGTTGTTCGCAGAATGTCGGGCGGCGGCGCCGTGTACCAGGATCTGGGTAACCTGAACTTCAGTTTTATCACCGATTACGATATGAAGAGCCTCAATAACTTTAAAAAGTTTACGAGCCCGGTAATCAAGGTGCTTAACAGCATGAAGGTGGAGGCCGAAATGAGCGGGCGTAACGATATTCTCGTTGATGGCAAAAAGATTTCGGGCAACGCACAGTACTCAACCACAAAGCGGATGTTCAGCCATGGCACGCTGCTTTTTGATGCGAATCTGAACGAGGTCGCCAACGCCCTGAACGTGAAGATGAGCAAAATACAGTCCAAGGGACATAAATCGGTACGCAGCCGGGTTGCAAACATCTCAGAGTTTCTTCAGGAGCCGATGTCTACAGAGCAGTTCCGCGCACGCCTGCTGAAAGGTCTTTATGATGAGCGTGATGACTTCGAAATTTACCATCTTACCAAAGGAGAGTGGGAAGGCGTATACGAATTGCGCGATGAGAAGTACGGTAGCTGGGACTGGAACTTTGGCCGTTCGCCAAAATTCAACATTCAGCGTGATCGCCGTTTTCCTGTTGGTGAGGTTGATCTTCGCCTGTTTGTTGATAAAGGAATCATAGAGGAAATTACTATTTACGGAGACTTCTTTGGCAAGGAGCCCGTAAAAGAGCTTGAGACCACGCTAAAGGGAGTGCGCTACGACAAAGCTGAGCTCACAAACGCTCTTAAAGGTGTTGATATCTCGGCTTTCTTCGGGGACGTGCCTAAAGATGAGTTCATAGAGCTGCTTTACGGCGCTGACGAAGATCCTGCCTGAAGCCAAGGTTCATTGCAGAACTTTTCGACTGTTATCTGAAAATTTGAAATCTAAAAAAGGCAGTAACATGAAGCCACTGGCATCGAGAACGCTCAATCTGAAGCAAAGCGGCATTCGTGCGGTCACCCAAATGGTGAACGAGCACAACGGAATAAACATGGGGCAGGGGATTTGCGATTTGCCCACGCCTGAGGCCGTTCAGCAGGGCGCTATTGATGCCATCCGGCAGAACAAGTCGATCTATTCGTATCACAGCGGAATTCCCAAACTTCGCGCTCATACGGCTGAGAAGTTCAGCACCTTTAACGGTATTCCGTGTGATGCTGAGCGGGAAGTGATGATTACTAGCGGTTCAACCGGCGCTTTTGTTGCCGCCTGCCTGGCTACCCTTGAGCCCGGTGATGAAGTGATTCAGTTCGAGCCCTTTTACGGCTATCATGTACAGCTGTTGAAAGTTCTCGGCTTTAAGCCCGTCTTTGTGCCGATGAGCGATCGCTCGTGGAACATCGATTTTGATGCGCTTGAGAAAGCCATCACCCCAAAAACAAAAGCCATAGTTGTAACAAATCCGGGAAATCCGAACGGTAAGGTCTGGACAAAAAAGGAGCTTGAGACACTGCTTAAAGTGCTTCAAAAGCATGATTTGTGGGCATACACCGACGAGGTGTATGAATACATGACTTACGACGGAAATAAGCATCTTTCGCTCGCCTCGCTGCCTGATGCGTTTGAGCGGACCATCACCATTTCCAGCTTTTCCAAGACCTTTAATATGACCGGCTGGAGAATGGGCAGCTCGGTGGCTCCCGAGCAGGTTATTGAAAAAATGGGCTTGCTCAGTGATTTGATCTACATCTGCCCACCTACTCCGCTTCAGCACGGGTTAAGCGAGGCGTTTGGGATGCCATCATCCTACTTTGAAGATCTTGGCAAAGATTATGATCAAAAGCGGACGCAGTTTTGTGATGCGCTGCGGGAGGCCGGCTTTGAGTTCGAAATGCCCGAAGGCGCCTATTATGTATTTGCCAGTTTCGAAAAGCTCCATAAGGAATATGGTTTGGCGGGCTTTGATAACGATGAAAATGCCTGCCGTACTTTGATTGAGCAGACCGGAATCGGATCGGTGCCTGGCAGGTCGTTTTATGCTGATCCGGAGAAAGGGCGTTATTACCTGCGCTTCTGCTATGCCAAGGAGCAGCCCGTTCTTGATGATGCCTGCCACAGATTGCGCGATTTCGGGAAAAAGCTGAAGGTTGAGCAGGGCTGAAGTTTAGCTCGGTAGCTGCTCCATGTTAAATTTTTCCAACAGCCAAACGAATGACAGGAAAAATAGATTGTAGGGTGAACTAGTCATTACCCATAAAGCCGGTGTCCTCGTACAGTAGGTCAGCGGAACCTGAATTATTTTTCCATGGATCAGCTAAAAGACGAACGCGCAGTACAACTCTTCAGGCTAATTTCAGCCTCTGACAAAAAAGCTTTTGACGAGCTTTTTAGAAAAAGCTATGCTTCGCTTGTTGTTTTTTGTTGTCGCTATGTGAAGGATAAACAGACCGCTTCCGACATTGTGCAGGATACATTTATTAAACTTTGGAATAATCGCTCATCGCTTGCCGAGGTGGGATTAGCCAAATCATACTTATACAGAATCGTAAGAAACCTCTCACTGAACTATATTCGTGATAATGCCAACACGCAAACCGGATTAGAGCTGATTACTGATGAGGCAATTCTTGAAGGTGAAGGCCAGCTTGGCTGGTCAGATCCGGTGGAATCAGATACTTCCAATAACGTACAAACCCGTATGGCACTTGTTAAACGCTGGATAGGTCAGCTGCCCGAACGCCAGAAAGAAGCTTTTGAGCTTAGTCGGTTTGAAGGATTGGACCACCATGAAATAGCTGAAGTGATGAATGTTTCTGCAAGGACTGTAAACAACCATATTGTGGAGGCGCTGAAGAACATTCAGAAGATTCGCGAAATGGATGCAAAACGTAACGTAATGGCAGGACATGGCTAAAACAAATAAACATTCGAAAGACGACGGAAAACAGATTTCCGAATTCTTTCGCGATTTGCCCGAAGATGAGCGGAGAGAAATGCTCGGCATATGGAATCAATCCGGGATAATTCATCACGAGGCAAACGCTAACGAAATTTCCGAGGAAGAAACTGAAGATGCTCTCAGCGCGCTTCATGCAAAGCTTGGTTTTGATGATGAGCACCAGCAGGACTATTCAGACTCTTCGCAGAAAAAAGTAGGTACGGGACGCTGGCTATACTATTTGGCCGCCGCTGCCGTGTTGATGATTGCTTTAGGCCTGTGGCTGTCAACCCCGGTTACCCACACAATTCCCGCCGGTCAAACCGCTGTAATTGATTTACGGGACGGCAGCTCCATCTCCGCGAACAGCGGGACATTTGTAGCATACAGCAGAATCTTTGGGTTCAGCAACCGAACGGTGCAAATTGACGGTGAAGCCTTTTTTGAAGTTAATCCCGGCGAGACACCATTTATAGTGAAGGCTAACGGCAGTGTTGCCGAAGTTCTCGGCACATCCTTTAACGTCCGCTCATGGTCAACCGACCCGGAAACCGAAACCAGAATAGATGTGGCTTCCGGTATAGTTAAGTTTTTTGCAGAAAGCCGTCCTGGCGATGCTGTACATCTCACCGAAGGTTATGGAAGTTTTGTAAGTGAACTCCATCCTGTGCCGCAGGATCCGGTTACCATTCAGCTTTCGCATGCTCTCGCATGGCGTGACAATAACCTTGCATTCTCAGTTCAACCGCTTTCCGTCATTTTTAATGAGCTGGAGCGCAAGTATGATGTAACCATTGAGTGGAGTGATGCCGAAATCGCCCAAACCACGCTTTCTACATTTTATACGCAGCCCGATAATGTTGAGTCCGTCCTTGCTGACATCTGTACCGTAAAGGGCCTGAATTACTCCCGGACTTCAACCGGCTACCGCATCACGCGAAACTAAATACATAGCCTGATAAGGCTTAAACAGCGGCGTGCTTATGAAAACGAAGCAGATACCGAAATCCAGTGTCAATATCAGCCACAGCGTTGTTCTGCTGGCGGCTGTGATGATGCTTGTGCTATCTATCTCAATTCAAACTGCTGAAGCCCAGGAGCGCACTCGTTCTGCCGAATACCAGTATAGCTTCAGTTTTTCCGGAACGCCGCTTTCGGAGGCACTTGAAAATCTTGCGGCTTCAGCCGGTGTAAACCTGATTTTCGATCCTGATTTGGTAGCCAATCAGTTTGTGTACAGCCGGGTGCGCGGGAATACAATTAACGATTTACTGTCGGTGCTGCTCGACCGCAAAGATCTGGACTATATCATTCTGTCGTCGGGTACCTACGTGATTGTGAAGTCAGCCAGAGAAGCATCATCCTTCGGATCTTTAACGGGGCAGGTCGTGGATGCCGAAACCGGCGAACCCCTAATGGGAGCGACCGTGATGATTGCTGATGCATCAGCCGGAACCGTAACAAACCGCTCTGGGCAGTTTAGCCTTGGCGGACTCATAAGCGGGGAGCAGGAGCTTATATTTTCCTATCTGGGCTATGAGCCTGTAAGAAAAAAGATTCACATTCCGCAGCAGGGCAACATCACGGAGCGCATCACCCTAAACTCCAGAACGGTGGATTTTTTCCCGGTTGTTGTTGCTGCTCATCGCCCGTTAACGGCCGGAATGCATCATGAGCAGGCTGCAGAGCCGAGAAACGGATGGAACACGGGAAACCGGTACAACAGCGCCATCCAAAGTTTAGATTTGTTCTCCGGAGTTCAGCACGGCATCCCTATGGCGGGCACGCATATTCAGGGCGGACAGCGAAGCGAACATCGCATGTATTTAGATGGCGTTCCGGTATACAATCCGTATAGCTTTGGACAGCTTTCAAGCGCGTTCAGCCCGTATGCCATCAACAGAATAGAGGTCGACAAAGCTGGTTTTGATGCTTCGGCAGGAAGCTATATTGCCGGGAAAATCAATCTGCAGCACAATGTCTCCGGCCGCGCCGGGCAAAATGCACTATTCCAGGCCGACCCCCTCAGCACAAACGCTTTCGGCTCGGTGCGAACTACAACCGAAAATGGCAGAAGTCTTGAGCTGATGACCGCCTACCGGACTTCAATCTGGGGTGTATATGAAGACCCGGTGCTTTCCGGAACACTCAGCGAGTGGGATACGATTGATCCGTTGTTATACAATCTTGTGGCTTCAAACGGAAACGGTCAGCTAATGCAGGATTTCGCCCCGGTAAACAATCGCTCCGATATTGGATATTATGATGTGCACTTTGCCGGGAGCTATCAGCCAGGGCCTTTCGGCAGGCTTAGTTTCTCCTTGTATAGCGGTCAGAACGATGTGCGCACAGATGTGCTGGCAAGCGAACAAATGCACGGAAATCAGCTCTATATGTTTTCCAGAGACAGCTATGCCTTTAACAATACCGTGGCACAGATTAGCTACGATTGGATTGCAACTCCCCGTCTTGACCTGAGCGGACAGCTCGCCTACAGCATGAACCGCATGCAGCACGGCTACTACATGGCCGACAACAATCGAATCGAAACTATACGCGACCTGACCAACGCCGGGCAGGATGAACGCGCCCTTTTTGGTGCAATCACCGATAACATCGAGCACACCACCGCGCAGCTCGACAGCAATATGCTCCAGCACTACATCGGTCGTTTGGATGCAGCTTATGCGGTATCGCCCCGTTTTTCTGTGGAAAGCGGTCTTCAGGCCGACTTTGTACGTTCGGAGTTTGATCTAAGCGGGTTGTTTTACCTTCCTGCAGTAGATGCTCAGGAGTCTGCCATTCTCAGCTCTTACACGAATGTTCACTTTAGTCTTAGCGCGAATATGTTTGCTAAGATAGGCTCCCGCTTTACGTATTTGGACAGCTCCGGTGAGCTTTTCGCTGAGCCCAGAGCACAACTTCAGTACGACCAACCGGAAAGCCGAATCGGAGACTGGTCAATCCGGCTGTCGGGAGGCTTATATCGACAGTTCATCAATCAGTTTGATATAACCAATGCAGGACCAAGTTCGATTGTGCCTTCGTTTACCATTTGGGCACATGACAGCAGCTTCAGGCAGCCGGCCGCCTGGCACACGGCTGCCTCCCTGGTTCTGAATCCGACTTCTACGACAACCATCTACTCCGAAACCTGGCTGAGGCTTCAGCCAGCGGGTTACATCACTTCGTATAGCAACCTTTTGGAAGAATCTGCCGTCGGTAATTCGGGACTTGGCAGCTTCGCTGAAGTGACTGATATGCAGGCATGGGGAGCGGGATTCCGGATAAATCAGGAGCTTTTCGATTCCCGTCTTAAGCTGATGGGCGGATATGATTATAGTAACGCCGAAGTGAATATGGAGTCTCAGTTTGGCAGGGTGATGCCTGCGCCCTGGAATCATCCACACTCGCTGCAGGGAAGGGTGCTTGCCCGCATGACTTCTCAATTCAGTATTGTCGGACAATGGCAGCGCGTGATGGGGCGAACGTGGGCTTTTCGTGAGTCGTACTACAACTTCCTGATGATGCACAACGTGCATACGGTTCAGCAGTTTGATCTCACCACTCCGGAAAATGACCGGCTGCCTGCCTTCGATCAGTTCGATGTCTCTTTCATCTACAATCAGGCGCTGGGATTCAGTCGTGTAGAGGCTCGTCTAGACCTGATGAACGTGCTTAATCGTAGAAATAGCATCGACAGAGGGATCTATGCGCACCGCACGCATGCCGATGGAACGCAGGAGCTTAGACTGGTTGACCGTCGCCTACCCGGGTTTAATCCTTCAATTAGTTTGCAAATTTCTTTCTAAAGACTAGTCATAAGAGGTTAGGGTATGTGTCTGTGGAACATAGTTGCACATTAGATACAAAAATAACATATACCAAAACTAACCCCGATATGAACTGTTATAAATACATAAGTATGATTTTTGTATCGTTATTGATGGCGTTAAGCTTTCACACAACGGTACAGGCACAGGATGGCACTGCTTCGGTGCAAATAATCCACAACTCGGCTGATCCTGCAGTAGCAGAAGTCGACATCTACGTAAATGGCGACCTCTTTCTCTCAAACGTCCCGTTTCGCGGTGCTACTGAGTTCGTAGAGCTCGCAACAGAAATCACCTACGACATCGTAGTAACTCCAGCAGGCGCCTCTATCAACGATGGCTTCAGCTTTGAAGATATCGCGCTGGAAGATGGCGAAAGCTATTATGTTGTAGCGACGGGTGTTGCGACGCCTGGTGACTTCGCCGCCAACCCTGATGATGTAGATACGGGCTTTTTCCTGGATATTATTCCTGGTGCACGTGCTGCAGCCGACGAAGCAGGCAATGTGGATTTTAAAATTTACCACGGTGCAACCGATGCTCCAGCTGTTGATGTAATTGCGCGTAACGTAGCTACACTCGCAGAAAGCGTGAGTTTCACCGGTTTTACTCCGGAATATCTGAGCGTACCGGCTGCTCCTTACATTATTGATGTTAATGTTGCAGGTACTGAAACGACCGCCGCTTCTTTTGACCTCGATTTGAGCGCACTTGGCGGTGGTGCAGCCCTTGTACTTGCAAGCGGATTTCTTGATTCGGCTGCAAATCAGGATGGCGAGGGCTTCGCGCTTATCGCAGCCCTTCCGGATGGCACCGTAGCAGTTTTCGAACCGATTGCAGCTGATCCCGATCCGATTGAAGGCGAGATAATCTTCAATGGTACGTTCGATGATGGTCTGAACAACTGGACTCCGTTTATTGCAGATTTTGCCGGTGTTTCCGCCGATATCGCTGTTGTAGACGGCGAGGCTGCCATCACTAACATTACAGGTGCCGGTGGTGAAGTATGGTGGGTGCAGTTCAACCAGGAATTCACACAGCAGCAGATTGATGCGCTTGAAGTTGGTGAATTTTACACGCTACGGTTTGATGCCCGCTCTAATGTAGAAGGACGTCAGCTTAATACCTTCTTCGGTGAAGACGGCGGTGCGTTTACAGCAATCGATATTTCCTCATTCGAGCTGACAACTTCGATGGAAACCTACGAAGTAACTTTTGAAGTAGGAGCAACTTTTGCTGCTATGAAGCTTGGCTTTGAAATGGGTCTGGAAAACGATGATGTGTTCCTCGATAATATTTCACTGGACATCGCATCAGAAGTGCCATCTGCATCTATTCAGATCATCCACAACTCTGCCGACCCTGCTGTAGCAGAAGTTGATATCTATGTGAATGGTGATTTGTTCCTGTCTGAAGTTCCATTCCGTGGTGCTACACCATTTGTTGAGCTGGCTACAGACGTTACCTATGATATCGTAGTAACACCTGCAGGCGCTTCTATTAACGATGGTTTCAGCTTTGAAGACATCGCGCTGGAAGCCGGCGAAAGCTATTATGTTGTTGCCACCGGTGTGGTCGATCCGTCTAACTTCGCAGACAATCCTGATGCAGTTGAAACAGGGTTCTTTCTGGATATTATCCCTGGTGCACGTTCTGCAGCAGAAGAAGTAAGCAACTTTGATTTCAAAATCTACCACGGTGCAACCGACGCTCCTGCAGTAGATGTAATCGCCCGTGATGTTGCCACTCTGGCCGAAGGCGTAAGTTATACCGGCTTTACACCGGAATACCTGAGCGTACCTGCTGCTGAGTACATCATTGATGTAAATGTAGCGGGAACAGAAACGACTGCAGCTTCCTTCGATCTGGATCTTTCTCCACTAGGCGGAAGCACATCACTCGTACTTGCGAGCGGTTTCTTAGATCCGTCTGCGAATCAGGATGGCGAAAGCTTTGCTCTGATTGCCGTGCTGACCGACGGTACAGTAGCAGTATTTGAGCCCATCACTGAAGATGAGCCGGGTATGGCAAGTGTTCAGATCATCCATAATTCCGCCGATCCGGCTGTTGCACTGGTTGATATCTACGTGAACGGCGATATGTTCCTTCCGGATGTGCCATTCCGTGGCGCAACAGGTTTTGTTGATTTATCTGCTGACATCACCTATGACATTGTTGTAACTCCTGCCGGTGCTTCTATCGAAGAAGGTTTCAGCTTTGAAGGCATAGAGCTCGAAGAAGGCGAAAGCTACTATGTAGTTGCCACCGGTGTTGCTACCCCGGACAGCTTCGCGCCAAATCCGGACGGCATCGATACAGGATTCTTCCTCAACATCATTCCTGGTGCAAGACAAGCTGCAGAAGATTCAGAAACCGTTGAGTTCATCGCCTACCATGGTGCAACCGATGCTCCAGCTGTAGATGTAATTGCCCGCGACGTTGCTCCACTTGAAGAAGGCCTGGCATACACAGAGTTCTCAGCCATGTACATTGGTGTTCCTGCTGACTCGTACGTGCTCGACATAAATGTGGCTGGCACCGAAGTGACGGCTGCTTCATTCACAGCTGATCTCTCCATGCTTGGCGGAGGAACAGCGCTCGTACTCGCAAGCGGATTTCTCGATCCTTCTGCAAATCAGGATGGTCCGGGCTTCGCGCTCATCGCGGTGCTGGCTGACGGTACAGTAGCCGCTTTCGAGCCATTCACGAGCATCGAGGATCCGGCTATCGAAGCACCGTTGAGCTTTGAGCTTAACCAAAACTACCCGAATCCATTCAACCCAACCACAAACATTACCTACACGCTGCCTGAATCAGGTAACGTAACTTTGGAGGTTTTTAACCTGCAGGGTCAGCGCGTGGCGGTATTGGTGAACGGTACGCAAAACGCAGGTAGCCACACCGTAACATTCGATGCTAATAATCTGGCATCAGGTGTGTATCTGTACAGACTTCAGTCCGGTTCGTTCTCACAAGTGCAAAAGATGATGCTTGTGAAATAACACCGCTGAGAATAGCTTTATGATGATGCGGGGAGGTGAGTTTTCATCTCCCCGTTTTTTTGAAAAAAATGACAGGTAAGACTAGTCATCCGAAATTAACGCTGTGTCATTAAAGCATAAAACTGAAATTAAGCTGTAACGTATTTTTATTATCCCAACAAGTAATACCCTCAAAAAAATAGCTTCCCCTTAAGCTAAAGCCTGTTTCGTCGTCCCGAAGCAGGCTTTTTTTATTTTTAGCGCGTTGTTCGTCAGAAGCTGTGTTTAAGCAACAACTTTTTAATCTGCTTCGGGTGGGTAACCATAGGCAAATGACCTGATTTGTGAACAACTTCAACCGTACAATTGCTGTAATATCGGGCAATCTTAGGTGCATAGGATGCTTTGAGTAATCTGTCTTTTCCACCTACGATGAGAACTGTTTTGCCTGGAAAACTTTTGAGCCTGAATAGCTCGCCCCTTGCTTTCAGGCTGATGGCTGGAAACGACCATCCTATGTTCCGAAGCGCGTTGGTTGTTTGATCTCTCTTTTCTTCAGGAAGTCCGGGAATAAGAAAGTTTACGAATGGACGCAGGAATATCTCGTGTTTGATGAGTTTCCTCATCGGAAACGAGCCAAGAAAACGGAACATGAAGTCTTCCGGCGGATAATAGCCTCCCGGCGCAATGAGGTAAAGTTCTGAGGTTCTTTCCGGATAGAGCAGTGCAAACATGGCCGCAATTCGCGCGCCGAATGAGTGCGCCAAGATGCTCACTTTAGCATGTTTGTGCTGCTTCAGCATATCGGCGAGGGCATGGGTGTAGCTCTCGAGCTGCATGCTGGTTTTGTCGGACTGCGTGTCTCCGTGCCAGGGCAACGAAACGCTCCACATTCGCAGACCCTCGGGCAGGTGAGGCGCAAGCCTGCGAAAGGTACGGGAACTGCCGCCAAAACCGTGCAGGCAGAGCAGTATGCGATCTTGCTCTCGTTCCGGATGAAAATCGGTAATCTCTGTGTAGAATCCGTCGATATCGTGATAAAACGTGCTTATGCTCATGGACTGAATTTAGCAGAATTCATGCTCTTAAAAAGCAAGATCACCAAATAAAAACAGCCCGAATCAAAAAGACCGGGCTGTAGATGGATATGATGTCAGAATAGTCGGCTATTCGGATTCATCCTTTGGTTTTTTCCCTTTTGAAGGCTTGTCTTCATCGGTTTTGATCAACTTGCTTACATCGGGCGCGTCCCCGTTTGCAGCCGTTTTGAAGGCTTCAAGAAGATTGATCGGGAACGGGAGAATAGCAAACGTAGCGTTTTCCTCACCGATTTCCGACATGGTTTGCAGGTATCTGAGCTGAAGCGCTGTTGGCGTCTTCTCAATCATCTTACCAGCCTGCACCAGCTTTTCGGCCGCTTGGAATTCACCCTGAGCGTTAATGATTTTCGCGCGACGATCCCGCTCCATCTCAGCCTGCCGAGCCATAGCCCGCTTCATGCTGTCGGGCAGAATCACGTCTTTAACTTCAACCGTCACAACCTTAATACCCCAGGGATCGGTTTGTTTATCGATAATATCCTGAATTTTTTTGTTGATTTTGTCGCGTTCTGCAAGAAGTTCATCAAGCTCAGCCTGACCCAGAACGCTTCTGAGCGTTGTCTGCGCCAGCCATGATGTTGCTCCAATGTAGTCTTCGACCTGTATGACCGCCCGCTCGGCATCTACGACCCGAAAAAAGGTGATGGCGTCTACGTGTATGGTTACGTTGTCTTTAGTGATAATCTCCTGCCGCTCGACATTTATGGTTAATACACGTAAATCCACGCGTTCAACTTTATCAATAAAAGGAATCAGGACGATTAATCCCGGGCCTTTAGTCATATGAAATTTACCAAGGCGGAAGACAACGCCGCGCTCATATTCTCTCATGATTTTGAACATTTGCGGCAGTAAAATTGCCAAAACTGCGATAACGGTAAAAACCCAAATGGCCAGACCGCTTAAATCGAAAATGCCACTCATAACAGTACCTCGAAAATGATTAGTGGTTAATTATTTTTGCTGTCGGAATCAGCGGGCTCGACATGAACCTTAAGCCCTTCAAACTTTACAATGCGAACGGTGCTGCCTTCAGGGATCGGCACAGGCCCTGTGCTGCGGGCATTCCAGTACTCACCACTGAAAAACACCCGTCCGGATTCTGTCGTAATTTCGTCGCTAACCTCAACCTCTTTGCCTACCATAGATTCGGTGCCGGTTCGATGACCTGTAAACTGCGCCTTAATGCCGTAGTATGAAACCCAGACAAAAAACAGGATTGTGAGAATAGTGGCCGGAATCAGCCAGAGGAGCGAAACCTGCATATCTTCGGGTAAATCCTGAAACAGCATGAGTGCGCCTAAAAAGAATGAGACTCCGCCACCGGCTATCAGTAGGCCGTAAGTTGGCGTGAAGGCCTCAGCGATAAAAAGGATAATTGCCAGACCAATGAGCAGAAATCCGGCCGTATTTATGGGCATAGCGGCCACTCCAAAAAGTAGCAGAATGAGGGCAATAGCTCCCGCTACGCCCGGAATAATAGAACCCGGTGCGCTTACTTCACCCAGGATGCCGTAAACGGCTACAAGTGTAAGGATAAGCAGAACCTCGGGTCTCAAAATGAAGCTGAAGAAAATTTCTGCCAGATTAGGCTCAATACGGTTTACTTCGGCATTGGTGGTGTTCAAAACCCGGCCTTCGATTTCCATGCCGTCCAGCTGTTCCAGAAGTTCATCGAGGTTTTGGGAAATAAAATCAATTACGCCAAGTTCAAGCGCCTCGGTGCTCGTCGCGGCCGCTCCGTCTCTTACGGCAGAAATCGCCCACTCAATATTGCGGCCCCGCTTTTCTGCTATTGATTCAATAAAGCTTTCCGCAAAGCTGAAAATCTTCTTTTGTGATACCGTGTCGATTTCACCACCACCCATTGTTACTGGTGATGCCGCCCCGATGCTGGAAGCCGGAGACATGGCCGCCACATGACCTGCAAGCGTAATAAAGGCACCTGCGCTTCCCGCTGTGGCTCCATCCGGAGAAACGTATACTGCAGTTGGCCGATCCGATCCGAGAAGAAGTTTAACCATATCCTGAGTTGAGTCGAGCAGACCACCGGGAGTATCAATTTCAATAATCAGGATTTCATCATCGCGATCCCGCGCGATGTTCAGGCTGCGTTCCAGATAATTGAGGCTGGTCGGGCCAATGGTGCCCTCAATGCGCATCACAGAAACAGTTGAAGCTGTTTGGAGCGTATCGTTTTGGTTGATACTGCCGGAGTTTGAACCGGCTGCACTGACGCCATCACCGGAAACAAAGGAGAGAAAAACCAGCAAAAGTCCGGAGAAAAACAGGACTGCCGACGCGGTGATGCCGGGCGTTGATCTTAGTGCAAATTTCATAGATCTCCGGATTCGTGAACGGTTAAACGGGAATCACTTCAGGTAATATGCGAAGGTTTCTATTAAATTAACAGAGCGGGCAGAACAACCGTTTCGGACAGCTGGGGGGCAGACACATTCTTACACATTGGGCTGGTAAAGCAGGATGAAGGGTTCATGCATTTTAGCGACAAGCTGTACGAGCGTCTGCCATATCTGCAAACGTGTGGTATCAGTCCATTTGGCAAGGTTTTTGCACAGCTGAAAATAAACAAAGTATTGCAACCACGATTATGGATTACAAAGATTATTACAGCATTTTAGGGGTGTCCAAAGGGGCTACGCAAGCCGAAATCAAAAAGGCCTACAGAAAACTGGCGGCCAAGCATCATCCTGACGCTTCGGGCGGTGATGGCTCACCCGATAAATTCAATGAAATCGGTGAAGCTTATGAAGTGTTAAAAGACCCCGAAAAGCGCAAGTTGTACGATAAAGTAGGAAAAGACTGGAAGCAGTATCAGCAAGCTGGAATCGATCCCGATTTTGCGAACAGTTTCGGCGGATTCAACGGCGGTGGTCGCAGGTCGTATCAGTATGGCGGAGCTGGGCAGGGCAGCTCTTTTGGAGGGGAGACTGGGTTCTCGGACTTTTTTGAATCTATTTTTGGTGGAAGTCAGTTCAGGGACCAGAGCCCGTTCGGAAGCGCAGCAAGTTCGCGGAATCGCGGGCAGGCCAGAACAAAGGGCGCCGATATTAATCTGGATGCTAAAATAACCGTGGAAGAGGCCATAGCCGGAACAACGCGCTCAGTGCAAATTGGTGATGAAAAAGTGAGCGTTAAAATACCGGCCGGCATTACTGAAGGCAAAAAGTTAAAGCTTACCGGGAAGGGTCAATATAACCGCGATGCCTCCTTGCGGGGAGATCTCTTCATAAAGGTAAAGATTGAGCCGCACGACCGCTACACGATTAAAGAGGGAAAACTATATCTGGATCAGCCGGTAGAAGTAGTAAAACTGATGATTGGCGGTCCGGTAACGATTCAAACACCGGAGAAGCAGGTCAAACTCAATATACAGGAGGGAACTCCGGCCGGAAAAGTTTTCAGGATTCCCGGGATGGGCTTCCCGAAGTTTGGAAAGGCGGATGAGAAGGGGCCGCTTTACGTGCGGATTCAGCCGCAGATACCTTCACACCTTACACTGGAGCAGAAAGAGCTTCTTAAACAGGCTTTCCCCGGATCCTGACAAAATCGTACCTCCGTTTCTGCCATCCCGCAGTAAGAGGTACGCGTTATGACATTACTTTGATTCGATGGCAGACAATGTTGACAACCGTTCTGCTAATTAGGCATCAGAAGCTAAAAGGCATGGAATTGGAATATCTGATAGCAGAAAACAAAATATCATCCAGCATAGGAATTATTGAATTATGAATTTGAATAAGTTCACCATCAAGGCACAGGAAGCGATTCAGGCGGCATTCGAAAAAGCAGCCAATATGAATCAGCAGGCCGTAGAGCCGGAGCATATACTAAGCGCCCTTTTGTCGGATTCGGAAGGCATTACAATGAGTGTGCTCAAGAAAATTGGCGTCAACACAGATGCCATCATCACGAATCTTAATGAGCATCTTAAAAAACAGCCGACAGTAAAAGGCGCATCTGTTTCGGGTCAATATCCCGGAAATGACAGCAAAACCTTGTTGGATACGGCCTCAAAAGTATCGTCTAAGATGGGCGATGAGTACATCAGTTCGGAGCATATTCTGCTCGGTTTGATGGACCACAACTTTCCGTCATCCCGTATGCTTAAAGATCAGGGCGTTACCAAAGACTCGCTCATGAAGGTGATGAAGGAGGTGCGCGGCAGCACCAGAGTCGACGATCCGAATGCAGAAAGCAGATATCAGTCGCTTCAAAAATATACGCGTGATCTAAACGAGCTGGCAGAAAAAAATAAGCTTGATCCCGTAATCGGCCGAGACCAGGAAATCCGCAGAGTGATGCAGATTCTGAATCGAAGGACGAAAAATAATCCGGTTCTCATAGGAGAGCCCGGCGTGGGTAAAACCGCGATTGCTGAGGGATTGGCGCTTCGTATCGTAAACGGCGACGTCCCGGAAGACCTCAAAAGCAAACGAATTTTTTCGCTCGACATGGGTGCACTTATTGCCGGTGCAAAATACCGCGGCGAGTTTGAAGATCGCCTCAAAGCCGTTGTTAAAGAGGTGACCGATGCCGCCGGCGAAATCATCCTTTTTATTGATGAAATTCACACCCTTGTTGGTGCCGGTGCTTCTGAAGGCGCTATGGATGCTGCAAATATTCTGAAGCCGGCCCTTGCCAGAGGCGAGCTTCGTGCCATCGGTGCTACAACTCTCAGCGAGTATCGCAAGTTTATCGAAAAAGACAAAGCGCTTGAGCGTCGCTTGCAGACCGTTTTTGTAGGTGAGCCTTCCGTTGAGGATACCATTTCTATTCTGAGAGGTCTGAAAGAGCGTTACGAGCTGCACCATGGAGTGCGGATTACCGACGCGGCCATAATCTCGGCGGCGGAGCTCTCTCATCGCTACATCGCAGACCGTTTTCTTCCCGATAAGGCCATTGACCTTATTGATGAATCTGCCTCCAGACTACGCATACAGATTGACTCCCTGCCCGAGGAGCTGGATGGCATTGAACGGAATATACGCCAGCTTGAAATTGAGCGTGAAGCCCTCAAGCGTGAAAACGACACCGGGAAGCTCGAGGATATCAGTCAGGAAATTGCCAATCTTACCGAACGCTACGATCAGCTGAAGGTCCATTGGTCTTCTGAGCGTGATCTCATCAAAAAGACTCAGGAGCTGAAGCAGGCTGTTGAGACTACAAAGCTTGAAGCCGAAAAAGCAGAACGGTCCGGCGATTATGAAAAAGTTGCCGAACTACGCTATGGCACGGTTACGCAGCTTGAGAAAGATCTTGAAACGACCAAAGAGAAACTGGCCGTTCTTCAACAAGACAAGGCCATGCTCAAAGAAGAGGTCGATGCTGAGGAAATTGCAGATATCGTGTCGCGCTGGACGGGCATCCCGGTTAGTAAAATGCTTACGAGCGAGCGCCAGAAACTAATGCAGATGGAAGACTATCTGCACAAGCGTGTGGTGGGGCAGGATCCGGCTATTGATGCCGTATCTAACGCGGTACGCCGTTCCCGCTCTGGTCTGCAGGATGAGAGCCGCCCGGTGGGTTCATTTATCTTTCTGGGTTCAACGGGCGTGGGTAAAACCGAGCTGGCACGCTCACTTGCCGACTATCTTTTCGATGATGAAAACGCCATGGTTCGTATCGATATGAGTGAATATATGGAGCGCCACAGCGTGAGTCGCCTCATCGGAGCGCCTCCGGGTTATGTGGGCTATGATGAAGGAGGACAATTAACGGAAGCCGTTCGCCGCAGGCCGTATTCCGTAATTCTGCTCGATGAGATAGAAAAAGCCCATCCCGACGTTTTTAATATTTTGCTTCAGGTATTGGATGAAGGACGCTTAACCGATAACAAGGGAGTGACGGTCAACTTCACCAACACCATCATTATCATGACCAGCAACATAGGCTCACATCTCATTCAAAAACGAATTGAGGAGCACATGGGCGAGCTTAGCGATGCAGATTACGATAAACTCGAGAACGAGCTGTATAATCAGCTCAAGCAAACCATCAGGCCAGAGTTTCTGAACCGAATCGACGATGTTATCGTGTTCCATCCATTGGGCAGAGAGCACCTGCGTAGCGTTGTCGATATCCAGCTGAAGCGTGTACATCAGATGCTGGCCAAAAACAATGTTGAAATCCGCGTTCCCGATCCTGTGAAAGACTGGCTTGCGGAGCGTGGCTACGATCCGACCTTTGGAGCTCGTCCGCTCAAGCGGCTCATTCAGAAAGAGGTGGTCAATGAGCTTGCGAGACTACTTATCAAGCGGGAAACGGATCAAAAAGCAACGTTCGACCTCAGCTTGAGAGCTGCCGGAGACGGCATTGATTTTATCGAAGTCTTCGACAGCGTGGATGCATGGGTAGAGTAGTCGTTTCCTAAAATTTAAATATAAAGGCCGGGAAGTCCCGGCCTTTTTTGTTCTGCATTCCAGCTAGCAGCTCTATTTTGTTTGAGCCAGGCTCTTTACAAAATCCAGCCACTTTTCCAGACCGGTTACCTGCACCTGTTTGTGAACCGGGTAATCTTCTTTGGCCGGGATAATCATGAAGTTAGTTTTTGTATCGTTATCTTCGATAACGTTCAAAAACCCTTTCTCCAGTTTTGGCGCCAGACTTCGTTTTGCATCTGCGCATGCAACAGGCACCCCTTTTCTCACGATGACCATGTCGGCTTCGGCTCCATGGTGTGTTCTGTAGAAATAGAGTTTGCATGAATCGGGGAGAACGGCCATTGTTTGTTCTATAACAAAACCTTCCCACGACCCGCCTACAGCCATATTCTGCAGCAGCTGGTTCGGTGAGTCAATGTCGAGCAGTGAATGGAAGAAACCGGAATCCCGAACATAGACTTTAGGCGCTTTCACAAGTCTCTTTTTCACGTTAACTGCCCATGGCTGAAGCAAGCGCAGAATATATGCGTGCTGCAGATAATGCAAATAGCGCGAAATTGTACTCCGGCTTACCCCAAGTGAGCGCCCGATCGTTTCCTGATTCATATGGGTACCCTGCTGTTGGGCAATAAGCAGCATGAAGGTGCGTAGCTTCTCGTAATCTGTGTTTAATCCCAGAACAGGCAGGTCCCGCTCTACATAGGTAAACAGGAAATCGCTAAGCCATCGCATTGCAGACTTGTCGCTTTTAGCCAAAAAGGCTTGTGGAAAGCCTCCTCTGAACCACAGTTGGTTAAGGTTCGGCTGCCCTCCCGCTTCATTGTAAGAGAATGGAAAGAGCTCCTCATATGCAATTCTGCCGGCTAAAGACTCTGTTGTTTTCCTAATGAGGGTTGGAGATGCAGATCCCAGAACCAGAAACCGGCCATTTCTGCGGTCGCGGTCGATTACTGAGCGAAGCACAGGAAATAACTCGGGCAGGTGCTGTATTTCGTCTAATACCACCAGTTTGTCTGCATTCTGCTCAAAAAACAATTCCGGTTCCTGGAGTTTTGCCAGATCCCGCGGTGACTCCATGTCCAGATATAGTGCTTCCTTCTGCCGTTTTTCGGCAATCTGCATTGCAAGAGTCGTTTTCCCAACCTGTCTGGCTCCGGTAATAGCTACTACCGGGTAATCCGTAAGCAGCTCGGTAATTATATGCTCTTTGAATCTGCTGTAAGATTTCTTTTCCATTTGTTATTACTCCATACGCGTATTTCACGGTAAGATACCAATTGTTTCCGTGAAATACGCATATGGTATAACCGATTTTCACGGTAAAAATAATAAAGTACCGTGAAAATCGCATATGATATAATCGATTTTCACGGTAAAAATGAATGTACTACCGTGAAAGTCGATTATGTAAATTCCGAAATAGTGCCTCTAATGAGCTTAAATGGTGTTTTGGGTATATTGTTATCTGCAGGTAGTCATATCTTGGAATTCAAGCCCAGCTGCCTTCAATTAAACTTCCTTCGTCGGAGTTGTTTGTAATGTTCAAAAACACGTCTATTTCCTGCTGCAGCTCCTCGACGTGAGATATAATACCCACAACACGGGACTCTTGCCTCAATGATTTAAGCGTTTCAAATACAGTCTGCAGGGACTCTTTGTCCAACGACCCGAAGCCTTCATCCAGAAAGAAGAAATTTTGCTCTGTTTTGTTTCTCTGCTGCACGCTTTCTGCGAGAGCCAGTGCGAGGCATAAGGAAGCCTGAAAGGTTTGTCCGCCGGAAAGGGTCTTGATGCTTCGTTTTCGTCCGTCGTTCAGGTAGTCCCGAACCTCGAAGCTGTTTTTATCTGATAACTCCAGGCGCAGCTGCTGGCGCGTGAGCACATAAAACCGCCGATTTGCTGCATCACAAAGCTGTCGCAGATAAACAGAGGAGATGTAGTTCACAAAGCCACTGCCCTTAAAAAGCTGAAGTAAAGTGCGCAGGTCTGCAATCCGGTTTTCTACGGCATTCAGTTGTTTTTCCAGTGTAAGCTTAGATTCGTAATCCTGCTTTAGCTTCCTAAGCTTTTCAGTGGCATTGCCGGCCTCAGCAATAAGCGAGTCGGTTTGGTCGCGCAGCTCTGCGACCTTCGTTTCGAGGCCGGCGTAGTATTGATCGTCGAAGGTTTGTTCACCAAGGTCCGCGTCGAGCTTTGCTTTGCGTTCTTTCGCTGAGTGAAGCTCAGTTTTAAACTGTTCGACCCGATTCCGGATGGCTTCGGTGTCAGGATCAGAGTTAAGAACGGTACGTATTTCCTCAAGCGAATCGAACTCTGAATCCTCAAGCAGTTTTTTTAAAAGTGAATCGGCCTTTTTTAAATCTTGTTCACTCTCTGAAAGCTGGTTTTTAACTCTTTTGAGCGAACCTTCTACGGAGCTGATTTCATTACCGAGGGCGTTTTTCTCCTTATCGAGTTTTTCGAATTCCTCGTTTGTGCTCTGAATGAGGTTTAGTAACTGCTCAAATTCTGTTCTGATGGTATCGACATCAATAAGCCCGTAGTCTGAGTAGGAGAGTTTTTTGAGTCCGGCAAGATTTGTTTCCAGCATCCCTTGCAGCCGGTTCAAATTGCTGCGGTTTTCCTCAAGCCTTTTTTCTTCGGCCTCTAAAGACGCTTCAAGCGTTTCCCCCTTTTGGGACAACTCTTTGAGCAGATTTTGTTTTGAAGCAATCTCTTTCCTTGCTGCTTCCATACGACTGACTTCGGCGTTAAATTTTTCTCTGGATGATGTATCAAAATCAGTCCAAATAAACGCTTTTAAATGGCTTTTTTTCAGATCATCCAGCTCCGAAAGCTCATTTTTTAAGCTCAAGTGCTGCTTTGCCGACTCTTCTGATTTGACAGCAAGTCGGGTAAATTTATCTTTAAAGTCTCCTGCATCGGTTAAGAGCTGTTTAATCTGTTCAAGTCGCGATTCAGCGCTTTTGAGCTCACCGTTCTGGTCCGATGAATAGGGGTTCGGATGCTCCTCAGATCCGCAAAGCGGGCAGGCTGAACCATGCTCCAGCTTTTCGGCAAACTCACCAAGCTTTTGATGTATAACCAGCTGCTGCTGTTTTCTTCGTAGCTCATCTTCTTCCTGAGCGAGATCCTGCTGAAAACGCTCAAGCTGCTCTAATGCGCTTTCGATAGAAAGCCCTTCATCAAAAGCAACACCAAGCCGATCGTTGCATTTTTCGATTCCTTTTTTAAGGTTCTGATGTATTTCGGCTAAATTTTGCTCGGCATCTTTGATAGCATCAGACTTTGTATCTAGATTGGCTCGTATATCATCCTGCTTTGAATACCACTTCTCCAATTCATAAAGCTGCTTCTCGTTCGCCAGGAATTCCTCTGACTTCTCAATATCGCTTTCGAGCTCTTTTTTCTCTCCCTTAATGCTCTTGATTTGTTCACGCTCACTATCCTGTTTCGACTTCAGGGCTGTAAGTTTACCGGCGAGCTCACTGATTTTAGCTTCCGTCTCTTTTATCTGAATAATACTTTCCAGGTCTGTCGCCTGCTGTCTACGCTCATCACGCTTTACATACTCAGCATGCGTTTTATTCCACTGCTGGTTTATACTGGTCAGCTTTTCGCCAAGTTCTTCCAGCTGCTGAGTCATAGCGGTCAGCTCGAGGCGTCTTTTTTCAACCTCGCCAGCTAGTCTGTCTTTATCAGCGAGGGGTTGCGAGAAGGTTTTGAAGCATCGTTCGTACCGCCGGAGTTCGCTCTCATGGTCGAGCATTTCCTGTTCTCTTGACTGAAGCTCAATCAATTTTGCCTTAACGTGTTCCCGCTCCTCGAATAGCGATTTCAAACTCTTGAGACGTTCAAAGGTTGCTTCTTTCTCTTTTAAGAGCACTCTTGCTTTACCAAGCTCTTTACGGATATCGGTTTCCTTTTGCTCCTGCAGGGTGATGGCCTCCGTGGTCACTTCTGCATACTGAACCATCTGTCCGGAAAGGTTTTCACGCTTCTCATTGCTCGTCTTTATTAACTCACCGGTCTGCCTCGAAAACTCAAACCGTTCGAGGCTGAAAATTTCCTTAAGCATACGCGTGCGGTCGCTGTCGCCAAGCTGCAGAAACTCCTGGAATTTCCCTTGTGGTATTATAATGGTCCTGCGGAAGTTGTCGTAGCTCAGTCCGATAATTTCAGCCGGGTCGGCATCCTCTAAGGCTTTCCACCCACCGGCTTCGAATTTTAAAATGCGGCGGGTGAATGTACGCACGGTTTCGAAATCCGTGCCTGCGCGTTTACCCTGTACGATAAAGCGCCAGTTTTCATTAAGGTGATTGACACATTCAAAGTCGATGAGCAGCTCATCCGACTTGAGGTTCATCATATTATAGTTCCGGTTTTCCCGTTGATTGAGCCGCTCCGTTTCACCGTAAATGGCGAAGGAAATGGCCTCAAGTACAGATGATTTACCCGAGCCGACGGTGCCGAAAATACCGAACAGCTGTGAATCGAGCAGCCTGTCGAAATCAATCGTCTGCTTTTTTTGATAGGAGTACAAACCCTGTATGGTAAGCTTTTTGGGCAGCATCAGTTCTTGCCCTCCGCCTGGATTTCACGGAAAAGCTCTAACAAATTCTCTCCGGGCGACTGTCCGCCATTTTTACTTTTGAAGTAATCTGCAAATAGCTCATCCATGGGTTTGGCAATGTCGATGGCTCCGGCTGCAGGTTCGCCGCCCTGATCCTGGCCGGTAACCGTAGGTATGATGGTGACGATGCCGTCATGAATCGTCATAAGTTTTTTCCGATCTGATGAGCTGAGATAATCTTCGGTTATCAGACTCAGCTCAATAAGCGCATGGCTGTTTTTTTCCAGAAGGGTGATGGCTTCCTCGATGCCTTCAGCTTTGAGGCGGTAAAGTGGCCTGCCCGAGGTTAGTGGAATGCGCTCTGTTTTGACAGGCTTTCCCGGATCGGCATCAATCATCACAACATATTTTTGCTGTTCGGCCTCGCTGAAGCTGTAGCTGAGCAGGCTGCTGCTATAAACAACCGGTCTGTCGCCGCTACGAATCTGGATATGCCGGTGGAGGTGTCCCAGGGCGGTGTACTGTATCTGATTCGGGATTTGATCTGCATACATTTGCTGAGCCCCGCCTACGTGAATCACGGGCTTCTCATCTTCGGGCTCGGAAAGCTCTGGCCCTGAAGAAGGCGTAAAAAAAAGATGTGCCATCAGCAGATTGATGCCCTTATCGTCGCAGTAGGCCTCTGCCAGGCGATTCCACTGGTTGGTAAGCAGGTCGCGCATCTGCTGTTCTGCATCATCTGTACCAAGGAAAGACTTCAGTCGCTGCTCGTTGGCATAGGGCGTTAGCAGGATCCGTACGGGAGTATCGTGTCCCGGAAGACGCAATTCCACGAAACCGGGCTCGGAGCGCATCACCCTGAAACCTGAGCTTAGCTCAAATTCAGGGATTTCAGAATTCGGGTATCCGGCGAAGAGAATACCGCATTCCCGGGCCAGCGGATCGGGTGCCTCAATTCGATCGGCTGAGTCATGATTTCCGGCAATGGCCACCACGGGACGCGCACCGTCTTTGGCGAGCCGCTTCAGGGTTTTGTAGAACAAATCCACGGCCTGTGTTGGCGGGTTGAAGGTATCGAACAAGTCGCCGGCAATAAGCACAAGGTCTGCTTTCTCCCGCTCTGCAATTTCACAAATTTCGTTGAGCACATCTTTCTGCTCGTCGAGTCGCTCAAATCGCTCCAGTCGTTTGCCAAGGTGCCAGTCTGCCGTGTGTAAAATGCGCATAGTTTAATCTGTTCTGCTAAATAGGTGATGAGGCGGATTGTGAGAAAATTTCCAATCATAAAAAAAGGCTTTGGCGGGTATCTTACAACCTGCCAAAGCCAGTTTATTTAGCCTAACACTGAAATATTTGTCAGCTCTTAGCTCAGCGCTTCGGTTACCAGTTTTTCCTGCTCAGCTGTGTGCAGTTTCATAGTACCGGCTGCAGGTGATGCCGAGGCAAATCGACCAACGTAATCGATATCGAACTCATTATTGAGATCGTACTCGAAACGTGAGCGTATGTAGGTCCAGGCACCCATATTACGCGGCTCTTCCTGGCACCAAACAACTTCTTTAGCATTCGGATACTGTGCTAGCTGTGCGCGAACATCGGAGTCCGGGAACGGATAGTATTGTTCAATACGAACGAGAGCGACATCGTTTATCTCATCTTCCTTCCGTTTGGTGTACAGGTCGTAGAAAACCTTGCCGGAACAGAACACGACCTTACGCACATCTTCAGCTTTTACATCCGTATCCGGTAATACGTATTCGAACTTGCCGCTTGCCAGCTCTTCAGTATTTGAAACCGCCAGCGGATGGCGAAGCAGGCTCTTTGGTGTGAATACAATGGTGGGCTTCTTGATATCAGACAGAGCCTGACGACGTATGAGGTGGAAGAACTGAGCCGGAGTTGTACAGTTCACCACGCGCATGTTGTCTTCGGCACAAAGCTGAAGGAAGCGCTCGATACGGGCAGAAGAGTGCTCCGGTCCCTGACCTTCATAGCCATGCGGCAGCAGCATCATTACGCTCGACGTCTGGCGCCATTTAGCCTCAGAAGCAGAAAGGTACTGATCAATAATAATCTGAGCGCCATTTACGAAGTCACCGAACTGCGCTTCCCAAAGTACGAGGGAGTCAGGGCGCGAAGCACTGTATCCAAACTCGTAGCCAAGAGCGGCAAACTCACTCAGCAGACTGTTATAAACCTGGTAATGTGCCTGGTCGTCGCTAAGGTGATTAAGTGGCGTGAATTTCTGTTTAGTTTCGGTTCCGTGGAGCACAGAGTGGCGATGTGAGAATGTACCACGCTCTGAATCCTGACCCGCAAGTCGGATGGGCACGCCTTCCATAAGGAGGGAGCCAAAAGCGAGCGCTTCACCATAACCCCAGTCGATTTTCTTCTGGTTTTTCTCCACAATCTCGCTGCGTTTGGCCAGAATCCGTAAAAGCTTCGGGTTTGCATCGAAATCATTTGGTACTTTGTTTAGCTTAAACGCCATTTCCTTGAAGGCATCCGGATCGATATCGGTATGGATGGCCTCTTCGCGCTCCGACTGCAGGCTGTGTGGTCGCTTGGTGTCTTTTTCGCCAATTTCGTAAGAGGGCAGCGTTTTAGCGGCGCTGAAGGCTTCTTCAAGAATGTCGTCGAATTCTTTAAATAGCTCATCAATCTCGTCTTGGGTGAGATACTCTTTACGTAAAAGCTCCTTGGTATAAATTTCCCGAACCTGTGGGTGATCCTTGATTTCACGGTAAAGGCCTGGTTGTGTGAACGCAGGCTCGTCACCCTCATTATGGCCGTGCTTACGGTAGCAGATCAGGTCGATTACAACGTCTTTGCCAAACTTTTGGCGATATTCCAAAGCCAGACTCATAGCGTGTACACAGGCCTCCG
>JAIUMA010000013.1 GCA_022565795.1 Balneolia bacterium
TGGCAAACGGACAGCAGGCTGCGGGGCGTCATCAGGTGAGCTTCGACGGCTCGGCCCTGAGTTCGGGCGTTTACCTGTACCGTCTGCAAACCGCTACGGGCGTCATCACAAGAAAAATGATGTTGGTGAAGTAAGCCAAATCTTAAAAAAACGACTGCAGTCGAAATCAAAGAATGTACTGTAGAAATAAAGAAGCCCGGGGCGTTAACGTCCCGGGCTTCTTGTGTTAAAAAACAATTTGTCTGAATTGCTGGATTCCGATTGAGTTAATCCAGTCCGCCGCGACGGTTTGGTGAACGCTGCTGCGGCCATTCCATCTGTTCGCCGGTTCTCGGGTTGATCGGCATCACCCTGCGCTCACGGCTGGAGCGCTGCGGGTCTTCGCTGGCCATATAGGTTAGCGAAGCTATCAGAATCACGTTGTTGAGAAGATCATCGAATACAATCTTATCGTACGTGTCGCGATTGGTGTGCCAGGTATAGTTCCAGTACGACCAGTTCAGCGAGCTGAGTGAAAAGCCGGGCGCTCCTGCAGCTACAAAAGAGGCGTGATCGGTACCGCCACCGCTTGGCATGCCCGGGAAATTGGTCTCAATGTGGCCGCGAACGTCGGAAGGCACGCCGGAAAGCCAGCGGGTCATGAAATCATAAGAGTGGAGAAAACCCTGTCCGCTTATGTTTACTACGCGGCCGGTTCCGTTATCCTGATTGAACAGAGCCTGAAGTCCTTCTACAATCTCAGGCTGATCTTCCACAAATGCGCGTGAACCGTTCAGCCCCTGCTCTTCACTTCCCCATAGTCCTACAACGATGGTGCGTTTTGGATCCGGATAAACTTCTTTCAGAATACGTGCCACTTCCATCATAGTGATGGAGCCTGTACCGTTGTCGGTTGCGCCGGTGCCGCCGTCCCATGAGTCGAAATGGGCCGAAAGAATGATGTACTCATCAGGTTTTTCAGTACCGGGAATGGTTGCGATAGTGTTGAATGTGGGAACTTCACCAAGCTCTTGCGATGTAGTATTTACGCGAATTACAGGCTCATGACCGTTTTCAACCAGGCGGTAGAGCATGCCATAGTCTTCGAGGAGGATATCGATAGTTGGGATTTCACGGGTTTGTGTGCCGAATACGCGATTAACCCCAAAGCCCTGGCTCCAGTTTGAAATAATAATTCCAGCCGCGCCGGCTTCTTCAAGTGCAACCTGAAGCTGATTATTGTTGAAGCCGGTGTTCGCAATGCGCTGTCTCCAGGCGTTAGTCTGCTCCTGGCGGTCGGCCAGCATTCGCTCGTAGGACTCTTCCGTGGCGAACTCTTCCCAGTTGTAATTCGGTCGCCCTGTTGGCTGGTGCATGGAAATCATCACAAATTTGCCTTCTACATTCGGCAGCCACTCCTGGAAAGCCTCCGGACCTTCGACTTCAGGGATGATTACAATACCACCTTCAACCGGACCGTCGGTTCCGGGGCTCCATGCCAGCTGCATAGCCTCAAGGGTTACCACTCTTGGAGAAATCATATCCACATGCGTAATACCGCGTTCCCAGCCGCGCCAGGTGCCAAACTGCTGGTTTTCGGCTTCAATGCCCCAGCTTTCGAAGGTTTCCACCGCCCAGTCGTGGGCATGCTGCATTTGTGGCGTGCCCACAAGGCGCGGCCCGATAACGTCCATCAGGTGATGACCGAGCTTTTCAAGGTGAGAGTTTTCGGTTGCTTCCTGCACGATGGCATCAAGAATGGCCTGATCGTGATACTGCTGCGCCTGCTGCTCCTGCGCCTGCAGCACGTGCGTAAACGCTAAAATGAAAAGGATTGTAGATAAGTGGCGGATATAGCTCATATTATGTTTGTTTGGTTGATGTTGGAACATGAATATATCCGATTGAGCTGGTATTTAAAACAGAATCTGCAACGACATAGGGATTTATTGACATTGAGGAAGTATATTTACAACTCGGTGCGTATCGCCCGGGACCTGATTTAGTATTGCAAATTCACCCTATGGAATAAAATGACCATAATTAGATCACATAATAAACCGCTGGACGAGGTAAAGGAATCTGTCGAAAAGATTGCCGGAGAAATGCAGTCTCAGCTTGGCATCAGCTACGAGTGGGAGGGTCAGCAGCTTGTATTCTCAACAACCGGCGTAAAGGGGAATATCTCTGTTTCAAAAACCGAGGTGGCCGTAACCGTTAAAAAAAGCTTTTTTGTGCCGGTTAGTGAGGCAACCATACGAGAGAAGGTGGAGTCGTACCTAGACGAGCAACTCGGCTGAGCCATGGCCCACCGTCAATATTTGAATCATCTCAGCTGATTTCTCAGTCTGCCTTCCGGTTGCGATGCTGAACCGGTGTCCCCATCCAAATCCTCAACATCAATAGTTGTTGAGTGCTGCTTTTTGTGAGCGCTGCCTGAAGCCCGGTAGCTGCTTTTTTGGGGTGTTTGCTCAGCAAGCTGTACGGCCAGGTTCTCCAGGTCGGTTCCAAGCATTTCAACCTCGTCGCGATGTTTCTCCACAAATTTGGCGGAAGCTTTCTTCGCAAACGGATAGCTTAACATAAACGCCAGAATACCGATGCCAATGCCAATAGCTGGTGAATCCAGGAGGCCATGGCCGATTCCGCCCCCCACGATAAGACAGATTGGAACCAGCAGCCAGTTGGCATGCATGTACTGATCCCAGGAAATGCCCCACAGCGTTTTCTTGCTTATTCTAATGCGGATATTCTCACCGCGCTGCTGAAACAGAGCCCGCACGCTGTAGGTCTCGTTTTCTGTTGTATACCGCCACTCGGTACTGTTTTTAGTCTTGCGGATGGTAGCTTTGCCGGCATAGCTTTTCCATAGATCATCCCACCAGCTAATGTCGTCTTCGGATGTGCCAAACCGGTGGTTTAGCTCCGTGATGAGTGCTTCAGTGAGCTCGTCGGAGAGATAGCCGGGAATGAGGTATTCAGTGGCAATCTCATCGCCACGCATGCGTGTTTTTACGCTGTTATGGGCCTGTGGGTCGGTTTTTCCGGAGTGATTACCGGCAGCTTCGTCTGCGGCTATGCGTATGAGGTCGGGGTCAATTCCGGAATCGGCTGCGATATGTTCCAGCTCGGAAATGGTGAGTCCGGCACGGGTGCCATCACCACTTTTTAAAGAGCGCTCGGCCTCCAGCTCGGCGGCTCGCTTAATGATACGGGAGACTTCATCACCGGAAAAAGTACGATCAGACATAGAAGGAATGATATTATATGACATAACTCAATGGCGTAGATACGGCCAATTGATAGTAATGTTACGGAAAATATCATAAATAAAGGCGCACAACCGATGATTGTGCGCCTTTGAAACCAGAACTGCTACTATTAGAATCTCCAGCTCAATTCAGCAAAAAAACGACGTCCCGGTTCGGGAAGACGTGTGCCGGCCGGAGCAAAATCGGGATTAAAATTGCGATTAAGATGCTCAGTGTAGTTTTCATCAAACAGGTTTCGAATGCCGGCTGAAAGAGTAAGGGTATTGTGCAAGCTTACTCTTGTACCGATATCGGCCAGCCAAAAGCCGGAGGTGCGTTGTTCGCCAAATGAAGCATCAAAGCGTGTTTGTGGAAAGGCTCTTCGAAGCATCAGCTCGGGATAGATATTGCGACCAATGGCTCCGTTCAGCTGAAGCTTCGCCTCAAGAGGTGGGATTTCAGCGACAGGGCCGCTTTCATCGCCAACAAATTCTGCGTAGGTATACGAACTGCTGAGTCTGGTATTCCAGTCAGAGAAGAATGTGTACGCTGCGGAAAATTCGAATCCGGTAAAGAAAGCATCTCCCCGGTTCTGGAATTCACGTACACCGGGTGCATCTGCGCCCATCGGCATAAGCTCCGGATTTATAACGCCCGAAATGTAGTTTTGCATCAGTGAAATGAAGCCGTTCATCTGAAGACTCAGGTTATGAATTTGTGTGCCAAAAACTAAATCGAGCTGATTGTTTGTCTCAGGGCTCAGGTTCGGGTTACCCGCAAACTCGAACGGATTTCTGCCAATTGCCAGAAAGTTGATAAACCGTTCTGTTACATCGGGGCTGCGCACGCCGCGTCCCGCATATAAACTTACGGAAGCTGACTGCCACAAGTCCCTGCTGATTCCCGCACTGAAGCTTATGTTGATGTGCTCGCTGGATAAATCCTTGCCCTCAAAACGCGGGGCAGGATTTCGGGCATCAGCATAATTGTAGTCGAGGCGAATACCGGCAGATAAGGTCCAGCTGTTCAGGAAATAGTCCGAACCGGCAAAAAGCCCCGCATTCGTGATGCGGGAGTCCTGCCACAGATTGTATTGCATGCTGTTACCGGCATTAGGTCCCATTTTGAAATCAACAAATCGGGTTCCGTCTATGAGCAGGTGATCAACACCACCTGCTACGGTCCAACGGATTTGATTAGAAAGGCCGTCTGCTTTGGCATGCGCTCCCCATGTTTTGGTTTCAGCTAAGGCAACGGCATCCCGCATTTCAAATGATGCACGGTTATGGTTATTCATTTCGTGGTCGACGAGAGTATGATAGGCATTCAGGCTGAGGCTGCTGACGGTACCTGGCTGCTCCGGTTCCCAGCTGTAGCCTGCATTGAATTTATAGGTATCGTCTATGGCCATATCCATGGGCAGAGCCGGAAAATCAGCATCTCTTACAAAAGACTGCGACCAGCCAATCGAAAATTCGTGATCCGCGTCAGGCCTGAACCGTGCTTCTGCACCATAATCAGCAGACTGAAACCCTGCTGCCACGCTTTCTCCGTTTCCGGCCGTATAGCTGCCCGTGCCGGAAAGTCCGCCACTGAGCAAAATGTCGTACCGGGTACTGCCGAGAAGCAGTCGTGCGTCGGTAATTCTGTTGCTGGTGTTGGATTCAAAGCCGGCCCGTACATCACCCTGCACCCGAAAATGCTCAGATGGCTGCTGTTTATGCTTGATGAAATCGACGGTACCGCCAAAAGCCGGACCAAACTGCAGAGCGTGCGGACCGTGGTGGATTTCGACGCGCTCAATATCGCTCAATCTGATGTGAGAGGTTGGCGGGTCCATACGATTCGGACATGCCGCTGCTGTAGTTGAAAGGCCATCTAACCGTATATTCAAACGGCTTCCACTCTGACCCCGAACGACAGGATCAATGCCAAAGCCGCCGCGCCGGACACCCGAAACGTTGTCGGCTTCACGCAGGAAAGAGCCGGAATCGATTGATGTAAACGTGGCTTCGGTTATATCCAGTCCGTTGCGGGGAGCGCCCATAGTATGGTGAGCAACAACGGTGACCGGACTCATGGACTGTGCATAAGGCCTGAGGTATATCCGAATCAATTCATCGGTCTGCGTCGCAGCATGTAACGGGTAGGCATATCTGTGAAAGCCAACATGACTTACAGTAAGCTCTGAATTCGCATTTATATCCTGAATACGGATTTGAAATGAACCGTTTTGAGCCGTAACGGCGAATGACTCACCGTTTAAAGATACGTGAGCGCCTTCAATAGGAGCGTGGGTATCTACATGGAGCACCTGCCCTTCAAGAATAGTGTCAGTGTCAGCTACGGATGCCAGCGCAGTTTGATTTAAAATGCAGGTTGATATGGTAATGGCAATGATAAAAGCCATCATCATCCCCCGCCAGATTGCGGGATGTGATTGTAATGATTTCATAAAAATCTTTCTCTGGATTAGAATAAATAAGTGCTGCTCAGAGAGCAAAATTATATGCCGTACCGGAGCCTGCTTCATGAAAAGGACGTAGCTCTTTCACAAATCAGGGAAGATAGTTTTGGTAATCAGCTCTGGTCGGCAGTTGTTTGTTGAACCGTGTTAAGAAGCCAGAGAATGGGAAGGCGGATGAAAAACCTCGCTGGTATGCGCTGTGTGATTCGTCAGCGTCATGTAGCCCTTACAAGGTTTAGGCTTTTGGTTGTTAATAAGTGAAGCAGCCGCAAACAAGGTAACTTTATCCAGCGGCTTAAGTATGGATGCGGCGCTTTCAGGTATTTCATGGCCGCAATCACAAATAGTGGTCTGGTTAAGTTTAATTAGCTGCTCCGTGGAGTGAGTGCTTGCATCTGAAGCTGCATCTTCTGCCGGTTTAGTGCAGCAGGTCGTAGATTCTGACTTGGAGATTTGATCGGCAGGAACGAGTAAAGGAATGCCTGCAGCGTTTTTTGTCGGTATTTCGGAATGTCCGGAAGAGCAGCTGCAGCCGGAAGAGCAGGCGCAGAAAAGCATTTCACAATCATTGTCGGCAAATGATGCGACGACCAACAAGCTGATTCGGTTAATATCTGACACCGAAAGCAGCAGTGAAATGGTAATAATAATATGAATGACTCTTTTAGCCATATTGGCTTCTCTTTAATAATACTTAATTAAGATAAAGAAGTCTTAAATAAGAAAAAACAAGTTCCCCCTGATTATTTGTAAATAAAAACTGAATGGCGGGCCTGCAGATTTCTGCCTGCAATTAGTATCTTGTAATAATGAAGACATCAGAACATGCGGTTGATTTTGCGAATCAGATACGATCGGGCAAACGCCGGTCGCTGGCACGGGCAATTACGCTGGTGGAGAGCACACGCCGCGAGGATATGGCTTTCGCCCAGGACGTGCTGCTCGAGCTCATGCCGTATACTGGAAAATCCGTACGAATTGGGATTACTGGCGTGCCTGGCGTAGGTAAAAGCACGTTTATCGAGGCTCTTGGTAGTCATGCTAGCAGTCTGGGGAAGAAAATTGCAGTACTGGCCGTTGATCCGAGCAGCCCGTATACTGGAGGGAGTATACTGGGTGATAAAACCCGAATGCAGGATTTGAGCAGGCTGGATGAGGTGTTTATACGCCCGTCTCCGACCGCAGGAACGCTTGGCGGGGTCAGCAGAAAAACCCGCGAAAGTATTCTGCTTTGTGAGGCAGCTGGCTATGATGTAATCATCGTGGAAACGGTGGGTGTGGGTCAGAGCGAATATGAAGTAGCCTCGATGGTAGATTTTTTTCTTATGCTCATGCTTCCCAATGCCGGTGACTCCCTGCAGGGCATAAAAAGGGGAATCATGGAGTTGGCCGATTTGATACTGGTGAACAAAGCCGACGGCAGCTACAGTAAAAAAGCTGAGTCAGCCGCCCGTGATCTGCAAAATGCTCTTCATCTTGTACGTCCGAAATACAAAGGCTATACAACTGAAGTAGCTTTGTGCAGTGCGCTTGAGCAGACAGGGATTGACCAAGCCTGGAAAAAACTTAATGAATATGCCGCCCGCCTGAAATCAGACGGCCTTTTTGCTGAAAACCGTAAACGCCAGCTCATCCACTGGACGCGCAGGCTTACCGAAGAGCTGCTGTTATCTGAGCTTTGGGGCAGTGAAGAAGTGGGCCGGATTTGGGACCGGCAAATTGCAGCCATACAGCAGGGAACGTCTACTCCGGTAAAAGCCGGAAGAACACTGATTAAAGCATTCCGGGAGACCGGGCGAAAAAAGTAGGTTGCTATCATGTAAGATTAAGCAATCAGCTCAACACATGGAGCCAGACTGAGTTAACGGACCATCCTGATTTTGCCGCTTATTAAGGATTGCAAAAGAGTCTGGAAGGGCTTTTTCAAACGGTTCAATCCTGTTATATTCGGGCTATAAAATGCCAAATTTCATTTGCATACATTCGCGCGACCTTTCCGATAGTATTTTAGTTATTTAGCGGTCTGCTGCGGGTGTACTTTCTTTAAACTATTAACGATAACATCAGTTTTATGGAAACAGCCCTCGAAAATACGTTCAAACCCCTTACACATTTTACAGAAGATGAGCAGATGCTTCGTGAAGCATCTGCCGATTTCGCAAAAACGGCCGTGGCTCCGCTGGTCCATAAAATGGATGAAGAAGCTAAACTCGATCCGGAGCTGGTAAAGCAGTTTTTTGAAATGGGCCTGATGGGCATTGAAATTCCTGAGAAATATCAGGGTGGAGGCGGTACCTTCTTCATGTCTGTTCTCGCTATTGAGGAAATCGCCAAAGTAGATGCATCTACTTCTGTGTTTATGGACGTGCAGAATACGCTCGTCAACAACGCATTTCTAAACTTCGGAAGCGACTATCTGAAGGAAACTTATCTGCCAAGACTTGCAACTGATACCGTTGGAGCATACGCCCTTTCTGAAGCCGGATCCGGAAGCGACGCATTTGGTTTAAAAACCCGTGCTGAAAAGAAGGGTGATGAGTACATTCTGAACGGAAACAAGCTTTGGATCACAAACGGTAATGAAGCGGATATTTTCCTCGTGTTCGCCAACGTAAATCCGGAAGCAGGCTACAAAGGTATTACCGGATTTGTGGTTGAGCGTGGCTTTGAAGGGTTTTCTGTAGGAAAAAAGGAAGACAAGCTGGGTATTCGCGCCAGCTCAACCACCGAGCTTATCTTTGAAGACTGCCGCGTGCCTGCTAAAAACGTTATGGGTGAAGTCGGAAAAGGATATAAGATTGCCATGGAAACCCTAAACGAAGGCCGTATCGGAATTGGCGCTCAGATGATTGGTATTGCGCAGGGTGCATTTAACGCGGCTGTAGAATATTCAAAGGAGCGCAAGCAGTTTGGCAAGGCTATTAGCGAGTTCCAGGGACTCCAGTTCCAGCTTGCGCGCATGGCTACAGATATTGAGATGGCCCGTCTGCTTGTTTATAACGCTGCACGCCTGAAAATGGCAGGTCAGCCGTTTCTCAAAGAAGCAGCTATGTGTAAGTACTATGCCTCTGAAGTTGCCGAGAGTGTTTCCTCAATGGCTGTGGAAGTCTTCGGCGGCTACGGATTCGTTAAAGAGTACCCGGTTGAGAAGTTTTTCCGTGATTCAAAAATCGGTAAAATCTACGAAGGTACATCTAACATGCAGCTTCAGACTATCGCAAAGCTGATTCTGTCATAGTCAATTGTAGCGTTTGTTGTTATCAAAAGGCCGGTTCATTGAGTACCGGCCTTTTTTGTTTCTGTAAATCGATTCTTCAAATCAGTACCTTTTCGGGGAATGTAATCATTGAAAACATGGGTATTCAGTGATTAGAATTAATGTGAAGAATTATCAATACATCAAATCTGTATTTCATGGTTACCCGGACTCATAATTAAGAAAGAGTGATGGAGAACTCATCCGAACATCCGCTGCTGCATCGGCAAGACTGGCACAAAATTGTCGAAGAATGCATAGACATGAAGCCGGCTGATTTCGCCCTTGAAAAACGAAGTGAATGGGGTGAATTAACACCATGGCTGGCAGAGCAGCTTCATTGCTATCAAAAAGCACAAAAGAAGCTCCAGGGCATTCATCAATGCGGCTGGATCTACAGAAAGCAGTCACTTGAGCAGTCAAGCGGCACGGCAGCAGCGAGATACAAAGCGTCGCTTTTTGAAGTGGAAACCTGCGTAGATCTCACTGGCGGACTTGGAATTGACACCCTTGCCTTTTCGGAAAAATTCGGGAAAGTTTCCCATGTTGAGCCCGATACACTGACATCAGACCTTGCCAAACATAATCTTGAAACTGCAGGATGCAGCAATATTACCTTTCATAAGACAACAGCGGAAGCGTTTGCTTCGGGCTTTGAGGGTCGTGCAGATTTAATGTACGCCGATCCCTCCCGCAGGGATGAAGCAGTGAGGCTCATTCGGCTGGAGGAATGCGTTCCGGATATCCATGCAATGCGTGCTGATTTAAGCAGCAAGGCCAGGCAGGTGATGCTCAAGCTTTCGCCAATGTATGATATAGATCAGCTTCTGAGAGAGCTGCCAGAGGTGACGTGGGTTAAGGTGGTTTCAGTTCGTGGAGAGGTGAAGGAAATTCTGGCTGGCTGGAATAATGATGAGATTTCTGAAAAGAAGAGCGCAATCATCAGCGCGGTTTTGTTGAATGATGATGGCACGGTAAAGAATGAAATCATCACAAATCGGGTGGAAGTAAGCACTGTAGGTACATCTGATAAACTGGAAGCAGGATGGGTTTGTCTGCCGGATTCCGCCATCACCAAAGCCGGTGCGGTGGATGCGACGGCCGTAATGCGCAACATGAAAAGAATAAGCCATCAGCATGATGCGCTGTGGTCGGATGCAGAGCCCGTTGATTTTCCGGGTCGTAGCTTCAGAATCATTTCTATGATGCCCTATAATCCGAAAAAGCTGCAGAAGCTAATCAGAAGATCTTCCTGGGAATCGGCTCATATCTACAGAAGAGACTTTCCGGTCGAGGTCCCGCAGCTTCACAAAAAATTTGGGCTGCCCATGGGGCCTGATATTCATCTGCATTTTTTAAGCAGCTCACTTAAGGAGAAGCTGGTGCTGATTTGTGAGCCTCCGGAACAGGGTTAATCCGGCCGGGGGATTATTTCGTAGCAGGAAGTGTTACGCACAACAACTACAGAGGTAATCCCATGAAAACAGCTTTTCTGATTTCGATACTTTCAATCATATTGCTTACCGACCGGACCGACGAGAATTCAGAAACGGAATCTGAGGCACCGCCTTACATTGAAGCCGGCTTATTTTCGGCCTACAGCGCTAAAGAAACGTTGCCCTCTAACTGGGAGGCATTAACGTTCAGGGGGATTGACCGAACAGAATATACTTTGTATGATTATGATGGCAAAACTGTAATCAGAGCAGTGAGCGAAAATGCTTCTTCTGCATTGGTCAGACGTAAAGCAATCGATCCGGCAGAGTTTCCCATTCTGCGATGGAGCTGGAAAACAGAGCAGGTTTTTGAAAAGGGTGATGTCACCTCAAAAGACGGGGACGACTATCCCGTACGCATCTATATCATTTTTGATTACGATACCGGCAATCTTTCTCTCTGGCAGCGAACAAAGATTCGCGCAGCGCGTCTGGTGCATGGTGAAATCCCCGCCCGCGCCATCAACTATGTATGGGATACGGACTCAGAGCCGGGAACCATAGTTCCAAATCCCTACACTGAACTGGTAAAAATGGTCGTAGTTGAAAGCGGAGAAGAGCACGTTGGTGAATGGGTAAGCTACGAGATGAATGTTTTTCAAGATTACCGGAACATATACGGAGAGGACCCGCCGGAAATAGCTGCCGTAGCAATAATGACCGATACCGATGACACCGGAGAGCGGGCGATAAGTTATTTTGGCGACCTTAAATTCTATAGAGAATAGCTTTCGGCCCGTACATCCCGGCCAATATCTCTAAGCCGAAAAAGCTGTAGAATTTGTATATTGGCGGGCCGGGCTTCAATAGGAGGTTTACAGAGCCTTCCTAAAGTGAATCTGCCCAAAAACACCACGATAAACAGTTCAGATTTTTATGATTTATACAGACAAAACGTTTTTTCTTTGCCGTATTCCGCTCAGCGCTGAGGGCTCTCATGATGTTGAGGTTATCACCAAAGCTGAGAACATTGAGGATTTCCCTCGTGTATTTGATGAATACGAAGGTCTCAGAAAACATGCGTTTAATGATGACGGATTGTTCAGCGTAATTCGCGCAGACGAGCTGTTCGTCATTGTTCGTACAACAAGCGACAAAATGGCCAAAGAAATGGCATTCGACGAGTCGCGTGCGAATCTGGTTACCAATCTTCAGCACCGCGTGATGCAGGAAAAAGACGCCGAAGCGGTTGCCATCCTGAAGAAGGTGCACGAGGTAGAAACAAGTATTTAACACCAAATACGGGTTAACCTGAAAACACGGCGCCCGTTTGCATAATGAGCACATTAAAAGATAAGCTGCTAAAGCTGAGTGAAGAGGTCGTAGATCTTTCGGATAAGCTCGATGAACTCGAGTTTGAAGAAGAAAGCAAAGATCGTTTCGTCATCTTCCGGAGATTACGGGAAATCGGGGATGAGCTCCTATCCCATAAGGAAAAAGCTGAGGGCGACGACCTTGCGTACGCAAACTATGCGCTTGGTTCCGTAGCATCGCTTCTTGGCTACAACGAACGGGCTGAGGAAGCCTACGATAAAGCCCTCGAACACTGGCCCGACCACGTGGGAATATTGAATGAGGCCTACCATCTGCTAATTGAAGCCGGAAAGCACAAAAAGGCCAAGACCTACATTCAGCGGAGTATGAAGCATGGCGGCGAAACGCCGGATATATTGTACAACTACGCATCCCTTACGGCCCACATGGGTGATATCGACGAGGCGCGCATCATTCTAATAAACGCGCTTGCAAAGTTTCCGCACGACCGGGGCTGCAGGGCTCTGCTTGAACAGCTTGAGTCGGGCGAGCAGAAAAACTGACGTAGCACTCCTTCTTTAGGGCTTCGCGGCCCGAACAAATCGCAAATCCTACTATCGTGGCTAGAAAAAAATACAAGTACACCATTCTCTTCGAAGACAAGCACATCATGGCGGTGAGCAAGCCTCCGGGGCTGCTTTCTGTACCTATTCCGGGTATGCGCTCGCTGAATCTTCAGGATATGGTGAGACGCGATCATGGCGATTCGCTTCGTCCGGCACACCGCATTGACCGCTACACGTCCGGTATTGTGTTGTTTGCTAAAAGCAGCAAGGCGCACTACAAGCTCATGAAACAGTTTCGTATGCGTACGGCCAAAAGATCTTATCTGGCTCTGGTGAGGGGCGTCGTTGAGCCGAAATCCGGTACGCTGGTACACCATATGAAGCGCATCAAAAAAGGATTTCGCAACGTGGTTGTAGATAAAGATGATGATGAGGGCACCCGGGCCGAGCTCAACTACTCGGTAATGGAGCAGTACCCGAACTCATGCCTGCTGCGTGTGGACCTGGTGAGCGGCCTCAAAAATCAGATACGCGTTCAGCTTAGTGAAGCCGGCTACCCGTTAATCGGTGATCGTCATTACAACGCGCAGGAAGAAAACGAACCATGGATCGACCGGCAGGCACTTCATGCTGCAGAGCTTGGCATCGTTCACCCGGTAGACGGGCGGGAGCTCACGTTCCGGAGTCCGGTGCCTCAGGATATGGAAAAGCTAATTTCTATATACAAAAAAGGTCAGGGTGCAAAAGACCTCGGAGGCTGATGTTTAGCCGCCGGTTTTACGGAAAAGCATTATCATACGCGGGCTTGTAGTCTTGTCGTAGGGTTCTCCGTTGTAATCTCCGTATACGCTCTCCGGTTTTAACCCGTGTTCAGCCGCCTGTTCGCTGAACCATTCAAGATCGTAGAGTTTTACATGCTCAGAAAAAGTCTGTTCGTCTCCGGTGGTTTTATGAACAAACCGCATCGTTTTATTCACGGCATTATCTTTAATGAGGCGGGTTATGATAACGTCAAAATCTTCCGTCTCACGGGTTTCCTTTTCGGCCAGGGTGCTTTCTACGAAACCCGGATTCAGAAAGTCGGAAACCAAAGCGCCATCATCCCTTACTGAACCGGCAATGTGATCAAAAATCCGGCGGTTTCCTTTGTCATCAGGCAAGTAGCCAAAGCTGGTAAAAAGGTTGACAGTAAGGTCGTAAGTTTCATTCAGCGGTAACCTCATGTCATGCTCCTGAAAACGCACGCGATCCGGAAATGGGAACGTTTCCTTAAGTGTATTTGCGCGTTTTATGGCTCTTTCTGAAAGGTCGACACCTGTAACATTGTAACCCAGCTTGGCCAGATTAAAACTGTGTCTGCCGCGGCCGCATGCGATATCGATAACTCTGGTGTATTCGTCCGGGGGAAAGTGTTTGCTAATAAGTTTTGCCAGAGCAGAAGCCTCAGACATGTCTCGATTGGCGTACATCTTTTCGTAAAGTGGGGTGTCGAACCAGGTTTCAAACCAGCTAACTTGCTTGTTTACAGTCACGAATGAGGAAGGTTATTATAATTCTTTTGATGTTAAATTAAGATTCTGTAAATCAGAAGCTTAGCAAAATTAATTGCGGTTGGGTTAAAAATAAATTTAATGCTAAATTAACATTGTTAAACTGTTTAAACCCGTGAGGGCTGCATCCCCAATATACCATCGAAGGAAGAATTAACATAACTAAGGGATAGCTTCGGGCGGGATTACGTAACTGATTCGTGGTTCACAAAAGTCGACTGTTATCTGTATTGCCGTGATTCGACGCCGGTCTTGCAAACGGTACCTGTGCCGTAAAGTCGATAGTTGTGTCCGCAACAACTAAACATAACTACTTACTTATGAGCAAGTTTACATTACGCGCTATGATGGCGGCAGCGGCTCTGTGCATGCTGCTGGCACTGGCACCTCAGCAGGCTGTTGCGCAGTCTGTGACCATAGAAGGAACCGTAGTGGACGACCGGAACAATGAACCTCTTATTGGGGTGAATGTGGTTATCCGCGGTACGGTATCCGGTGTGGCTACCGATATAAACGGCCGGTTCTCCATTACCACATCCCAATCACTTCCCTTAACGCTTCGTATTACGAGCGTAGGGTACAGTTCAGCTGAACTCGAAATTACCGAAGATAACCTGACCGGCAATACGGTTCGCTTGCGTGAACAGGCCTTTTTCGGTTCTGAGGTCGTTCTTTCGGCTTCAAGAGTTGAACAAAGCGTGCTTCAGTCGCCGGTTTCTATCGAGCGCATGGATGCCATTGCTATCCGTGAGTCGGCAGCTCCGACTTTTTACGATGCTCTGGCCAATCTTAAAGGCGTGGACATGTCGGCACAAAGTATGACCTTCAAGTCGGTAAATACCCGCGGCTTTGCAGCTAACGGAAACACCCGTTTTGTACAGCTGATCGATGGTATCGACAACCAGGCGCCGGGTCTCAACTTTGCCGTTGGTAACGTAGTAGGTATTTCCGATCTGGATCTGGAAAGCGCAGAGCTGATACCGGGTGTAGCTTCGGCACTTTACGGACCAAATGCCATCAACGGTATTCTGCTACTGAACAGCAAGAGCCCGTTTGAGTATCAGGGCGTTTCAGCGCAAATCAAGACGGGTATTAACCACGTCGATAACCGCGACGACGATTTATCTCTCTATCAGGATTACGCATTTCGCTATGCGCAGGCGTTTGACAACCGTTTTGCTTTCAAGGCCAACTTCTCCTATCTGCGTGCTAACGACTTTATAGGGGTTGATACACGCGATCAGGGTCCGGCTACGTTTGGCGCCGTCGAGCGTGGCGCTACCTCCAGAAACGGAAACCGGGTATATGATGGCGTTAATGTTTACGGACAGCCGCTTGTGAATCTGGGTCAGATTGCCGACGGGCAGATTGCAGCGGGTAACCAGCAGCTTGCGGCTATTCGCTCCCTTATTCCTGATGGGGAAGCCGGTAACTTCACACCGACCGGTTTCACAGAAGGCTCGTTTGTAGATAATACAACCGAAAGCCTCAAGTTTGGTGGTGCTCTTCACTACCGAGTAACGGATAACATCGAAGCTTTGGCTCAGTTTAACTACGGGCAGGGCAGTACAGTTTATACCGCTAACGACCGCTTTGTACTGGATGATTTCTCAATCTGGACCGGTAAGCTGGAGTTACGCAATCCGAACTTCTTCGTTCGTGCGTACACCACCCAGGAGAATTCCGGCGATACCTACGCCGCTAACACCCTGGCTTCGCTAATTAATGTTGAAACATTTATACCTGCGTATTTTGAAGCTTTTGCCGGTGCAAGAACACAGGGAGCTACCGTGGATGAAGCGCACGCAATTGCGCGTCAGGCGGGTGAAGCAGCACAGCCTCAGCCGGGCTCTGATGAATTCAACGCTCTTGCGGATCAGATTCGCTCAGTGCCTATTTCTGAAGGCGGAGCCCGGTTCCTCGACCGCTCGGCTCTCTATCACGTTGAAGGTCTCTATAACTTTAGCGAGTACATCGACCCGGATCTTGTAGAGGTAATCGTGGGTGGTAACTACCGTCGCTTTGCCCTCGAGTCTGAAGGTACCCTGTTCGCCCTCCAGGATAACGGCGACGAGTTTACTATGGATGAGTTCGGCTTCTATACCCAGCTTGCGAAGTCGTTCTTCGACGGACGCCTGAACATGCAGGGCTCGCTTCGCTATGACAAGAACGAGAATTTTGCGGGTCAGCTCTCTCCGCGTGTTTCTGCTGTCTACAATCTGTTCGACAACCACAACGTGCGTCTGTCCTATCAGCGTGGTTTCCGTATCCCAACAACGCAGGATCAGTTCATTGATCTGGACGTGGTTTCCCGCCGTCTGGTTGGTGCTAATCCTGTTCTGGTTGACCGATACAATTTCGAAACCAATACGGTTTACTTAACCGAGAGCGTGGAAGCTGCGCGTCAGGCGCTTGCGGAAGGTGCCAGCGCTGCAGATGCCAGAAACCTGCTCCAGCCGGTCGAGTTTACCGAGTTCAAAACCGAAAAGGTTGGAACTTTCGAAGTAGGCTACAAAGCGCTGATCGACAACCGTCTGTACATCGATGCTTATTACTACTACAGTGAGTACACCGATTTCCTTGCGGAGATCGACTTCACACAGGGTGTCCCAAACGGACTGCGTCAGGATCCGGGTCCGGACTTTAATCCGAACAGTGCTGCTGGACAGGATGCTATCATCAACCGTACGGTTGCAACGCAGCGTTATGGATTCGACGTAAACGCCGATGGTGTTGTGCGCGCTCACGGGTTTGCCGTTGGGCTCGACTACGCGGCCGGCCGTGGGTACACCCTTGGTGGTAACGTAACTTACAACGAGCTGATTTCAGAGCGCGATCTTCGTGATCAAGGATTCAGTGCTGGTTTCAACACGCCAAACTGGCGCTATAACATCTCGCTTCGCAACAGAAACGTGATCGAAAACGTGGGCTTTAACCTCACCTACCGCTGGCAGGATGCTTTCATCTGGGAGTCTGCGTTTGGTGAAGGCGTCATCGATGCGTTCGGTACGCTCGATGCCCAGGTTAGCTACCGCATACCGCAATGGCGTACCATCGTTAAGCTGAGCGGTCAGAATATCCTCAACGAGCGTTATACAACCTCGTTTGGTAATCCGTCTCTTGGCGCTGTGTATATGCTTTCCTTCACATTCGATCAATTCCTGAATTAGAAATTATACGATTATGAAAAACTTACTAAAACTCTCCGCCGGGCTGCTAACAGCTGCATTTCTGATGTACAGCTGCGACGGAATATCTGATTCGCTGAAAAATGATCGTCTTGAAGAAAATCCGGTGCCTGCACCGGAAGTTGTGGAAGGCGATCCGGGCTCTGCAGATTTCACCCGTCTGGTAACTATAGGCAATTCCCTTACCGCAGGGTTTAAAGACGGAGCACTGTATGATTTAGGCCAGAGCTACTCGTTTGGTGCTCAGCTCGCGGCTCAGCTTGCTTTTGCCGGCGGGCCTGAAACCTTCAACCAGCCTGATATCAATTCAGCTAACGGATTTAACGCAGCTGCTTCAAATCCTGAGCAAGGTGTTATCCTGGGTCGGTTTAAGCTGGATACAAGCATCCCGGGTCCTTCACCTGTAATAAACGGTGATCTCCCTGGAGATTTCGAAGGCGATCGTTCAGCGCTTCATAACTTTGGCGTGCCGGGGATACAGGTAGGTCAGCTGCTGACCGCCGGAACCGGTACTCCGGGCGATCCTGCTTTTAATCCGTTTTATGCACGTTTTGCATCACAGCCGGGTGCTTCAACCATTCTGGGTGATGCGCTGGCTAAAGATCCGACCTTCTTCACGCTTTGGATCGGTAATAACGATGTATTGGGCTATGCCCTCAGCGGCGCTACGAACCCTGCGATTCTGACCTCAACCTCCGATTTCCAGCAGCGTTACCAGGCTGTTCTTCAGCAGCTTGTCGGAAGCGGAGCCAGAGGCGCGATTGGCACGATTCCAAACGTGCTCGCCATTCCGCATTTCCAGGCCGTACAGTGGAACGTGCTGGAGTTTGGTGAGGCGGAAGCCGCACAGCTGAATGAGGGCTTGGCAACGCTTAATGCAGTGTACCAGGGAATGGCTGATAGTAATATTGGACCACTCGCTGAGTTCACAGAAGAAGACAAAGAACAGCGTGAGGTGATTTATCAGGCTGGTAACAACCCTGTATTCATAGTTGATCCGGGTTTGATGGATATTGGTCCGCAACTCGATTTTTTGGTTACTGCCGGACAAATTACACCTGAGCAGCGTGAAGCGCTCGAGCCGTACCGTCAGGCCCGCCCGATGGTACAGGGTGAGTTATTGCTTCTGGCTGCAGCCCAGCAGCTGGGTACGCTGGCCGATCCGAATAACCCAACCTCTATTCGGGGCGTTGTGCTTCCGCTGGCGCCGCAGTTCAGCCTTACGATGGAAAACATTGTAGAAGTTGAAACGGCCCGCCAGACGTTTAACGGAATTATGAAAGCTATCGCGGACCAGATTAACGCTTCTGCTACTATGGTCGCTGTCGTTGATTTCGACAGTCCGGAAAGTATATTCACGCGTCTTCTCGGTCTTGATGGAAGTGGTTTGGGTGTGCAGGTAGGGACACGCACGCTCGCTCCCGATTTCAGCCCGAACGGCGTTTTCTCAACCGATGGTATTCATCCGAATGCCCGGGGGATAGCGCTGGTGACCAACGATTACATTCGCGCGATTGAGTCTGCATTCGGTGCTACCATCCCGCATATTTCAGACGCTGCGGTTTTAAATATCCCAAGCGTTCAGATATGTGCCGGTGACTGCGTGAGCCAGCAGAGCGGCCGCCCTTCCGGTTCAGATGTTCCGCTCGTACTCAATTTTAATAACTTCAGTTATTAAAACAGTTTCCGGTCCTTAAACGCTTAATGCAAAAAGAGCCGTATGGAATTGCTTCCATGCGGCTCTTTTTTTGAGGGGTAATAAAATCCGAATCAAATCAGAAACTGAAATCAACTCCTGCAGAGATAAAGCGCGGCAGACCAACGCGTATACCCTGCGGACGTCTGGAAACGATGTAGCGCTCATCTAAAAGATTTTTTGCGGACAGACTTACGGAAGCCTGGCTGAGCATAGGCAGCTCGTAGCTTGCGCGGGCGTCAAGTACAAAGTAGGCTGGAATCTGACCGCTGCGACCGTCGAGTGAGCCGTCGGTAGTGTTGAGCACATCACCGAACTGATCACCAATGTAGGTTCCGGTTAACGATAGCCCAAGTCCGAACGGAGCAACGATGTTCAGGTCGCTCGAAACGAGAATTTCAGGAGCATATGGCGTTGTGTTTCCCTTAACATTAACGGTTTCCCCTCCGCTCTGTACGAAGCGGTCTTCGCTGAATTCAGCTCGTACAATAGTTGCTGCCGTGCTCAGATTGATACCCCATTGTGTTGACAGCATCTGCTGGAAATCAAGATTCAGGGTAGCTTCGAGGCCTAGGTGTTCGGTTGCGCCACCGTTGGTAAGGCTGGCACCTGGCGCGCCTGCACCGCCAGCAGCTTCAGCAACCGGAATAATCTGGTTGGAGAAGTCCATGTAGAAACCTGTCAGCTCCAGATCAACGCCGCGGGTAAGACGGGCGCGGGTTCCAAGCTCGTAGTTCCAGCTCAGCTCAGCATCAAGCTCCTCGCTGATACCAAGCGGACTGATAGCATCTTTAACTCTTGGTGGTCCGAATCCTCTGTTTACGCCACCATAAAAGGCCACCCCTTCAAAAGCCCGATAGTTGAACCCGAGCCCTGGAATAAGCTCAGTTACCGTATCCGTGCTTACAATGTCCTGCGGCTGATTGCCAAGCCTTCTGATGTCGCGCTCGTAGTCGAAGTACTCCATGCGAAGCCCCGGAGTAACCGAGAAGCGGCTGGTTAGGTTAAACCGGTTCTGAAGGTAGGCACTGAAAGCGTAGCCGGTACGAATCTCATCGTCGCGCAGTACGCCTGACTGGGGTGACTGGGTGTCTCCGTCAATACGCTGTTCGAAAGCGCGTTCGTATAGGAGTCGAACGCCTGCATCAAGCTCCTGATTCATTCCGGCTAGATCATAGTTAAGGGAGAATCTTGGCTCAACGCCAAGTACCTCGAACTGTCGGTTCCGGTTTCCGGTACCATCCCGGAAAAAGATAGCTCCGCCCGGTGTGCTCTCATCTCCGACGATGCGCACGTATTCACGGTCTGGATCAAAAACGGTGTCGAAGTCCTGTCGCGACCAGTTTCTCGTAGTTGTATAACCATAAGCTGTAGTACGCAGGGTAGCGTCTTCATTTATGAAAAAGTCATGCGAAAAACTGACAGAATAACGCCGAATATTAAGTATATCATCGGGCGCAAGATGGGTGAAATCGAACTGGCCACCATCATACATCTGCTGCGTTAGACCAACATAGGTGGAATTAGAGGCCTCATCATAAAGGCCAAGCTTAATACCGGCAACGGAACGGTCGCTAAGAACCATCTTAACTTTACCCGTAAGGTCGTGAAGCCCGAAATCGAGCAGCCCAACCTCGTTGCCCTGTCTTCTCAGGTAGGTTGCCTGTATGCCAGTATTCCCAACGGTGGTTCCATAGCCAAGACGGCCTACAAAATATCCGCCTTCACCACCACGAAGATGAATATCTGTAGTGGGAAACGGCGGAGGGTCTGCTGTAATATAATTTACAACACCACCGAATGTTTGAGGGCCAAAGAGAATTGAACCGCTTCCCTTAACGACCTCTATACCCGACATGCGGTCCATGGATGGAGTATAGTACATTTCCGGCTCTCCGTATGGTGCGAGCGCTACGGGAATACCGTCTTCAAGCATAAGAACAGAGCGGCTTTTAGAAGGGTCAAGGCCACGAACGCCAATATTTGCTCTCAGGCCTAATCCTTCTTCCTCAACAGCGTGGATTCCGGCAACCCTGCGAAATACCTCATGTCCGCTAACGGGGGCAACTGTCTGAATTTGCTGTTCGGTAACAATGGCTGCGGAACCTGGTACGCGCTCCAGACGATCAGGCTGCTGCCCGATAAGTGTAATCCCGGGCATATCGAGCATACGATCCAGCACAATCTCCATACTGGAGAGCTGACCGGCCTGAACCGTAACAGACCTTCTGCTGGTTATATATCCAACATAGCTAACGCGTAAGGTGTAAGAGCCTGATTGAAGTCCTTCAAGGTGGAATTCGCCGTTAATATTTGTTGCTGTGCCAACGCTGGTGTTTTCAATCAGTATATTCACACCGATAAGGGGCTCACCGCTCTCGGAGGTTACGGTACCGGAGATTTGGCCGGTTTGCTGGCCATGTGAAGTTAGCGGGAATAAAAATAAAAGTATTACTAATAATAGATATTGGGTGGTGGTTTTCATGTGTGAATTTTTTTTGAGTAAAACAGGTGCCGAAGATTTGGCAGCCAATTAACTTCCATTTTTGTTTGGAACGCATCTAAATTAAGAGCGAATCCTGTTGGAATCAAGCATTGTTTTAAATTAGTCTAAATAAGCGAGTGCGGCTTTTAATCAAATAATATCTGGCTCTTACACAAAATGAAGCGCACGAATAAAATATTTATATTTGAATTAACTCATTATTAAAAAGAAGCGGCAGTGATGGTATCGAAATCAGAATTTATAGTAGCAGGTGGCGGCATATCGGGACTGACAGTAGCTCACAAGCTTTCAAAAAGAGGTAGGAGCGTTACTCTGGTTCACTCCGGCAAAGAGGCCGGAGGAGCACTCAGAACTGTCGAAAAAAACGGCTGGATACTGGAAACGGGCCCGAACACAATCGTAGAATCCAACACCTACCTCCGCGAGCTGATAGATGAGTTAGGCATGCGGAAGCGGGTGGTTACCGCTCAGCCGGTAGCTAAAAACCGCTACATTGTTAAGAACAAGAAACTGGTTCCTCTTCCCGGCGGTGCAATGGAATTCATCCGTACACCTCTGTTCAGCGGCCGCGCAAAGCTGAGGCTGTTCAAAGAACCCTTCATCCGTAAAGGAACGGATCCGGATGAAAGTCTGGCAAATTTTGTGCGCAGAAGATTAGGAGGAGAGTTCCTGGATTATGCCATCAATCCGTTTGTGGCTGGTGTATACGCGGGAGATCCTGAAAACCTGTCTATGCGCATGGCCTTTCCGATGCTGGGCGTGCTCGAAGACAAATATGGCTCGCTAATTAAAGGTCAGTTTAAAATAAAGCCTGAAGATCGGAAAAAAGGAGATTTGCCCAGGGCGTCAGCACCGATGATAAGCTTCAAAAGTGGTAACAGGGAATTTGTGAAAGCGCTGACCGATAGTTTAGGTGAGCGGATAAGAGCTGACTTCAACATCACCAAAATCAAAAAAAACACGGATGGCTATGTGCTGGAAAGTGCCGACGGTATCAAGGCCGAAGGCAAAAACCTGATTCTGACACTTCCGTTGTTTGCTCTTCAGAATATCGAGTGGTCTGGTTTTGATGAAGATCTGAAAGAACTCCCTGAAACCGAATATCCGCCTTTAACAGTAGTTCATTTGGGATACAAAAAAGAGCAGGTTGCACATCTGTTGGACGGATTCGGAATGCTGGTGCCCGCCGCTGAAAAGATGAATATTCTGGGCTGTCTGTTCAACAGCAGCCTTTTTCAGGGTCGAACACCAGAAGATGATCATCATTTGTTGACCTGCTTCATCGGAGGGAGTCGTAGTCCTGACTATGCCCGGGAAACAGATGAAATGATATTGAAGAGGGTTAAGGAAGACATCAACCTTCTGCTAGGGGCAAAATCAGAGCCGGTTATGTATCATATCACCCGATGGGACAAAGCAATTCCGCAGTACACCACGGCTTATAAAGCGGTTTATAATTATCTTGGAAGGATGGAAGAAAAGCATACAGGACTACATTATCTCGGGAATTTCAGAAACGGGATATCTGTGCCGGACTGTATTAGGAATGCCGTAACTCTTGCCGAAAAGCTAAACTCGTAGAAGTCAAGTTTAGGCGTTTACAACCACTGAACCTTTAAGCTCTGGATTAGAAGTAAGCGTAATTTCAGTAATCTCAGGCCGCACAAGGCGTATCGGAGCACCGACCAGACCAACGCCTACATTCACATAAAGCTGGTGATCACCTTTCTGGTAGTGGCCTCTTGAATACTTTTGGAACAGATCAATAGGGTAAAGCTCAAGGGGTCCAAGATCAAAACCGATTTGCCCGCCGTGTGTGTGGCCGGAAAGTGTGAGGTTGATGTCTTTATGGGCTGCTTCCTCAAATTTATGGGGGCGATGAGAAAGCAGTATTTTAAAGGATTCAGGATTTGCACCCGCAAGTGCAGCATCGAGGTCATCAAAATTTCGTCCCGTCTCTCCGGCATCATCAATACCAATGATTGAAACCGGCTCACCGTTAATGGTCAGGTTGTGACTGCGGTTTCTGAGCAGACTAATTGGCTTATCAGTAAGCGCGCTCTGCAGGCCGTTAATAGAAGCATAATGATCGTGATTACCCGGGCAGCCAAACACACCGTAATCGGTTTTCAGCATATCAATAGTATCTCTGATAGCAGGAATTTCGCTTTCGTGCGTGTCCACCATATCACCTGTAATCACACTAATATTTGGATTCAGACTGTTTACGATTTCGTAGATTTCGCGAATCTGGTTCGAATTCATATATATACCGGAATGAATATCGCTTATGTGCGCGATTTTCAGGCCTTCAAGACCGGACGGTAAGTTTGGGTAGTAAAAAGTCTGCTTACTGATGACATAATTTCTGTGCGTGGCAGCGGATAGACCCGAAGTAAGTAGCAAAGGCGCCCCGAAAGCAACCGTACCCGCAGTCCGTATAAATTCACGGCGGGAGTAGAGTCCGCCGCTGGTTTTGTTATCGTTAACAGATGAGTATTCGGGAACAGCTGCAGGCTCGGGAGCAGCAGCTGTAGTTTTTTGAGCCTGCTTGTAGCTATGGTCGCGCTGAATAAACCGTTTAATGAAAGCAGTAAACTTATACAGATTGCTGAAACCGCTGTAAAGGGCGCTGAAAACAAACAGCATAAATATGAAGGCAAAATAGATGCCGCCGGGATTAATCAGGAACTTCTGCAGCAAAAGTGATTCGTGCCAGGTAGTATAAGTAATAGCAAACCTTGGGAAGAAAAGCAGGTTTCCAACAACGAGAATACCAATGGCGAGTTTTTTCAGACGGTCGTGCGTAACGGAGCTTGAAAAACTAAAGGTGTACCATTTCTTGAAAGTCTGAAATACAACATACTGCATGCTGCCAAAAACCAGGACCATCAAGGTATAAAAAACAAGAAAAAGCAGGAAGTTACTCATGCTGCGAAAATCTGCAGGATAATTGGGTGTATATCAATTGATGAATTGCGGACATAAAAAAGCCCGGCGATGAGATAACGCACAAAGGTAGTATCTCATTCCGCCGGGCCGGACAGTCTCATATGTTTTAGCAGCTGTGCTGTTATTTTACAGCATTGGCGATTTTGTCTGTGTAGTCCAATTGTTCCCATGGAAACTCAGGACGACCAAAATGGCCATAGGCAGCTGTCTGAGTGAAAATTGGCTTGGACAGTTCAAAACGCGAAATGATGCCCGACGGGGTACAGTCGAATGTACGCTGAACGGCATCGGCCAGTTTAACATCGTCGACCACGCCGGTGCCGTAGGTGTTAACCGAAACGGAAACCGGTTCAGCAACGCCAATAGCATAAGCAAGCTGAACAAGACAATTTTCAGCTAAGCCTGCGGCAACAATGTTTTTAGCGATATGACGCGCTGCATAGGCTGCCGAACGGTCCACTTTAGTTGCGTCTTTACCAGAGAACGCACCACCGCCGTGGGCACCGTGTCCGCCATAGGTATCCACGATGATTTTGCGACCGGTGAGCCCCGTATCACCATGCGGACCGCCAATCACAAATTTACCGGTCGGGTTGATGTGCATCACCGTGTTGTGATCAAGAAGATGTGATGGGATTACGCGGCTAAAAAGCTGTTCGCGAATATCTTTTTTGATCTGCTCCTGGCTAACATCAGCGTCGTGTTGCGTAGAAAGTACGATGGTGTCAACACGGGTTGGATTTCCGTCGGCATCGTTTTGAATCGTTACCTGGCTTTTGCTGTCTGGTGCAAGGTAGGTCATAATCTTGCCCTCTTTGCGAATGGCGGCAAGCTCGCGAACCAAATCATGCGCCAGCTGTATGCTAAGCGGCATAAAGGTGTCGGTTTCCTTACATGCATAACCGAACATCATGCCCTGATCACCTGCTCCGATGGATTTGTTGGACTCTTTGTTTTCATCCACGCCCATCGCAATGTCATCGCTCTGCTGGTGGATGGCCACGATTACGCCGCAGGACTCAGAGTCGAAACGATACGAACTTTTGGTATATCCAATGCGGCGAATGGCTTCGCGTGCAACTTCCTGAACATCGACATATGCATTTGTGCGGACTTCACCGGAAATTACTGCAAGACCTGTAGTAACCAATGTTTCTACCGCAACTCTTGATTCCGGATCCTGGGAAAGAAGCGCGTCGAGAATAGAATCTGAAATTTGATCGGCAACTTTATCCGGGTGGCCTTCTGAAACTGACTCAGAAGTAAATAATTTTTTCATGTACGTCTTAAATTAAAATATGAGCTTGTGTTTAAGCGCGAGGGGCGACAAATTTACAAAATTATAATGAAAGAAAAATGTAGACGGATTGTCCGGCAATAGTTTTCCGTCTATATTGAAAGATATATTCGTGAGAAAGTAGCACCTTAACTTATAACACTCCAGATTACTTATGAACGCTCTGATGCTGCCCGTATTAGCCGTTTTAGCTTTGCTGTTTTTAAGTTTTTCTCTGATCGTGATACTTCGGAAAGTAAAGCGTTTCACCGCTAGCCGAACAGCAGGGTGTGACTTAAACCACTGTGAGGTAAAAAGAATTCAGCGACCTGACTGGATGCGATTTTTATCGCCGCTGGTGCCTACCCGAAGATATCGCTGCAACACCTGCGAAAAATCCTTTATCAGACTCAAGCCGCTTTGAAATAGTTTAGCTGTCGAACAGGCTTTTATCGTTACCGCCCGGCAGTTTGACGCCCATGTATTCGAAGGCTTTCTGAGTGGCCGTTCGTCCTTTGGGTGTGCGCTGTATAAAGCCTTCCTGGATGAGAAACGGCTCGTAAACTTCTTCGATGGTGCCCTTTTCCTCATTTACCGCAACTGCAAGCGTACTGAGTCCTACCGGTTTGCCTTTATACTGTTCCGTTAGGACGTGCAGTATGCGAATATCCATGTCGTCGAGGCCGTTGGTATCCACATCTAAGGCATTCAAGGCTTTGTCGGCGAGGGTATCAGTAATCTCGTTTATGCCTGCTACCTCGGCAAAATCACGGGTGCGACGAACCAGCCTGTTTACGATACGAGGGGTGCCGCGACTGCGACGGGCGATTTCGAAAGAGCCTTTGTCACTAAGCCCGATATTCAGGATTCCAGCCGTTCTTCCGGCAATATGCTGGAGAAGCTCGACATCATAATAATCCAGTCTGAGGTCGATGCCAAAACGGGCTCTGAGCGGAGCAGTAAGCAGTCCCTTTCGTGTAGTGGCTCCGATGAGGGTAAACTTTTTGAGTTCTATCTGTACGCTTCGTGCGTTGGGACCGGAGTCGATAACAATATCGATTTTGAAATCCTCCATCGCAGAGTAAAGATACTCCTCCACAACAGGATTCAGGCGGTGGATTTCATCAATGAAAAGAACGTCGCCCTCTTCGAGATTGGTGAGCAAGCCGGCGAGGTCACCCGGCTTTTCGAGAACAGGGCCGGTTGTGGGCCGCATGCTTACATTCATCTCGTTCGCGATAACCGTAGCGAGCGTGGTTTTCCCCAGGCCCGGAGGTCCTGAAAGCAGCACATGATCCAGAGATTCACCACGCATTCTGGCCGCTTTAATGAAAACAGTGAGATTATCGATTATTTTCTGCTGACCAATAAACTCGTCAAGGCGAAGTGGCCTCAGGCTCTGCTCAAAAGAGTCCTCTTTGAATTCTGCGTTTAAATTCGGGTTAGACAAAATGAATGGAAGAATTTCGGGTGTTAGAAGATCAGTGGCGGTCTTTGGAGTTCGTAAACCTATACCACGAGGCGAAGTGCTTAAAATACAAATGATGAATGACTGTTTTGGTAACAAAACAAAAAAAGAGAGACAGCGCCGGTCTGAGCCGGACACTGTCTCTCTAAAATGGCTGCTTAAGCTTGTTCTAAAATGCTATTCCAGGTAAGGTTCTATCTGGTTAATTAGTTCACCGGCTTCAAACATAAATTCACCCTGCATTGAGGCTATGGTAAGCAGGTTAGCATAGGCCTGAGTCACTTCACCAATGTTGAGCTGAGCGTTGGCCATAAACCAGAGCGCTTTTTCATCCATAGCTGGGTCTTCTTCAGAAAGCTCAATGGCGTCTTCAAATCTGCTAACTGCGTTTGGGTATTCGCTCAGGTTATAATAGAGAATGCCGGCATTCATGTGAACCATTGCGGTTCTCGGGTCTTCCGGAAAGGCTGCAATCAACTCATCGTAGATTTGCAGAGCAGTTTGGAAATCATCTGAAAACGCTGCTATCAGGCTTTGGTCGAACTTTTGGACAAATTCATCTTCGCTGGTTTCATCCCTAAGAGTCGGGATGGACTCAAAGAAAAAGATATCGATTTCATCGACGGGAGAAAGGTTGGTCGGCATTTCAGCTACAAAAAGCTGTGTTTCCGTGGGGCTGGAAACTCTGATAAAATTAAATGCAATCACAACCATGATAACGGCAGCCATTGAAATAACCCAATAGGTGTAGGAACTACTCTCGGGTTCGGGCTGTGAGTCGCCGGCACCGGAGGAATCATCGTCTGTGTATGGCGGCAGGCCGTTTACGGATGTTGCATTGATATCATCGTCGGAAGCGTCAAGCAGCCCCGGATTCTGGCGGGATAACTGCAGCAGGCTTGCATTTAACCGGAGCTCCTTATGAAACTGCGGGTTTTCTATCATGAACTCCCAGAAAGCTTGCTTTTCTGCTTCATCCATTTGGTTGGTTAAGTACAGGTGAATCAGCTCCTGTGCTTTGGCCTGAAGATTAATGTCGTTCTCTTCTTTCATTGAATTTGTTTAAAAAGTTTGCGCGTGTTCAGCGAATCTCATACGTGCTACTACACGTATGAGTCGCGAAACCCGATTTCCTTACAAACTTTTTTGAGAAATTCAGGAATTTTTTTCGATACAGGCGTGAAGTTGTTGATTTATACGATGTTTACGCGTCCAGATATTATTCACTGAAGTATTGAATTCTTTGGCAACTTTTTCAGATTTCGCGTCGGGGTTCTTTAAAAGATAGTTAATAAGCTTCTTCGGAAGGTCAGCCAGCTGCTGTATACATTTGTGCAAAATAGCCATCATCTCCTTATCCATTAGGATGGAGGTTGGGTCGGGATGAAACTCCATTTCCATATCGAGGACTTCATCCGTTACTTTTTTCTTGTTCTCGTTGTATATCTTAAAGTAGTTGTTTCGGGCCGTGGCTAATATATATGCGCCCGGATTGTTGGTGTCGAAGCTGCCGGCCTGTACTTTTTCGAAAACCATTGCCAGCGTCTCCTGAACGCAATCCTGAGCGTCGTCTGTGCTGGCGCGAAACTTGAGGCGAAGATAATCAGCAATAATAGTACTGGCGCTTTCCGACCAGCGATTTACCTCATCCTGGTCGTTACTTTGCAGTGCGATAACAAAAGAGTTGATGTCGATCACAGCTTTTTCCCGTTTACCACGTTTGTTGTGATGGTTGTTTTCGTAAATGTGCTGGTGCCTTCTGTGCAGCCGTACCGATTTGTGCCCCTGGTGCTTTTTAAAGCTATATTTTGGGCTAATTCTGAATCTAACAAAAAAAAACTACAATTCAACTATGTAAGGTTCATGAGGACAAGCATTTGTAAGCCCTTACAGACCATTTGTTAAAAGTAAAAACAGTTTGATAAACGAAATTCAGACTTGTTGTAAAAATGCTTTTAATTTGTGATGTTCAACACGTTGTATTAAAATCGATAGGACTACTTTTACGTCAAAAAAACAATCATACTTATTCTAATTGCATGAATGTATCTAAACTTTCAGGTGTGCTTCTGATAGCAAGTGTTGTGCTGTTTTCTGCATGCAACAGCTCAGATTCACCCGTCGATCCGGCTGATATGGACTCCGGAATTTACCATCACTTTATGGACACCTCTGTTAATCCGGGCGACAATTTCTATCGCTACGTAAACGGTGTTTGGCTTGAGGAGACTGAGATACCATCTGACCGCTCACGATGGGGCAGCTTCGATGAACTGCGTGAAATCGCCGATCAGCACGTGCTCGATATCATTCGTGAAGCCGCCGAAGCTAACGCTTCACAGGGAAGTGATGAGCAGAAAATCGGCGATATGTTTGCATCATACATGAACGTAGACTTGCTTAACGAGCTTCGTCTCTCGCCGCTTGAAGATGCACTTGGCCGTATCGATGCCATTTCATCCCACGATGATCTGGCCGCATTCTGGGGCTATAATCAGCGATTCCGCTTTGGGCTTCCGGTTTCTGTATCGGTAGGGCAGGATCAGCAGCAGAGCGATCAATACATCACCGCTGCGGGCCAGTCGGGTCTCGGTCTTCCGGACCGCGACTTCTACGTGAATGATGATGACCGCTCCCGTGCTATCCGCGACGCCTACGTTAGCTATATTTCCGAAATCTGGGATCTGGCCGAGTGGGGTGATGGCAGCAGCGCTGCCTCAACCGTTATGGCCGTTGAGACCGCTATAGCCGAAAACCACTGGACACGTGTTGAAAACCGCGACCGGGTGGCGACCTACAACAAAATGACGATTCCCGAGCTGAGCGAGATGGCACCCGGCTTCGACTGGATGATGTTTCTGGATAATGCAGGTCTCGGCGATATAGAGGAAATGGTTGTTCGTCAGCCAACCTACTTCTCCAGCTTCGCAGCCATGCAGAATGATGTCGCCATCGCCGACTGGAAAACCTATCTGCGCTTTCATCTGCTTCGCTCTGCTGCGTCTAACCTGAGCGAAGATTTTGATGATGCCAATTTCCGCTTTTACGGCCAGATTCTCCGCGGACAGCAGGAGCAGCGTAGTCGTGAAAAGAGAGCCGTTTCAGCTACTGAAAGCGTGCTGGGATTTATGGTAGGCCAGAAATATGTAGAGCGTCATTTCCCGCAGGAAGCCAGCGACCGCATGGACGAAATGATCGATAACCTTATCGTAGCTTTCGATCAGTCGATTCGCGAGCTCGAATGGATGACCGAAGACACCAAGGAAGAAGCGCTGGCCAAACTGTCGACCTTCACAACAAAAATCGGTTATCCGGAAGTTTGGCGCGACTACGACTGCCTCGAAATTGAGCGCGATGATTTAATGGGCAACGTTATGCGCTCGGCCGTTTGTGAGTACGAGCGAAACATTGGCCGCCTTGGTGAAGAGGTAGACCGCGACGAGTGGGGAATGACACCACAGACCGTAAACGCCTACTACCGTGCAACGCTTAATGAAATTGTATTTCCGGCCGCCATCCTTCAGCCGCCATTCTTCGACGTAAATGCTGAAGATGCAGTTAACTACGGCGCGATTGGTGCGGTAATTGGTCATGAGATCTCACACGGCTTCGACGATCAGGGACGTCGCTCCGATGGCGATGGCAACCTGCGCGACTGGTGGACACAGGAAGATGAAGACGCCTTCCAGGAGCTCGCTGAAAAGATGATCGATTTCTATAGTCAGTACAACCCAATTGACGATATGTTCCTTAACGGAGCTCTTGGTCTGGGTGAAAATATCGCCGATCTCGGCGGTATGAACGTAGCATGGCGTGCCTACCAAAACTCGCTGGACGGAGAAGAAGGGCCGGTAATTGATGGCTTCACCGATGCACAGCGCTTCCTTATCGGCTGGGGACAAATCTGGAGAACCAAGTTTACCGATGAGGCTATGCGTCAGCAGATCATCACGGGACCACACTCACCCGGTAAATACCGCGTACTGGCCATCGTTTCCAACATGAATCTGTTTTATGATGCTTTTGACGTGCAGCCCGGCGACGAGATGTACATCGATGAAGAAAACCGCATCCGTATCTGGTAATCCGGCGAACCTGCGCCGGCAGCTTACCGGAATCTACTGAGTTGAAGAGGCAGTCTGGTTAAACAATCAGACTGTCTTTTTTATGCGTTCAAAAAAGCAGTTCGGGAGAGAAAGGCTGAGACGCGCCGTCCTGAAAATGAATATTAATTCTCTGGCATTTTTGACCAAACTAGGCAAATAAGGGAAATTTTTAAAAGAAAGCCAAATTGCAGCTGGTAATAGTAACAATAAGTTAACAAAAGAGGCTGTTTTCGGTAACATTTCGATAACAGTACAGTGGGAAATTGTGGTATTCCAAAACCTTCACACTTACTCTTACGTTATGACTGCGAACTACTTACAAAGCTTTCAAAAAGTGCTCTTGCTTGCAGCACTTTTACTCGTTGCCGGAGCTTGTTCCACAAACTCAAACAGCGATGAAGACCTTGATCCGGCTACCGACTTCATCGAATTAACCGGTGATTTGCCAACCCAGACGCTTACGGCGGACAATAAATACCTCCTGAAAGGACAGGTTTTTGTTCGTGATGGCCGTACTCTAACCATTCAGCCTGGAACCGTAATCTTTGGAGACAAAAGAACCCGTGCTACTCTTGTAATTGATAAAGGCGGCACAATTATCGCCGATGGTACCCGCGAGAACCCAATCGTGTTCACATCGGCTCAGGAGCCGGGCGTTCGTGACCGCGGCGACTGGGGCGGACTTGTAATTCTGGGCCGTGCCAACGTAAACCAGCCAAGCCCGGCAATCGAAGGAATTACGCCTGAAGTGTTTTTTGGCACCACAGGCAGCAGCCAGTTCGACAATGAGAGCTCCGGTGTTCTTCGCTACGTACGCGCTGAGTTTGGCGGTATTGAGCTATCACCAAACAACGAAACCAACTCCATCACCATGGGCGGCGTTGGTCGCGGTACTGAGATGGAATACAACATGGTATCCTTTGGCGGCGATGACGGCTTCGAATGGTTTGGCGGCACTGTAAACGGCCGCTACTTCGTAAGCCACGCCATGTGGGACGACGACTTCGACTGCGATTACGGCTGGTCCGGTAACGTGCAGTTTGGTCTCATCATCCGCTACCCGGGTTTTGCTGATCAGTCTCAGTCAAATGCGTTTGAGTGCGATAACGGCCCGAACGACAACGATGTGGAGCCATACACCACAGGAACCTTCTCCAACGTAACCGTGATTGGTCCAATTCGTCAGGGCTCAAGTATTTCCAACGGTAATTATGCGCACGCCATCGACCTACGTCGCCGTACATCCGTATCAATTTTCAACTCTGTGTTTACCGGATTCCCGCGCGGTCTCCGTATGAATCAGCCATCAGTACTTGAAAACTACCTGAACGGACGCGGCACGCTGCAAAACAACATTATGGTGTACGCCAATGCAGACAACGCTTTTCTTGCCGGTTCCGGCGTAGACCGAGATGAAGTAAGAGCCATTTGGGAAGCAGATAACACCGTAATTTCCGGTCCTTTTTCAGATGAGCTGCACGCACAACTGGGTCTGAATCCAGAGCTCTTCTTCGGCAGTCGTCTGGCCGATGACTATGCTTCAAATCCTGATTTCCGTGTAACAAGCGGCACGCTTGCTTCGGGCGCTGACTTCAGCCATCCCCGTTTTAATGAGCCAAACCGCGCCGGTTTCTTTGATACGACCGTAGGATTCATCGGCGCTTTTGGCAACGACAACTGGACCCAGGGCTGGACCGAGTTCGATCCTGTAAACCGGGAATACTAGGTCTTGCATCAGGATCTGAAAAATCTCCATATCACCAACGACCTGCCGCTGATCCGGCAGGTCGTGTTTTATTTAAACCAATTCCATCAGGCAATGCTCTTCCCAAAACGATTTTTGTTACTTATCACGCTTGTATTTTTTGCGGCCTGCTCATCTGCGCAAAAGGATACTCCTTCTCTGGATATTCAAGCTGAATCTCAGCTAAGTCCGGACGAACGGTACCAGCTGATAGACCAGATTATTCGCTATGCTGGCAGAATGCCATCAGAGGCCACGGTGCTCACGCGGCATGAGTCCAGGTTTGATGACGCCTATGCTCAAATAGCATCACGCCACAGGCTGGATTTCTATCACCGCACGGAAGAGGGGCGCGAGTTTCTGCTCATCAGCCGTGATGCGCGCAGTCTGCACCAGCGCAGGGTCGCAACAGGCATCGAAATGCAGCGCGATACCACGGGACGCATCACCCATTATAACGAGCATTTCCGCACCTGGGCCATGGATCCGCAGGAGCTGGAAACCAAATCTGATAAGCTGTTCAGGGTGATGGCATCCGGATCGGACTTGTCGCCCTGGTATCCTGAGAACTCCGGTACAGAAGAGTATATCGAGTTTCCAAATGAATGGAGCCGTTTCGACCAGGATCAGCGGGTATGGATTCGTACCGACGACCATCCGCTTCTGGAGTTCTACGGGCTGAAGGAACAGCTGTAAAGTAAACAAACAACCTGCTGAGCATATCAACTTTTTATACAGTTAACATGATTAAAACGCGTTTTTTTCTGCTTTGTATCGGTACCATATTTGCACTTAACGCCGGTTTTGCCGAAGTGCTTTCTGCACAAAATACCGGAACCCTGAGCGGTCTGGTGCTCGACGAGTCCGACCGTGAGGCCGTAATAGGTGCTTCGGTTCGTCTGGAGGGCACCATGCTTGGCGCCGCAACCGATATAGACGGGCGCTATATCATCCGAAACATACCGGCCGGTACGTACACCGTAATATTTAACTACGTAGGCTACGCGGCTCTCAGCATAACGGAAGTGGAAATCACCGCCGGCGGGCGACATGAGCTGAATGCCCTAATACGTGAGTCAACCCTGCACCTGGACGCTATTACCGTTTCGGCCTCCCGCCAGCGAAATACGGATGCCTCGCTCATTCAGGATATACGCCGCACCAGCCAGATTGTAACCGGCGTTTCGGGTCAGCAGATAGCGCGCAGTCAGGACAGCAACGCCGCTCAGGTGATGCAGCGTATTCCCGGTGTAACTATTGTAGACAGCCGTTTTGTGATGATTCGTGGCCTTAGCGAGCGCTACAACAGCGTTATGATTAACAACGTACAGGCCCCAAGTACCGAAATCGATAAGCGAACCTTTTCATTTGATCTCATATCCAGCGGTTCACTCGACCGGATGCTCATTTCCAAGTCGGGTTCAGCCGAGCTTCCGGGCGATTTTGCCGGCGGCGTGATTAAGCTCTACACCGTAGAGCAGACTGAGGAAAACTTCAGCAGTTTCAGCCTTGGCCTGGGCTACCGCCCCGGAACAACCGGCCGCACCTACATGCAGTCAGCCGGGTCGAGAACCGACTTTCTGGGTTTTGATAACGGCTTTCGAAGACTGCCTTCCGATTTTCCGGATACCCGTGCGCTTCAATCCTCGCCCAGAAACGCAGAGCTACGCAGGGATGCTGCACTTACGCTGCCAAATAACTTTATGCCTGAGTCGGGCACTGCTCTGGCTGATCACAGCGTGGGGATTGGCTTTGGCCGCAACTGGCAGAGCGGCCGCCGCAACTGGTCGAACATCACCACGATTGATTATGGTACGGGATATGAATATTACGAACGCTCGTTCTTCAGATATCTGGAGTGGGAAGACCGCTCGCGGCCCATTTTGCAGCGTTTCGCCTATAACGATGATACCTGGCAGAAAGAAACCCGCCTCAGCCTGATGTCCAACTTCACGCTTCGCTCCGGACGGGACCATGTATTCCGGTTTAAAAACCTGTACAATCAGATTGGGGAAAACACTACCATCATTCGCCGTGGTACCGACTTCATACAGCGCCCCGATGATGAGCTCCAAAACTATATGCTGGGCTACCGCAGCCGAAGTATTTATACAGGTCAGCTTGAAGGTGCACACACCATCTCCGACAATGCGCAAGTCAACTGGACGGCCGGCCTCAGCTATCTTGGTGAGTCCGAGCCCGACCTGAGACGATTCCGGACATTTCGTGCAAACGGCGACTTAGATAGCCGCTTCACCATGCAGATGCCGCCATCATCCAACCTGTTCGACACCGGACGCTATTATGGCGAGCTGGATGAGATTTCTCTGAATCAGGGAGCGGACTTCACCCTGAGACTGCCGGGCCTGCTGAATTTTGTGAAGACGGGTTACCTTGTCGATTACCGCGACCGCGATTTTTCGTCGCGCTACATGTCGTATCTCTATCCGGGATTTTTTAATCCGGAAACCAGAGAGGAGCTCATCCGCCTTCCTTTGGATGAAGTCTTTGCAGCCGAAAATATCCGTACGCTCGATGGTTTTGTGCTGGAAGAGGGCACCAGGCCAATCGACTCCTACACGGCTTCGAACCTGACTACGGCCGGTTATATCACCACTGAACTACCCGTTGCGACCGCGCTGGTTTCGGCAGGACTTCGGGTTGAGCACAACCGTCAGACGCTCAACAGCCGCGACGATTTTCAGGTAATACGGGTGGATAACAACGTGCTGTCGGCGCTGCCGTTTCTGAACATCAGCCTGCCCGTTACGGATCGTTCTCAGATCCGCACCGGATACAGCCGCACCGTTAACCGTCCGGAATTCCGGGAACTTGCGCCATTCGTGTTCTACGACTACAAGCTGGACGCCAACCGTGCCGGAAACCCAAACCTGCGCACGGCCAGAATAGACAATGCCGAAATGAGGTTCGAATACTACCCGAGGCTTGGCGAAATCATGACGCTTGGGGTCTTTTTTAAATACTTTGACAGCCCTATCGAAAACCGAACCATTGTAACGACCGAAAGTCCGCAGTTCAGCTATGTGAATGCCGATTACGCGGTGAGCTACGGAGCCGAAGCGGAATTCCGGAAGTCTTTTTCAGGCGTAACGGGAAGCGAACTGATTGACCGGTTTTCGGTAAGCGCAAATGCCACCATCATCTTTTCGGAGGTTGATCTTGGCGAAAGCGCGCTGGCCCAGGAAAGCACGCGCGCGCTGCAGGGGCAATCACCCTACATTCTGAACGGTGCCATATATTATGATGATCAGCGACGCAGGGTACAGGCCGGGCTGGTTTACAATATCGTAGGTCCGCGCATATTCTCCGTTGGCGACGTGCTCTTCCCAACCATCTACGAAATGCCCCGCCACAGCGCGGATATAAACGCTACGGTTGGCGTTAGCAGAATAAGCAGCGTGAAATTGGGCGTAAAAAACTTCCTGAATGCCCCGTTTCGCTTCTATCAGGACTCCGACAGAAACGGACGGGCTAATACGGACAACGACGACGTGGTATTCCGCTATACTACAGGTCCGGAAATAAACCTGAGCTGGAACGTGCGTTTTTAATGGATGATGAGATGAATGGGTTGGTGATGTAATCACCAGGCTTCAATAAACTGCAACGCTGTTTCATCAGCAATGAACCGCCGGATATCACGTCCGGCGGTTTTTTTGTTTTTGATGTGAATTGAAGGCAGATTGGCTCAAAACTGATGCTAAAGCGGCTCATTGCAATTCCCAACAAAATCATATCTTCACCGTACGAATGTGACTCACCAAAACTGAACTGATGAAATACGACGATACTGAACTGAAACAAATAATTGGCAGGGCTATCGAACTGCAGCGTAACGCGGGTGAACTCGAGGCAGAAGCTTCGGAGATAAGCCGTGGCAGCTTCACCGAAGCCGAAATTGAGGAAATCGCCAGAGATTCAGGATTGTCGTCGAAATTTCTGAAGCAGTCGCTGGCCGAGTATAAGGGCATCCCGCTGGAAGAAGCTTTTTTCATAGATACCTTTGAGAAAAATCATATCGAAATTATGGGCTTTGTGGAAGGCCGGCTGGATCAGCGGGCCTGGGCCGAAATCAAGGCGCTGGCAGAAAAGGAGTTTAAAACGAAAGGCAAAGGCAAAGGCAAAGTCGTGAAGCTCGACAAGGGCATGAGGTGGGAAAAAGACACATCAGCCGCGGCTAAATTTACGTCTGGCTTTTCGCCTGAATTTATGGAAGTGACGGAATCAGCCGGGCGCCTTAAAGTGCGAATCAGGCGCAAGGTGAAGCTGAGACGCTTTCCCGAGATTCCCGCATGGATGTGCGTGATAGGCGTGGTGCTGATGGTGCGCATTATGCTGTTTGATGAGCTCATCGGCGGGTTATTCACCGGAATTCTGTTCGGCGCATTTGCATTGCTGTTTTTCAACTGGGCGGCCAAGCTCAAGGCAAAATCCAGAGTTAAGCTGCGTGATTTGATGGAGTCGGTTCAGGCTGTGCTCACGCGCGCGAACACAGATATGGGTTATTCCGCACAGGCGGAACAAACGGCGCACATCGCAGTACCAACAGATGAAGACTCCGGGACCGAAAGAGAAGCCGAACCCGGGCGTTTGGAAAACAAACTGCGCTCATAGACAAACAGCGAAGTGAATGCATTATATTAATTGTGCGTTCTGAACCCTGTGATACATCTTGAGTAAATCATTCAAGAGCAACTCACATAATATTTTTCTGCCTGAACTAATGAATACCTTTTTAGTGAAATTCCTGTATCTCGTAATTTTAACTGCTTTTGCGACACTCTTTTTTGTTGCGTGTAATGGGGAAGAAGCCGGAGAGGCCCTCACCCTTCAGGAAGAGAACGACGAGTGGCATGCCGAGCGGGTCGAGACGCTCAAGGAAGACCGGGGCTGGCTCAAACTGGCCGGCTTGTACTGGCTGGATGACGGCGAGCACAGCTTTGGCACGGATCCGGAATCCGATATCGTGTTGCCTGAAGGAAGCATGATTGCGCACGGTGGGCGGATTATCGTAGAAGGCACCGACATCACTCTGGCTCCTGCAGAAGACGGATTGTTTTCTATTTCGGGTGAAGCGCTCACGGGCAGCATCACCTTTAGCTCAGAAAACCCAATTGAGGCCGAACACGGACGGCTGGCGTTCGATTTTATCGAGCGCAATGGTCAGATTGCCCTTCGTCTTTACGATCAGGAAAGCTATGTGTATACGGGTTTTCGCGGGATTGAGCGCTTCCCGGCCGACGAGAATTTCATAGTTGAGGCCACCCTCATCCCGCACGAAGAGGAGATCACCATTCCCATTATAAACGTGGTGGGAATGACCGAGGAAAACGATACGCCCGGTATTCTGGAGTTTGAGATTGACGGCGAAAAACACTCGCTCTGGGCCATTTCGGCATCCGAAGGCGAGCGATTGTTTCTGATCGTGGCCGACCAAACCAACCGCAGCACCACCTTCGGCGGGGGCCGCTTTCTCTATGTGGACAATCCCGGTCCAAACGGAACCATAACTGTAGATTTTAACAAGCTCTACAATCCACCCTGTGCGTTTTCAGATTACACCACCTGCCCGCTTCCTCCGCCCGAAAATCGCCTGAATGTTGCGATAGAGGCGGGTGAAATGCGATATTGAATGTAAGGACGCAGAGGGGCGCGGATTACAACGCGGATTTGCGCAATGGTTTAAAACAGTACATGCTGATTTTAAGCGCCAAAATTATCAATCTTTTTATGGGGTTGCGATAAGAAAGAACTTGAAATCATCCTGATTATACCCGTATAAAGCGCCATTCAGAACTGTAAGCGACTCTATTTGGTGAGTGTTTTCAATTTGCCCTGTGCGATTTCCCTCGTAGTCGTAAATGTCAATATAGCTGAGAGGTTCGCTGGCATAACGATCTTGTATGAGATACAGCTCTCCGTTAAAAGGAGCGATCGTAGAAATAACCGGACCATCAAGCCAGCCAACGGCCTCATAGTCGGCTGGTGGTCGCGCTATTTCCGGCAGGTTCTTTTCTACAAATTCAATGCTTTGCTGGTCCTGAATTTTGAATAAGCTGTACTCTTCGCTTTGATATTGGTATGGTATAATTAGCCCGATGAAAAAGTTTACCGATACAAAATAATTTGATGAAGTGTCGAAATAGGTAGAATGTCGACTCAGAATTCTATGACTTGAATACATAGGTGCACCCAGAAGATTTTCTTCCACAAAAGTATCCCTGTTTACTACCAATACCGAGCTGTGGTCACCCGCATACCCAACCGCAACGGAGAAATAGTAATGGGTCTCAGTCTCGAACAATAAACTTTGGATTATAGGATTGATCATTCCGGGAGTTCGCTGAATAACATGGGTTTGTATATGGTTAAATTCCGTGTCGAACTCAAGCGCCCTGTTTGTTGCATCGATAACCATAAGATTTCCCGACTTTAGGCAGCTGATCGAGCGCGGGCCACGTTGTTCATCGAAATCTCCGGGACCTTCGCCGGGACTAGCGTAGGATTTAATGAAAGTACCGTCATTGTCAAACGAATTGATTGATTTCATGTAGCGATCAACTGTGAAGAATTGCTCGCCACAGGAGACAATGGACCTGATGTTAAGACTTTCTTCTTCGGGCTGAAGTTCAATACGGTCTGGCCATTGTAACGATGTAATGATGGCAAGAAGAATTAATAGGTACATATAAATCTGATTATGTATGAAGGGCTATTGAAAACATATTTGACAAGCTGATAAATTGGAATATAGAATTGTAGCCTGTATAAAGTTTCGGGCTATAGCATGTACGTGTTAGGAATTAAAATAAAAACTAATGTTTTTGACTAGAGCGATTCGATAAGGAAGAGCTCAAAATCATCGGGATTATATCCGTAAAGGGCGCCATCAAGAATAGCGAAACTGATTATTTCATGTTTATTGGGAATTTGATCTTTTTGATTCCCTTCAAAATCGTAAATATCTATATAGCTTCTGGGTTCGTTAGCGAATCGATCCTGGATGAGATAGATTTGATTTTTGAAGATGGTGATCGAAAGAATTACCGGTCCATCCATCAGCCCAACCGCTTCAAAGTCCGATGGTTGCCGGGGGATTTCAGGTAAATGCTGTTCAAAAAAATCAAGGCTCATATGATCCTGAATTTTAAAATAGCCGTATTCATTACTGCCGTATTTGTATGGTATCACAAGACCAACAAAACGGTTATATGACAAGAAGTATTCAGAATTATGGTCGAAATAAGTATTATGTCTTCTTAAAAACATGTGATCCGTGTATAAAGGAGGCCCAAGAGTTTCCTCTTCTTTAAAAGTTTCTCGATTTACTACCAAAACAGAGCTGTGATCATATGCATTAACTAAATTGGCGGAAAAATAATAGTGCGTTTCCGTCTCATTAAGAAGGCTCTGAATAAAGGGAGCAGACATGCCGGGAGGCCGTTCCACTATAAGCGTTTCAATATGGTTTAAGTCTTTATCAAAGAATAAAACTCGATTCCCAATGTCTATGACCATAACATTGCCCTTTTCGAGGCAATGAATACTGTGCGCTCCATTTTGTTCATTGAAATCACCGGGTCCCTGACCGAGGCTGGAATAAGATTTGATAAACTCACCATTTTTGCTGAAGGAGTTTATCGACTTAAGATGATTGTCTACAGTAAAAAACCGGTCACCACAAAGGGCAAGTGATCTTATGGTTGAACTTTCCTCACCGGGCTGAAGATCAATACGGTCTGGCCATTCAAGGGCAGAAATGAGTAGAAAAATGATGAATATATACATGATGCCTTAGCTAAAATAGAAGGGAGATTTAATAACCCCGATTTGATCCGAATGTTAAAATGGATGTTGCTATATCAATTACCCTATACAGATAAATACTCTGAAAAGTCATTGAAATTGCCGAAAGTGGAAAAAGACAAGTTGAATATTTTAGGCATTTTACATAATACCCCCCCCCGTTTGTAAAAAGCAAATTTATTCTGTTCGCCGCCACCCCATTTCACATTATCATTCGATAATATTGGCATGATGTGTTCTTTATCTTGCTGTTTTGTATCACTATCAGGGAAAGGTGAAATAAATTTGTGCCATATACCTAATCAGTGAATTATTTTATATAATGCAGTCAGAAGTTCTTTTAGTTAGGATGATGCCCTTCCCTCCCAATCAAAACGTATCCTATGCCAAGAAAGAAGAAAGATGCCAAAATCTTTGTACTTGATACCTCAGTACTACTCTACGACTCCGATGCGGTCAGCAACTTTGAAAAGCACGATATAGCCATCCCCATTACCGTTCTCGAAGAGATCGATTCATTCAAGAAAGGAAACTCGGTTACAAACCTGCACGCCCGTGAATTTATCCGGTATATGGATAAGATCTCCGATGCTGGTCAGATTATGAACTGGATCCCCATAAACGGGAAGTCAACCGGGAAGATCCGGGTGGTGAGCGATATGGGCAGCATTACAAACGCCAACGAGATATTCGGAAGCGTAAAAAACGATCACCGCATCATTAACACAGCACTGAAGCTGCGAGAGGATGAGCCAAACCGGAAGGTGGTTCTGGTATCCAAAGACATCAACCTGAGGCTAAAAGCCCGGGCCCTGATGCTCGACGCCGAGGATTATGAAACGATCCGCATTAAGGATATTGAGCATCTCCACCGGGGCAAGACCGAGCTTAAGCTTAAATCCAAGACGGTGATTGATAAGCTCTACCGCGAGGGAAGCGTTACGGCAGAGGAAATCGGTGAGGAAAACCCGACCCTCAATCACTACTACATTCTCAAGCACAACTCCGCTTCGGCCCTGGGTTACTACAATGCCCAAACCCGGATGATTGATCTGGTATCACCGGCCAACGCCTACGGAATCAAGCCCCGCAACGCCGAGCAGACCTTTGCGATGCACGCAATAATGAATCCGAATATTGAGCTGGCGACCATAACCGGTTCGGCCGGCACAGGGAAAACGCTGCTGGCTCTTGCCGGTGCGATTGAGCAGCGTAAACACTATCGCCAGATCTATCTTGCCCGGCCTATTGTGCCCTTGAGCAACCGGGATATCGGCTACCTTCCCGGCGACATCAAGTCAAAAATTGATCCCTACATGCAGCCGCTGTGGGACAATCTGAGCATCATCAAAAATCAATATCCCGAAAGCTCAAAACAGTTTCAGAAGCTCAATGAGCTGGTGCTTCAGGAGAAGGTGGCCATTGTTCCGCTGGCCTACATCCGCGGCCGAAGCCTGAGCAACGTGATTTTCATCGTGGATGAAGCGCAAAACCTGACGCCCCACGAAATCAAGACCATTATTACCAGAGCAGGGGAGCAGACCAAAATCATCTTTACCGGTGATATCTTCCAGATCGATACGCCCTATCTGGACGCCCAAAGCAACGGCCTGTCTTATCTGGTCGACCGCCTGCACAACAACGAGATGTATGCGCACATCAACCTCGAAAAAGGCGAACGCTCCAAGCTGGCGAATCTGGCGAGTAAATTGTTGTAGAGAGGAAGGACGCAAAGGGCGCGGATTATGACGCAAAGATTCGCAAAGGGTTTGTATGACGGGGTGGTTTTTGATTGATGGTGTCACGTTCGGCGGGGTGATGGGATTTGGGCGTTGATGGGTTCCGGGTGGTAGAGACGCAATGCATTGCGTCTCTACCACGATGCCCCATCAACGCATACCAATTACATCGAATTCCCCGCCAACGCCGGATTATCACCATCACACCCAACCCAAAAATAAATTCTAATCCCGCTATTGCCTTTTACAATTAATTCTGTTTATTTGAAATAAATCAAACATTGGAAACAGAATATGACCAAACCGGAAATCATCCAGAATCTCATTAACGCGTATGCCGAGGCCTATCAGAATCTGGGCTACAGCTCGCTGATGGGAAAAATCGTGGCGCTGCTGATTGCCTCGCCGGAGCCGATGTCGCTGGATGAAATCTCCGGAGAGCTGCAAATGAGCAAGGGTCCGGTTTCCCAAATCGCCCGAAAACTGAAGGAACACCGCCTGATTGAAAAAGTCTGGATTCCGGGCGAACGCAAGGATTACTACCGCGCCGTCGAGGATATTTTTGGTCAGGCCTTTGCCAACTACGCTTCATCCATGCGCAGAAACCAGCGACTGGGTGAAGAATTTGAGCAGCTTTCCAAAGCCGTGCCCGCCCAGGATGAGCAAACGCGTCATCTGGCCACGCGCATGAACGAGATGAAGCTGTTTTACGAAATGATGGATGAAAGCAACCGCGCGTTCCTCCAAAACTGGAGAGATAACGTGAAGCCCGGCCTTGAAGAGCTGCAGGACGAGCCGGCCGGCAAACAGTCCTGAAAATTATGTATCGCTTAACCTGAAATGTGCGAAGCCGCACGGTATCCGACAATCGAATAGAGTATTAAGCCCGAACAGGGCGATGAAACCATCACCCTGAAAACAATATTTGAAAATTTTCAAACGAATAAAACACAATGAGCCGATTTGATAAAAAAGTAGTACTCGTAACCGGCGGAGCGGCCGGAATTGGAAAAGCCACCAGCGAACTGTTCGCCAGAGAAGGCGCCACGGTCCACGTCTGGGACCTCAATGAGGAGGCCGGTAACGCCCTGGTAAAAGACTTTTCTTCGAAAGGATGGAAAAGCGCTTTCAGAGAGGTGGATGTTACCAGCTACGAGGACGTCGGCCGCGGCATTGAGGCCATCATAAAAGAGTCGGGCCGCCTCGATGTGCTTATCAACAACGCGGGCATCACCATGGATAAAACCCTGGTTAAAATGGATCCGGCCACCTGGCAGAAGGTCATAGACGTAAACCTCACCGGCGTGTTCAACTGCACGCAGCAGGCCGTCGCCCACATGGTGGAAGGCGGGGGCGGGGTAATCCTGAACGCCAGCTCGGTGGTTGGTTTGTACGGTAATTTTGGTCAGACCAACTACGTGGCCACCAAGGCAGGCGTAATTGGCATGACCAAAACCTGGGCCAGGGAGCTTGGCCGCAAAAATATTCGCGTAAACGCCGTGGCGCCGGGCTTCATCATGACCGAAATGGTGCAGAAGATGCCCGAAAAAATAATTGAGGGCATGGTTTCCAAAACGCCGGTTGGGCGCATGGGCAAGCCCGAAGACATTGCCAACGCCTACGCATTCCTGGCGTCGGATGAGGCCTCCTTTATAACCGGAACCACCCTGAGCGTAGACGGAGGCGTGATATCGTGAGAAACGCCAGAATAATTGGCAGCGGAATGGCTGTGCCGGACAATGTAGTACCCAACAGCTGGTTCAACGAGCGTCTGGGCGAGGACGTGGACACCTGGCTGCGGGAAAACCTGACCATTCGCGAGCGTCGCTGGATGACCGAAGATGAAAAGATGAGCGACTTCTGTATCAGCGCGGCGAGAAAGGCGATGGAGATGGCCGGGGTGAAGCCAGAAGAGATCGATCTGCTGATTATTTCGACCGATACGCCGGAGTACATTTCGCCATCAACGGCATCCGTGGTGTGTCATAAAGTCGGGCTCGTAAACGCCGCGAGTTTCGACCTGAACACCGCCTGCGCGGGATTTGTAACCGCAAGCGAAACGGCCGTCAATTTTCTGAAAGCCGATCCGCGCTATTCGAAAGCGCTGGTAATCGGAGCCTACGGAATGAGCCGGTACCTGAATCTGGACGACAAAAAAACGGTAACGCTCTTCGCCGACGGAGCCGCCGCCGCTGTGCTGGAAGCCACAGAAGAAGCAGGGGCGGGTCATCTTGCGTCGGACATGCGCACAAAAGGCGAGTACTTCGATTATATGGGCATTTATCAGGGCGGCTCGGCCCATCCGGTAACGCCGGAAAGCGTGATGAATCAGGAGCACAAATTGCTGTTCACGAAGAAATTCCCCAAAGAGCTGAACCCCATCATGTGGACCGACATGATCAGGACCGTGGCTGAGCGCAGCGGTTTTGATGTGAAGGATATCAAGCGGGCATTCATGACCCAGATCAATATCAATCAGATTTGGGAGACCATGGATAATCTGGGGCTGCCGCGCGACACGGCTCCGGCCATTATGAGCACCTACGGTTATACCGGCTCAGCTGCCATTGGAATGGCGATGGACCTGACCATCCGGAAAGGTGAGCTCAAGCCCGGCGATATTTTTGTGATGATGGGCTCCGGCGGCGGACTCACTTTCGCATGCAATGCCTTCAGATACTAAATCTAATTCACCCTAAACGGAAAATGCGAACATGGAATTAGCATCACCACAATTGGTTACAGCCGGATGGATTCTGGTGGGCGTGTACGCGGCCGTCATTCTCTGGTTTGTGGTCCGCGGGGCGAAGAAAATCACCAATATTGATGATTACGCCCTGGGCAGCGTGCTGTTTTCGCCCTATGCGGTGGGGCTGTCGCTGGCGGCGTCCATCACCAGCGCGGCCACGTTTATCATTAATCCAGGCTTTGTGGCGCTCTACGGCATTTCTGGGGTACTTTCAATGGCGATAGCGCTGCCCTTTGCGGCCCTGATTTCGCTGGTTCTGCTAACCAAAGGCTTCCGCAAGCACGGCACCACGGTGAAGGCGCTCACCATGGCGCAGTGGATGGAAACCATGTACAAGAGCAAGAAATACGGCATCTTTTTCGGATTTCTGTCGCTGCTGCTCATCACCTTTATCGTGTTGATTTGCGTGGGCCTCACGAAAGTGCTGTCGGCATCCCTCAACATTCCTGAACTCTATACGCTTATCGGCATAGTGACCTTCGTTTTTGGCTATATGATGTTCGGCGGGGCCAACTCCATGGTCTATACGAATACCATTCAGGCGGTGCTGATGCTCATCGTAGCCGTAATCCTGCTGGGCTCCGGATATGAGCACTTCAGCGACGGGGTGCGCGGATTCCTGGGCAAGCTGGAGGCTATCGACCCATTGCTGGTTTCGACCACCAACGAATCGAGCTTTCTGTTCCGGGACTTCTTTGAAATTTTCGTTGCCCAGTTCATCGTGGGCATTGCCATTATTTGTCAGCCGCACATCCTCACCAAGTCGCTGCTGCTGAAAAGTGATGATGATGTTAACAAATACCTTGTTGTGGGTATAGGGGCCCAGTTGCTGTTTTTCTTCGTGGTCTTTACCGGCCTGTACATTCGCATCACTTTCCCGGATTTAAGCCCGGGTGGCACGGTCATTCCGATGGACGGGCTGGTTTCGGCCTATGTGGTTAGTGAATTCCCGGTATTTGTTGGATTGATTGTAGTGATGGGCCTGATCTCGGCCGGACTGTCCACGCTGGAAAGCCTCATACAATCACTTTCAACAACCATCACAAAAGACATTCTGGAGCCGTTGTTCGGCAAGAAGCTCGGGATGAAAGCCAAAGGCGGAAGCAACGTCTTCATAAACAAAATTGTGATAGTGGTGCTGGCAGTTATTACGGTATTCGTAAGCTGGGATCAGCTTGTGAATCCGAACCTGAGCGTCGGAATTTTTGCCCAGAACGGTGTCTATGCCTATTTCTCAGCCGCCTTTGTCCCAATTCTGATGGGCATGTTTTTCAAAGGCGTGCCATTGATGGCACCGGTGCTGGCATCGGTAACGGCCGTGGTGGTGCACTTCACCATTTATTATGGTCAGCTTTCCATCCCGTTTTCGCAGGCCGATGGTCAGAATCCGGGAGTGGCTGCAGCCGTGGCCATCATCATGTCGGTGGTGGTTGGTTTCTCGACCTATTTCTTGAAGACCACGCCACAGCTGAGGTCAGCCGCAAAGGGCAACGGAGCCGATAAATGATAAATATAATATCTATATTAGATTATGGAGCTGTAAGCTGAACGTTATGGAAAAAAAGGCATTTATAGCGAATAAACCGGCATTCGAAGGGGTCCATAGCGACTGGATTTCGAAGTGGGCGCAGTATTCTCCAAAGGCGGTAATGCTGCAGGATGATGAGAGCGGCAGCAGCATCACCTACGGCGAGTCGAAGCGAATGATGATGCGCACCGCCGGTATGTTGCAGCATACATACGGAGTTAAAAAAGGCGACCGGGTTGCCGTGTTGGCACTGAATCACATTGAGTATGTGGTGCTGTTTTTTGCCATCCAAAAGCTGGGCGCGATCATGGTGCCACTCAATTTCCGTCTGGCCGCCCCCGAGCTGGCCTATCAGCTGGAAGACAGCTCGCCATCGCTGCTGCTTGTTGAATCCGATTTTGTTGAAACCATCGAACAAACCGGATGGAAGGGTGAGCGCATTCTGCTTGATACCAAAGACGGTTTTGTGGCACGCATGTACTTCACCTCGCCCGACGATGAGGCCGAAACCGAATTTCCCGAAAACGGTTTTGATGACTGCTGCATGATTCTCTACACCTCAGGCACCACGGGCCGCCCGAAAGGCGCTATGATTACCAACGGCATGCTCTTCTGGAATTCAGTAAATACCGGACTAAGGCTGAATCTCGTGCAGAGCGACATCACCCTCACTTTTGCGCCATTTTTTCACACCGGCGGCTGGAACGTGTTGACCACGCCCTTCATCCACCGCGGAGCAAAGCTGATTCTGCTGCGTAAGTTCGATCCGGAAAGAGTGCTTGAATTATGCGATTCGGAGAAAGTCAGCATCCTGTTCGGCGTGCCCACTATGATGGATATGCTCTATCGTGCGAAAGGCTTTGCAGCATCAAAACTTAAGGAGCTGCGCTACGCCATTGTTGGCGGCGAGCCCATGCCGGTGCCGCTAATTGAGGCCTGGCAGGATAAGGGCGTACCAATTCGTCAGGGCTACGGGCTCACAGAGTTTGGTCCGAACGTATTTTCGCTGAATGAAGAAGACGCCATCCGCAAAAAAGGCTCGATAGGCTTTCCGAATTTTTATATAGCGGCGGCTGTACGAAAAGACGACGGCACCTTTGCCGCAGACAACGAGCCGGGCGAGCTGGTGCTGCGCGGTCCGGTCTGTATGAAGGGCTACTGGAACAAGCCGGAGGAGACCGAAAAAACGATGGCCGACGGCTGGCTGCTTACTGGCGATATCGTAAAGCGCGATGAAGAGGGCTATTTCTACGTAATTGACCGTAAGAAAGAGATGTTCATCAGCGGGGCGGAAAACGTCTATCCGGCTGAGGTCGAGCACGTGTTCCGGACGCATCCCGCCGTGCGGGAAATAGCTGTGATTGGCGTGCCTGATCCGAAGTGGGGCGAAACCGGCAAGGCGTTTATCGTCTGCAGCGAAGGGCATCACCCTACACCCGAAGAGCTGATGAGCTGGGCACGCACGAAGCTGGCCAAATACAAAGTACCGTCACACTACGAATATATTGATGAGCTGCCGAAAAGCGACAGCGGCAAGATCCTGAAGCGCAAACTGAAGGAGCCCAAAGCATGAGTAAAGAGCTGACCATACACGACATCAAAACAGGAGATTCGGCTTCTTTTACGAAGACCATTTCGGAAGAGGTTGTGAACGCTTTCGCAGAGATAACCGGAGATTTTAATCCACTGCATATCGATTTGGAATACGCCGCAAAATCCCGCTTTGGCGGCCGTATTTCGCACGGTGCGATTCTGGCCGGACTGATTTCCACCGTCGTAGGCATGAAGCTGCCCGGTCCGGGGGCACTCTACGCCTCCCAGAGCCTGAATTTTTTAAAGCCGGTTTTTATCGGGGATACGATTACGGCCAGTGTGGTCGTGACAATCCGCGTTGAGGAACGCAACAGAATTGTATTAAAAACCAGCTGCACAAACCAGCATGGTGAAGAAGTGGCTGAAGGGAAATCAATACTGCTGCCTTCAAAACCAAAAAAATAAATGCATACAGCGACACAAAAAACCAACCAATAAAACCCTTACAAGAGGTCAAAACCATGAAAAAATATCTGTTACTAATAGCCGCATTCTCGCTTACGTTTGCAGGAATCGCGTGCGACTCATCATCAACCGATGCCAACGACGTAGACGAAGATCCGCTCTTTGGCGTATGGCTGTCTGAAGGCGAAAATATTGCGCCCGGACTTGCTGGTCCTCCGTTTAACAATGTGAGAATCGATGCCACATTTAACGATGACAACACCTACTTCGTAGAGTCTGAAGACGCCGAAGGTGCCGTTGTTCAGTTTACCGGTACTTACCAGACTACGGAACCAAACAGCGAAGGTATCCGTGGTATCACGCTGAACCAGTCTACTCCTGCTGCCCTTGTTTCATCCGGAATTTTCCGTATTGAAGGCAGCACCATGCAGTATGAAGTAATTCAGGAAGGACTTACAGGCGTTGAGCCTCCAACCGTTGAAGGCGGCTTTGGCAGCACAAATGTTGGCGGCAACCCAACCGGTCCGTTCTGGATTCAGAGCTATGTTCGCGTAGACTAAGGTCTATCTGAGCTAATCATAAGTCCGCCCGGCAGCGTGTTCCGCCGGGCGGCTTTTTAAAACTGCTGTATGTAATACTCTATCTGATTTTTCCACATGTATCCACTCATGAGGCTGTTATGAAACACTTAGCTACACTTTTTATTTTGATGCTCTTCAGCATGCCGGCTTTGGCGCAGGTAGTCGAAACCAGCGATCTGCCCGACCGCAGCGAAGAAGACCGCATTCGCCTGACCGATCCGCTTCCGGGCGAGTTTCAGTTTATCGGCTACTCCTTTACCCGGACAACCACCTCGAATATCACTCCGGTAAACGACGTGCTGCAGGGCCAGGTTATCGGCCGGCTGTTCGGGCGTAATTCTACCGAAACGGTTGACCGTGCCGGATTTTACACCGAGCAGCGCTTTGTGCCGCTGTTTGTGTATCGGCCTTCTATTCTGGACGGTTATGCCACGTTCCGCGGACTTTTCAAGATCGACTACACCTGGGGTGACCAGGCCTACGGAATCGGAAACAACCGCGGGGGCGCCATCAGCGGGGGGAACATCAACCTGCAAACCCTCATGGCAAACGTGGATATACGTCCCCCGGAAAGCTGGTACAACGTTGTGATTGGTCTTCAAAGAATTTTCGACAGCCCGTATGACCCGAACGTGCTGGGTTTGGAGTTTTTTCAAACTACTGGCTATAAGCTCAGCTTCTGGGGTACGCAGGCCGTGGGCGCGAGCTGGTACATGAGGCCGCACCAGGCGATTAACGCCCGTCTGGGTTTTTTCCAGCTTTGGGAGAATCAGATTACCCGCGACGACGATGTGTTTATTGTGATGGGTGATGTGGCTACGCGTCCGAGTCCAAAAATTGAACTGGGATTCAACCTGTGGTATCTGCGCGATACGGCCAAAGGAGCCGGAGGGATTTCGGTGCTGGGTCAGGGACTGACGAGCGCACTTTCAGAGTATAACGGCGCGCCGAGAATTAACTTCGCGGGAGGGAGCAGTCAGCGCTATAAAGCCGATTTGTTTTGGGCGGGTACCAACATCAACTGGAACCGGAACTTTGTGCACGGCCCGACTTCATTCAACGCCTACGCCATTACCAACTTTGGCAACATTTCGCCTATAGATGAAACCGTGGACGACATCAGCGTGCTGGGCGCAACGTTCAACGCGCAGGTGGCCTACCGCTACGGTATGACCAACAACGATCGCGTGTGGCTGGAAGGTATTTTTACGACCGGTGATGAAGACGGCGCGGCCGACGGCACCCTCAACAGCGTGCTTACGGGCAACGTGTGGGGCTCGCCGGTAGGCATTTACAGCTCGCACCGCGCCATGCTGCTGTTCCCCGATCCGCAGGTGGTGAACCGCTACTACTCTATGGTTCATGATATTTCCAATATGGGGCTTGGCGTGGCTGGCGGCTCGGTGAACTTCATGAAAGACATCATTCCGCATAAATTCAGCGCCAAAGTGGGCTCGGCCATTGCGTTCAGCAACTACGCGCTCCCGGGCGGCGGGAATCATATCGGTACGGAAATCAACGGCGAGCTGAAGTACAATCTCCGGGTGTTCCTTACCCTGGGTTTAAGCGGCGGTTACGTGTTTACCGGTGATTTTTATGATGCGCCCGGAGCAACCAATTCCGGCGTCCATCCCGACAACCCATGGGTGGCTTTTGTGTCGCTCACGTGGCTGATGTTTTAATTCATACTTTTAAGGAAACCGATTATGAAAAAGCTGATTTTAATCACTCTGGCGCTAATTCTTGCTTCCTGCGCGGGCGTGCGCTATGCGGATAAGCCGGCCCTGGAGTTTGAGGATATCGATTATGGCTTCGACGTGCATTATGCCTTTTCCGACGAGCACGAAATGCCGCGTATCGCCTATATAGACGAAGGCAGCGGTGACAAAACCCTGCTGCTGGTGCATGGACTGGCCAGCAACGCCGGATTCTGGCGCTACAATATTACGGCACTTTCACGAGATTTCAGGGTTATAGCCGTGGACCTTCCCGGCTACGGTAAGTCACAAAAAGGTGACTATCCTTACGGCATGAAGTTCTGGGCCGAAATGCTGGACGGCTTCATAGCCGAGCTTGGACTCGAAAACGTGGTATATGTGGGTCATTCGATGGGCGGTCAGATTGGCATCACGCTGTCGATTGAGTATCCCGACGCCATCGACGAGCTGGTTCTTGCCGCTCCGGCCGGAATTGAAAGCTTCTCCCCGGGTTCGGGTGACTGGCTGGCCAGCGTTTTCACCATGCACGGCGTAAAAAACACCACCGAGCCTGCAATTCGCGAAAATCTTTCCATCAACTTTTACCGATGGAACAGCCGCTGGGAGTGGATGGTGGAAGAGCGCGTGCGCATGGCGAAAGCCCGTGAAATGGATGAGTTTGCCTATACCGTGGTGCAATCCATAAACGCTATGCTCGACGAGCCGACCTCGCACAGATTGCATCAGGTGAATCATCCCACGCTGATTGTTTACGGTGAATACGACGGCCTCATTCCCAACCGCTTTCTGAATCCCGGCTTTCCGTCCGCAGTGTTTCAGAAGGGGCATGAAGCCATTCCAAACAGCACGCTGGTCGAGCTCAGAAGAGCAGGCCATATGCTGATGATAGAGCGGCCGGATGCCTTTAACGTGGCCGTTGCGACCTTTGCGCGGTCAAATTAATAGATTTTGGCCTTGATTTAGCCTGTAGGCGAAACACTAAAAAGGAAAGCACAAAAAAACACGAAGTTTAGATAGTGCTTTCCTGAACTCCGTTCCGAGTGCTCTGCAGTAATTCACAATTCACCATTGAAAATTCACCATTGCGAGCGAATGCGAGCCTTGTTTATTGAAGAACAGCATCTGCTTTCGGGTGGTAATCCGGAAGGCATGCCTGTGGTGTTCATCCATGGAAATACAAGTACATCTTCCGTTTGGGGGCCGCTTATTTCCATGATGGATTCCGATAAATACTTTTGTCTCGCGCCCGACCTCAACGGCTTCGGCAAAACGCACATGCGCCCGGTTGACGCGCGCACGGGCGTTCGGGACTGGGCGATCGATATAGTTAATCTGCTGGATACTTTTGGCATTGCGAAAGCCCGCTTTGTCTGCAGCTCACTCGGCGGCATTGTGGGCTGGTGGCTGCTGGCGCATCACGGGGAGCGCATCGAATCGCTGGTGCAGATTGCTCCGGGCTCGCCCTTTGGATTTGGGGGTACGCAGGGTGATGACGGCCGGGCCAACTTCCCAGATTTTGCCGGTTCGGGTGGCGGAATGAGTAATCCCGCGCTGGTGGAGCGCATCCGGAAAGGAGACCGCTCTCAGGATGAGCCAAAGATGACTTCACCCGCATGGGTATTGCAAAACTACGTATTCCGGAACAGCGTAACCCTGCATCCGGAGCATCCTTTTCTGGACGGGATGATGAGCCTCAGAGCCGGGGACGAGGGCTTCCCGGGAAACGTGCTGAAATCTGAAAACTGGCCGGGCTATGCTCCAGGCGACAGCGGCATCGTAAACGCCATATCACCCAAACACCTGCAGGGTTTACGGGATGATGTGGTCAAAGCCGGAAAATCGATCTCACCTGTGCCGGTGCTCTGGCTGAGAGGAGGCGAAGACCGAATTGTAAGCGACCGCTCCGACTCCGACCCCGCCGTCCACGGAATGTCGGGCCTGATCCCCAATTGGCCCGGAAACGAAATTGCCCCTCCCCAGCCCATGCTCACCCAAACCCGCAGCATGCTCCAAGCTTACGCCCAAAACGGCGGAACCTACAAAGAAGTCGTGCTGGAAAACCTCGGCCATTGTCCCTACGTGGAAGATCCCGAAGCCATAAGAAGTCTGATTTCTGATTTTTGATATGCGAAGGAGGGATTCAGTTCTGAATTGCTCCCTTCATAAAGCAAAATATCAAAATGCTCTTTTGAAAAAGCATTTTGCAGACAAATCGAATCCGAGAGGTGCCATTTTGGGGTTGAGTTACAAGTCCATTATGCAATATGTCAGGGCTACAGTTTCTTAAATGCCATTGAACAAGCTTTGTAACTCAGTGCGAAACTCAGCACATCGAGCCTGCTCCGATAGTTCGGAGCAGGCGTAGCGATTCCCGCGAAGTTAAAAACAGCGCTCCCTGTTCCAATGTACCCCAATTCAACTCTGTCAATTGATATACGCTTGTTAGATAAACACTAAATAAGTTGTTTACGGGATTTGATTCTTCAGTGACCCCTCGTGGGAATCCGCTGGATTATCTGAATTGAGATTTGTGTGAAAAGCATGAAAACACGCTGGGCCAAGGATCCAAATTAGTGCCCTTTAGTGCTTTGCTTTTTAGTGTTTACCTTCAATCTCTCTATCTGTAGCAACTGCACTCACCTGCTGACTACTGACTACTGTTTTCACTGTTGCCCTGGCAAACTGAAATCCTGCCGTACTGATTCTTGCATATTCCAACTTCTTGCGGTTTATTCTGTAGTACCCAAACGAACTCAACCTAAGTATTACGTATCATGGATCTCATGCGCAGCTCTTTTCTTTTTGTCATTCTTGTTCTGGCCGGCGTCTCCACGCTTGTTGCCCAAACCACCATCGAAAGCTGGACCCCGGAGGCGATGGTCAATCTGCCCGTTACTGGCTCGCCGGAGCTTTCGCCCGACGGATCGATGATCGCCTACACGGTTCGAACTACCAATATGGAAGGTGATGAATCCAGCTTTACCACGCACGTTTGGGTGGCAAATGCCGACGGATCCATGAACCGGCAGTTTACCTTTGGCGAGCAGTCAGCTACGAATCCGCAGTTCAGTCCTGACGGCGAATATCTCAGCTTTATCACCACTCGCGACAACGGTCGACAGGTCTACAAAATGTACCTGAACGGAGGCGAGGCGCAGAAAATAACATCGGCAGATGAGGGCGTCGGCAGCTACGAGTGGTCACCCGACGGCAGCCGCATTGCATATACCATGACCGATCCCAAAACCGATGAAGAACGGACCCGCGAGCGTGAGCGGATGGACGTTATGATTGTAGACCGGGACTTCAAGTTCGCCAGAATCTATGTGCATGAAATAGAAACGGGTGAATCAAAAGCGGTTTACGCAGATGATCTTCACACTACATCTTTTAGTTGGTCACCAGACGGGGAAACCATCGTGTTTGCGCATCAGCCGACGCCACGAATCGATGACCGCTACAAAATGGATATTTCAACTGTCGCCGCAGACAGCGGATCGGTTAGCTCGCTCGTAGCACGGGAAGGAACAGACGCCTCTCCACACTTCACCCCGGACGGAAACTACGTAGTCTTCACCTCACATGGTGGTCAGCTTGAAGGCATCGGTTTGGGTGATCTGTTTGTGGTTCCAGCATCCGGCGGAGAGCCGAAAGCGCTGGCCCATACCTACGACCGGAGCGCAGCAATCACCGGATTTGATGCCGACGGACATCTGCTCATCACCGAGCGCAGAAATACGGTTTCAGCTCTGTACCGAGTCCCGCTGGACGGTAGCGAGCCGGTACTGCTAACTCCCGAAAACGGAATCTACAACGGTTTTGCGGTAAATGGTGAAGGCACCCGGGTAGCTTTCACCTTCCAGGATTCCAACACGCCTGCTGAAGTCCATTACGCGGATTTGTCCGGATTTAATCAGGTGAAGGTTTCTTCCGTATTCGATGCCATCACTTTTCCGGAATTCGGGGACACCGAGCTTCTTACGTGGACATCACCTGACGGTATGGAAATCGAAGGGCTGCTAACCTATCCTGTGGGCTACCGGCCAGGTGACCGCGTTCCGCTTATTCTGATGGTGCACGGCGGGCCTGCCGGCGTGTACTCGCAGACGTTCACGGGTCAGGGCAACATCTACGCCATTCAGCACTTTGCCGAGCAGGGCTATGCATTGCTCCGCCCGAATCCGCGCGGAAGCACCGGATACGGCAAAGAGTTTCGCTATGCCAACTTTCAGGACTGGGGCTACGGGGACTACGAGGATCTGATGGCCGGAGTCGACACCGTTATCGAAATGGGCGTGGCGCATCCCGACAGCCTGGTCGAAATGGGCTGGAGCTACGGCGGCTACATGACCTCCTGGATTGTAACCCAAACCGACCGCTTCAAAGCCGTGAGCATGGGCGCAGGACTTTCGAATCTGGTAAGTATGGTTGGCACCACCGATATTCCCGGCTACCTTATGGCCCACATGGGCGGTCCCTACTGGGGCGGAAACATGGAGAGCTACGAGCGCCACTCGGCCGTCTACTTTATGGATAATGTAGTTACGCCGGTGCAAATCATCCACGGGGCAAACGATCTGCGGGTGCCGCTTGGTCAGGGGCAGGAGTTCTACTGGGCTCTTCAGGAAAAAGGCATCGATTCCGAGATGGTCATTTATCCCAGAACAGGTCATGGCCCGACCGAGCCCAAATTCATAGCCGATGTCTCAAACCAAATCCTCAGATGGTTTGATAAGCATTTGGGGAGGTAGGGAATAAGGTTATCTGGAATTGACCTGAGGTTTGTTTGTCACGCAAAGGCGCGGAGGCGCAAAGAGGAAGAGTTACAAAGTTGCAAGATCAAAGTGTTATTCAGCTTATAGCCTGAATAAACTGTTTGAAAAATCAGGGTATAACCTTATTATTAGTCATAAATAATCAGGTTATATCCTTACAGTATGAACAAGAAAAAATTACAAATAGAACAACTCGAAGAACGGATTAAGCTTTTTTCTGAGGCGCAGAAGGTGCCGAATCCACCAACCGGTTGGATCAGGGCTATCCGGCTTGCATTGGGTATGTCTTTAAAACAGCTGGCCGGTAAACTGTCTGTTTCCACGCAGAGCATCCATGAGGTAGAAATGCGTGAAAGGGAAGGTGCAGTTACGATTAGATCATTAAGAGAAGCAGCAAATGCTTTAGATATGGATTTGGTGTACGGATTTGTTCCTAAAGATGGTTCGCTGGAAAAACTTATTGATAAACGAGCAGGGCGGCTGGCCGAAAAGATTGTATCCCGAACGTCCCATACCATGAGTCTTGAAGATCAGGAAAATTCGAAAAGCCGAATTCGAAAAGCGGTTAAAGAGCGGAAGCAGGCAATCAAAGAAGAGCTCCCCAAATCGTTATGGGATTAGATCTAAACTACATTTATGGGCAAACTCCCCTGGATGAAGATGAAAAAGAAGGTCTTTTGATTCCGACTATTGCTACGCGGACTGAATTGGATGAGTTTGAACAGCAAAATATTGAAGATGCCGTGCAATGGATTCTGGAAAGGTCCTTTAAGACAGATAAAATCCTGAGTGAAAACTTTATCCGCAGCCTTCATAAGAAGATGTTTGGAGAGGTCTGGAGCTGGGCAGGTACCTTCAGAAAAACCAACAAAAACCTGGGCGTAGATAAATGGCAGATACCTGCTGCTCTGAAGAATCTGTGTGATGATTCACATTTTTGGATAAAAAATGAAACCTTCCCCCCGGATGAAATTGCAGTTCGATTCAAGCATCGGGTTGTGAGCATACACTGTTTTCCGAATGGAAATGGCCGCCACAGCCGGATAATGGCAGATGTTATTGCCCACAACGTGTTTGGACGCCCCATGTTCAGCTGGGGTGCAGGAAATATTATTGAGGAGGGAGGAACAAGAAGGAAATACATTGAGGCCATACAGCTGGCTGATGAAGGCAGCTATGAAGAACTGCTAAAGTTTGCCAGAATTTGAAAGAGCCTTCACTCACCAGCCATCAACCCCCACATCCGAACATTCCCCGGATCTGCGGTGTTTAGATAGCTCATTTGCGTATCTTTAAATCATGATTTTTTATTCATTAGTGGTATTCGGGGCAGTTATGATTTTGAGGCGATTAGCGAGAATCCGCTACATGGCTATGATTACGCCCTTACTTCTGCTGATGGCATGCGGCGGAGAAATGGCGCCAAACCTTGAGCCCGTACAGCAGCCGGAAGAGCAGCTGGCCGAGCGGTTTATGATTGCAGCCGCCAATGATCTTGCCGTTGAAGCCGGCCTCGACATTCTCCGAAAAGGCGGCAACGCCGTCGATGCTGCGGTGGCCGTACAGATGATGCTCAGCTTTACCGAGCCGGCAGAAAGCGGAATAGGCGGCGGCGCGTTTATGATGTTCCGGAACGGGGAGACCGGCGAGATGATGATGTTCGACGGGCGCGAAACGGCTCCGGCATCAGCCACCTCTGACCGCTTCAAATGGCTGTTCGGCCGTCCGATGCCGCTCTATCTGGCCGTACCAACGGGCGCCTCTGTGGGCGTGCCGGGCACGGTTGCTATGCTGTATGAAGCCCATCAGCAGCACGGCTTTTTGCCATGGTCCGATCTTTTTGAGGCTGCCATTCAGGCAAGCGCGGCCGGCGTACCCTACCCGGATCAGCTGAAAAGACAGGTCGAACGGGATTATTCGCTTCAGCTATTTGGCGATATGCGACGCTATTTCGTTTATCAGGCCAGAGGAGACGAGCCGGTACTAAAAAATGAAGCGCTCTCGCAAACGCTGGCTAAAATTGCCGAAGATGGCCCGTCTGCGCTTCTGGAGGGTGAAATCGCAGCGGAAATTGTCGAAGCCGCACGTGCCCGCTGGCCGAGGGGCAGCGATATCACGATGGAAGACCTGGCCGGATACGAGCCAAAGCAACGGGATGTCGTTTGTGGCACATATCGCGGTCATGAGCTGTGCGGTCCGGCCCCGCCTTCATCGGGGGGCATTACCGTGCTGCAGATTCTGGGAATGCTCGAACGGTTCGATCTTTCATCAATGGACTACAACTCGGCGGAGGTGGCCCATCTCATTGCCGAGGCCAGCCGGCTCGCGTTTGCCGACCGCGCGTTCTATATCGGTGATCCCGACTTTACGAATGTGCCGGTAGAGGCCCTCATCAATCCGGATTATCTGTTGATGCGCTCCGAGCTAATTGATCCCGCCCGCGCCATGAACGATCCAAAGCCGGGCTCGCCTCTGGAGCAGATTCGCGAGCTTGAGGACATCACCCTGCCTGAAGAGCAGGAGTCTGAAGGCACCACGCATTTTTCCATCGTGGATGAGTTTGGAAACTGGGTATCGATGACCTCATCTATCGAGGTCCCGTTTGGCAGCCGAATCATGACCAACGGATTTCTGCTGAACAACCAATTGACCGACTTCAGCTTTGTGGATGAAATTGACGACAAGCCGCATCCGAACCGGGTGGAGGGCGGCAAGCGTCCGAGAAGCTCTATGAGCCCGTTTTTTGTGATGGATCCGGATGGTGAAATCAAAATGGTTGTTGGTTCGCGCGGTGGAAGCCGGATCATTGGCTATGTCACCAAAACGATAATCGGCGTCATCGACTATGGTCTTCCGGTTCAGGAAGCCATCATTCTGCCAAACATCCTGCACCGGGGAGACGGCCTCGAGCTTGAGTTCGGTACAACTGCCGCGGATCTGGAGAATGAGCTCCGTGAAAAAGGCCACCGGGTGAACGTAACCGAGATGGAGAGCGGCATCCATGGAATTGAGTGGTTAAAGGGTGATGGCGTCTGGAGAGGCGGGGCCGACCCCAGAATTCGCGGATTCGCGAGAGGGGAATGATGGTGAGTGTTGAGTGTTGAATTGTGTCGATCCCTGAATTAGCTTGACCGTTGGTATTTATGATGGTTTAGAAAATTGTTCTACAAATCATCCTAAGGGGCGAAATTGCCTGATGGCTTATCATAGCTGATAATACCCGGCATTGGTCCGTAATAATTCTTCCGATTAGCGTTAATTTGGGAGAAAGAACCTTTATCAATCCAATCAATGAGAAATGGAAAATTCTGAAACTACCTACGAGTTCATCGACGAGTTTAAAGCAGCACCCGAGCTGAAAGACCGATTACGGGAAATAAGTATCATTAAGCAGTACCGGCCGGGTGATGTGATAGTGGAAGAAAATTCATCCATAGTGACTATTCCCATCGTTTCTAAGGGCAGCGTTAAAGTGATGCAAAGCGATGAAGACGGGCGCGAAATGGTGCTCTACTACCTGAAGCCGGGGGAAGGCTGCATCATGTCGTTTCTGGGCGGTATTCACGATGAAACCAGCAAAATCCGCGTGGTATCTGAGGATAATACCGAGCTGATGCTTATCCCTGTGGATAAAATGACCGGGCTGATGCAGGAATATCCGGCCTGGCTGAACTACATTTTCCGCCTCTATCACAAGCGTTTCGAGGAGCTGCTCGAGGTGATTAACGCCGTTTCGTTCAAAAAGATGGATGAGCGACTACTCGACTATCTGCGAAAAAAGGCCGGGCTTACCGGAAGTAAAGTCATCTACATAACCCATGAGCAAATTGGTTCCGAGCTCGGCACTGCACGCGTGGTCGTCTCCCGCCTCCTCAAGCAAATGGAAAAAGAGGGGCTGGTAGAGCTTAGCCGCAATAAGGTGATTTTGAAATAATTGTGAATGGTGAATTTTCAGGACGCAGATTTGCGCGGATTGTGGCGCAGATTAACGCAGTGTTGGATAAGTTTAGATGGGATAGACTGACTCTTTACTTATATAAGAAGGCAGAATATATTGGGAGCTTATAAATCTGAAAAGTAGCTACTTAAGTATATTTCAGTCACCACAATTGAAATTTACAGATGGCAAGGAATAAAAAAATCGAGGTACAGGGCATTGAAATCTCAATTTATAAAGGAGATTTGGAAGATTATATCTCTTTGACTGACATAGCTCGCCATAAGGATACCTCAAATACAGATGCCATAATTCAAAATTGGCTTCGTAACCGAAACACGATTGAATTGCTTGGCTTCTGGGAACAACTTTATAACCCGGATTTTAAACCCCTCGAATTCGAGGGGTTTAGAAAACAAGCTGGTTTGAATAGTTTCGTGCTTGCGCCTAAGCGCTGGATTGAAACCACGAATGCAATAGGTATAGTTTCCAAAGCCGGACGGTATGGAGGAACATATGCTCACAAGGATATTGCATTTGAGTTTGCATCGTGGATATCCATTGAGTTCAAGCTCTATATAATCAAGGAATTCCAGCGTCTTAAGGAGGAAGAAACTGACCGGAAAAAACTCGACTGGAATCTACAGCGTACCCTTGCCAAGGTAAATTACACCATCCATACAGATGCTATCAAAGAAACCCTTATTCCGCACAAATTAAGCAAAAATGAAATCTCCTGGCTGTATGCATCGGAAGCGGATATGCTGAATATGGCTCTGTTCGGCACTACAGCAGCCGATTGGCGAAAAAATAATCCCGAAGCTAAAGGCAACATGCGTGACCACGCCACGATTGAGCAACTTGTTGTATTATCCAATTTGGAAAGCCTCAATGCCGTACTCATACGACAGGGTTTAAATGCGGAAGACCGTATTGAGCAGCTCAACGACATTGCTATAACACAAATGAGTTCATTGCTTGAACATAAAAATCTCAAAAAGCTGAAGTAGAGCCCTTGGATTTTTGTCAATCTCTGAATTATGTTGGCACCGTTGGCACCCTCTACGTGAATCCGTGTCGTAATCTGCGCACCGAGCGCAGCGATTCCCACGAAGCGAACATCTGCGTCCCCACGATCATCTGTAACAAAAGTAGCTGTGGGCGGAGCTTGTGATTCTTACCTTTATGCATAGAAATTGATTGATAACATCATCCATCATAAAACATCATGAAAGACCGCATTTTTACAAACTGGCATCTTCGCCGCTGGATTGGCCTGATTCTCGGGCTGGTGCTGATTGCGCAGGGGATTTTTTATCAGGAGGCCGTAGCTGGTATTCTGGCAATGCTGTTTCTGGTTCAGGCCATTGGCAACGTCGGCTGCTTTGGAGCACAGGGCTGCGTTCCGGCAAATTATCCGCCTCAGGTGTCGAATGCCGAGGCGCCCGAGGATGTGAGCTTTACGGAAATTAAGTAGATCTTCAGTTATCAGTTATCAGTTATCAGTTATCAGTTATCAAGTAACAGGTAACAGGTAACAGGTAACAGGTAACAGAAATCAGGGTCAGGGGACCGGGTTTCAGAAGGGTATAGAAAAAACAATCAACAAAACAGGACGAACATTATGGAAACGAAACTAAGCTTTAAAGAACTCATTAACTCCGATACGCCCGTATTGGTGGATTTTTACGCCGACTGGTGCGGACCGTGCAAGATGATGCCGCCCATTCTCGACAAGGTGAAGCAGTCATTCGGAGATGATCTCACCATCGTGAAGATCGATGTGGATAAAAATCAGCAGGCGGCTGCGGCCTATCAGGTGCGCAGTATTCCTACGCTGATCCTCTTCCACAAGGGTGAGATCAAGTTCCAGCAGCCCGGCGTAATGCAGGCCGCACAGCTCGAACAGATCATCCGCGAAAAAACGAGCGCTTAATTAAGCCGGGATTAGTTAATTTTAGTGTCTTCTTCGTGTCTTAGTGACTTGGTAGTTACACTATGTAGCTGTTAAGATGGCGCGATTTCTTTATTTAATCAGGTCATTTTTCCAATGAAGTTCGAAACCAAAGCCATTCATGCCGGGCTGGATATCGGCAATCCGTCCAAATCCATCGTGCCGCCCATTTCGCCAAGCACGATTTATGAAATAAATGCGGACGGAAAAACCGATGGCGAGTTTCACTATTCACGTCTGGATAATCCCAACCGGATGCAGTTCGAGCATCTGGTTTCGGCTCTCGAGGGCGGGGCAGACACGGCCGCGTTTGCATCGGGCATCGCGGCAACGCAGGCGGTGTTTCAGGCGCTGAAGCCCGGCGATGAAGTCATCCTGCCCGAAGACGTCTATGCGGGTCACCGAAAGATGATCCACGGCATGATGAGCCGATGGGGCCTGAAGTTTCATTTTATCGACATGACCAGCCTCGATACGATTCGGGAGCACATCACCCCGAATACCCGGCTGATCTGGATCGAAACGCCATCAAACCCGCTCATGCGCATCACCGATATCCGCAGGGTAACCGAACTGGCGAAGTCTAAGGGCATCCTCACCTGCGTGGACAACACCTGGCCTACGCCGGTCAATCAATTGCCGTTTGAGCTGGGTGCCGATCTGGTGATGCACTCCACCACCAAGTACTTCGGCGGGCACTCCGACACCATGGGCGGTACGGTCACCACCCGGGAGAAAAGCGAAATCTTTGATCAGATTCGTTTCATACAAAAAATGGGCGGAGCCGTTCCGAGCCCGCATGACAGCTGGATGCTCAGCCGCAGCACCCGCACGCTCTCCTACAGAATGAAGGGCCACAACGAGCACGCCTTTGCCCTGGCAAGGTTCCTGAACGAACACCCGAAAGTTAGCGGGGTGTATTATCCGGGTTTGGAAAGTCATCCTGGTCATGAAATCGCCAGGTCTCAGATGAGCGGTTTTGGCGGGATGGTCTCCTTCCTGATTAAGGGTAGTCGGGAAGACGCCGTGAAGGTTGTAGCCGGCTCAAAAATCATCAAGCGGGCCACCAGTCTGGGCGGGGTGGAAAGCACCTGGGAGCACCGCCTCAGCACCGAGGGGGAGGGCTCGCTCACGCCCGAAACGCTGATTCGCATTAGCGTGGGGCTCGAGCACCCCGATGACATCATCGAAGACGTAGCCGGCAGCCTGGACCGTATCTGATTTGATCTGATTAACAGTTTGTACAATGCATGCGGGGAACGTGCGTCCGGAAAGGATCATCTATTTTGCTCATCACCTTGTTGAGGTCCACAGATTTCGGTTGGCTTTGTGGATTAACACAATGTTAATTTGTACATTCAGGGTTAAGTGGTAGTTTACACGCATTAATATTTTTGCAAGCAAAGGTTGCACCAATGCAGCACTTTCTGAAAGCAGTTTAATACGCGTAAACGCTACTGAAGAAGATGGTAAACATCTGTTATTTAACTACCGGCTCCGGCAAAAAATCAACAATGGTGATGGGATCGTGGTTCGACTCAGCGGCAGAACCGGAAAGCAGGCTATCAATCAACTCAACCAAAGAAAGACCAAGATGATGAAAAGACGATACGGATTAAAAAGCATACTCACCCCAATACTCGCCCTGGTGATGATGCTGGGAATGGGGAATGTGGTGATGGGGCAAGGACTTGAAACCTTTGATAATTTTACCTTAAATCAAGGAAGTTACTTTGATGGCTCTTTTGTAGGTGAAAATGAAATTACTTGGAATTACATACATGTTACAGGGGCGGCTGAAGTGAATCAGATAGATGGTAACGGTATGATACTTAGAAGGTCAGCCGAAGGTAGTAGGATCTTTTCTGATCCAATTCCAGGTGGAATCGGCAATTTTTCTGTTCAACTACGAAAAGCTTTTGCAGGCAGTGGTGACCGTCAGGCTGAATTATTTGTAAACGGTATTAGTAGGGGAACATCTGAAGTTTTTGGATCTGAATCTGGAGCTGATGAAACAGTAATTGAGTTTTCTGTTGAAGATATTAATGTTGCAGGAAATGTAATTATCGAAATAAGAAATATTCAAGGTGGGACTAATAACAGGCAGTTTACGATTGACAACATTGAGTGGACCGGTTTTGAGTCCAATGATCCTCTGTTAGTTTCAAGTGTGACGTCAATTAACGACTTTTTTGCTGTAGAGGATGGACTACCATCTAGCACTCAAAGTTTTGAAATAGCAGGCGATAATCTTGATGGTTCAAGCGTAGTATTAGAATCATCCGGTGGATTTGAGGTTTCATTTTCAGAAGGGTTTGGATTCTCAGATAATATCTCAATTCCAGCTTATGATGGATCATCAACCGAAGTATTTGTCAGATTGGCCGAGGGCTTGGTAGCAGACGATTATTCAAGCTCTCTAAGTATTACAGGCGGAGGCGCTGATGAGATTTTTGTTAGTTTAAGTGGTACTGTTTTTCCAACTTTCGATATACCCTACTCAAATGCATTTAGGAATCAAACGGACTTAAATCGCGCCTTATTTCAAGGTTTTGAACTAGAAAATGCTGCACTAAATACAGCTGCCGGCGGACGCATAGATATTTCGGCGGACGGTTTTGTGCAAACACCTGTGATAGACTTTACCGCTTATGAAGCACTGAATTTTGAGTTTGATGTAAGGAACTTCTTTGGTGGAATAGAGCATGAGCTCTCAATCGGTGTTTCTGTCGATGGAGGTAATACCTTTACCGAAGTAAAAAATAGAGTTTTTCAAACTGGTACGGGACCAGGTGATGATCTCACGATTTCTTTAGATTTAGATTTAGGGTCCGAGTTCAATTCAGAAAATGGTGTTGTTCGTGTAAGCAAAGTTGGCGGCGAGAATGCTTTCCGATTCAGAGACTTATTAATTACGGAAACTACAATTTCCTCCATCGCCATCTCCGGCGATGCTGGCTGGCGCCTGCTTTCTCTTCCGGTGAGCGACGTGCCTGTTTCTGTGCTTGCGGGTCAGAATCAGGTGCAGGGTGTTTCGGGCGCTGATGCGTTCTACGGCGATACCGGTTATGATGCCGCGACGCCAAATCTTATCCTGTTTGGCGATGAAGCCGGCGATGCTGTAGACGCCTGGGAAGCGCCATCAGGAATCAATAGCACTATTGCTTCAGGTCAGGGCTTTGGCTGGTACTTTTTTAACAATACCAACGGACAGAGCGTTGAGCTTCCGTTTAACCTCACCGTTAGCGGCGTGACTCCGCAGAACGAAGTAACACGTAACCTGAACAACAATCAGGATTTCAACCTTCTGGGTAATCCGTTCAACCTCGCAATTGTACAGGATGATGTAAGCGGTGATATTCAGGCGGGCTTCCAGGTTTGGGATGCTGCAGCCGAGGAATACCAGACCGTATCAGGCGTAGCCGAGTTCCAGGGCTTTTTTGCTGAGCTTCAGGAAGGCGTAACCGATGGCACGGTAACTTTCACTCCGGGCGACGGTATTCCGCTTCCACCGGGGCCGGTATCAGCCATTTCGCTCAGACTCAACGGCGTTGATTCCGATGGCCTTGAAGTGAATGATACCGCAACACGTATGGTCTTCAGCGAAAACGGCAGCATGGATTGGGATGTGAAAGACCTCAGAAAGCTCACGCCGCTTATCGATCGTTATGCGCTTATTTCATTCCGCGGCGAGCGCGCCGGTGAGACGGTGAATCAGGTTGTGGCTTCTCGTCCGCTTGAGTTCCAGGACACCATGGAAACCCCGCTTTCTCTGGACCTGATGAACGTAAGCGGTGAGTTCACGCTTTCTGCCGAGTTCGATGAAATTCCGGAAAGCTGGAGCGTGATGCTTCTCGATACTGAAACCGGCGAGACCGTCGACCTCAGAAGCGGCTCATACACCTTCACAGCAGAAGGTGAAACATCAGGCCGCAGTGCTCAGGGGAAACTTCCTGCTAACGCGGGTTCAGCCTTAATGACCAGCAACCCTGAAGCACGTTTCGTTCTCTTCGTAGATCCGCAGCCGCTGAGCGGCCCGATCGAAGGCGAACTGCCGCGTGAGCTGGCACTGGATCAAAACTATCCGAATCCGTTTAACCCGACCACGCAGATTCGCTACGAGCTGCCGGAATCAGCCGATGTTCGTTTGGATGTATTCAACATTCAGGGGCAGCGCGTGGCCACGCTTGTTAGCAGCAATCAGAGCGCGGGCCGTTACAACGTGAACTTCGATGCTTCTGCGCTGGCGAGCGGCGTGTATATCTACCGTCTGCAGGCGGGCAACACGGCCCTCACCCGTAAGATGACGTTGATTAAGTAATTGTGAATGGTGAATTGTGAATGGTGAATTAGGTTTTCGAATCGGTTCACTTTCATAAATCGACATCCAGTACTTCTTAAAACTAAATAGGCGCCGTCTGGTTTTGAACCGGGCGGCGCCTTTTTTTGTCAGGTTGCAGAAGGGTGATGATCTTGGGTCATAAAAAAGGCATCACCCGGAAACCGGATGATGCCTTATAAACATCCTGAAAGATGCTGAAACTTTACTTCATGCGGATATAAACCGGGGCCTGATTGTCGCGTGACATGATGGCCGCTTCGGTGATGGTGTGCTGAAGTGCATCATCTATATCCATATCGGAAGCCAGGTCCAGATAGTGCGTGCCTTCGGGAAGCTCAGCTGATGCAGCGGAGCAGGTCACCGTAATGTGCATAGGCGCATACAGACCGAAGGTGAGCATATTGGCAACCATATTCAGAAAAGAAAGCTTGGTTTCCACACGGGCAACGCCGTTTGTACACTCCTGAGCTACGTTGGTAACGCTCGGCGGCACCAGGCCATAAAGCCATCCGCTGGCCCACGGACGATCAACCGTCTGGTTGGAAGGCGTATCGCCGGTAGTAATATGTGCATTATAACATCCGCTCAAAAGCAGACCTGAAATCAACAGAACAAGCGTAAGTGATTTTGTCATGGTAGTAGTCGTTAATTAGATTTTAGTTAAAGCTGCGTTAGTCTAAGCTATTACGAATAAAAGCCAGCCCTGTTTCCGTCAGACCGAAAAAAGAGCACAGCCTTCCTTCATGCATGCGTATAAATAATCAAAATCGTGCCATAGGAAACGGATGGATGGTGATTCGGGCATTTTTCCGGATTCTCCGCCCCTGATTGAAATCAGGGGCTACCACGGTGGAACGTGCTTGTTGGCACTGTGGATTCCGGCTGTTAATTTGGAAGGGCAGCTACGAGCAGTGTCCGCAGGACACGACGACCGTGGTAGCCATGGGTTTTAACCCGTGGCGGGAAATGTGTATCGGAATGGTGATGTGGGGTTGATGGGATGCCTGATTCGGGCATTTTGCCGGATTCTCCGCCAATACTCACCACCAGCAGCCAGCCCCAAAAAAAAGCCGGAGGCGTCGACCTCCGGCTTGTATCTTTTCTACCTAACTAACTTTTCTTTTTTACTGTGTCTTGTCTTTACTCAACCTAACCTAACTTAACGGGCTCAATATAGCGTGGGTTCTCCTAATGATAATTACTGCTGTGCAAGCTGCTGACTGCCTGAAACCGATGTGGGATTCAGTTTCAGGCAGTTGGGGTCAGCCTGTTGTTCGAGTTTGTTTTGTTCCTGAAGACCCGGGAACCAAATGATTTCCGGTTTTTTAAATTACTTCGGCTATTATTTCTTCAATGTCGCCGGCTGCCTGTGTCATCACTTCGTGAATAACGCCGCCAAAGGGACGGGCGAAAGCTTCATTATCCATGCGTGAAATGTAGGTGTAGCCGTCGCTTTTCTTGTAGATAGCTACGCGGCACGGCATGAGGGCCGAGATGATGCGCTCATCATCGAGCTTTAAGATTTCAACAGAATAACGGGCTGAACAAAGTTCAAATACCTTCACCTCGTTTACATCATGACCATGCTGGTTAAGCGTTGCGCTCATGTTGTGAACGGTGATGATGCTCCATCCGGCTTCAGCTACCTTCTGCTCGAACGATTCTACGGTTTGGTCGAAGCTGTGGCTGCTGCGGTCTTCAAGCATCATATTGTCTGATGATGCCGGTGCGTCGAGCGTTGTGAAGCCCGACAGGAATAAGAAGCTTAATATGGTTATGAATACTGGAATGATGCGGATGCTGTTCATAATAAAAAAAATGTGTTTAGCGTGTTGTACAGCTTTTTGCTGTAACCGTTTTGTTATTTATTTCACCAGCTAAACTACATAACTGTTTGGTAATTTACTGTAACATCTGTTACGCTTAGTTGTTGGGCATGCTGTTCTAAACTTCTGTTTTGTTGTAGCAACTTGCTTCTTAACATCTTACATTAAATCTGTGTTTGGCAGGACTCCTACTCATCAACACGTTAACGGATGAAAAAAGAAGCGCGCAGGGCGGCTGAACGCTGGTTTGATGCCGGTATTCTGGATGCAGAGACCCTGCAGAAAATTGAGCAGTTCGAATCTGAGCGAAATGAATCGGGTCCCGACTATCTCCGTACGGTGCTTACGGTGGCGGGCGGCGGCATGGTTGCTCTGGGACTGGTGCTTCTTGTAGCGAATAACTGGTCGGTGCTTTCGACGGTTGCCCAGGTTACCCTTGCAGTCTCCCTTCTGGTGAGTGCGCAGGTTTTTGCCGGCTATGTGCTCGTTCGGAAAACCACAAGCCGTGCGCTTCGGGAACTGAGCGCTTCAGCTCTGTTTATTGCAATCGGAGCGAGCATGGTTATTATATCAGGCATTTACCAGATGAGCGGGTCCGTTACAGGGCTGATCCAGGTTTGGGCGATTCTGGGCCTTCCTGTTGTATACCTGATGCGAAGCTATGTGGCCTCCGTCCTCTATCTGATTATGTTTCCGGTGCTGAGCTATAACCTGGCTATTTCCGGTATCACTCAGGGAGAAAGCACCTGGCCGATGCTGGTGCTGCTGCTCTTATGGCTGCCCTACTACTGGCTGATGTCCCAAAGCAAGCCCTGGCTTGGCGTTACGCGCCTGCATCATATTCTGCTGCCTTTGGTGCTGCTTACGATCATACCAGGTTTTTACACGCACGGCGCAGGACTGCTGGCAGGCTATGCAGCGCTTGGTCTGCTGCTCACGCTTACGGGCCTGAGCGGCTTCTCTGATCCGCGGTCAGGGCTTAAAAATGCCTACATTACTACAGGTTTGCTCACTACGGCCTTTGTGCTCTGGCTGCTCAGCATGGGGTACGTCTGGCGGGATATGAATGAGCAGCGGCTGATGCACCTGCCGGACCTGCTTCGCACCGGATTCTTGGCGGCAGGCGTTATCTGGCTCGGCCTGCGCGGCGGTAAGGGCGACGACCGCATGCAGCGAATCTGGCTGCTGCTGATTCCCATCCTGGCGGCATTTGGTCTTTATCTGCTGCTTTTTGATACCTTCATCCCAGTGATAGTTTCCAACCTGACGCTGCTCGCACTGGCGCTCATGCTTGTTTTTGAAGGAAACCGCCGGATCAGTCTGGGCTACCTCAACCTCGGGCTATTTTTTCTGAGTGTCCAAATTCTGAGCCGGTTTTTTATCGACGACTGGCCCCTCTGGGTACGCGGAGCTGGATTTGTGGTTGTTGGCCTGATGTTCATGCTAGCCAACAGAAAACTACTGAATACACGAAAGGCCGTAGCGAATCCTAAAATCAGGTTTGGAGGTGATATCTCATGAAGCCTTCAAAAACAGTAGTTGCACTTTTTGCACTGGTCGCGCTTGTACAGCTTGCCGTGGTGGGATGGATACTATACGCGCATCACCGGGTTATGAGTCAGGGTGAGTTGATTCGACTGGACCTTGGAAATATGTGGATTTATGATCTTAGTGATGATACCGAAATTTTTATTGGCCCCATCATCACCCCGATTTCAAAAGATGCGGTATTTGAGTACAGCGACCCGTTTCCCCCTGCAGAAATTTATGAATCTCTTCCAGCGTGGATTGTGTTCGAAACGAACGAAGAAGGCTTTTCCGAGCCGGAGCGATGGACGCTCAACAGGCCCCGCGACCGCACCGATTATTTAGAAGTCAGGCTTCAAAATATGGGCAGAGCTGATCCGGATAAGCTGGGCATAAACTATCTGTTCGGGAACTACCGCCTGGATAACTTCACCTTTTCCGAAGAGCTCACCAGATTGAAAGAACTTGGTCTCTATGATGGTTCTTTAAGCCGGGGCGTACAGTATCAGGCATCCGCCTATATTCGGATTTACAAGGGCCGTTACGCCGTTGAGCGCATCCATTTTGATGTGAGCCGGGAAGAGGAGGGGGAGCAAAATCCGCTTCAGCTAAAGCAGGAAAATGAATCACAGTCTGAATCTGCTACCTCAACCGGTGCTGCTGAATAAGCGGCCTGAGAATGGCATCCAGCCCGTTGGTTTTGATTTCGTACATGGTCGCTATCTGCTGGCCCAGCTTTCCCGCCGGAAAACCCTTGCGCTCGAACCACTCCAGATAGTGTACCGGAAGCTCGGTGATCCAGCGCCCTTCGTGCTGACCAAACGGCATTCGGGCATTCACAAGATCAATCATAAACTGCGGGTCTGGATTCATAGGGAAGTGTAGGGTGATGGCTTTCGGGCCGAAAAAGAATGATTCGGTTTTTAAGCCTGCTTCAAAGGTTTCGTATCGGGGTAAGGTAGGAAAGGGACACAAAACCATCACACAAATTTCACAGTTTTTTAAACTTTATTTGGGTAGGTTGAAGCGTTCTTTATTAAAACTAAATAACCTATTCCCGACTGGAGTTTATGAAAATATCTGTACTTAAGACTGTGGGTCTGTTTTTAACAGCAGCTATGCTGCTCATCACCTTTAAGCCGGCTGACGCCGAAGCATGGGGCCGAACCGGACACTACATTACCGGTGAAATCGCTCAGCGCTATCTGGATGCTGAAGCTGCTGCTGCCGTTAATCGTCTGCTTGGCGAAACCAGCTTGTCTGTGGCCACCGTCTGGATGGATCAGGTGCGTTCTACCGACGAATACCGCCATACGGCCGACTGGCACTGGGTAACTATTCCCGACGGAATGACCTACGAAGAAGCTGAAAAGAATCCGAACGGCGACGTAATCCGGTCGCTTGAGGAGCAGATTGAACGGCTCAAGGCAGGCGGACTATCTGAGGCTGAGGAGCGTGATGCCCTTCGGTTCGTCATCCATATGATCGGTGATATGCATCAGCCGCTGCACGTTGGAACCGGCGAAGACCGCGGCGGAAACGACGTGCGTGTGCAGTGGATGGGCCGCAACTCCAACCTGCACCGCGTGTGGGATACGAACATGATTGAATCCTGGGGGCTCGATACCATGCAGTTTGTAGAAGCTCTCGACGTGGTAACCCCAGAAACCGTAGCCGAATGGCAGAACTCAGGTCCGCGCGACTGGGCCGCCGAATCCGTCACCTACCGCGATACTATCTACGACCTTCCGGAGAATCTGGAGCTCGAGTGGGAATACCGCAACAAAAACTTCCACGTAGTCGAAAAACGCCTCATTCAGGCCGGTGTGCGAATTGCCGCCGTGCTGAACGAGATCTACGGTGAAGAATAATTTTGAATGGTGAATTTTGAATGATTGGTGTCCGGAGAAGTTGAATTATCCTCATGAAATTGGACTTAATTGAATTTGGAAGCATTTTTTA
>JAIUMA010000014.1 GCA_022565795.1 Balneolia bacterium
GAAACCCCTCGCTACCATGTTGGTCGTACCCTGAAGGGCACTTTGGATTCAGGCAGATTTGTCCCAATCATCCATTTCTCGGAACTGTGATTCTTGTGATTAAATGATGGACTATGATAAAATTGCTTATTGGTTGTTGTCGGGTCTCACAGCTTTACCTTCCTGTCTTTCCACTCCACCTGTACCGGTTTTCCTTTTTTGAAGTCTGAGGCTTTCCGGATCCATTCTTCACCCTGCCAGATACGGGTGTAGCCAAGCTCCAGGGGCTGATTCGGATTTTGCTGCTTTAAGCGTGATTCCAGCTGTTCCAGCTTTCTTCGGTTTTGAACGAGCATCATTTCGGTGAGTGAATGTGCTTTTCTGCTGAGATTTTCGATGTAGGTCCGCTGTCTCTGTACGTTTTCCATAACCGCATGCAGCGCGTAGGTTTTGGCCAGCGCCTGTATTCTGTCCCGAGCCCGCTGAAGCCTCAAATCCATCCGGTTGTACAACGATCGATCCAGCTCCTCGACCTGAAATCGGAGATCATTCAGATCCGGAACCATCAGGGCGACCGCCTGAGTGGGCGTAGCTGCCCGCACGTCCGCTACGAAGTCGGATATGGAAAAGTCAGTTTCGTGGCCGACAGCACTTATTACGGGTACGGGACAGTCAAATATAGCGCGGGCAACGACTTCCTCATTAAAAGGCCACAAGTCCTCAAGCGAGCCGCCGCCGCGGGTTACGATAACCACGTCGGTTTTGGGCTGTTTCGCGAAATAGTTAACTCCGGATGCAATCTGTGGCGCTGCCTGTACACCCTGTACGGCAGCATGAAAGACGCGGAGGGTAATCATGGGATAGCGCTTCTCAAACGTTGAGATAATGTCCTGAAGCGCCGCTCCCTGGGCCGAGGTCACAATACCGACAACCTTGGGATAAGCCGGCAGCTTCTTCTTGTGAAGCGGATCGAACAGACCTTCGCGCTGAAGCTTCTGCTTCAGTTGTTCAAACGCCTGCTGCAGCGCTCCGAGACCGGCCTGACGCGCACTCCGCACAATCAATTGATACTTACCGTGCGGTGCGTACAGCTGGACATCACCCGTAAGCTGGACCTGCTGACCATGTGCTGGCTTGAAGCTCAGCCGTTGGTAGGTCGACCGCCACATCACGCAGGGCATCTGTGCACCGGAATCCTTCAGGGTGAAGTAGAGATGACCGCTTGAGCTCACGACCGGTTTACTTATTTCACCCTCTACATCAACATTCTGGAAGGAAGTCTCGAGCAGATCTTTAATCAGACCCGTGAGTTCGGTTACGGTTGGTACTTTTGGCTGTTGTGATGTGAAGAGGTCGGGATGTTCCATGCGTGTAATTTACTCAGGCAGCAATGTTCAGGTATCAGATAACAGAACTACTACCAATAACCAATGATTGTATGAAAGTTGATGATTTCCGGATTTATGATGTATGCTTATTTGTGTTCAAAAAACATAAACCGGAGGTTCGATATTAACGTCTGTTTCGGGTATATTCAAGCCGGATAACGATTTAATTTAGAACCTTCAAATAATTCCGGCCATGCTTTTCCGAAACCTCATTCCAGTTGACAGTAAATCGAAGTCTGTACCATCCGTGACGGTTGATATCAGGGTAGAAAACGGCATCATTACTGAAATGTCCGACTCTATTGAGCCAAAGAAAGATGAGGAAGTGTTCGACGGAAAAGGGGCGTTCGTTTCACCGGGATGGATGGATATGCACGTGCATTTGCGTGAACCGGGTCTGGAGCATAAGGAGACAATCGAAACCGGATGTGCAGCAGCAGCAGCAGGAGGCTTTACGGCCGTGGCCTGTATGCCCAATACTATTCCAGCTATTCATACGCGTGATGTTGTTGAATATATCGTTAATAAAGCCAAAAGACTGCCGGTAGATGTCTACCCGATTGGCTGCGTTTCCAAGGAGCGCAAAGGGGAGAGTCTGGCCGAGATGGGAGATATGAAGGATGGCGGCGCCGTAGCATTCAGCGATGATGGTGATCCGGTCTACAACGCCAAGCTAATGCGCACCGCGCTTGACTACGCTTCTATGCTTGACGTTCCCGTCATCAATCATGAGGAAGATCTTGATCTGTCCCGGCCCGGTCATATGAATGAAGGACGTGTCTCAAGCAGACTAGGCCTCGAGGGTACACCCGGAATTGCGGAAGAAGTGATGATCGCACGTGACATACTGCTTGCAGAGCTAACCGGTGGTCATGTGCATGTGGCGCATATAAGCACCCGTCGTGGCGTTGAGCTGGTGAGAGATGCAAAAAAACGAGGCATCAATGTAACGACTGAGGTTTGTCCGCACCACTTTGACCTGACCGATGAAGAGATTGAGCGCAGCGGTTTCGACACCAACTACAAAATGCACCCGCCGCTAAGAACCGAAGATGATGTTGAAGCCATGATTGAAGGACTAGCAGATGGTACGATTGATGCCATCTGTACCGATCATGCGCCTCATTCCATAGAAGAGAAAGAGGTTGAGTTTATCTACGCGCCTAACGGCATTCTCGGGCTGCAAACGGCATGGAGTGTGGTTGTATGCCGTCTGCTCGATACAAAGCGCATGCCTTTGGCAGATGTGCTTGAACGCCTCATCGACGCCCCCAGACGAATACTGCGTCTGACTATTCCACAGCTGAAGAAAGGAGAACAGGCTAACTTCACCATTTTTAACACGGATGAAAAGTGGACCTACACCACGAAAAACAACAAGTCACGCTCAAGAAACTCGCCATATCTCAACGCTGAACTTAAAGGCCGCGCCGTAGGAATCTGCAACAAAGGCCAGTGGGTTTTTAATCAGTGAGCAGTGAGCAGTGAGCAGTGAGCAGTGAGCAGTATCGGATTTTTGTTATTCCTATGCATCAGCTCATTTTGATACCTGATACTCACTTACCCACATGGGTTATTGCGTCGCCGGCGTTCAGGACTGGCATGTAGTTCAGGCTGATGACATTACCCGATTCCCGGGCTTTAATTTTGTAGGTTGTTTCTCCATACGGATCGGTGATGGTGCCCAATAGCTGATTCTTTTTTACGGTATCGCCTGGCGCAATTAACGGATGAAAAATTCCGGCATATTTGGCGCGGATCCATGATGTTGATTTCATGGTTATGCATTTGTGCGATGCTTCCGGAGCATCCGAAATCATTTTGAGGGCTTTCATCATTCTCAATGTGCCGTCAATTCCTTCCTGAATAGAGTAGTCATCAAAACGTAGGGATTCACCGCCTTCATATACTATGATGTGCTTTCCGTTTCGGTGAGCTGCTTTCCTGAACGATTTGTCGATCATTTTGGAGTTCAGGATGAAGGGTGGAGCAAACATTTCAGCCAGCTTGATGTTGATGCCGTGCTCGAAATCACATCTGATTTGGGGGAAGTTGCTCAGACTGGCCCCGCCGGTGTGAAAGTCAATGCCATAGTCGATTAGCGGGATGATTTCATTCATCAAAACATAGGCAACTCGATGTGCCAGTGAGCCTGTCTTATTACCGGGAAAGCTTCTGTTCAAATCTTTTCCATCGGGCAGATAGCGCTCTGACTGCAGGAAACCGTATACGTTTACGATAGGAATCGCAATCACCGTTCCGCAGTTTGGTATGGCCTTGCCTTCAGAGATAAGACGACGCACGATTTCGATTCCGTTGATTTCATTTCCGTGCAGTCCGGCTGTTAAAAGCAACACGGGACCGGGCTTTTCGCCACGAAATACATAAACCGGAAGATCAATAGGGGTATGGGTTGGGAGACGCGCAATCTTGAAGTCAACCTGAAGCGTTTCTCCGGGCTTTACTGTGTGTCCTTTGATGGTAAAAACTTCGTTCTGCGACATGGTTAAACCCCTATTTTGTCTTTTGTACTGTTGCGAATAGCAGCGCGCTGTTCCAGGTATTTAATAATCTTGGAGGCAATGTCTATGCCTGTAGACTGCTCGATTCCCTGAAGACCGGGAGAGGAATTCACTTCCATTACCAGAGGACCGCGGTCACTTTGCAGCATATCCACACCGGCTATCGCAAGTCCCAGGGCTTTGGCAGCCTTGATGGCCGTACGTCTTTCCGCGGCGCTCAGCTTAATAGATTCTGCGCTTCCGCCGCGGTGGAGGTTCGACCGAAAATCACCCTCTTTCCCTGTACGTTTCATCGCACCCACAACCTTTCCGTCTACTATAAAGGCCCGGATATCAGAGCCGCGTGACTCCCTAATAAACTCCTGAATAAGAATGTTGGTCTTCAGGCCGTAAAAAGCATCCAGTACCGATTCCGCGGCCTTTTTGGTTTCTGCCAGAACCACTCCAATTCCCTGCGTGCCTTCCAGAAGCTTGATAACAACGGGCGTACCACCAACCATCTCAATAATATCAGCTTTATCTTTCGGAAGACGGGCAAAACCCGTTTTAGGCATATCAACACCCGCGCGGGAGAGAATCTGCAGGCTGCGGAGCTTGTCACGCGAGCGGACTATGGCCTGCGATTCGGATGCTGACATCACGCCCATCATTTCAAACTGACGTACAATCGCACAGCCGTAAAACGTAACTGATGCTCCTATTCTCGGGATGATGGCATCAATTTGCTCAACCTTCTTGCCCTCATAGTGAATCTCCGGATTCGACTTTTCAATGGATACATAGCACTTTAGGTGATCCAGCACGCGCATGTCGTGACCGCGCTGTTCACCGGCTTCAATAAGTCTTTTTGTGGAGTAGAGGTTTTGGTTTCTGGAGAGTACGGCAATTTTCATCAGCTGTTCTTTTCTTCGTTTATCGACTTTTGTTTCAGGTTGAAGGCAACGTTCTTTTGTGATACATCCACGATAAAGCGGTTGTAGAGTGCTTTTCTGCCCAGTAGCACCGGATATTCAAGCTTTGAGCGGTCGGCCAAAGAAAGCTCAAGCTTGTAAATCTTATCATAAATCTTCATACGGGCCTGTACAATAATGCGTTTCTGTACCTGCCCAAAGCTGTTCTTAATTTTCCGCCTGGCCTTTACAGGAAGAATGATTTCCTGATGGTTATAAGCCGGATGGGTGGGGTCCAGCAGTTTGAAGCTAACCATTTCAGTGTCGCTATCTTTGAACGACACTATATCGTGGCAATGTATAGCAGAGGTATAAGCACCGGTATCTACTTTAGCATCTATTTCGAAAAGGTTGAAATCCGGGAAATCGATTTTCTCAACCCTGCCGATTGTGCGCGGCTTCTTTATCTTCATGATTAACTATAAGCAATGATTATTAGCGAATATCTAAACCTATCATTAATAAACGAAAAAAAGCCGGTATCTCGTGGAACACCGGCTTTTCTCCAAAATGTGTCGCTACTTGGTTGGCTGATTTTATGCTTAACTGTCTCTTAGAACCAGGTGTGGATAGCCATCAGGATGAAAGCAATTACCACGAAGTTTAAGATAGAAAGAGGAAGTAGCTTAGACCAGCCAAGGCTCATAAGCTGATTGTACTTAAATCTCGGGATTGTCCAGCGCACCCAGATAAAGAAGAATACCATAAATGAAGTCTTACCAACAAACACGCTTACATCAAGGATGGCTTTTGCCCATGTTCCAGCTTCCGGAAGAAGGTGCTCGTAGAAACCTGCAAACGGAAGGTGATATCCACCAAGGAAGAAGGTGGTGATGAGCATACTACCAATTACGACGTGCATATACTCCGCGAGGAAGAACATACCGAATTTCATGGAGCTGTACTCGGTATGGAAACCACCTACAAGCTCCTGCTCAGCCTCAACAAGGTCAAACGGAGCTCGGTTAGCCTCTGCAAACGCACACACGGTAAAAATGATAAATCCGATTGGATTTACCATAATACCCCACCAGAAAAGCTGGGAATTTACCATGTCGACCATGCTTAGTGATGCTGCAAAAAGAACCATGGAGGCAATGGCCATACCCATAGGCAGCTCATAGCTAAGCATCTGTGCCGCAGCACGCAAACCACCAAGAAGGGAATACTTACTGTTAGACGCCCATCCCGCCATGGTTACGCCATAAACACCCAAAGAGGCAATGGCCAGAATGTACAGGATACCAATGTTGAGATCAGCAATGAAAAGCCCGTCACCAAAAGGAATGACGGCAATAGTCATCAATGCCGTAATAACGGGTATCAGAGGCGCAACGGTATGAAGCGTACGGTTACCGTAGCTGGGCGTTACGTCCTCTTTGAAAATCAGCTTTACAACGTCGGCTACCGGTTGAAGCAGACCCAAAGGCCCCACACGGTTCGGACCAACGCGATACTGAATAAATGCCGCAATACGGCGCTCAGCATATACGGTTATAGCCGCCGAGTTCAGAAGAGCGAACAGAGCCGCACCTAAAATGATGTATGAAGAAATGATTGGAGCATCCATCAATAAAAACGTTACCTGATTGAAGGTTATTTAGTTAGGTCGTTGCTTAGCGGATGCTAAACCGACTTTGCTTCTTGTTCGTTAGTAATGAGCGGCACACCTAGCTCATCGTCAATACGGTCGTAGTTTACGCCGCTGAATTTCTCGTTTACTGTAGCAATTTCAGCGATGATGTCTCTGGTCGACTGATACCCAAACTGCTGGTCGGAAAGGGCAGCAACGCGCTCGATGAATTCCCATGCAGGAATACAGTCAATACGGTTTCTGTCGCTCACCCAGTTGTCGAACTTGGTTCCGTAGCGGTCAAGACGTCCTACCGACATCTCAAGGTTGAGTTTACGGTTGGTATAGATGGTTTCCTTCGCCGCTACTGTACGCTGAATGCGCCCGCCGGTATTTACATAAGAGCAGCTCTGCTCTACGGAATTGGCGATAGGCACCACAAGGTCAGCCGCTGCTGATGTCTCGTTGTGGTTAGAGCCCATATATACGAAATACTTACCGCTGAATGAATTTGCACTTACAGCGCCACGGCCAACAAGATCGTCTTCAAGTGAGATTATCAGTTTTACGCCTGAAGACTTGATTTTTGCTTCCAGCTCAGAAGCGGAAAGCTCTTTGATGTCAAGCAGACGGCATCCGTTTGTATTCGGATACTGATCGTCTTCGATCAGGAATCCGTCACCGGAACCTTCCTTGATGAATGGCGTGAATACGGTTTCATCTACGCCAAGCGCCTTAAAACGTTTCTGAAGCACATAGTTGTCTTCCACAGAAGAGAAGGCGCTGCCGATTACCAGAATTTCTTGGGGCTTAACTTCCTGAAGCTTCTCAGCGATGGTCATTTCAGCGTTTGCCCAGGATGATTTGATAACATCGCCATCAATCTTAACCTGTGGCTTGGAAATTCTGTTTTCATTGAGACGACTCACATCGTCGCGCCCGAAGTCAGGCATCCAGTGGTCGTTAACCGCAGGATTAAAGCGAGGGGTGATGCGCATCACAAGGTTGTCGCGCGTCCAGACGTCAATGTTACATCCTTTGCCGTTGGTTACGTCAATGCCGGGCGTCTGATTCATTTCCCACACGCGGGCCTTGAAGCGGAAATCAGCTGAAGTAAGCGCGCCTACCGGACAGATATCCACGGTATTGAGCGAATACGGATCGTCGAACTCGGTACCAGGAGCTACAGCAGGGTAGTTCTTATCTCCACGGGCGATAATGGTAAGCTGATCAGTTTTACTGATTTCACTCGTGAAACGCACGCAGCGCGTACAGTTAATGCAGCGCTCAGCGTCCAGAATTACTTTAGGACCAAGCTTGATACGCTTTGGTTTGTGCACTTTCTTGTGCTCAAAACGACTTCCTTCAGGACCATATTTGTAGGTCTGAATCTGCAGCGGACACTCACCGGCCTGATCACAAATCGGACAGTCCAAAGGGTGATTCACGAGAATGAACTCAAGCGTGTCTTTCTGAGCACGTTCTACGAGTTCACTTGTACGCTGTGTTTTAATTACCATTCCGTCGGTAGCCTCAAGGCTGCAGGAGGTCATAAGCTTAGGGAAGAAGCGAATAACTCGCTCGCCCTTGTCGTCTAGCTCCCATTCACCGGTATCGCGGTTCATTACGGGCGTGCCGGCTTCTACGTAGCACTGACGGCAGTTGGCAGGAATGGAAAGTGAAGGATGATAGCAGAAGAAAGGATGATCTAAGCCCTGATCCAGCATAAACTGGAGAACAAGTGGTTTTCCCTCAAACTCGTATCTGACGTTATCAATAAAAATTTCGGGCATTGCGAATTTGGATTATGCTAATGCGTAAACGGTATTTTTAACTTTTTTCTCAAAATCTTCGCGGAAACGGGTAACTGCGTAGCGAACAGGCCATGCGGCAGCATCAGCCAGCGCGCAAATCGTACGGCCTTCCATCTGCGTACACAGATCAAGCAGAAGATCGAGGTCACGCATTTCGCCATGACCATCTTTGATTTTTATAAGCGTTTTTTCCAGGAATCCGGTACCGTCACGACATGGCGTGCACTGGCCACAGGACTCGTGATGGTAGAAGTGTGAAATTCTCCAGACAACATCCACAATATCGGTGTCTTCATCCATGATAATCATTCCGGCAGTTCCCATCATGGAGCCAGCGGTGCGAAGGCTGTCGGCATCCATGCAAACACCTTCAAGCTGATCACCGCGAAGGGGAGGAGTGGAAGATCCGCCTGGAATTACGGCTTTGATTTTCTTGCCGCCTCTCATGCCGCCGCAAACCTCGTAAATAAGATCATGAATCGACATGCCTGTTGGATATTCATATACGCCAGGCTTATTGATGTGACCTGATATACCATAAAGTACAGGTCCGGGATGGTTTTCAGCACCGATGGACTTGTACCAGTCTGCGCCATTCTTAATTACGAGCGGTACATTCGCCAGCGTTTCAATATTGTTGATGGTTGTCGGACGCCCCCAAAGGCCTTTTTGGGCAGGGAATGGCGGCTTAACGCGCGGATAGCCACGCTTGCCTTCAAGTGATTCCATCAAAGAAGACTCCTCGCCGCAGATATATGCGCCGGCGCCGGAGTGAACGTACATGTCCATATCATAACCGGAACCCATGATGTTTTTGCCAAGATATCCTTTGGCATACGCATCATCGATGGCTTTCTGCATCATATCGATCCAGTCTTTGTATTCGCCGCGAATGTAGACATAAACAGCGTCTATGTGCATGGCGAATCCGGCTATAGTAGCACCTTCGATAAACAAGTGCGGGTTGTATTCAAAAATCTGACGATCCTTAAAGGTGCCCGGCTCGGACTCATCACCGTTTGCAGCAATGTAGCGGGGTTTACCGTCCGGCTTAGGCATGAACGACCACTTTAGACCTGCATTGAAGCCCGCTCCGCCACGACCACGGATGTTGGCAGCCTTCACTTCGTCAACGACCTTTTCAGGTGTCCACTCTTTAAGAACTTTAGCCAACTGCTGATATCCGCCGTTTTTCTCAAAAACCTCAATCTTGTGAAGGTTAGGGATTTTGGGGATTAGTACTGGTTCAAAATTTCTCCATTCAACTGCCATGAATCAGCCCTCTTTGTTATTAGATTCGTCCTGATGCTGCGGGAAAGGTATTTGCTCAAATTCCGGCATTTTTCCTGCTTTCAGGTCGTCTACGATTTTATCTACTTTCTCGGTTGTGAGGTGGTTGCAGTAAACGCCGTTGGTGATTTGCATCATCGGGGCATAACCACAGGCGCCAAGGCACTCCACCGATTGGATGCTGAACATACCGTCTTCGGTGGTTTCGCCGGCTTTAATGCCAAGCTTGTCCTCGAGATGATGCAGTATATCGTATCCGCCGCAAAGCTGGCAAGTAAGCGTAGTACAAACATCGAAAACAAACTTGCCTTTGCGCTCACCATAATATTGGGTGTAGAAGCTAACGACGCCGTAGACGTGCGCAGCAGGAATGTCGAGGGTTTTGGCAACAAGCTGCTGAACCTCCGGCTCAACATGACCAAACTTTTGCTGAGCCAGCCACAATACAGGCATCACCGGAGACTTCTTATCCGGATATTTTGCCTTAATCTTTTCAATCTCGGCCAGGTCTTCTTTGCTGAATTCGTAGTTTTCTTTCATAATTATTTGTCAGAATCTCCCATTACAGGATCAACTCCACCAATCATAACTACCGTATCGGCAATCATCTCGCCGTCGAGCATTTTCTCGAGGGCCTGAAGGTTGGTGAATGATGGTGAATTTATTTTTAATCTCCACGGGTGTCCGGTTCCGTCGCTTTGAATGTAGAAGCCAAGCTCCCCTTTGGGCGCTTCGATAGCTTTGTAGCTCTCAACGCCTTCCGGAGGACAAATACCGGTGTCGGTCATCATAAAGTCATGAATCAGGCCTTCCATAGAGTAGTAGACCTCATCTTTCGATGGATAGCTCTTTTTGGCATCATCGGTACGGATCGGGCCTTTTGGCATTTTCTCAAGGCACTGCTTGATAATCTTGATAGATTCTCCCATTTCTTCCATCCGGATGTAATAACGAGCAAGGTTATCTCCCTCAAGACGGGTTGGGATTTCAAAATCAACTTCATCGTACTTCAGATACGGATCGAACTTGCGGATGTCGTAAGGAACACCAACCGCGCGAATGTTGGGACCGGTAACGCCAAGTTTGATAGCGTCATCATAAGTAATCCGTCCTACACCGTTGTTGCGATCGTAAAAAATGCGGTTTTTGTTGAGAAGCTTCTTCCAGTCTGTAAGTCTCTCCGGGAACTCTTCGCAGAAATCCTCAATCATCTTAATAACGTCAGGGGAGAGATCGTTGTGCACTCCGCCAATACGTGAGTGCGAAATAGTGAAGCGATGACCGCCGAAGTTGTCAAAAATATCGTACAGACGTTCCCGCTCCTTGAATGTCCAGATAAAGAATGAGATAGCTCCGGTATCCATCACCATTGCTCCGAGGTAGAGAAGGTGTGAAGAAATTCGCGCAAGCTCACAGCCAATCATCCTGATCCACTGCGCGCGCTCCGGCACCTGCACGTCTGCAATCTTTTCAACTGCTTCACACAGAGCTACGTTATTACTGTACGGAGAAAGGTAGTCCATGCGGTCTGTGTAGGGCATGAATTCCTGATACGTCTTGTTTTCTGCAATCTTTTCTACACCTCTGTGCAGGTAGCCAATGTCGAGACGGGTTCGCAGAATCTTCTCACCCTCAAGTTCCAGCAGCAGACGAAGTACACCGTGTGTGGCTGGGTGCTGTGGGCCCATGTTGAGAATCATACGGGTACCGAGCGGATCTTCCTCAACCTCAACAGTGGTGTGTTTGTCTTCCAGACTCTTGTATAGAGCAATCTGATGCTCCTTAAAGAAGGTCGGTTTACCTTTGTCGGTTATTCTGTTTTTCAATTCCATAGTAAAGGTCGTTGATAATTATTCAGAGTCCGGAGTCGTGGACGGAAGCTCGAATGAGCCGGGAATACCGAGTAGAGGAAATTCCTTTCTAAGCGGGTGATACTTGAAATCTTCCGGCAGGAAAATTCTTCTGAGGTCAGGATGGTTCTCAAATCGAACGCCGTACATGTCCCAAATTTCACGCTCGTTCCAGTTAGCACCCGGCCAGATGTCGGTAACCGTTGGAAGCTGGGGATTTTCCTCAGGAAGCCATGTCTTGATGAAAATGCGAACACCAGTCTTAAGGCTGATTATATGGTAAATAACCTCAAAGCGGTCTTCTGAAGTGAAGCGGTCTGCACCAAACACGTCGACCAAATAATCGAAGCTGTGCTTTTCTTTGAGCCAGCTGCAAATCTCGTGGATTTTTTCGCGGGACACACGCGTCTGACGGTCGCCGGCGTGAGTTTTGGATTCAATAACCGCATCACCGAACTCATCTTTGAGCTCATTAAGTATGCGTGTAAGCAGTTCAGTTTTATTCATGAGAACAATTGGGAATGAGAAAAGAACTTATTTGTCGTAAACGGTAGAATGCTCGTTTTTGACTTTTTCCTGAATTTCCATAAGTGCGTTAAGTACGGCATCCGGACGAGGAGGACATCCGGAAATGTAGACATCAACCGGCAGAAAGTTATCTACGCCCTGAACAACACCATAGCAGCGGTGCATACCTCCGGTAGAGGCACAGGCGCCCATTGCGATACACCACTTTGGATCAGGCATCTGATCCCATATACGGCGGATGGCATGCGACATCTTGTAGGTACACCATCCTGCAACAATCATAACGTCGCTCTGGCGGGGAGAAAAACGCATTACCTCAGAACCGAAGCGTGAGGCATCGTATTTTGGTCCGGCAAATGCCATCATTTCAATAGCGCAGCAGGCAAGACCCATTGGCATCGGCCACATGGCGTTAGCGCGTGCCCAGTTGGTAAGAAAGTCTAAGGAAGTAGTTAGGTAGCCTGTATTTTCGACTGCTTTCTCTAAGCTCATAAAGCCTTAATTATTGGATATTTGGTTTGCTGATCTCGAAATTCTTGGACTCTTTTTTAAGGGTATACAAAAGGCCAAGCGTTAGTATGGTAATAAATATCATGACGGCAACGAACGTTCCGAAACCGAGCTCTTTATACCGCACCGCCCATGGATAAATGAAGATAATTTCAAGGTCGAAAACGATGAACTCCATGGCCACCATGTAGAAGCTGATAGAATAGCGTTCTTTGGCGTCGCCGATCGGATCCATACCACTTTCATAAGGACGAAGCTTTGTAGCTGACGGACGATGTGGCCCCATCACCCTCGATAACACAACAAAAGCAATGGCCAGAACAACAGCTACGCCCAGCAGGGCAAAAATCGGTAAATATGCTTCAAGCATGAGTTGAATTGAAGTTTGAGAAGAATTTTTCGAGTAAAATATTCATCCCTAAAATTTACGTTCAATAGTCACAAATATCAATTTTAATATTCATGCTGTATTTATCTAAACCTATTCCAAATTGATTTGGCCAGCTTTAGTGCTGAAGCCTTTTTGTAACAGCGAATTAGGCAGATTTGTATTGGTGATTTTGTCAATTCTAAAGTCTCATAACAGGGTATGGCTCATAGAAATAGTGCGAATTGTTATTCGGTAAAACGTGTTTATGCTCACTGTTTAATTTGTTAAATTCAAGATTCAATCAGCATCATCTAAAACGAAACCGAGCTTCGTGGACAAAATTCAAATGGATATACTGGGCCTGTCGACGAGTCCCAGCAGCGGTGGAGCATACGCACTCATACTTAATGAACACGACGGCAACCGAAGGCTGCCCATTATTATTGGTACTTTCGAAGCACAGGCCATAGCGCTTGAGCTGGAGCATATCAAGCCTCCCAGACCAATGACTCACGATCTGCTGCGAAATGTAATCCAGAGTTTTGATTCTTTCGTGAAGTATATCTTCATCAATAATCTTAAGGACGGCACCTTTTTTGCCAAGATTATCTATGAGTTTCAAGGTGAGGAAATCGAGCAGGATGCCCGCCCAAGCGATGCCATAGCGCTATCCATACGTTTTAAGGCACCAATTTATGTATCACCGGAAGTTCTCAATGAAGCCGGTATTGTTTCTGATGATGAGAGTAACCCGGCAGGTAAAGCTTCCGAAAAAGCCGGGGTGTCCAGGCAAAGTGAACCTGCCGTTCCATCAACCTCGTCAAGAGCCGCAGTGAGTCCGGATGATAAACGCAAACAGCTTGAGAAGAAGCTGCAGCAGGCCATTAAAAATGAAGACTACGAAAAGGCCGCCCAGCTTCGCGATGAAATCGCAAAATTAGGAAACTGACACGTGGACTGTACGCCGGTAAACTATTCTGAACTCGGCTTTTCCAGGTTGTTTACCGACTACCTGAACGAAAACGAGGAAGCGCATTCATTTTATAACGGCCGGTCGCCATTTCAGGTCGGGTCTTTTTTGAAACAAGCTAAGGCAAGAGGCATTCAGTCGGGTGTTGGCAGAGAAGAATTGAGCGACCTTCTCATGAAGTTTAATGCGCCCTTTAATCCGGGCGAAGAGTCCATCAGAAACATTCTCGCGCTAAAGGATAAAGACACCTTTACCGTTGTTACCGGTCAGCAGCTTTGTCTGTTTGGCGGACCTTTGTACACATTATATAAGACTGTCTCTGCCATAGCCCTTGCTAAACACCTCTCTGAAAAGACGAGTCTGAAAGTAGTGCCGGTTTTCTGGCTCGCTGATGAAGATCACGATTTCGAAGAAATCAGCTTTACTAACGCTTTCAGCAAAGATCATGAGCTAATAAAAGCCGGAATACCATCAACTGCTTTTGAAGGGCACTCTGCCGGCCGCCTTCAGATTGATGAACATACAGAGCAGGCAAAGTCGCTGCTTGCCGAAATCCTTGGAGCATCATCTGATCAGTTTAAAGAGGTAAATAAACTTATATCCGACTGGACCCCCGGGGCGAAATGGCGTACATCATTTGGCAGGATGATGATGAAGCTATTCGGTTCTCACGGGCTCGTACTGGCCGGCAGTGACGATTCCGGCATAAAAAATGCGCTTAGTCCGGTTTTGAAAAAGAGCATTGCCGAAGCTGCTCAGATCTATGATAAGCTTGAAAGCCAAAGTAGTGCCGTAGGCGATAAGTATCACGTACAGGCAGTGGTTTCCGAAAGTCAGTTTTTCTGGCACGATGAGAAAGAGGGCAGGGTGAAGATTCCCTTTGAGTCCGGAAAGTGTAAGCTTCCCGGACTTACTGGCTCATTGAGTGATATTGACGCTTCTGAGTACATTTCAGAACACGGTTTGTGGGAAAAGTTATCACCTAATGTATTCATGCGTCCGGTTCTTCAGGAATATCTGCTGCCTAATCTGGCCTACATCGGGGGTGGGGCAGAGCTGGCCTATCACGCGCAGATGAAGTCGTTATTCGCTCATTTCGAAATGGAAATGCCGCTCTTGCTTCCAAGACTCGGAGCCACCGTGCTGGACTACGGAACAAAACGCGTGATGAAAGAAGCCGGGTTTCCCTTCACCGACTACAAGCGCCCGGTGAGAGAACTACAACGGGACTGGGTTACAGAATTTGCTGGCTACGAGGTCAATGAGACGTTCGAAAAATGGGAGAGGGAGCTTCAGAAGCTGTTTGCGGAAAAGGAGCCATATATCTCTGATTTGGACAAGTCGTTGGGTAAATCAGCCAAAAGCACGCAGGTCAGAATCGAACATGAGCTTGAATCACTAAGAAAAAAAATGATTCGCTCTGTAAAAAACAGGGAAGAAGTACAGATGAGCAGAATCAGAAGGATTGGTAACACCTTGTTCCCCAATGGCGTGCTGCAGGAGCGAGAGGTCGGGTTTGTATTCGTAATCGCTGCCCATGGCCGCGTCTTCTCCGATTCACTGGTTAACATCATGGCTGAAGAACCTTTTAGATTTATGAAAGCACACCAAATAATTGAGCCCTGAATTGTTTACCTTAGCGCTCAGAGAATCCATTAACTATTATTTTAGAATCATCTAACGGAACGAACTATGAGTTTTGAGTCATCAGAAAAACTGTGGAAACTGCTGGGATTAATGCTGAAATCACACCCCTGGCACGGTGTACCGATTGGCGACAATTCGCCGGAGCAGGTAACATCATTTGTGGAGATCGTGCCGACTGATACGGTTAAGTATGAAGTCGATAAAGATACGGGTTTCCTTAAGGTAGACCGTCCGCAGCGTTTTTCAAACGTTTGTCCGGCCTTGTATGGCTTTATACCGCAAACCTACTGCGGGGAGTCTATAGCCGAATACTGCGAAGAAAAGAGCGGCCGCAAAGTTACCGGTGATGGCGACCCACTCGATATCTGTATTCTGTCTGAAAAGCAAATTACGCACGGGAATATCCTTCTTCAGTGTCACCCGATTGGAGGTTTCAGAATGATCGATGGCGACGAGGCCGATGATAAAATCATTGCGGTAATGAAGGGTGACCTTGTTTACGGCAAGTACAAGAACATTGCCGATGTGCCCCCAATCGTAATTGATCGCCTGAGACATTATTTCCTTACTTATAAGCAAATTCCGGGTGAATCTAACAAAACGGCCTGCGAAATTACCCACACCTACGACAGGGATGAAGCGTTCGAAGTTATTAAAAGGAGTCAGGATGATTATTATAGCAAGCACGGTGATTTAAAAGGGCTGCTTGCTACAATGATTCGATTTGAAGATAACTAAATAATTGTATAGCAATTAAATAGGACTTATGATGAAAACTGTTTTGATAACCGGCGGATCCAGCGGAATCGGGTATGAGGCGGTAAAGCTGTTTTATAACGACGGCTTCAGGGTCTACTTTACCTACCGCAGCGGAAAGGGGAAAAGTGAAGCCCTTATCAAAGAGCTTTCGGACAAAGAAGCGGATGAGAGACTCATAGCGCTTCGCTGGGATGCCGGAGATAGAAAAAGTCTCGATGAACTGGTCTCGGCTATCAGGCATCCGGTTGATGTGCTCACTAACAACGCCGGAGTCGGTTCAGCTACGGTAAAGTACGTCACGGACGATGAATATGAGCAGGACCACCAGATGATGCTCATTAATTCAGTAGCTCCATTATGGCTTATCAAAAAGCTTTTGCCCGGCATGAAGGAGAGAGGCGGCAAAATTGTGAACGTGAGCTCAGTGGGTGGAGGCATCACGCAGTTTCCAAACTTTACTACGGCAGACGGAATGAGCAAAGCCGCGCTGGCTTTCATGACCCGACAGCTCGCGGCTGAACTTGCCCACGACCCTGTAGATGTATTTGCCATCTGCCCGGGAGCCGTGGAAACCCCAATGTTTGGAGCATCAACGTTAAATCACCTTTCCGAAGACGACCGAAACAAATTAATTGCCAAATTACCGGCAAACCGGCTTATTGACCCCTTGGAAGTTGCTCGAATTATACGATATTTGAGTAAGCCTGAAGCAACCATAATGAGAGGAGCCGTCATCGACGCTTCATTAGGTTTGGGGAGCAACCCGGGACTGTTACAGGCATAAAATAATCTGCAGAACAGACATCAGACATCGCTACGCTCATGTATATCTCTAAACGCGGCACAAAGCTGCTGGAAAATCATCAACCCCTCGTGAATGCGCACTTTCGCTGTGCGCAGGATCCCTGGGCCGCAAATGTAAACCCGGAAGGATACATCAATCTGGGTACGGCTGAGAACCATCTTGTTTACGACATTCTAAAAACCAAGCTGAACGCTTCACCCGGCTTTGATGAGGCCCATACGCATTATTCTGAATTGCACGGGATGAAGTGCTTCAGGGATAAGCTGGCGGGATTTCTTACGAATACGACATCACACAATATCACGGCAGATAAGCTTGCCGTAGCCAGCGGAAGCTCGGCTATCATCGATATGCTTATGTTCGCCATGTGTGAGCCGGGAGAGGGTATCATCATTCCGGCGCCCTATTATGCCGGTTTTGACCACGATCTTAAAACACGCGTGAACGTTGAGCCTATCCCTGCCTACACCGATGCCGAGAACGGCTTTGTAATTTCGCAGGAGGTGCTCCAGCAGGCGCTGATTCAGGCCGGAAAGAGAAAGATTAAAGTTCGTGGCATTCTCATCACCAATCCCAATAACCCGCTTGGCAGTGTTTACAGCGACTCCACGCTGAAAATGATCATTGCTTTTGCGAAAGAGAATAAGCTCTCCATTATAGCTGATGAGTTATATGCGCGCTCTGTTTACGGAAAAAGAAACTACACATCGCTGGCACGACTGACCGAAGAGGCTGGTGTCGGAATTCACCTTGTTTACGGTTTTGCCAAGGATTTCGGCCTTTCAGGATTTAAGGTTGGTGCGCTGTATTCTACAGATGAAAAAATTCTGCAGGTTGTACAGCAGCTTGCGTATTTCATGCCGGTGTCTAATGCTGCGCAAAAAATTCTCTACAACGTATTGCAGGATGAAGCTTTCCTCAACTACTATTTCGCTGAAAACCGCAAAAGACTTTACGCAGCTTCGGTTCACATCCATGAGAAACTGAATGGAGCGGGAATTGATACTCATCCTACTGAAGCCGGTTTTTTTGTATGGCTGAATCTCGGTAAATGGCTTTCAGCGCAGACATTCGATGCCGAAATGGACTTATACACCTATATTCTGGATGAAGCAAAGGTTAACATCTCTCCGGGGCAGGTTTTCCATAGCGCAGATCCGGGGTGGTTCCGTTTGTGCTACGCCCGCGAGCCTGAAATGATTAATCAGGCGGTCAGCCGTATAGCCACGGTTCTTGGAAAGCTGGAGCAAATTCCGGCCTGAAACAGCTTTCTGCTTCGCTCTATTCCGTTTCGGCCGGTTATTCTATGACTCCGGCCTCAACAGGGCAGCCGTCCCTCAGGTATTCAAAACGATAGATGCCCGTGGTGTGGCCGTCGTTCCAAAACATATGGAGCGCATAGTTGCCTGAAGCTTTCATATTGTTTAAATCCAGCTTTTCGGGCGTGTCGGTCAGATACTTAAATGCATCCATCGGCTTGCCCATCTCGCTGTGTCCTCCCTGACAAAACACGCACGGGCAGGAGCTTCTGAGCCCGCCGAAAGGGTATCTGCTACGGTGTCCGTCGCCCCAGGTTATGCGCAATTCCTTCTCTTTTTTTAGAACGGTGATGTCAACTGGCTTATATCGCATTCTGTAATCTGTTGAGTCTTAATTCGTTAATGAAGGTTGTATCACTCAGAATCAAAAATAAATGATTGGAAGGTTTAATTGATACTTAATGTTAGTTATTTTAAATCTCTGAATCATTTATTTAAACATTTCAATCTGCTTTGAGTACTCTAGAAAAATCTCCCGAAACGGATAACTTAACCTACAATTTCCCGAATAGCTCGGGTTACTTCGGCAAGTTCGGCGGCAAGTTTGTCCCTGAAATACTCATTCCCGCTCTTGATGAACTGGAGCGCGAATACAAAGTAGCCAAAGATGATGAACAGTTTAAGAAGGAAAGACTCCATCATCTGAGAGAATATGTCGGACGCCCGACCCCATTAACGCTCACCGAAAGGCTTACCGAGCATTACGGTACCGGAAAGATCTATTTCAAACGAGAGGATCTATGCCACACCGGCGCGCATAAAATCAATAACACAATCGGTCAGGTTTTGTTGGCGATGCGTATGGGCAAAAAACGTATTATCGCGGAGACAGGTGCCGGACAGCACGGTGTTGCAACCGCAACGGTTTGCGCAAAGTTCGGTCTTGAGTGTATCGTTTACATGGGCGAAGAAGATATGCGCCGCCAGAAGCTTAACGTTGATCGTATGCGTCTTTTGGGTGCTGATGTGCGCTCAGTAACAAGCGGATCGCGTACGCTCAAAGATGCCACCAATGAAGCCATTCGCGACTGGGTTACAAATGTTGATGATACGTTTTACATCATTGGCTCGGTGGTGGGGCCGCACCCTTATCCAATGATGGTTCGTGATTTCCATGATGTAATCGGTCTGGAAACAGAAGCGCAGTGCCTGGAGATTGAGGGTCGTGACCCGGACTATATCCTGGCCTGTGTCGGGGGCGGATCAAATGCGATTGGGATTTTTCATCGCTTTATCGACAAGAAGCACGTTAAGCTCATTGGCCTTGAAGCAGCCGGAGAGGGAGCCGAGACAAACAAAACGGCAGCCACATTTTCTAAAGGCCAGCCCGGTGTACTGCACGGCTCGCTCAGCTATTTGCTGCAAACGCATCAGGGGCAGATCGCTTTGGCGCATTCGATAAGCGCCGGACTGGACTATCCCGGTGTCGGGCCCGAACACTCGCACCTGTTCGATACAAAAAGAGTAGACTATCGCCCCGTAACCGATACGGAAGCGATGGATGCCGTGAAGCGTTGCTCTATGCTTGAAGGTATTATTCCCGCGATTGAAACTGCACACGCCATTGCATGGCTGGAAACGCTCATGCCGACCCTTACCAAAGACGATATTGTAGTAATTAACTGCAGCGGTCGCGGCGACAAAGACATGGGCACCATTTCTGAATATTTTTACGGAACCAACGGACAATCCTGAATTATGAGTACAGCAGCAGCAGTAAGCATCAAAGCAGCATCGGAACGTATGAAGCGCGTTTTTGAGGAACGCGTTGAATCAGCGAAAATCATGAATCTGTTTATAACTGCCGGATTTCCGCGCAAAGAAGATACCGTTGAGCTTATTCTTGGCTATGAAAAGAACGGAGCCGACATCATAGAGTTGGGAATGCCGTTCAGTGATCCTCTCGCCGATGGTCCCACCATACAGTATTCCAGCGAAAAGTCTATCGAAGCCGGATTCGTGATGGACGACATTTTTGATATAGTTGCTCAGGTTCGTAAACGCTCGCAGATTCCGATTGTACTAATGGGCTATATCAACCCGGTCATTCACTACGGCCTGGAGAAGTTTTTCGCTAAAGGGCAGGAGGCCGGAATCGACGGTCTCATTCTGCCGGATGTTCCGGTTGAGGAATCCGGACTCATTCAGCAGGCTTCGCAATCACACAACATTCCGCTGATATACCTGGTTGCCCCAAACAGTACTGACGAGCGAATGAAGCTGGTTGATCAGCGTTCCGGTGGTTTCGTCTACTGCGTGTCGGTTACGGGAGTTACAGGCGCAAGAAAAGGTGATGAGGTTGATGAATCGGTCAAACGCTTCATTGAGCGAATCAACAAAAATATCACCAATAACCCGGTTTTGATTGGTTTTGGAATCGCGTCGCATACTGATGCCATGCGCATATCCGAAAAAGCCGACGGTTTTGTAGTGGGCAGTGCGCTCATAAACAACATTCGCAGTCTTGATGGCGACGCAGAGTGGAAGGAAAAACACTTCAGGTTTGTCCGTGAGCTCAAGTTCGGAAGCGCCTGATGTACTAAAATGATTCAGGTTGAGTTTTAACATACAGACACCTACTTTTGCCTAATCATTTTTTCTTCCATATTTAAAACTATGACGGAACGTTTAAGCCTACTCTTAATCCTTGCCCTGTTTGGTATTACGCTCACAGCCTGTGAGGGTGATTACCGGCCTGAATCTATCGGCGGGCACAGTGAAGCCATTGTTGTGATCGATTCTTCCTGGGTTGATACCGAACTCGGTATGGCAATCAGAAATACCTTTGGTGCTCCCATTGTTACGATGCCCAGACCTGAGCCCCGTCTTGACGTCGTATTTCGCGATTTGCGAACCAATCAGGATATGGAACTCATTGAGCGCCACAAGAACGTGATTATCGTATCACCAATCGATGATGATACAAATGTGGGCACGTTTCTGAGATCTCTGCTTGGTGAAAACGTACAGGAAAGTGTTCGGAGAGGAGACAGCTTCAGCTATCAGCAGAAAGACGTTTGGTCGAGAAATCAGCTGGTAATGATGCTCAGTGCTCCAACCGCGGAGGAGCTGGCCACGAATATACTGCGCGACGGCCGCCGTTTGGTTAACGAAATGCATCAGGTTGAACTGCAAAGATGGCACCGCTATGTATATCGTCGTGCTGAGCAAACCGACCTGTCTCAGCGTATACTGGATACATATGGATGGACTTTCCGCATACAGCACGATTACCGCGTTGGTGTAGACACCCTTAACTTCCTTTCACTGCGTCGTTTTCTGCCCGATAATGATCGCTGGATCTGGGTCAACTGGATCGACGACATTGAGAGCTTTGATGAGGTAGACCGCGAATGGATTACTGCTCGTAGAGACAGTCTCAACCAAACATTTATGAGAGGGGGATCGGAGGGCAAGTTTGTTCGCACGGATTTTGATCGCCCTTATGAGCAGCGATTTCTTGAAATCAACGGCATGCAGGCCTATGAGTCCAGAGGTCTGTGGCGAATGGAGAACGACCTGATGGGCGGCCCGTTCATCAACTATACCATGATGGATGAGGAAAACAACAGGCTATTCATGATTGAGTTTGGTCAGTTTTCGCCCAGATGGGACCAGCGTCGTTTCCTCTATCAGTTTGAGGCTATGGCCCGAACCTTCATATCCGATCCCGATGCTATTGTGCCCCGGGAGGATACATAACGCATTTTTATTTAGTAACCTTCTTCCAATAAATAACAGAACACAAAAAAGATATATGTCATTAGAACTAACAGCAACGCTAAAGCAGGTGCTTCCTCCGGTAACAGGGAATGGTAAAAATGGTCCCTGGTCGAAACAGGATTTTATCATAGAAACACCGGGAGACTACCCTAAAAAAGTGTGCTGCACCATGTGGGGCGATAAAGCCAATGTGCTTCAGAATCTTTCTGCGGGTCAGCAGGTAAAAGTTTCCTTCGACGTGGAGTCCCGGGAGTACAACGGGAAGTGGTACACCGATGTAAAAGCGTGGAAAGTTGAAGCTCCGCAGAGCGGTGGTGGTAGCGTTAGTGCTCCTCACCAGGGCGAAGTTCCGCCACTTGAAGATTCCGATATACCTTTCGACGACGACGACAGCGGACTTCCGTTTTAATTGAGTCGCTAATCAAATCTTGAGCCGTGCCGGATTCCGGTACGGCTTTTTTATTTCAATGATATTATTTGAAACAGATAGGTGCTAATGCGCTGTAAATTCCCTATCATTGTGCGCTTATAAAACAGACTGAAAACATCTCAGACCTCTGTATCATCCGGTGAAGGCGTTCAGCCGGGTTTATTCTATAGTTAAAAACTAAAGCATGGATGCATTAGAAGCTTTTATCCTTGGGCTTGTACAAGGAATTACGGAATTTTTGCCAATCAGCAGTTCAGGACATCTTCGCATTGCTTCGGCATTGTTGGGGCAGGATCTTGATACAGATCTTCTATTTGACCTCGTGGTCCACTTTGGTACGCTCTTCAGTATTTTTATCTATTTCCGCGAGCGACTCACCAAGCTGATCTTTTCGGTATTTCGCGTTCTGAAAGCCCCGGTTTCCTCCTTTAAAAACTGGGATAATGATTACGAGCTTCGCTTCAATACGTTTATCCTGGTGAGTATGATTCCTGCTGGTCTGGCGGGCTTCACTATTCGCGATCAGGTTGAAGGCGTCTTTGCAAATCCCATCGGCATCTCAAGCATGTTCCTGTTCACAGGCATTATGCTTTATGCCACCAAGTTTTTTGATGAAGGCACCAAAGGGCTCACGCTCAAGAATACCTTTCTTGTAGGTTTAGCTCAGGCGTTAGCGCTTTTGCCGGGTGTCAGCCGCTCAGGAATGACTATCTCCGTAGCCGTATTTCTGGGCATCAGGCGGGAAGACATTGCCAACTTTACCTTCATTATGATGATCCCGGTTGTGGCGGGAGCGACCTTGCTTGACCTCCTCAAGCTTCAGACCACAGGCGTGCCGGACGGCATGGGGCTGGCGCTCATTATCGGTTTCTTTACCGCTCTTGTTTCGGGGTATTACGCGCTGAAGTATCTCATCATCCTGTTTAAGTCAAAAGGTATATTCTACTTCGCATGGTACTGCTGGGCCATTGGTCTGCTCGGCCTCACCTGGTTCTGGCTACTTGGCCGCTCCAGCTTGTTTTGAGCATCGGGAAAGCTATGGAAGCTCTCCGAACTCATTTTCGTAAAGGGCTTTTAGTTTATTTCGTAACGAATCCGGTGTGTCATTGTACATATCAGTCAGCTGCTCCGGGTCGCGGCTTAAATTGAATATTGAAATTCGGGAATCAGGGCGATTGTAATCCAGCATCAGGATTTCATCATTAGAAGTATAAAGCAGCGCCTGATTTCCGCCTCTGAACGTGCTGAGGTGATGACTGGAAGTACGATTCCCTCTTTTCAAATCAAATCCTTCCCAGCTGCCGGGAGAAGGTAAATTCAACAGACCGTTGATTGTCGGCCCTATATCCAACAGATTGCCAAATAGTGGATTCTCAGGCTCCGAAATACGCCCCGGAGCATAGATGAGCAGCGGAATACCGATCGTAGCCTGATGCACCACCTGCGCATGACCGTAAATCCCTCGGTCTCCTAAACCTTCGCCGTGGTCTGAGGTAATCACAACGATTGCATCCTCCAGAATCCCCCTTTCTTCAAGCGCTGAAAAGATTTCGCGTATAATGCCATCGGCCTGCAGCACGCCGTTATCATAATTGTTGATTACAATTTGCTGCTCTTCATCCCTTAAAGATGAGGTTCTCCCTCTGAACATCAGGCTGTTTTGAGCTGAAAAATCATTGGGCTCGAATACGTTAAATTCGTCATATCTGGCGCCAGCCCCGTGCGTGCTCATCATATGCAGATAGGCAAATACGGGGGGTGATTCTACAGTTTGCTCGGGCAGCTCTTCAATGAAATCAATAAGCATGCGGTCGTCTGTGTTGAACCTTTCTCCGGCGTCGAAGCCATCCCGGAATCGCGTGATTCCGTCGCCGTAATACTCCTTCATGAATGCATACACCCTCGAGTGATCGCCGGAGAGGAAGAAATTGGTGTCGTAACCCAGATCCGAAAACTGTTCATGCATTTTATAGTTCACGTAATGAATGCGGCTGTAAAATGCCGATGACAGCATTCCGGTAATCCCGCACTCACTCTGCGGACAGGGAGAGTAGGCTTTTTCGACCCGGATCATCTGTCCGTTGGTATAGAGAGAATCCAGAAAGGGAGTCGTCGGTCGTTCATATCCATAGACAGAGAAGTGATCAGGCCGGGCTGCATCCATCATAATTATTATGACATTTGCATTTTCGGCTTCTTCATACGGCATACCTTCGCGAAATGCATATCGGGCCTCGATATGTGACAAATAAGCAGGATCAGCGGGCTTGAACCGGAGGTCGTACACGGAACCGGTCCGGAACGCATCGGCAAAGGGCTCGCCGCGAAGGGAAAGAAAGCGATCACTCTTTATGCTGAACACAAAAAGTCCGATTCCCGCTGTACACAAAATTGCGGCAGTTGAAAACGTTAGCTGTAGTCCGAATGAAACAGGATTAGGTTTCTTAAAGAAGGAAACCAGAGATCGAAACCAGGCTGCATAAGCGTAAATCAGCCCGGTAAATAAAACGATAGCTGTTATTGAGACTAAGGCAACGTTAAAACCACCCAGCCGGATCAGCTCGGACATGAGCGGGATGTAGAACATCAATCCGGTTATGGTGACCGCATCCGACCAGAACAGATAGGCTACAAAGGTGGTGATGTGCTGCGCAACAAACCAAAGAGAAAACAATGGCAAAAGTGCGGCGGCGCACCATAATTTAGCCGGTTTCGGACCATAGCGATTCAGCAGAACCGAGAGTGATATCCCCACGATAAAAAAGGCCGTCACAAGAAAACCATGCAAGACAACAGCCTCCCAGCGAATGGCCGCTGCGTTGAAATAGTACAGCATGATACCCATCCCTGCAGCCAGATGCAGCAGCAACGGCAGTAAGAACGGAGCGGTAGTCTTTTGAATCATCGGGGATTATAATTATTCTTTTTGGCGCCACAAAAATAGGGTATTCTCAGCCAAATGGTATAATCTGAATATATGACTTCTCTGAACCTGGTTTTGTTTTTGCTTCCGATGCTCATCATCCTGCTGAGCGTGGTTCTGGTTTATCGCTCCAAATCTAAAAAGGCGTAGCCATGGAACTGGATACTCCCTACGTAATGAGCTACTGGGCACTGGCCTCGTTTATCGGCTATCTGCTCATCATAATTGGTATTGGCGTGTATGCGTCGCGTTTTTCCTCGCAGGGAATCAGCGAATACTTTATCGGCGGACGCAAAATAAACCGCTATGTAATGGCATTGTCGGCCGTGGTATCGGGCCGCAGCGCCTGGCTGCTGCTTGGCGTTACGGGTATGGCATGGAGCATAGGCGTGCAGGCGGTGTGGTCAGTCGTTGGCTATATCGTGGTTGAAATCTTTCTGTTTCTCTATTTCGCCCGAAGGCTCAGACGGTTTGCCGAAGTCCGTAACGTGATTACCATCCCGGATTTCTTCGCCGGTCGATTTCCGGCACACGCGGGTCTGATCCGCATTCTGATGGTCTGCATTCTGCTCATTTTTATGACGGGCTACGTTGCTTCCCAGTTTGTAGCCGGCGGGAAAACGTTTGTCTCCGGCTTCGGGCTGGATCCGTTAACCGGCATTCTAATCACCGCGGCCATCGTGCTGGCGTACACCATGGTCGGCGGTTTCCTGGCGGTCAGCCTCACCGATTTGGTTCAGGCCTTCCTGATGATCTTTGCGCTCGTAATCATGCCTGTGCTGCTTATCATCTCGCTGGGCGGATGGAGCTTCGTGGCAGAGCAGCTTTTGCTGTTTGATCCTTCGTTTGTGGATCCCTATGCCATCGGAATTGGCGCGGCGATTGGCGCGATAGGGATAGGTTTGGGCTCGCCCGGAAATCCGCACATCATCTCGCGCTATTTATCGATCGAGCACGAATCGCAATTGCGCACCGCCTGTATCGTCGGAACCGGCTGGAACGTGATTATGGCGTGGGGCGCGCTGTTTACCGGTCTGGCGGGAAGGGTGATGTTCCCCGAGATTTCTATGCTTCCCGAGGCCGATACGGAGAATCTGTTTCCTTATCTGGCGCAAACCTTGCTTCATCCCGTTTTGTTTGGTGTGGTGATGGCGTCTGTGTTTGCAGCCATTATGTCCTCAGCCGATTCGCAGCTGCTGGTGGCCGCCTCCAGCCTCGTGCGTGACCTGTACGAGAAAATGATTCGACCCGGCGAGGAGGTTCCGCAGAAGCTGCTGGTCCGTTACAGTCGGGCGGTGGTTTTTCTGCTGGTTGTGGCATCGCTGCTGTTTGGCTATCTGGCTGAAGATCTTGTCTTCTGGCTTGTATTATTCGCCTGGGCAGGCCTTGGTGCCGCCATTGGTCCGACTATCATTCTGGCGCTCTACTGGAAGCGAACTACCGGTCCGGGAGTGGCTGCTGGCCTCATCACAGGAGCTACTGTAACAATAATCTGGAGACTAAACGACATCCTGAGGGAGTTGTCCTACGAGCTCATACCCGGTTTTATCGCGGCGTTAATCATGACTATACTTGTATCCCTCGTAACCAAACCAGCGAAGGATGCAGAACAGGATTTCAGAATAATGAAGGGGGAAGGCTAATAGTGAATGGTTTGGTGTTTGGTGTATGGGTGTTCAATTTCGCGTAGTGGAAACCGGTTTTATAGCTGCTATTGCATCCATCATGGTGATCCCTTAAATCCTGTAGGTTCTGGTTAACCTGAAAAACCAATAAACTGCATCTCAAAGCTTGACTTAGCCCATATCCTTCAGGCTGCAGGCCTGAACTGTCGTAGCCCGGTGGCAACGCCCCGGGTGTGTTGTCCACCCTCAATTTCCCAGGCTGTAAGCCTGGACCAGACGTGATGGTGAACAATCGTGGAATTCGGTCGTGAACCGATGAAGAAATATCAGACCTGTTAGCGATTTGGAAATGTTAACCGGAATAAAACCGACGACTCGTGCAGGCTTACAGCCTGCGCACGTTGTGTTGTTTTCTACCTGAGGCGTTGCCTCAGGCTATGACAGCTGAGGCTTACAGCCTCGGATTATGGTTAGTAGATTTGCACTCAATGCTTTGTATCCATCATGGTAATCACTGAAATCCTGTGAATCCTGGTCGGCCGTTGTAGCTAAAAATATCCAACTAAGCTTCATTCGTCCCTAATGCTTCAACGCTAAAGGGTGTACTGTAACAGATACAAAGTTCGGCTATTGAAACACGCTGCATGACCGGATCACATCCTATGCGGTTTCATTAATTGCTTATTGGTTATTGCTAATTCCAATTTCCGCTTTCGCTGAACCCAATTTGGTCTTATTGTGTTTCAGGGAATAGAATGAAACAACCAATCAATTAATCTAATGCCATGGCAGATATCAACTGGAAGCAGATACTTTTTTACGCCGACAAAGGAAATCCCGAACCTGACAGAAGGGTAGAGAAGCCCGACGAGGAGTGGAAGAAGGAGCTAACGCCGGAGCAGTTTCAGGTGGCCAGAAAGCACGGAACCGAGCGTCCCTTTACAGGCGAGTACTGTGAAGCATTCGATCCCGGTATTTATGGATGCGTATGCTGTGGCGAAACCCTGTTTGATGCCAACGAAAAATTTGAGTCAGGCACGGGATGGCCGAGCTTCACCAAGCCGGTAAAACTGAATGCCATTAAATACAAAGTAGACCGCAGCTTCGGCATGACCCGCGTAGAAACCCTTTGCAACGTATGTGATGCTCACCTCGGCCACGTATTCCCCGACGGCCCGGCGCCAACCGGCCTTCGCTACTGCATGAACTCAGCCGCTCTCAAAAAGCAAACTTAGGCAGGGGCAGGACGCAAAGGCGCTCGGATTATGACGCGGATTAACGCAAAGGTTTAAAAGTCATAGGTTGTAATGAGCAAAGCTCAAAATTGTGAATCATTGGTGTCCGGGTAAACTTGAATTGTCCTTTAAAAACTGACTTAATTGAATTTGGAGCCTTTTTTATAGTGAAAACAAGAATAAACCCATGCCACATCCCGAAGATCCCGCCTGCCTGCCGCAGGCTCGAAAGGGGTCCAATATGAGTAGCCCCGGATGACTGAACCAAGCGAAAGCGCGACTTTAGTCCGTACCCCGCGGAAATCCGGGGTTAGAAGTGACACAATGCAAAAACAGCCGAGGAGCCAATAACGGCACTAATGTAAAACCTACTCCCGCACCGAGGCTGAAAGACTCAACTACTACAGCCGAAGGCACCAAGTCGAGTTTCATAAAAAATCTGCCCCGTCTACGGACGTTGGTACATAACTCTGCTATTCATTTCATGCATATGCAATGCAAAAACAGCCGAAGAGCCTAAAATGGCACTAATGTAAAACCTACATCCGCACCGAGGTTGTAAGCCTCAACTACTACAGCCGAAGGCACCATCTCGATTTTTATGAAAAACTCTGCCCCGTCTGCTAAAGCTGGTACATAATCCTGCTAATCATTTCATGGATAGGCAATGCAAAAACAGCCGAGGAGCCCAAAGCGGCACTAATGTAAAACCTACATCCGCACCGAGGTTGCAAGCCTCAACTACTACAGCCGAAGGCACCATCTCGACTTTTATCAAAAACTCTGCCCCGTCTGCTAAAGCTGGTACATAATCCTGCTAATCATTTCATGGATAGGCAATGCAAAAACAGCCGAGGAGCCCAAAGCGGCACTAATGTAAAACCTAAATCCGCACCGAGGTTGTAAGCCTCAACTATAATAGCCGAAGGCACCATCTCGATTTTTATGAAAAAACTCTGCATTTCATGGATAGGCAATGCAAAAACAGCCGAAGAGCCAAAAACGGCACTAATGTAAAACCTACATCCGCACCGAGGCTGTAAGCCTCAGCAATCATAGCCCGGGGCAACGCCCCGGGTTATGAGATAAACAAATTATGGCCCGAGCATGAATGGTGCAGAAATATCTATGCAGACGAGGGCCAACATTCAGGTGGTGTCAACATCAATAATGCCTTTAGGCTGAGCTTTCATGTTACCGCTTTATAGCAACTGCCCTCAATACATGGGCATTGCCAACATGATAAAGCCCCTCATTAAGATTCGTTTCCTGCTCGGTCAACATCTTAAAATCAAAACCCTCAAAATCTGACTCAATTTCTTTCGCCGCGAAAAGCATATAAACGTTTTTCGGACCTCCGGCTGTTGGGTTGTTTTTGCTGTACTCAAGGTGCTCTTTGGTGAAACCCTCCAGAATAAGCACACCGCCGGGCTTAAGATATTCGGCCAGCTTCCGATGAAATGATCTTCTAAGCTCTGCGGGAAAATGTGCGAATATGAGAACAACCGCGTCAAAGGATTCCGGGTCATACCAACTATCCTGCACAGAGCAGACATCATAACTGATTTCAACATGTTTTTTCTCAGCCAGTTCTTCAGCCTTTAGCCGGCCCTGTTCGCTTATATCAAACGCTGATACCTCCCAACCCAGCTCAGCTGCATAAACCGCGTTGCGACCTTCACCCTCCGCCGGAAACAGGATACGACCGGGCTCCATACCAGTCAGCTGTGATTTTAAAAACTCATTTGGTTCAGTGCCGTATGCAAACGCTTCGTTGCCGTAGCGTTCATCCCAAAATTCTTTCATCTGTGGTCTCTTGTAGAATATAGTTCGTATTAATGTTGGCTTGCGTTTCTGCTGTTACTCTGGATCCGGATGTGAGCCAAATCATACAGCCGGGTTTATTGGGCCGCTTGAGGAAATGCCTGATCTATATTGATAAAGTTGAGCGGAACGAGTTTTGCCGCAATACCATCCAGCTCAACACGCGCCATATTATTGATGCCATTGTAACGAATGTTCATAAGAGCAGGAAGGTCAACATCATCGAGCCGAATTACTGAAAGGGCCGGGGCTAAAATCCGTATACAGTCTTCGGGCTCAATATAATCCAGGATCTCGATCGTTAGTTGTTCTCCGGACGTTCTTATGGAGTAGTCAAACTCCCAGCCTCCGCAGGAGAACAAATCCTGAGTCGATAATACTAGTCCTGATGCCGGCGGATATACCGTTGGGTCTCCAAGCAGGGTGATGTTGGCATTCAGCCCTTTATCAAGTTTATCGTTCTGAGCTGGCGTCACATCAGAGCATGCTTTAATTAAGAAAAGGGAGAAAATGATAAGTATATATTTCATTTAGCACTTTGTTTATGGCAGATACTTAACTATGTCATCACCCTTTATATAACTGAATGCCAATTACTTTGTTCCGAATCAGATCCAGTACTTCCCGATATTCTTAAGCATGTCTTCGGTCATCTTATCCAGGTCGAAGGCGTGTTTCCAGCCCCAGTCGCTACGGGCAGCAGAGTCGTCTATGCTGTCCGGCCAGGAATCGGCAATCTGCTGACGATAATCCGGCTTATAGGTAATTTTGAAGTCAGGAATAAACTTGCGAATGGATTCCGCAATCTCCTCCGGGGTAAAGCTTATGGCCGCGATGTTGTAGCTGGTGCGCACGTTCAGCGATTTGCTGTCGGCATTCATGAGGTCGATGGTGGCTTTTACGGCATCATCCATATACATCATAGGGAGGCGGCTGTCTTTATCGAGGAAACATTCGAACGGCTCGCCTTTTACGGCTTTATGGTAAATATCAACTGCATAATCCGTTGTTCCGCCGCCGGGTAGCGTTTTGTACCCAATGAGCCCGGGATAGCGCACCGATCGCACATCAACGCCGAAAACGCGGTTGTAGTAGGCGCAATACTGCTCGCCGGTTAGCTTGTTAATGCCATAAACTGTGGTCGGATTGCACTGCGAATTCTGAGGCGTGCCGTCGGTCTTGGCATCCGGGCCGAATACGGCTATTGAGCTCGGCCAGAAAACCTTATCAAGCTTGTAATCTTTGGCAATGCTCAGCACGTTGTGAAGGCTGCCAACGTTCAGCTTCCGAGCCAGCTCGATATTTTTTTCCGCTTTTGCAGACAGCAGGGCGGCAAGGTGATAAATCTGGGTGATTTCATGCTTTTCTACCATGGCGCGCATGGCTGCTTCGTCCATTACGTCCAGCTTTTCGAACGGCCCTTTTTTTAAGTCTCCTTCCGCGTCCCGTATATCGGTAGCGATTACAGCATCTGTTCCGTGCTGCTCCCGAAGTTTGGATATAATTTCAACCCCCAGCTGACCGGCAGCGCCGGAAAATAGTATTTTTGTCATTTACGTATGTAGGTTTCGAATCAAATAAACTGCGCTATAACGGGCGCATTATGAATAAACAGTCTTTTTGTTAAGGGTGATGGCATCCGGGGCTTCAACTGGCTCCGCAGCGCATCACCCTTTAATATACAGCTATTTTATAACCCCAAGCTCTGTGCCGACTTCGGTAAACGCGCTGATGGCACGGTCGAGGTGCTCACGTTCGTGGACGGCAGATATTTGAACCCTGATGCGCGCCTCACCCTTTGGAACAACAGGGTAGTAGAAGCCGATTACGTAGATTCCCTTTTCCAGGAGTTTTGCGGCAAAATCCTGAGCGATATTCGCATCATAGAGCATGATGGGTACGATCGCATGCTCGCCCGGTTTGATGTCGAATCCTGCGGCCGTCATTTTCTCGCGGAAGTAGAGGGTGCTGCTTTCCAGCTTGTCGCGCAGTTCGGTGGTTTCGCTCAGCAGCTCCAGCACTTTGATCGAAGCGCCGCAGATGGAAGGAGCCAGGGTGTTTGAAAACAGATACGGACGCGAGCGCTGACGCAGCATATCAATAATTTCCTGATGCGCACAAGTGAATCCGCCCAAAGCGCCACCAAGCGCTTTGCCAAGGGTTCCGGTAATGATATCAACCCGGCCCATTACATCGCGGTATTCGTGAACCCCGCGGCCTTTTTTGCCCATGAAGCCGGTAGAGTGGCATTCGTCGCTCATCACCAGGGCATCATACTTATCGGCCAGGTCGCAGATTTTGTCGAGCTGCGCGATGGTACCGTCCATGGAGAACACGCCGTCGGTTACGATGATGCGCGTGCGGGCAGAGGAGGCTTCCTTAAGCTTATCCTCCAGATCGGCCATGTCGTTGTGCTTGTAGCGAAAGCGCTGCGCCTTGCACAGGCGGATGCCGTCAATAATAGAGGCGTGATTCAATTGATCGGAGATGATGGCGTCTTCCGGACCGAATAGCGGCTCGAACAGACCGCCGTTTGCATCAAAGGCAGCGGCGTAGAGAATGGTGTCGTCGAAGCCGAGAAACTCAGCCAGCTTTTTCTCCAGCTGTTTGTGAATCGACTGCGTGCCGCAGATAAAGCGTACCGAAGACATTCCGTAGCCATATTCATCGATGGTGTCTTTGGCAGCTTTAATTACATCGGGATGGGAGGAAAGTCCCAGGTAGTTGTTGGCGCAAAAGTTAAGGACATCATCCATTTGTGTAGTCTTGATAGATGCGCCCTGAGGGGTGGTGATTACCCGCTCGCTTTTGTACAGCCCGTCGGCTTTAATAGATTGGAGCTCTTCAGAGAGCAGGTCCTTAAGTTTCCCGTACATACAAATAATTTGGTTAGGTTTAACAGTCGGTTGGTTTGGAAATATTTTGCCTAAAAGTATGAAAATTCCATGAGTATTTCGGGCCGAATTCACTTTTGATTCGCCCGTTTGTTAATACTATATTCATTTTTACGTGCTTGAAAATTCTCAATGAAGCCAAATATTTAACGAATACATTTCTTTAATGACACACAGGTACATACTGTCTTGTGTGTTTGCCGTTGCTATCCTTTTTGGATCGTTGCAGCATGCACACGGACAACTGAATCAGGGTGGAACACCGTTCAGTTTTGATTTCGATAACAAAAACTTAAATACTGTAGAATTCGTCCAGATGGACTATGTTGATGTCGAAGCCCTCCGGGCTGAAGACCGCATCAACGACTATAAGCCAGCAACCCCGTTTCGTTTTGGCTATAATCTGGAAGTGAACCTGAACCCCACTAACAGCGGCGTTTGGGATGAAGTGAAGGAAGGCTACAACATCTGGCGACTGGGCATCAGCTCGCCCGGCGCGCGCACCATCAACCTGCTGTTCGATGATTATAAGCTACCGGAAGGCGCAACGCTTTATATCTACAGCAAGGACCGTAAGGACGTAATTGGTGCCTTCACGCATCGCAATAATCAGGAAGACGGCATCTTTGCCACTACGCTGGTTACCGGCGATGAAATCATCATCGAGTATTTTGAGCCTGGTGATGTCGAATTTGAAGGTCGCCTGAATCTGGCGCAGGTAACCCATGGCTATCGTGCCTATGGCGAGACCGACAAATTCGGTTCTTCAGGGTCGTGTAATCTCAACGTTGCCTGTGAAGAGGCCGACGGATGGGAAGAGCAAATCAGTTCTGCAGCCCGAATGGTTGTTAACGGCAACTCCTGGTGCTCTGGTCAGCTGATTAATAATACTGACAACGACGGCACACCGTACTTCCTCTCAGCCAATCACTGCTTTACGAATCCTTCGGCTGTTGTTTTCTGGTTTAACTACGAAAGCGAGACCTGCTCAAACCCGAGCACGCCTCCTTCACATGATGCCCTTTCAGGTGCAGTTACCGTATCCAGAAACAGCGCCAGCGATTTCTGGCTGATGGAGCTGAACGACGATATCCCTGCTGAGTACGATCTTTTCTTCTCCGGCTGGAACCGTACCGAGGAGCCGGAGATTCCAGGCTATATTTTTGGGGTACATCACCCGAGCGGCGATATCAAGAAATTCAGCTATCTGTTTGATGGCGTTACGGCTTCATCGTATCTCGGTGCTACTGGTTCCGGTGATACCCACTGGCGTGTAGGCACCTGGGCCGATGGAACAACTACCGAACCTGGTTCATCAGGCTCCGCTTTATTTGATGGCGACGGACGCATTATTGGTCAGCTGCACGGCGGCTATGCAGCCTGCGGAAACACCCTCGAAGACTGGTACGGCCGTATAGGCACAAGCTGGGAAGGCGGCGGAACGCCGGCAACCCGACTGAAAGACTGGCTCGATCCCGGAAATACCGGCGCTGAGGTTTGGGATGGCTACAATCCTAATCTTGGAACGGTAGATGTTGATGCGCAGATAACCTCGGTGATTTCTCCAAGCGGAACCTACTCTCCGGCCGATGATATCACTCCGATGGTGCGTATTCGTAATGCAGGAATCCTCGACCTTACCGAAGCCAGCGTAAGCTACGTGATTGAAGGTCCTGAAACAGCCGAAGAGAGCGTCAGCTGGACCGGAAATCTGGAAACGGGTGAAACGGAAGACGTAGGTTTCGAGAGTCTTAATCTTCCCGTAGGTGACTATAACTTTACCGCAACTATAATGGCACCGGGTGATGAGAATCCGGATAACGACACCCGCTCGGCCTCATTTCGGGTTGTTGACTGTTCCCAGCCGTTCACTATGCCGTTTGAGGAAGACTTCGACAACGGTTCGGGTATTCCGGACTGCTGGTCGGTTACCGATAACCAGGGAAGTGGTCAGGTCTGGCAGGTTGGAAATATCGGAAGCAGGGGTATAGACGGAAATACTACCAGCTACGCCTATATCGATTCCGATGCATTCGGAAGCGGTAACGCGCAGGACTCAGATTTGATTACTCCGGCAATTAATATGTCGAATTACGAAAATGTTGAGTTATCCTTTCAGCATTATTTCCGTCAGTTCCAGACCTCTACGGCTACGCTCTCATATAGTATAGATGATGGTGAAACCTGGACTCAGCTTGAAGAATGGACAACAAACACCAGTAATCCGGCAGTGTATTCCGCTTTGATTCCTGAACTTGACGGTCAAAGCCATGTTCGTATTAAGTGGAATTATGAAGGCTCATTCGACTGGTACTGGTCCGTGGATAACATCGTGCTTGATGGCGATATGACCGGACCGCTTCCAACTGACCCTGCAATCGTACAACTGGTACACAACTCAGCTGATCCTGCGCTTGAGTCGGTTGATATTTTCATTGACGGTGAGCTGGCTATCAGTGGATTCGAATTCCGCTCATCATTGAGTGGTATTAAGCTTCCATCAGAACAGGACATCTTTGTTGGAATTGCTCCTCACGGGTCAGAGGAAATCGTGCTTGGTTCTGATGCTTTGTTTACCGAAAACGGCAGCTACCTAATTGTTGTAGACGGCGTAGGCGCGCCAGCAGATTTTGCCCCTAACCCTGACGGTCTTAGCACAGCTGCTGCTATACGAGTATATCCGGACCTTCTGGATGCAGAGGTAAATGCTGATGAAAACGCTATGTATTTTAGCCATGGCGGTACTGATGCCGGAACAGTTAGGATAACAATTGGTAATTCGCCTCCATCAGCCGGAGTAAGTTTTGGTGATATGCTCACAGATTTACCGGGAATGGAAAGCGATGTGAACTACATCTACATATCCGAACCAGATTCAGATGAACCCATCTTCATTCTTGAGGCCGACCTCAGCATGATGAGCGGTGAGCTGATTGGCTTTTACGCTTCAGGATTCCTGGAGCCAGCCGAAAATCAGGGCGGTGCAGGACTGATGTTCTTCGCAGTAAGAGAAAACGGCGATATGATTGATCTTCGCGACGTGCCTCTTTCAAACGAGCACGAAACGGATGTTCCGACCGAGTTTGCGCTGGAGCAGAACTATCCGAATCCGTTCAACCCGACTACCTCCATCGAGTATGCACTTCCGGAGCAGGCTCAGGTCCGCCTTGAGGTCTACAACCTGATGGGACAGCGCGTAGCTACGCTTGTGAACGGCACCGAGTCAGCCGGCCGCCACACCGTAAGCTTTGATGCATCAAGGCTCTCCAGCGGTATGTACGTCTACCGCCTCGAAGCCGGCAGCTACGTGGAAACCCGCAAGATGATGCTGGTGAAGTAGCAGTACTGCAGTGAGCAGTAATCAGTAATGGTTTTATGAGAAGGGGTTCGGTTTATGTGGCCGGATCCCTTTTCTTTTTGGTGTGGCTCATAAAAGAAGTTGTCAGGTGGTTTGTATCTGATGTGTATATGTCTATATTAAAAAATATCATTTAGCTACTGCCAACTATCAACTACTGAGTGTCTTATGCTTCAGATTTTCAAATTCTTCTTTTATGTATGCGGCGCAATGCTCATCATGTTTTTTCTTGGGGCATTTAATTCCGAAATGGCCGTATTTCAGCGGTTTGTGACCATCTTTTTATGTGCCGGTTATATGATGATTCCCTACGCGCTGCATTCCCATGAAAGCACAAGGCCATTCATTGAAGACACCCGTAACTCATTTATCCTGAGCCTCGGCGGATTGTTTTTTGTTTACGTTCTGTCTAAAGAAGCTGCAAACGGTTTATTCTCAATAGAGTTTGGTCTGGCGTTTGTTGCCAGCGCGGCTGTACTTTTAATGTGCGTATCTATAATAAGACAGGGAATTAAAAAGCAATTGAAGAATGGCGCTGCTGCGGAAGCCTGATTAGCTTTAACGTAACTTTTAAAAACAAAAAAAGCCCTGAGAATCTTTCGACACTCAGGGCTTTTTTTATAATCTAACCGGATGTGGGTGATGGCGGATTCGAACCGCCGACCTCCACGATGTCAACGTGGCGCTCTAACCAACTGAGCTAACCACCCGTTTTGTTTTGCGAACGGCAAATATACAACCAAATTGATGCTCCATCAAGACGCGTTCTGCTGGTCGATAAAATAATTGAGGCGTGCGCTCATAAGCACCGCATCGGGAACAGCGATAATAATTGGATTGACGCGGTTTTTGATGCTCAGGTGCAGCGTATCATCTTCCAGGGAACAAACAATATCAAGCACATGGCTCAGCCTGATGTTTCGAACGTTTTCGCCGGCAATGTAGATCTGCTTGTTCGTTAAATAAAGCTCGCCTTCCAGCTCTGTTTCGTATCCATAGGTTTTGTATCTGACATTGTTGCGCTGATGGGTATCCATAATCTTACGCTTCAGAAGCCGGGCCGGAGTTTGATAATAGCAGGTTTCGCCTCTGGTGAGATTAACCGGACACTCAATTTCACTTCCTGGGTCATCAAGCACTTTGCCAAGCTTTGAAAGTTTCTCAATTTGCTGCAGCTGTTTTTCGAGGGATGATTCGGGCAGTTCAAGCTCTTGGATCTTTGCTTCGAGCAGCTGTTTCTCATCATCACTTATGGTGTGGTCTTCAAGACAGGCATCGAGAAGTTCATCAAAAGCACGAACCTTCAGGGTAATGATGGTGTCCTCATCAAGCGATGTTTTCTCAAGCACGCTCCTTAAATCATTAACGCCGAATTCGGGCGTGGAATCCATGTAGAGTGTGATTGCGGCTTCTGCAATCAACTCATCCCGCTTTGGTTTCCATGGAGCAGGTATATCGCTTTCGAGAAGGGCATAAAAAGCTTCAGCCAGTGAATCAGAATCCGGAATAGATTCAAGCACTGACTCCGTTTGCTGCAACGAGCGTTTAGCCGACTGCTTTCTACTGCTGATTGTGATAAGCCCGGCCACATAAACGGCAATTCCTATCCCGATTATCCATAGTTCGAAGACCAATATTCCAACCGCGGCCAAAACCGAAGCGCCCGCATTGAAATAGGTTTTGAGCTGACGATCGAGTGGTTTCTCCGGCTTTTCTTCTGCTGCAGCAGACTGAACAGGAGTGAAGGTTTGACCGGTATCAGCGAACAGTTCAACAGCATCTGCTTTTCCGGCTGACTTTCCCCGCCCTTTCTTTTTACTGCCTATACGTTCGCGGTAGTAAAGGCCGTGCCGACCGCCTGCCACATACGCTCCGTTTTTATTGAGGCCGATACGTGCACCCGTGATTCCGGCAGACAAACCAACCCCGCCTTTAGAAAAATTGAATCGTACGGGGCCTGAACTCAGGCTTTTGCGAATAAAAAACGACATGGTGAATTAGTTAAGCCGCTTTTGGAAATGAAGTAATCCAGCGGATTGAGTTGTTTCATATTGAGTGACTAAAATAATCAATTGGGCTTCAATATAAAGCCGGATGAAAGTTAATCTGTGACTTTCCGGATTCGCCCATTGTGCTGGAATTTGAAAGACCTTGGACTTTTGTCTTTTGTCTTTCCCCCATTCAACATTCAAAATTTCCACAAATACAGGACTTAGCATTTTGAAAAAATCACAAATTTAATCAAGTTATCATATTCGGTTAAGCAGGCTGAAGATTCGACTTTGTCCGGGAGCTACAAACCCGCTGTGCCTGCTATCAACCAGGGTAATTCGCGATTATTAATTCTCAATCATAACAAACATAGTTAATAAAATGGCAAAACAGACTAAGGCTCCGGCAGTCGATTCCGGACAGGAATTATATCACCCGTCTAAAGAAGTGGTGAAAAATGCCAATGTGAAGGACTACGAGAAAGTATACAAGCAGTCAATCGAAGACCCTGAAAAATTCTGGGCAGCAGAAGCCAAAAAGCTGGACTGGTTTAAAAAATGGACCAAAGTTTTCGACGATAGCGACCGTCCGTTTTTTAAGTGGTTTGTCGGCGGAAAAACGAATATCGCACATAATGCTATCGACCGACATTTAAAAACATGGCGCCGCAACAAGCTTGCTATCATCTGGGAAGGCGAACCCGGTGATGTGCGGACCATGTCGTATCACGCGCTTAACCGTGAGGTTTCGAAAACGGCCAACGTGCTTAAAAGCATGGGCGTGCAGAAGGGGGAGATCGTAACCATTTACATGCCTCAGATTCCTGAGCTGGCCATTACGATGCTTGCCTGTGCAAAAATTGGTGCGGCCCATAGTGTTGTTTATGGCGGATTCAGCGTGGAGGCGCTGGCTGATCGCATTGCAAGCGCTAACTCCCGTGTGCTTGTAACGGCCGATGGAGGCTGGAGACGAGGGAAGGTTACTGATCTCAAGTCCATAGCAAATGAGGCCATGGATCGCTCACCAACCATCGAGGTCTGTATCACTGTTAAGCGTACCGGGCACGAAGTTCATATGGAAAATGATCGCGACTTCTGGTATCACGATCTGATGGCGCTACCTATCGCGAGCCCGAAGTGCGAAACCGAAGTGATGGATTCAGAAGACATGCTGTTCATCCTGTTTACATCAGGTACCACGGGCAAGCCTAAAGGTCTGGTCCATACGCACGGCGGCTATTCCGTCTATACGGCAAGCACGCACCGGAACGTGTTTGATATAAAGGATGAGGACCGCTGGTGGTGTGCAGCCGATCCGGGCTGGATTACAGGACACAGCTATTTGGTGTACGCTCCGCTGATTAATGGTTCTACCATTATGATGTATGAAGGCGCCCCGAATCATCCGTACCCGAACCGCTGGTGGAACATGATTGAGAAATATGGAATTACGATTCTCTATACCTCACCGACGGCAATCCGTGGACTGATGCGGTTTGGTGATCAGTGGCCGAAGCGTCATGATTTGTCGTCACTGCGACTACTCGGTTCGGTAGGAGAGCCGATAAACCCTGAAGCCTGGAAATGGTATCACAGCGTGATCGGCAACAATGAGTGTCCGATTATGGATACCTGGTGGCAAACCGAGACAGGCGGATTTATGATAACTCCTCTTCCGGTAACGCCACTGAAACCGGGTTCAGCTACAAAGCCTTACTTTGGCGTTGAGGTTGCCGTAGTTGATGAGTCCGGTAAGGAGGTGAAAGCCGGAGAAGAAGGTAAACTGGTAATCAAAAACCCGACTCCGGGAATGGCACGCACTATTTATGGAGATCCGGATCGCTACAAAGAAACCTACTGGAAAGAGTACGAAGCCAACGGCTGGTATAAGGCCGGCGATTCTGCCCGCATTGATGAAGATGGCTATATTTGGGTCATTGGCCGAATCGATGATGTGATAAAGGTGAGTGGCTATCGTCTCGGAACCGCCGAAGTCGAAAGCGCATTGGTGAGCTATCCCGACGTAGCTGAAGCTGCTGCCATCGCCCTTCCGCATGAGCTTAAAGGTAATGCGATTCACGTTTACTGCATCCTTAAAGCAGGACTAAAGGGAGATTCGAAGCTTGCTAACGAAATCAAAAACCATGTAAGCAAAGAAATCGGACCGATTGCCAAGCCCGAAGAGGTTCACTTCCTGGAGTCACTGCCGAAAACCCGCAGCGGTAAAATTATGCGCAGGGTGCTGAAGGCCAGGGCTATGGGCGTGGATGAAGGAGACCTCTCAACACTCGAGGAATAGATTACTCTAAATATGTGAATTACTAAAAGGGGCTGCTGATCTACGGCAGTCCTTTTTTTATTTCCGGCAGAAATTGGGAATGGTTGAGGAGTTTGTATTTTTAATACTCTTAAAAAGCCTTCTCAAACCGGAAACTGTTCGGGGAAACATTTGTAAACAAGACATCATTTAGTTCTGAATCAGCTATTCAACTATGAAACTTTTTTCTGTATTAGCCACATCTGTAATCCTCCTGTTCGCTTTTTCTGATGCCCGTGCTCAGGCGCTTGAAATTCCTACGAGAGGATACGGTCTGGCGATCGGTAATTCGAGCGAGACCACCGGGATCCGGATTAATTTCAGGGATCGTGACCTGCGTCAGGTTAACGGAATCAACGCTACATTTTGGTTTCCGCGGGAGAGTGAATCTACCGTAACTGATGACTTCACAGGAACCGTTAACGGATTGTCTTTAGGCCTTCCTCTTACTGGTGTTCGCAATATGCACGGACTGAGCATCGCCGGTGGAGTGCAGTTTATGAGCAACAATATGTACGGCATACAGATTTCCGGCCTTGGATCATTCTCCAGCAGTTTCTATGGTATTGGTGTGAGCGGTCTGGGTCATGTTGCCGACAGCGGAGGCGGTATTATGATCGGCGGTCTGGGTTCGTTTACCGCCCGTAGCTTTACCGGAATCACACTTTCGGGGCTGGCATCCTTCAGCGGAGGAGATATAGACGGGATTTCATTCGGCGGTCTGTTCAGTGGTGCTGCTGCTGATTTTGACGGAATAAATGTATCCGGCTTGATGGGGCTTGCCGGCGAAGATATGGCAGGCATTAATCTGGGCGGTCTTGCCGCTATTACAGGCAGAACCGGAGGGGGGATTCAGCTTGCCGGTTTGGCCAGTATTTCAGGTGAAAGCTTCACCGGAATTTCAGGCGCCGGTCTTGTGAATATTGCCGGAGGAGGCATGCACGGTTTTGGCTTTTCTCCGGGAATAATGGTAAGTGGCGGAACAAGTTTCGGTATTTCAGCAGCTGGTTTATTACTTGTTTCAGAACGTAACCGTGGAGCAGCTTTCGGCGGTATCGGACTCGTTGGCGACCGTCTCACCGGTGTTAACCTGTCTGGTTTAACAACTATTGGTGATACCGTAGGAGGAATCACCATAACCGGGGGCGGATTAATAGCCAACAGGCTCAACGGGGTTTCTACAGCTGGTCTGTTTAGCTACATAAGTGAAAATGGCTCTCAAACCGGGGTAGCGCTGAGTCCGGTCAACTGGAATGAAGGGCGACAGCAAGGTGTCACAATTGGTATTGTGAACTACGCCAGCAACCTCCGGGGTCTTCAAATCGGGCTGCTTAACATTGCTGCGAATAAATCAGGATTCGGAAGAGTTCTACCCGTAATAAACTTTTGACAGACTGATTTACTTAGCCTTCTCTTCAGGCTTTGTTTTCTTGTCGAACAGATGGATATCCGTATCTACAACCAGCGAACCATCCTTAGAGATCTCGTCTTCCCTCTGTTCGAAATCCGGAGCCATATGCGACACTTTTTCCGTGATGAATGAGTTTACAATTTCAAGGGCTGGCTTGTTTTCACCTCCGTGCGGAATGATGATGTCAGCATATCGTTTGGATGGTTCAACAAACTCCAGGTGCATCGGTCTTACGAATTTCTCGTACTGATTTAACACGCTGTCTACGTTTCTTCCACGCTCGTGAATGTCACGCTTTAGGCGACGGAGAAGCCGAAGGTCATCATCGGTATCCACGAAAATTTTGATGTCCATCAGCTCACGAAGCTCTTTTTCATAAAAAATCAGAATTCCGTCAACCAGGATGATGGGCTGAGGGGTGTAGCTGCTGTATTCCTCAGATCGGACATGGTTCTTGAAGTCGTAAATCGGAACTTTCACACTGTAGCCGCTCAATAACGCGTTAATGTGCCTGATCATAAGCTCAGTTTCCAGCGAAGCCGGATGATCGTAATTTTGTTTTACCCGTTCTTCAAACGGTATATGCTTGAGGTCACGATAGTAGGCGTCGTGCTGAAGCAGTACAAGATTATCATTCCCCACGGAATTGATGATGTGGCTTACTACAGTCGTTTTTCCGGATCCGCTTCCTCCGGCTACCCCAATTACAAATGGCTTCATCCTAAAATATGCTGAGTTTAAAAGTGCTAATCGTTGTTGTTTCTGTCTCTTGAGGCGCGCTCAAAACTTTCCTTGTAATCTCTGATTGCCCGGAAAATTGCAGAGGCGAGAATGCTTTGGCCATATTCACTCATCATAAAACGTTCTTCGGTTGGATTCGAAATAAATCCAAGTTCAATGAGTACCCCGGGCATTGAAGCTTCCCATAATACCTGAAGACCCGCTTGTTTAACGCCACGGCTTCTGCGCTGAGCTCGCTGTGAAAACTGATGGTTTAACAGCTCTGCGAAATGCTGACTCATCGCCATGTTACCTGCGTTTTGAAGCTCGTATATCATGAGCTGCTGCTGTGTAAGTTCTTCGACCTCGTCGGCCTCCTGCTCGAAACGAACAACGCTATTCTCACGCCTCATTACCTCAAGCGCAGAGGCAGAACGCCCCTGACCGAGAAAGTAGAACTCCGCGCCGTTTGCCTGACGTCCGGTGTGGGCGTTTGTATGGATGGAGACGAAAAGATTCCCGTTTTTTCGGTTTGCAATCCGGCCGCGCTCAGCAAGTCCAATAAACGTGTCGTCTGTTCTGGTAAATTCCACCCGAAGCTCAGGCAGGTACTGGTTTATGTATTCGCCCACCTTTTTTGTTACGGCCAAGGCAATGTCTTTTTCATAATTTCCGGCAGCACCGATGGAACCGGGGTCCTGTCCGCCGTGTCCGGCATCCAGAATGATGGTATCGAAGGTTATGGCCGAACGGTTTATTTCCGCAGGAGTAAGTGGACCGCTTTCGGGCCAAAAGTCATCGTTATCAACGGCAAGCAATTCTTCAAGTTCACTGTCTGAAAGGGTGGTATCGGCCTCAATGAACTCATCACCCGCAGCCGCAATATTGCCGTTCCACATCACCGGTTCCACGCCGTCGGTGAGTACATTAATTTCACGACTTGAAACTTCAGTAAGTCCAATCAGTACGTGCCTGCGGTTCTGATCAAGATAGGCCTGAGCACGATAGGAGGTCTCCGGGTTCAGAGTGATGTCAACTCCGAGCCCGTTATATAAATTTGTGCGTTCGAGCGCTGTTATAGGACCATGATAGGCTATTTGTTCGGTTTCGTGCACAATGCCCCGATTGTAAAAAGCAATCTGAATAAGCTCCGCTGAAGACTGCACCACTTTGAATGAGTCCGGAGCGGCAGTAAAGTGGAAGCGAAGTACATACCCGAGGCCGTCTGAGCGCGTAGCTGTAGAAATTCGCTCAAGAGTAACGTCATTATTCAGCGAAGACTCAGCTGATGCTGAGCCTGGAAAGGACAAAAGACCAATCAAAAAAGATACGACAATACAAAAGCTGAAAAAGAGTACAGTATGTTTCCGCACAGGTTTTTGGTTGGTTAATTGTGAAAAAAACGGACTTTCAGGACGGCTGTTCTGATAATCTCCTAAATTATTAAATAAACGGGTTAAATGTTAGTTTTGATATATGCTGATGCGAATAGAAAATTATAGGTTACAAAACATCTGAAGCATGCCCGTTAAATTGATAAATGATTGTGTCGCTTAGCCGGAAAATTGGTAGATTAACCACATAATTCGACTGACCTGTACCAATAATTATTCGACAAAAATTATGCTTGCAAGCCGATCCAAGGACCTTGTAACACTGGAAGAGTTTATCATAAAATCCCAGCAGAAGTTTCCGCAGGCTACCGGAGAGCTTTCACAACTGCTTCGCGATCTTGCGCTGGCCGGGAAAATTATCGCAGATGAAATCAACAAAACGGTAGTTCGAAACGCTTCCAATCCTGAAGGAATTACCGAAGAGCCGTTAGAGCGCATGAACCGGCTCGAAGAATTTGCCGAAACGCAGCTAACCTTTGCGCTGAAACGATCCGGAATTGTCTGCTCGGTTATAACCGATGATGATGCCAGACCCAATACAGTAGATCCGGACGGGAAGTATATCGTAATTTTAGATCCGCTGGACGGTACGTTCAATGTTGAGATTAATGCCTCAATCGGGACAATCTTTTCAATTTACCGACGCTTTTCTGAACCGGGCACTATGCCCGATGAATCAGAGTCACTTCAGCCCGGGCTCAATCAGGTGGCCTCGGGGTACATACTTTATGGATCGAGCGTCATTTTGGTATTTACGACCAAAAATCTGGGCGTGAATCTTTTTACTCTTGATGAGTCGCTGGGAGAGTTTTTTCTGGCGATGCCGGATATCCGCGTGCCTGAGCAGGGCAAAACATTCAGCCTAAACACCAGCTACTTCAACGGATGGGATGAAGGGGTGAAGCGTTATTATGCCAAGCTCCGCGGTGAGAACCTGGAAGACGGCAAGGAGGGAGGCTACAGCTACCGTTACATTGGTTCGTTCGTGGCCGACGTACATCGCACGCTTCTGGAGGGTGGTATCTTTTTGTTTCCCAAAAGCAGCTATTATCCAAACGGCAAGCTGAAGCTGATGTATCAGTGTAATCCGATTGCGCTTATTGTTGAGCAGGCCAGAGGAAGGGCATCAGCAATTGGAAAACGAATTCTGAACATCACACCGGAAGAGATACACCAGACAACGCCCATCACACTTGGTTCGGTCAACAATGTACTGGACGCCGAGAAGAGCCTTAAGGAGTCGGTGAAGCAATAGAGGTAAAGCTATCTTCAGCCGATTAGTCTCAATGGTGGTGATGTGGATTCTTGCACACGTGCGTATGCTTGTTGTTTTTGTATATCACCCAAGCTAATCCAATTGCGCCTAATGTGATCAGGAAAATTTCCGCCAGATGCTCCATTGAAGCAAAGTTGGCTGAAACCATGTCGTGGCTGTGCGTGAATGCAAACTGACCGACGAGCATTAGAATCAGGCTTCCCAAATAAATGTAGAGATAGCGCATGTTCTTGTGCTTGCGCCAGGTTGGAAGAAACCCAATTGCGCTTAGCGGTATGATTGAAAGAACCAAAATGGTCTCAAACGTACTGCTAAAAAACTGAGCAAGAGCCGGGAGCAGCAAAATAATAATAGGAAAACTCAGGCAGTGGATGATACATGCTGACGACAGCACTATGCTGAGTTTAGAAAAAATACCGGGATGTGAAATATGCATAACTAATAAATACTGCAGTTAAATACACACGGGGCAGCGGCCGTGTAAACGAATTTCCTGTTGCTTGATTTCAAAACCGTGGAGATTCTGCCTGTTTATGGACAGCAGTTTCTCATCGATTGGAAAGCAGTAAATTTTCTCGCAGTCATCGCATATAAAATGCGCGTGATTGTGAGATGAATTTTTATGGTTGTGGGCATGATCATCATAAATAGCATACAGCCAGTTACGATCTTCCGTAGCGACTTTATGGGCAAGACCTTTTTCGACAAAACTGTTCAGCGTTCTGTAAAGCGTTACTTTGTCGATTGTTTCGTCGTCTAAGAGTTCGGAAATCTGCGCATGTGACATAGCCACATCAGAACCTGTAAGTAGCTCCATAACACGTAAGCGTATTCTGGTTGCCTTTAGATTGTGATTATGCAGTATCTCTTTGTGACGTTGTTCTCTTTCCATATTTAAATATAAGCAAAATGCAACACGGTTGCAATAAGATTCTGCAACCGTGTTGCATCCGTTTTAACCAATTAAGCGTTAAAAGACAGATTATTTTGAAGCTTCAAAACATGAAATGAAACTTTTTAAGGAGATGCTTAATTTACAGTTTGACTTTAGCATCACTCACGTTTAAATTCATGCCCATGCTAAAAAACGCAACACATATAAACTTTTGGTGGTGGTCAATTCGCTGAGCGGATTGACTTTTCTTGTTGGTGTTAATTTAGCTAAAGAATGTCAGACCCGCTTCGTTTTATGTACGAGTGCGGGTTTTCTTGTTTTATACCCTTGTGTTTTCATTTAATCATCCATAATGACCTTAGAAGAATTTAAAAAGCTGGCCGGTAGTTACAACGCCATCCCTGTCTACAGGATGGCTCTTGCGGATACGCTTACACCTGTATCGGTTTTTATGAAAATCAGAAAGGGCGCGAACTTTCCGTTTCTGCTCGAGTCTGTTGAGGGCGGCGAGCAAATTGCACGTTATTCATTTCTTGGCAAGAATCCGTTTCAGGTATTCAGATTCGACGGAAAAAAGGCTTCACTGACATCAAAAAATGGTGATGTGAAAGATCTGGGCGGATCATACTACGAAGCCCTGAAGTCTCTCACAGATCCCCTGAAAGAACCAACGATCCCTGATCTGCCGCGTCTTACCGGCGGTGCGGTCGGTTTTTCCGCATACGATACTATTCGTCAGACCGAGCGCCTTCCTAATCAGCCGAAGGCCGATCTAGATATACCTGACGCCATCTGGTCTTTTTACGATCAGATCTACGCTTTCGACCACGTGAAGCATCGGATTGTTATGATCAAAACGGTCTTCACAGAAGGTTTGTCCGAGGCTGAAACTGAAGATGCATATCATGATGCAGTAGCCGCACTTGATGAAATGGAAGCGGAGCTGCTTTCAGGCTATGAGCGTACTACACCGCTTGAAATTACCACGAAAGGCATCGAAAGCAACATCACAAGGGAAGACTTTCATGCTATGGTGGAGAAGTCGAAAGAGTATATTTATGAAGGTGACATTTTCCAGGTGGTTTTGTCACAGCGGTTCAAAAGCAGCTTCAGCGGCGACCGATTCATGCTCTATCGCGCGTTGAGAATGGTTAATCCATCGCCGTATTTGTTCTATCTGGACTTCAGTGATTTTGCGCTGGTTGGATCGTCGCCTGAGGTACTTGTTTCTGTTCAGAACGGCATCACTAAAGTATTGCCGATTGCGGGCACGCGGCCCAGAGGTAAAACAACTATCGAGGATAACCAGCTGGCGGAGGAGCTGGCTGCTGACCATAAAGAGGTCGCTGAGCACATCATGCTGGTGGACCTCGGCCGAAACGATTTGTCCAGAATTTGCAAGCCGGGCACGGTTAAGCTTACCAAGAATCAGGTAATTGAGCGCTATTCTCACGTGATGCATATCGTGAGTGAAGTGACCGGCGATCTGGGTGAAAACTCCCATCCGGTTGACGCGCTTCAGCACTGCTTTCCGGCTGGCACGGTAAGCGGTGCGCCAAAGGTAAGAGCCATGGAAATTATCGACGAGCTGGAGCCTGTAAAACGCGGCCCTTATGCAGGCGCTGTAGGCTATTTCGACTTTTCCGGAAATATGGACACCTGTATCGCCATCCGCACCATGGTAGCCACAGACTCCGATATCTTCATACAGGCTGGAGCCGGAATTGTGGCCGACAGCGTTCCGGATAACGAGTACAAAGAGACTGAAAATAAAGCACGGGCGCTTTTTGAAGCGCTTAAAGTAGCCATCAGGCTTCAGCAATAATTGTTAAGCAGATAAACTATATTCATTTCGAAATCTCAATATGAGTACATCAGTAAGCAGTTCGAAAACCATACTCTCCGGAATCACTCCTTCGGGCCGGCTTCACGTGGGCAACTACTTCGGGGCTATGAAACAGCACCTGGACTTTATCGAAAAAGGTGACGCTTTCTACTTCATAGCTAACTACCATGCGCTCACCTCACTGCGCGATGGCGAGCTTCTGAAGCAGTATACGCTGGACGTTGCAATCGACTATTTATCGCTCGGTCTCAATCCGGAAAAATGTACGTTCTTTGCACAAAGCGACGTGCCGGCGGTTACCGAGCTGGCATGGATCCTGGGCAGCCTGTGCCCGGTAAGCCTGATGGAAAAAGGCGTGGCATATAAAGACAAAGTGGCTCAGGGACTAGCTCCGAACATCGGTCTTTTCACCTATCCAATTCTTCAGGCAGCAGACATTCTGATTTATCATTCGGATATCGTGCCGGTAGGGGCAGATCAAAAGCAGAATCTTGAATTCTCCCGTGATCTGGCCCAAAAACTAAACAATGCCTACGGTGAAAATCTGCTTCGTTTGCCGGAACCCTACATCGTAAAAGATGTAGCAATTGTACCGGGTATCGACGGCCGCAAAATGAGCAAGTCGTACAACAATCACATTTTTATTTTTGATGAAGGCAAAGTTCTCAAGAAAAAGGTGATGTCCATACAGACCGACGCCACTGCTCTGGAGGACCCTAAAGATCCTGATAGCTGCAATGTTTTCAGCCTGATTAAGCTTTTTGCCGAAAAAGACAAGCTGGCTGAAATCCGCGAGTCCTATGAGGCAGGTGGTTACGGATACGGTCATGCCAAGAAAGAGCTGCTCGCATTGTTTTCAGACTACTTTGCGGAGGCCCGGGAGCGTCGTAAAGAGCTGGAGAAGGATACCGATACCGTTATGGACATTCTGCGTGAAGGTGGCCGTAAAGCCCGTGAGCGCGCTGAAACGGTGATGGAGCCCATCCGTGAAGCCACAGGAATTATTCGCACGCATTAAGCGATTCTTTAGATTCAATACGCAAGATTAGCCTGATATATGATTCTGATAATAGATAACTACGATTCCTTTACGTACAACCTGGTTCACCTCGTTGCAGCCCATACTGATGAGTATAAGGTTATTCGGAATGACGCCATCACCATAGAAGAGGTAAGGGCGCTCAAACCTTCCAAGATTTTGATTTCGCCCGGGCCGGGTCGTCCGGAAAATGCCGGGATTACAGAAGCGCTCATTCGAGAACTGGGGCAAACCACTCCTGTGCTTGGCGTTTGCCTGGGCTACCAGGCCATCGGCAACGTTTTCGGCGCAAAAGTAACGCACGCGCCAAGCCTGATGCACGGTAAAACATCCGTTATTGAACACGATAGTTCGGGCATCTTCAACAACGTGGAGCAAAACTTTACCGCCACCCGCTATCACTCTTTGGTACTTGAGCCTGACTCCATTCCCGATGTGCTCCAGATAACATGCAAAACGCCTGATGGCGTGATTATGGGCGTAAAACACAAAGATTACCCGGTTGAAGGCATTCAGTTTCATCCGGAAAGCATTCTTACCACCGAAGGACCAAAACTAATTGAGAACTGGATCAAATCGTGATCCGGTAAATAGCTATGAGTTTACATTCGTTTAGCGAACCGCTTGAGCATCTGGCCTCAGGCAAAGACTTTACCCGTGAGCAGGCCAGACAGGCTCTTATGTTTGTGATTAATGGTGATGTCAATGATGCCCAAATGGCTGCCTTCCTGTTTGGGATGCGCCAAAAAGGGGAAACATCAGATGAGGTTACCGGCTTTGTTGAAGCCATGAGAAGCGCAACTATTTCCATCGACGTAAACACTGATGGCGCCGTGGATCTTTGCGGAACCGGAGGTGATCACAGCGGAAGCTTCAATATATCAACGGCTGCGATGTTCGTAACGGCCGGAGCCGGAGTGCCTGTTTTGAAACACGGAAACCGAAGCATATCCAGCAAAAGCGGAAGTTTTGATGTCCTGGAATCACTCGGAGTGGTGCCTGATCTTAAGCCAGAGTCGGCTAAGGTATGTTTTGAGCAGACGGGACTCACTTTTATGTTTGCGCCCCTGTATCATCCGGCTATGAAATACGTGATGCCTTCCCGGCGAGCGCTCGGCATGCGAACGTTTTTCAATATAATGGGTCCGCTCCTGAATCCTGCCGGAGTAAAGCGACAGGTTGTCGGAACCTATAACGCTGATACAGCACGTCTTTCTGCTGAAATTCTCCATAATCTTGGATCAGAAGCCGCGATTACCGTTCACTCGGCTGATGGCATGGATGAGTTTAGCACGGCTTCTACATCTGATTTCTATGAGGTGAACGGCGAAATACCCGGACAATCCCGTATGTTTGATCCGGCAACGGTTGGCATCACCCTATCCACACACGAAGATCTTAAGGGAGGAGATAAGGATGTCAATGCCGGTATCATCCTCGATATCCTCAATAATAAGGCGACATCAGAACAGACCGATATCGTAGTTCTGAATGCTGCGTTTGCCATTTTGGTGTCCGGTAAGACCGCCAATATAGCTGATGCGCTTGCCCTTGCGCGGGAAAGCGTGAAAAGCGGGGCAGCAAAACAAAAACTGGAAGATATGAAGCAGGCAAGTCGGGATTTAAAACATGCTTAACTCAGCCCAAACGACGATTCTTGATAAAATTGTTGATCAAACCAGAGCAGATCTGATTGCAAAAAAGAAACAGACCGCTCAATCTGATTTCAGGAGTTTTGAGTTATACGATAGTCCACGCCGTGACTTCAAATCCGCCCTTAAGCGTGATGATGATCAGGTGAAAATCATTGCTGAGGTGAAGAAAGCGTCTCCTTCAAAAGGAATCATACGTGAAGACTTTGAGCCGGTAAAAACGGCCGTACAGTATAATGAGGGCGGTGCGGCTGCGATATCAGTCTTAACGGAACCACGTTTTTTCCAGGGTGACCTTGAGTATCTCAAGTCAATTCGTCCTGAAGTAGACCTTCCGCTTTTAAGGAAAGACTTTATTATCGATTTCTATCAGATTGAAGAAGCACGGGCCTACGGAGCCGACGCCATCCTTCTCATTGTCGGAATCACCAGCGGAGCACAGCTTGAGGAGCTGCATCACGCTGCCACTGAAGCCGGATTGAAATGCCTTGTTGAGTGTTACACTCAGGAGGAGTATGAGACCCTGTCGTTTAATCAGGTTGAAATTCTCGGCGTTAACAACAGAAACCTGAAGAACTTTGACGTTGACCTTCATAGGGGCCTCGAAATATTGAGTCAGGCACCTGAGGGCGTTATCCGCGTATCCGAAAGCGGAATCACGAGCCCCGATGACCTTAATATTATAGCTGAGTACAATTGTGATGCCGCCCTTATTGGTGAGCACTTCATGCGCCAGCCACATCCCGGAGATGCCGTTAAACGAATTCTTGATCGTAGCTGATGAACGTCTCTGAGTCAAAACATCATCCACTGATTAAGATCTGCGGCATTACCCGTAAAGACGATGCGAAGCACGCTGCAGATTCAGGGGCCGATTTTTTGGGTTTTATATTCGTAGAAAACACGCCGCGTTATATCGAGCCGAACGCTGCGGGAAAAATAAGCAGCTCTGTTCAAAACGCTGACTATGTTGGCGTTTTTATGGACGAAGACCCTGAGAAAGTAAATACCATAGCAGAACTGTCTGGTTTGAGCTTCTTACAGCTCCACGGTGATGAATCACCGGAGTACTGCCAGCAGATGAGACTGCCGATCATCAAAGCGTTTCGGATTAAGCCGGATATGGACGAAGATGATATCTATAAGCTCATATCACCTTACAAAAACTGTGCTGAGTATGTGCTGCTCGATGCATGGCATCCGGACGCTGCAGGAGGAACCGGACATACTTTCGACTGGAGTACAGCTAAAAAGCTCCATAAAGATTTCCGGATCATACTTGCCGGAGGACTAAAACCGGAGAACGTAAAACATGCGGTTCAAGCGGTAAAACCTTTCGGAATCGACGTTTCGAGCGGGGTGGAGATCAGCCCGGGGATAAAAGATCATGATAAGATATCTCAACTGATTGAATCAGTTAGAAGCTGACTAAACCAGTTCAGAGTCTGGCTGGATCCACTTCGACAATTTTGCCGTCATCCAGGCGGATGGTTCTGTTCGGAAACTTGCGAACCAAGTCGTAGCTGTGCGTTACCATAAGAATAGCCATGCCCCGGTTGTTGATCTGACGCAGTAGATCCATGATGTTGTGTGATGCTTCGGGATCGAGGTTACCTGTTGGCTCATCAGCCAGCATTATTCTTGGTTCGTTAGCTAACGCACGCGCAATAACTACTCTCTGCTGCTCGCCTCCTGAGAGGTCTCTTGGCATATTGTTGTGTTTATGCGAAAGTCCGACCATCGAAAGGCATTCCAGCACGCGCTGCTTAATGAAGGTTCTTTTGTTGCCGGTTACCTCAAGCGCAAAGGCGACATTTTCGTACACGGTGCGGTCAGGTAGCAGTTGAAAGTCCTGAAACACAATCCCAAGCTTACGACGTAAAAGCGGCACTTCTTTGTCATTGAGTCTTGGTACGTTGCTCCCGCTCACTATTACATCGCCGTAGTTTGGGAGCAGATCGCGGTAAATGAGTTTTAAAAGTGAGCTTTTCCCCGTGCCGGTAGAACCGATGAGATAGCAAAATTCGCCGTTCTCAAGACGGAAGTCGATATCGTCCAGTACAGGGTTTCCGCCGAACTCAACGGTTACGTTTCTAAACTCAATTACTGTGTTTTCTGACACTTCAGCACCATGGTTATGCGTTCACTTTTGTCGTTAGCAGGTTCGAGAACAAAATCCTCATAAGCAGCGACAATTTCCATATTTGTTTTGGCAATTATTTCCTTCATCTCTTTGAAGGTGTAAATGCGCTGACGATGCACTTCACGCTCACGTCTCAAAACGGTCTGCTTGTCCTTATCAAGGAACTCGATATCAAATTCATTGACGTGAATCTTCTCGGTCGGGATATAAAAGCTGTGTCGTTCAAAGCGGATATTATCTGGCGTGATGCCTTCTTCATTGAGCATCTCCGCCACGTACTCAGAATGTGCCGGAGTGGTGAAGTCGAAAATGAAAAGGGAGTCGTCGTGCATCACTTTGGATACACTATCGAACATTTTAATCATTTCCTCTTCCTTAAGGATATAGTTCACGCTGTCAAAAAGTGACAAAATGATGTCGTAGGTTTCATCCAGCTCAATATTCATGAAATCAACCTTCTGCCAGTTGATGTTCATATCGCGGAATTCAGCTATTGTACGGGCAACTTCAATCATCTCTTCAGAAAAATCAGATGCTGTAATATCATAGCACTCCAGCTCTTCGAGAAACATGGCCACTTTACCTGTTCCGCATGCCAGCTCAAGCAAACTAACAGCATCGGCATTGTGCTCCTGTATGATGGCATCGACATAGTCTGCCCAGTCTTCGTAATCGACGTCTTTCATTACTTCGTCGTAAATAGGTGCCAAAGAGGTGTAAATACGTGACGTTTTCTGGCTCATTGGTTCAATTTGTATCGTTTTGTGAGATGGAAGTATAGGTAAGGTTAAACTAATTGAGGTTGCTGCTCAGGCAGACTGTACTTTTATGCTACCCAGTGAAAGTGCAAGGGTGATGGCTTCTGTTGTTGATCCGTGCTCCGCTGCGTTTTTTCCCGCAATTGAGAAAGCCGTACCGTGATCGGGTGAGGTTCGAATAAACGACAATCCAGCTGTAAAATTCACACCCTGATTAAATGAAAGCGTTTTGAAAGGAATCAAACCCTGGTCGTGGTACATAGATAAAATCGCGTCATAATTTCTCCAGGAACCCGTAGCGAAAAAGCCATCGGCAGGGAAGGGTCCGTCACAATTGATCTCTTCCTGTTTCAAACTCTGAATGGCCGGGCTAATGACTTCAATTTCTTCGCGCCCTATTACCCCACCGTCGCCCGCATGCGGATTCAGCCCCAGTATTGCTATTTTTGGTGAGGCAATTCCAAAATCGTAAAGCAGGCTATTTTTAATAATGCGTGCTTTGGTAATAATCGATCTTTCAGTTATAGCTTTGCTAACTTCAGAGACGGGAATATGTGTTGTGAGCGGTACCACCCGAAGGCTTTTATTCACCAGCATCATAGCTACATCTTCGGCTTCATCCCGTTCTGCAAGATATTCAGTATGGCCGGGAATGTGATAACCTGCGAGATTAACGGCTTCCTTGCTAATGGGTGCAGTCACCATCGCCACTGCTTCACCTGAGAGACAAAGATCGACTGCTTTTGCTATGCTGAGCATGCTAACAAGGCCGGCTTCTTTAGTGAGTTTGCCCGGCTCAGGTTTGATGTCGGTCTCGGGCACTGGATTCAGCACATAGATGCCGTCTTCAGTTACCTCTGCTGTCGATTCTACTTCTTTAAGGGTAAGAGAAAAGTTGGGAATCAGTTCTCCATAAAATTGCCATGCTGAAAGAGTTCCAAGCAGAAGTACAGGCTGGGCAGGGCGGGGAATGCTTTGAAGAGCTTTCAAAACTGCTTCAGGCCCGATTCCATTGATATCGCCGGGAGTTATTACCAGGAAAGGTTTCTGCATTCTCATTTTAACCGGCAACGCAGATTAAAGTAAAGGTGCAGAATACGAAACCACTGCATAGCATTAAAAAGCCATTTGGGTTGTTTGTTCCGGAGAGGCCGGGCGCGTTGCCCTGAAACCTGTTCATAGTAATCGTCAGCAGTTTTAAACGTTCGTTAACCGGCCGTAAAGTAGCCGCATAATCTGTAAAATGAAGTATACTTTAAGATTTTTAATCAAGCAAGCATCGCCTAAAAAAAGATGATGACGCAGATTTAGCGGGATGAACGGTTGAGTAATCGGTATTCACCAAAGCCGCTTGTAGCCTCGAAAGTAAACTCACGGTTGCTGTAGGACCAGACCTCAATTGCCGGACTGCCCGACGGCAGTCTGCGGGTTATGTTATCCGGCTCGCCATGACGGATAAAAATACGCCCCTGATCAGTTTCATAGCCCGGTGCATTTGGAGATGAAAAACGGTCAAATGCGATATCGACTCTCCGGAAAAACTCAACCATGAGCGGGTTGTAATCTGTTTCAGGTTCTGGATCACGTTCGCTCCAGAATTCCCTGAACTTTCTGATACGTTCCTGTTCATTACCTCTTCGCAGCTGGCGGAAATCCTCAGACTCCATAATGATTTGCATCATGCTAATAGCCACGTCTACGTTGAGCAGACTTGTGGGGATATCAATCCATAAGCTGCGGAAGTTGCGTGAAGAGATTATCTCATCGCCCTCCATCAGGCGAATTCGGAATGAGGCGTTCTGAAAGCGTCTGTTGGGAATGGCAAGCTGAGCCAAAGTGTGATTGTTGTCACCGTCGCGGTGGAGGCGAAGGTAAGGGGAGTTGTCGCTTTGTGTACGCATACTTATGCGGGATACCTGCCTGAATGAGTTGCTGCTTATCGACTCTTCGAAAACGGTGTCTGTTATGGTAGTATCATTGCCGGAAATATTCAACTGCTGAACAACGACGGTGTAATCACGGCTCTCATCCGGAATGAAGAAAAGGGCACTGAAGTCCTCAGCGTAGAGCACGGAGCGGCCATAGTTTACAAGGCTGAAATCATAGGTGGATTCGTCATCATTATGCTCCGTAAAGTAAATCGGCAGGTTTTTGTTGCTGTTAAAGTCAGGTACGGTAAACGTTCGAATATTGCGTCTCAGTGGTACGCTTCTGCCATCAATGGTAATGGTAGGTGAGTAGGCGTAGCGGCCGGGTGGCAGGTTCAGCGAGAGATTGCCGTTCAGGAACTCGGTAGCCGAGCGTGTAGATTCGAAAGTCTCAGTACGGGCTCGCCCGCTCCAGCTGAGCGTGTGAAGAGGCGTTTCATTGCGAATTTCGTCCAGATCGGTCTCGCTGCCGGCTTCAAAAATACGTATAGTCATCTCTGCTGAAGCCTCAAAACGCTCTGTTGATCCGGAGCGCTGACGGAAATTCAGTACATCATGGCCAAAGCGAAAGTTAATCCAGACGTTGTCGGCATCGGCCTCAGCGGGCAGTATGTTGTGGTCAACATAAAGCCCCGGCGCCTGATTCTGAGCCTTAAGCTGTTGGTAAGATACTCTGCGCTGGGCGTCAGCGTCTGCAACAGCCGCAAAAAAGAATCCTGCAGTAATTAAAATGATAGCCGATAAACGTACAAAAACCATGATGTGCAATATAAGTGATGAGGTATTCTGATGAGCAAACGCCAATATAACGCCCCGTAGTTCGAACTGTTGTAAAGGAATGTATATGATGCTTTTCTGATTACCTCGGGAGTACTTTTTTGTTATTTTATGCTCACTTTTAGCCAACCAAATTACTAACATAAACTATGACTGACAACGCAAAAGCAAACGCGGCTCAGCTTCAAGAAATAAAAGAAGCTGAAGCTAAGATTCGACTAGGTGGCGGCCAAAAAAGAATAGACAAAGAGCACGCCAAAGGAAAAATGACGGCACGTGAACGTGTTGCTAATCTCATTGATAAAGATTCTGACTTTCAGGAAATTGGCTTGTGGGCCGGTTATGGAATGTACGAAGATGTGGGCGGATGTCCGGCAGCCGGGGTTATTACCGGTATTGGTACCGTTTCCGGTCGAAGCTGTATGATTGTAGCCAATGATGCTACTGTTAAAGCCGGAGCCTGGTTCCCGATTACCTGTAAGAAAAATCTTCGGGCGCAGGAAATTGCCATGGAGAATCACCTGCCGCTCATTTATTTGGTGGATTCAGCCGGGGTTTATCTCCCTATGCAGGATGAAATCTTCCCGGACAAAGAGCATTTCGGGCGAATTTTCCGGAACAATGCAAAAATCAGCGCAATGGGAATACCGCAGATTGCGGCCATTATGGGCTCGTGCGTGGCCGGAGGGGCCTACCTTCCGATTATGAGCGATGAAGCCATGATTGTGGAAGGAACAGGCAGCGTTTTCCTTGCTGGTAGCTATCTCGTAAAAGCCGCAATCGGCGAAACGGTAGACAACGAGACGCTCGGTGGTGCAACTACGCATACTGAAATCAGTGGTGTTACAGATTACAAGATGCCGGATGATAAGACCTGCCTTGAAACCATTCGGGACTTAGTCGGTAAGCTTGGCCCATTCAAAACCGCGGGCTTCAATCGTTCAGAACCCGTAGAGCCATCCCGCTCAGCTGAAGATCTGCATGACATTCTTCCGTTCGACAGAAACCGCCCATACGATATGAATGACGTGCTGGAATGCATTATCGATGCGAATTCTTTCACAGAGTTTAAGCAGGGCTATGGGCAAACGCTTATTACCGGATACGCCAGAATTGATGGCTGGAGCGTCGGCATTGTAGCCAATCAACGCAAAGTAGTTCGCTCTAAGGCAGGAGAGATGCAAATCGGTGGGGTAATTTATTCTGACAGCGCAGACAAGGCAGCCCGTTTTATCATGAACTGCAATCAGAAAAAGATACCCATCATCTTTATGCATGATGTTACCGGCTTCATGGTAGGGAAGAGAAGCGAGCACGGAGGTATCATTAAAGACGGAGCAAAAATGGTGAACGCGGTTAGTAACTCTACCGTGCCGAAAATCTCTATCGTGGTTGGAAACAGCTACGGCGCCGGCAATTACGCTATGTGCGGCAAGGCTTACGATCCCAGATTTATATATGCGTGGCCATCGGCTAAAATTGCCGTAATGGGAGGCTCTCAGGCTGCCAAAACGCTCATGCAGATAGAGGTATCGTCTCTTGAGAGAAGAGGTGAAAACATTTCGGATGAACAAAAGGCAGAGTTCCTGAAAAAGATTACCGAGAAATACGAATCTCAGACAACCGTACAGTATGCGGCTTCCCGTCTCTGGGTTGATGGCATCATCGATCCTGCTGACACCCGTAAACGTATTTCGAAAGCCATCGACTCAGCTAACCACAACCCGGAAATACCTGAGTTTAAAACCGGTGTAATTCAGACCTAAGTTGAAATTTAGACAGGTCTATTTACCAGAAAACAAAAAAAGGCGCTGATGTTGGTCAGCGCCTTTTTTGTTTCAAGTTTAAACTGAGGTTTATTGTCTTCGTGAAGCCTGTTGACTGCTTCTGAATTCCTCAACGTATGCCTGCAGATTCTGTACTTCTTCCCAAAGCGTCATTGTTGTTCTGAGCGTGTTATCGAACTGATCGTTGTAAACCGGGAAGAATCTGTCCGGACTCCAAACCTGTCGGGCAAGTTCAGCCTTCGTGAAAGCCGGTGGTATCCAGCGGTCACGCTCAACAAGCTCAGGGTTGATGTACATCATATCATCTTTAAATGTAGCTGTTTCAGTAGTGTCGGAAAGTACCATACCGGCAGTCTCCATACGGTCCCAGAAAAGCTCCATCTGATCATCGCTCCAGCTGAAATCTGCGCGGAAGCGGTCGAAATCGTCTTCCCACTCGGCGCGGAACTCATCAGAGTTTTCGTCGAGGAAGCTGCGTACGAAATCAAAGCCAATGTTGTTTTGCCTCATGAAGCCCAGTACGTAGCTGCGAGCTGTATCGGCCTGAATGATGTGATCAGGTACAATTCCACCACCGCCGTAAACGGTTCTGCCTGCACTTGTCTGGAAGATAAGCGAGTCTGGCAATTCGCTTACGAAGTTCTCTACATCAGTGCTGGCGTCACGGTCGCGGTTTACGATTTCAAGCGCGTACTCTTCGCGTCCCTGATTAAACGGCTTCTGGATAAGACGTCCGGAAGGGGTATAGTAGCGGGAAATAGTTACGCGAATGAAGCTATCGTCTACAAGTTCATACTGCTGCTGGACCAGACCTTTTCCAAAGGTGCGACGACCAACCACAAGCCCGCGGTCATTATCCTGTATGGCGCCGGCAACAATCTCGCTACCTGAAGCCGAACCTTCATTAATCATAACAATTAGCGGCAAATCCTGGAAACGTCCGTTGGTTCTGGTTACATATTCGCTGCTGAAACGCGGATGGCGGCTTTGTGTGCTTACCAGCTTGGTTCCTCTTGGCAGGAACTCGCCGGTCATACGTACAGCCTGATCAAGGAATCCACCCGGATTATAGCGCATATCAAGAACCAGTCTTTCCATTCCAAGTTCGAGCAGACCTTCCATAGCGTCCATGAACTCATCGTAGGTGGTTTGCGCGAAGCGATTCACTTTAATGTATCCCGTGCGTTCATCGAGCATATAAGAAGTGTCGATGGTGTAAAGCGGAATATCATCACGGGTGATGTTGAAATTCAGTGTGCTTGCCGTTCCGGGTCTCTTCACGCCAACGCGTACAACAGATCCTTTAGGACCACGAAGCGTCTCGAGCACTTTCTCCTGGCTGAATCCTACAGCAGACTCTTCATCAATCGAAATAATTCGGTCTCCAGACCGAATACCCAATTGATCACTTGGGCCGCCAGAAATGGCAGATATTACGGTAATACTATCTGCAATAATATCGAACTGAACCCCGATTCCCTGAAAACGTCCTGCAAAGTTTTCTCTAACTCGGTCAGACTGCTGTGGGTCGATGTAATCTGTGTAAGGGTCAAGACTGGTAAACATGCCACGTAGCGCTTCTTCCGTCATTACGTTCATGTCTTTGTCTTCAAAATTCTGCGCAATGAATGTGTAAGCACGCTCAAAACGAACCGCTGCTTCACGGAAATCAGAAACACGAAAATCTGCAAATGTGGTATCAATCGGTGTGCCTGAAATGGATAAAGTAGAGTCATCAAGTGCCACAACCATGCCCCGGATGCTATCCTTGAAGAGTACGTCTACATCAACTTCATCTACATAGTTATTAAGAATCCATCGTTGGGTCTGAATGTACTTCTGGAGATTTTGCTCATGATTGGTCTCGTTCGAAACGAAGACTTTGTCAAAGCCAAATAGCCAAAGCGCACTTAAGATTATTAAACTGGAAAGACCGGAGGCGAAAAAACGTTTAATCATGTGTATGTGCAGGCTGAGTTGTAGTAGTGTTTATTGGGTTTGTTCCGAAGTTGTATTTTCCGGGGCTGATGATAATGTAAAACCTACAGTTGGGAAAACATAATCGGAATACGCAGATTTTCCATTATTAACGGTACGCACAATGTGCAACGTTTCACTGTATGGTCTTTATTATGTATTAATGTGTGAGTACTATGTAATGAAACGCAAAACGGGAGCAAAATCAGCTGTTTTTGCTCCCGTTAGCTTAAACTGATTGACATATTAAAGAATATACTGACTCATATCTTTGTTCTTCACGATATGGTCGAGCTGCTTAGCCACATAGCTCTTGTCGATATCTATACTTCCCGAGCTTATGTCGTCCGGTACAGAATAGAGCAGCTCTTCGAGCACGGTCGATAGAATCGTGTGGAGTCTTCTGGCACCGATGTTTTCAACCTCCCGGTTTACTTCAGCTGCTATACGAGCGATTTCACGGAGCGCTTCATCATTAAAATTAAGGGTGATGCCCTCGGAGCTTAACATTGCAGCATATTGCTTGGTTAAGGCGTTCTGTGGAGCCGTGAGGATGTTGTAGAAATCTTCCTCATTAAGCGAGTCCATTTCCACACGTATTGGAAATCGTCCCTGGAGCTCAGGAATTAGGTCGCTGGGTTTGGCTACGCTGAAAGCACCGGATGCGATGAACAGTATATGGTCGGTTTTAACCATGCCGTATTTGGTTGTAACAGTAGATCCTTCAACAATAGGGAGGAGGTCGCGCTGAACGCCCTGTCTGGATACATCAGGGCCACCGCTGCCTTTTCCGGAGGAGTTACCTGCTATTTTATCGATTTCATCGAGGAAAACGATACCGGTAGACTGCACGCGCTCAAGAGCAAGCTGTACCGCTGATTCCTGATCAATAAGTTTTTCTGCTTCTTCCTGAAACAGAATCTCACGCGCTTCGCTAATCTTAACCTGACGCTTTTTGGTTTTCTGTGGCATCAGGTTGCCAAGCATGTCCTGTAGATTCATGCCCATCTCTTCCATGCCCTGAGGACCAAAAATCTGCATGGTTTGTCCTGAGCCGGCTTTTACATCAATTTCTACTTTACGGTCTTCAAGCTCGCCATTTTTAAGTTTTTGGCGAAACTTTTCGCGGGTACGTTCATTCAGCTCTTCATCGCTGGCGCTAACCGGATCGAAGTTTCCATCTGAAGCAGATGAGCTAACAGAAGTCTGGTTAAAGCCTGCGTTTTGTGGTCTTGACTGAGCGGAACCGGTACGCTTCTTTTTCAGAGGCGGAATGAGCATATCGAGAATGCGTTCTTCAACCATCTCCTCGGCGCGGGGCTTAACCTGCTGCTGCATTTCCAGTTTAACCATGTTTAGTGCTATCTCTGTAAGATCGCGTATCATGGATTCCACATCGCGGCCTACGTACCCCACTTCGGTAAACTTGGTAGCTTCAACTTTAATGAAGGGAGCTTTTGCCAGTTTAGCCAGCCTGCGGGCAATTTCGGTTTTACCAACGCCGGTTGGTCCGATCAGAATGATGTTATTCGGTACAATTTCTTCACGAATTTCTTCATCGGAATTCATTCTCCGCCAGCGGTTGCGAAGTGCAATAGCAACGCTTTTTTTGGCAGCATGCTGACCAATGATGTACTGGTCGAGAGCAGCTACAATCTGGCGGGGGGTGAGATTATCGAGCTTGGGCTGTAGTTGTTTCTGATTAGCCAATTTCAAGTGTTGTTAAATTGTGATTCGTATATATATCAATATCAGCAGCGGCGTGGAGCGCTTCTTCAGCTATTTCGCGTGCGGAAAGATGAGGGGCGTGCTTAATGAGAACGCGAGCTGCACTCTGGGCATAAGATCCGCCGCTTCCGATTGTAAGGATGTTGTCTTCAGGCTCGATGACATCACCCTGGCCAGAAATGAGCAGGCCTTTTTCGTTGGTTATAACGATGAGAAGCGCCTCAAGCTTTCTAAGGTACTGGTCGGTTCTCCATTCGCGGGCGAGCTCAATAGCCGCACGCTCCAGGTTTCCGTCGTACTGGCCTAATTTTTCCTCAAACTTTTCAAAAAGGGTGAAGGCATCAGCTGTAGAACCGGCAAATCCCGCGAGAATCTTTCCATCATGCAGGCTTCTCACTTTCTTAACCGTTGCTTTAAGCACAGTCTTGTCCAGCGTTGCTTGTCCATCGCTGCAGATGGCGGCTTTCCCGTTGTGTATTACACCAACAACGGTTGTTGCATGTATTTTCATAAGACTATTCTTTCGGAGTTTCTTTTTTGCTGTCTGTATTAGCTTCAGATGTGCCACCGTTTCCGTTTTTGCCAACGGTACTGGTAGTTACCGATTTGCTCTCCTTTTCGACAGCTGGCTTTTCCGCCATCTTCCTGAACTGCTCTTCCTTTAGCGTCGCTTTTATGGCATCCATTTCCTGAAGCTTCTTGGACTTGGCTTCGCTAATAGCAGGAGCTTCTTTTTTCTCTGCTTCTTTAGACTCGGACGTGTCTGCCTTCTTAGTGTTTTCGGCTGGTTTGGCTTTCGCTTTCGGAGCAGTCTTTTTGGCCTTGGTATCGTCTTTAGAATGGGCATCTGCCTTCTCATCTGCGGACTTGGATTCAGCACTGGCTGTAGTCTTGTCATCAGCCTTGTCTGAGTCTTTAGCTTCATCGCTTTCAGAAGATTTGTTCTTCGGAGGCTTGGCAACAGCTTTTTTGCGTGGTGATCTGGCCGGACGCTTAATTTTCTTTGCAGCCTTAGCCTTCTTTTCAGTTTCTTCGGCCGATGATTCGCTTTCCTTTGATTTAGTATCGGAATCGTCAGACTTGGAAGTGACAGCCTCACTACTGGCCTTTGGTTCTTCTTTAGTTGAACTATCTTCCTTATCGGAGGTTTCAGCTGCAGAACCTTCCTGTTTTTTCATTTTTGCCGCATAGGCTTTTGCCACTTCCAGGGCGTCAGGCTTGTTTTCTATACCCGCCTCACGTGAAGAGGAGGATGAGTCCTGCTGTGAACTCTTATCCTGCTGCTGATTTTGGTTCTGTCTGGAATCATCATTTTGATTCTTTTGTGACTCATTGTCGGAGTTATTTTGCCCTTCATCAGTACTACCTTTTTTGTAATACTTCGACTTGATCTTGCCACTGCTTCTCGACTGAGACGAAATACGGACCGGGGCCGAGCGCTTGCGACTCCCTTTAGAGTCATCATCTGCGGCAGAGGATGATCCGGTAGATTTCCTTTCGTCGGTGGAGCGGCTCTGGTCTTTGCCTCGGCTTTGCTGATCTCTGGTTTTGCCGTTTCTTCCATTCTTCTTATAGATATCAAGCAGCTCGGTGTTTTTGCGACCGCCTGATTCAAGATTGGCAAGGTTTTGTTCGCTTAGTTTGATGGCTTCTTCAATAGAACCACCCTGGTGTACGGTATCAGCAATATCAAACTCTGAACCTCGAAGCGTTGCTTTGTACTCGTTAAGCGAAATTGTCTCATCCCCGTGTATTGAAATACGCATACGGTATTTGAACATCCACTTAATGCGTGTGCTTATCAAACCCTGGCAAAGCACGGAGTAGAAAAACGGATTTACGTAGAGCTCAACTGAGTTATACGAGTAGTTGTGCTTAAATTTACTTACCCATGCTTCAATGTCTGAGAGCAGGGTGCTTTCGGACACTATACTTCCGGAACCGCCGCACATCGGGCACACTTTAGATACCGACTTAACCACGCTCGGACGAATACGCTGTCGTGTAATCTGCATAACGCCGAAGTCGGACATCGGGAGGATGTTGGTCTTAGCCCGGTCTTTTTTGAACTCCTTTTTAATCTCATCGTAAACTTTCTTACGATTCGATTCCTGCTGCAGATCAATGAAGTCGACTACAATAATACCGCCAATGTCACGAAGCCTGAGCTGCTTGGCAATTTCCCTTGCCGATTCAAGGTTTGTTTTAAGCGAATTGTCTTCCTGAGCCTTTTTGGCAGCGTAACGCCCGGAGTTTACGTCAACCACATACATGGCCTCAGTCTGCTCAAAGATGAGATATCCACCGCTCGGCATTTTTACTCTCGGACTAAAAATCGAATTTACATCCCTTGAGATATTAAGGTGATCGAACACATGCTCTTTGCCCTTATACTGTTCAACGTTTTTGAGCATTGAGGGAGCGACGCGGGAAATATAGCTCTTGATCGTTTTGTATGATTCCGGATCATCAATCAGAATGCGGCTGTAGTTTTTTGAAAACAGATCACGTACAAGACTCTCGGTCATGTCGAGGTCGCGATGTAGCAGGGTGGTAGGCTTGCTGCCTTTTAGCTTTTCCTGAATGCCAACCCATTTGTCGTGCAGATCTTTGAGGTCTTCACGCAGCACTTCATCGCTCTGTCCTTCTGCAACAGTACGGACGATTACACCAAAACCGTTTGGAAGCATTTCAGAAATAAGGCTTCTGAGACGACGACGCTCTTTGTATGACCGAATTCGCTTTGAGACGGCAACATAATCGCCAAAGGGGATGAGCACCAGAAAGCGACCGGCCAGGGTGATATCCGTTGAAACGCGGGGGCCTTTCGATCCGATAGGCTCTTTCACAACCTGAACCATCACCTTTTGGCCTGGCTTCAGCAGGTTTCCGATGATGTTTTGTTCGTATACGGTCTGCTCTTTGGGCGACATATTCTTGATAGAATTGTCGGCTACTTTTTTACGAAACTCAAGAAGCTCATTGCTGACTTTTTGAGGTATTTTGTCGCGACCGTTGAGCATAACGAGGTATTCCTCGAGATGTTCGCCCAAATCGGAATAGTGCAGGAATCCGTCTTTAGGAGTGCTCAGATCAATAAATGATGCGCGGATACCGCTCATCACCTTGTGTACCTGTGCTAAATAAATGTCGCCTACTGATCGTCTGTTTTCCGGTGATTCAATGAAAAACTGCGCTAACTCACCGTTCTCGATTAGCGCAATACGCTTCTGTTCTCCGGAAGCGTGAATTACAATTTGATTGTCCATTTAGATATGTTTTCGCATACGTAAGGCGAAAACCGGTATCTGTTTCACTATTAGACTGTAAAACCTGAAGTTTCAAAGAACCTGTTGCAAAAGGTAAAGTAGAGTTGTTCAGTAATCTTCCAGGGTTCGTGCAGATCCCGGTTTCCTCTTTGTACAAATTTCTGTTAAAAAAGGGAATAAGGTAATTGTCGGGAGTGCTGGTAGCTGTCTCGTTTGTTGTCTTTTTTGAACACAATGATGCGTACCATGCTTGTGCATCCCGCTTTAAAACCACGACCATCAGGCTTATGCTCTGTGTGAAAATCACAAGACTCAATAACGCAGAGTGCGCCGGGCAGTAAGTAGTTTTATGAAAAAAGGTCATTATCGAATATAAGGCTATTAACGCTCGAATTAAAGAATCATGTTAAGTAATTCATTTAAACGGGTTAAAAGTGTTTATGAAAACGGGCGTTACTCCTCAACCCGTTTAACTTTTGCACCTACCTTGTTAAGCTTATGTTCGAGGCCTTCGTAGCCCCTGTCTAAATGATACACCCGGAGTACTTCTGATGTTCCTTCGGCGTACATAGCTGCCATCACAAGACTCACGCTTGCGCGAAGATCGGTACTCATTACTGAAGTCCCCGCTAAAGGCTGCCCTCCCGCAATGATTGCAGAGTTGTTCTTCACTGTTACATCAGCACCAAGACGGGCAAGTTCCGGGACGTAGCTGAAGCGATCCGGGTAGATGGTATCGGTGATATGTGCTTCGCCTTCGGCTTTGGTCATCAGGCTGGCCCACTGCGCCTGAAGGTCAGTAGGGAAGCCGGGATAAATTTCCGTAATAACAGATACAGGCTTCACGCTCTCCGGAGAGATAATTTTGATATCACGGCCGGATACCTCATAATCTGCTCCGGTTTTTTTGAACCAAACCGAGAACTCACCCAAATCTTCAGGGTTGGTGTTTTTAAGGGTGATGTCAGACTCCGGATGCATGGCAGCAAGCAGCATGTAAGTTCCGGTCTCAATCCTGTCGGATGCATTTCTGAAGGTAATTCCTTTCAGTTCATTAACTCCGTGAATAGTCAGTTTGGACGTGCCTTTGCCTTCGATGTGGGCACCCATTTGCTCAAGAAAGTCACAAAGCTGAACAACATCAGGTTCTTTAGCGGCATTTTTAATGACGCAGGTTCCGCTGCCCCTAACGGCTGCCAGCAAAAGATTAACCGTAGCACCCACGCTAGATGGCTTCAGGGTATAGGAGCCGCCCGGAAGTCCGCCTTCCGGCACTTTGGCCACCACATAACCTTTGTCGAGACTAATCTC
>JAIUMA010000015.1 GCA_022565795.1 Balneolia bacterium
GGCCGCGCAGTCGGCCACAAAAATTGCCAGTGAGTAGCCCGGCTTGTTGGTTACAAGTGCATCGGTGTTCGGAAACACGCCCGGCTCATCCACTACCTGCACCCAGTTCTGATGTACCTGAATACCCCAGGAGGTCAGCCTCGGATCGGCACCGGCGGACTCAATCCACGCGCGGCGGTTCGCGGCTGTAAGCGCATCATCCTCGCTGGTATTATAGCCCAGGTTCAGCCCGGGAATCTTCACATCGGCATTCCAGTCCGGATTTTTCAGACTGAACGCGCCCTTTATCCCGGCTGCGGGTTTCCAGGATATGTGGTTGAATTCGGACATTTCGGGAATGGTGAATTTTGAATGGTGAATTGCTGGTTTTTTGTGCAATTATCATATGTGGTAATTGAACATACCAATATGCTATTCAAATCTACAACATCTCAACTCATAAAATAATTGTCGTGCCGGGATACTTGTTGAGATCGACCCAAAACACTTTTGTGGGCTTTAGTGTTTTATTTTTTTGTGTTTCACCTTCAAAATAATCAACTACCCCGACACCAAATCACCTTACCAACAATTGCTCTTTGATTGCTTTTGCAGCCTCATCTTTTGGGAAGGATTTACCTGTCCAGATGCGGAATGATGCGGCGGCCTGTTCTACAAACATGGTGAGTCCGCCCGTAACGGAATGCGCACCGGCTATTTCCGCCTGCTTCAGAAACTGCGTTTCGAGCGGATTATATATAGCGTCCATACAGACCTTTCCCTCGAGCAGGTGGCTCAGATTAGGAGGAACCGGTGATTTATAAATATCCGGATGCATGCCCAGCGGCGTGGTGTTAATCACGGCAGCGGACTGCATGAGCGCGCTCTCGAGCTGATTATAGCCAACAATTTCAACCGGTACTTTATTGATTGCAGACGGCCAGTCGGTCGCTGCTGGGCGGCGGGAAACCACGAAGGCTTTGGTCATCTTCAGCTCTCTGAACGAGGCAACCGCAGCACGCGCCGCGCCACCGGAACCCATCACCACGCCGGGCTGACCGGTAAACATAAGCGCATGAGGCAGAAGCGACTGCACAAATCCCGTTACGTCGGTATTGTAGCCGATGAGACCGTTTCTGTGAGGCGCAACAGTATTTACTGCACCTACAGCGATAGCCAGCGGATCGATAATATCGAGCGGCTCGAGAATTCGAGACTTGTGCGGGATAGTTACGTTTAGCCCGCGAAATCCGGGGAGGCTCAGAAGCTTTCCAATCCACGCAAAAGCATTCGACGGGGTGTCGATCGCGTAATAGACGGCCTTCATATTATGATGCTGAAGCGCAATATTATGAATCAGCGGGGATTTGCTGTGCGCCAGCGGATGTCCGATTACGGCGTAAAAAGGCCCGTGGGGTGGTTTCTTTAAAAACTCCTGGAGATGGTTCATTTCAGCTGCAGACCAGCCTGCCCGTTAATTATGAAACAAACAGCGTCCTGCACTGAGAAACGCCCGTTCAGATACCGTTTTGATCTGATAATGCGACAACTTGTAAAGAAAAAGGCCGCACATCGCTGTGCGGCCCTGAATTCTGTGTCGTATCGGTTATCAGACGGCAGCTTGCTCTTTGTCTGATACTTCAGAATCTTCGCTTTCTTTGAAGGTTCCGTTTTCTACCGCCTGACGGAAGAAATCGAGATCTTTTTGAAGCTGATCGTCTGAGTTATCAATAAAAGACTTCAGTTCGCCTTCAGCTTCGCCGAAGAACGGTCTGTAATCGAGGCTGAAGTCGATACGGGTACGGGTGCCATTTTCCAGAGGTGTGAACCGAATGGTGCCGGTTTGGTTCAAATTACCATTGATTGTAATCCACGCGAAACGTGTGTTGCGGAGATCATCAATGATGTTGGTTGTCCACTTGTACTCTTCTCCTCCGATGGTGGTCTTGAATTCGTACGTCTGAGAGTTAATTTTGGTCACCTCTTCGATTCCGCTCATGAAACGAGGAAAATCTACAGGGGAATTCAGACTTTCATAAACTTTAGCGAGAGGCAGGTTGACTTCAATACGTTGATGCGCCATATTCTGATAATTGGACTTCGTAATGATTACAGGTTATGATTCGTGGCTGATAAAACAGCCTGCTTGGATAGACAGTTATATCATCTCCACATTATTGTAAAATTAAGATTTTTTCCCGAAAATATCAATTTGGATTTAAAACTAATTATTCGTCTCTTTTGTTTGGGTTGCCTTACTCCTGTTTTTTGGAAGTCCAAACCTCCATGTATGCGCTCCAACCCACAATTTATTTTACTGCTTCTTACTGTTACGCTTGCGTTTACGCTTCTCCCCTCCCCACAGCATGCCCAGGCACAGAGCAGTTTCTCCGGCTTCGTAAGTAACTATAATGCCTTCACCACGCAGCCTCCCAACGAAATTATCAGCGGCAGAAACCGCGTAAGATTAAATTTCAGAAACGACTTCAGGGACGGCCGCGTCTACATTTCTTCCGACCTGCGCCAGCTCTACAGCTTCTCCAGCGACTCGCTCGACTTCAGACTACGCGAGGCCTTTCTCGACATCTATCTCGACAACGCCGACCTGCGCATTGGTAAACAAACCATCGCTTGGGGCAAAACCGAGGGCGACTTCATCTTTGATATCGTAAGCCCGTTTGATCTTTCGGAGTTTCTCACGCAGGACTTCAGAGAGCTTCGGGAAGGCGTTACCGCATTTAATTACACGCATTTCTTTGGCCGGAATCAGTTTCAGTTCATAGTTAATCCGGTATTCGAGCCATCTCGACTGCCTGATTATGATGGCGTCTGGGGTATTGTTCCCACCGATATTTTCCCAATCCCTACAGAGTTTGAATCATTTGATCCGGGCCGTGTTACCCTTAGCGACATGCAGTACGCCGCCCGTTTTGCATGGCGGCCTTCCGCTTCTTTTGATATTGATCTCGCGCTAATGTACTGGAGAAGCAGCACGCCCGGCTATAGAAAAACGTTTGAGACCATTGGAATCAGCGGATTCAGAGTACCGCTCTCCGTAACGTTCACCGAGGATTACGAGCCGGGAATTGTTGGCGGATTTTGGGGTGAGTACCGGGTATCATCGGATTTGCGGTTTGTTTTTGAAGCCGCCTGGTTTCAGAAAAGACCTTACGACATTCTTCCCGGCGACCTCACCGATGATGATCTCAGGCTCTTTCGCCGCTTAGATCAGGGAACCATCAACCTTCCTGACATCGGTCAGCTTGGTCCGGCCTTAACGAGATTCAACAATACCCTGAATGCCGGCCAGGCCAACGGGTTCCTCACCTACCGTCCCGCTCTGAAATGGATGACCGGTATCCAGTATCCGGTGTTAAACTGGAACACAAGCGTTCAGTATGTGGCTGATGTTGCTCTTGATTATGAAGACGCCATTCTGCAGGAAGAGTGGTTTCACGGAGTTTCTCTCAGCACCAACAGAAGCTTCTTCCGGGATCAGCTGCTGGCCAGACTTCTCACCCGGTATCAGTTCAACGGAAACGACTATTGGATAAACCCCGAGCTGGCCTGGGATTTCCGTGACGGGCTGACCTTTACCGGGGGCGCACATCTATTCGGTGGGGAATCACCTGACCTCGACTATACGCAGCTGAGTTTCAGAAGATTTGGAGGCAACAGCCTTATATACCTCTCCGCCGCCTGGTTCTGGTAGAGTGAGAAAGGATTTTTTTTCATCTAATCTGCACGGATAAATAGCCCAAAAGGCAGGAATGCTTACCGACGAACTGAATGTTAAAACTGATTCAATCAAAACGCTTTTGAAACGCAGAATTATTCCTCATTGGAACGCATAGCTGACTTTATTCTCGGGAACCGCAGACCCATTCTCATCATTGCCGTACTGCTTAGTATTGCATCTGTTTATCCCATACTAAATGTACAGGCTGACTTCAGCCTGGAGGGATTCTTCCCTGAGAACGATCCTACCATTGATGCCTACCAGCAGTTTTCCGAGGAGTACGGGCGTGATGACAATGTAATCGTGATTGGCATCGAAACGGATAACGTGCTGGATGGGTCCTTTTTGACAAACCTCAGAAGCCTCACCGACAGTCTTTCCGTCATCGAGAATATCACCGAAGTCCGCTCTATTTTTGATGCGCAGCGTCTTCGGAACGTGAACGGGAATCTCGAGGCTGAATCCTATTTGAACGGTACGCTCACCAACGGGGAGATCTTTGATGAGATAATCAGCGATCCGTTCACCGAGGGGTTATTCATCAACCGCGACGCCACCTTTACGGCTATTTATATCGCCATCGACGAGGATAAAAACGATTTCCCCGTGCGCGAGCAGGTGATTCGGGATTTCAAGGAGGTTCTCGCCGGTCAGAACGGGCTCGATTATTACGTGGCGGGCATACCCTACTTCAGGAATCAATATGTGAATGTGCTGAACAGTGAGATCATCTTTTATATCAGCATTTCTTCTGTACTGATTATTCTGCTCCTTTGGTTCCTGTTTCGCAACGCTCAGGGAATTGTGATTCCTATTATGATTGTGTGGCTCACCATTCTGTTCACGGTGGTTATCCTGCAGCTCACGGGCGGCTACTTTGAGGTTCTTACCAGCACTATTGCTCCGATTCTGCTCTGCGTGGGAGTGGCAGATTCAGTCCACATGCTTTCAAAATACCGGGACAACCGGATGGCAGGGCTTCCCAAACCCAGAGCCATGCGGGAAAGCCTGATTGTACTGGGCAGCGCGACCTTTCTTACAAGCGTAACCACGGCCGTTGGTTTCGCCACGCTGCTTACCAGTAACGTCATTCCGATGCGCACCTTTGGCATGTACACGGCTATAGGAGTGATGGTGGCCTATGTCATCACCATTTTCCTGCTGCCCTCGATGATGCCCTACTTCAAGGATTCGAAGCCGGAAAGCAACACCAGCGGACGCGTTCACGATGCCATCGGTGCAGCACTGAGATATAGCTTCAGAACGGCGCTTAAATACCATAAAGCGGTCGTAATCGGAACGCTTTTGCTTACAATCGGAATCGGCACCGGCATAACACAGCTAAGGGTTAACGGCTTTGTCTTTGATGATGTGGGGCAGGATTCACCGCTTATTGCCGACAGCCACGTTATTGCCGACCGGCTGAGCCCTCAGTTTCCCCTCGAAATCATTATCGATACCGGTGAAGAGAACGGCATCACCAATCCGGATCTGCTTCAGCGCGTTGCCAGCCTCGAGGATAAGCTCCTTTCTTATGATGAAATGGAAAAAACCCGCTCTGTGCGAACGCTCATGGAACAAATCCACAGGGTGATGTCGCCCGAAGAGGCCGAAGCGGAGCCCCTGCCCACGAACCGCGCCCTGCTGGCCCAGTACCTGCTGCTGATGGAAATCACCGACGCTGATGCCCTCGACCGCTTCACCGACTTTACCTACAGTCAAATCCGGATTTCAACGCAGGCCTTCGATTCGGGATCGTACCGCATTAACCAAATCCGGGCCGAGCTGAACAGCTACATAGCTGAAAACTTCCCGGATGAAGAGATAACTATGACCGGCACCACGATTCTCGTTGCCGATCTCACCGATAATATCGTTTTCTCGCTGGCCTCGAGCATTATTCTGGCGTTTATCTTTATATCGCTCATCATGGCCTGGCTGTTTAGAAACGGTAAGCTGGTGCTCATTTCGCTGCTGCCCAACATTATGCCGCTCGTCGTAATTGCCGGTCTGATGGGCTACTGGGGCATCGATATAAAGCCTTCAACAGCCGTTATTTTTACGATAGCCTTTGGTATTGCCGTAGACGACAGCATTCATTTTCTGGCCAGGTTCCGCATAGAAAGCAAGCGTGGACGAAACCTGATTGAAGCCGTACGCATTACTACAGAACGCACCGGCCGCGCCATCATTCTGACCAGCGCTATTTTGCTGGTCGGCTTCGGAACGCTTGGCAACAGCGAGTTCGACTCCACTATGTATATGGGCCAATTGGTAAGCCTCACCATTTTCACCGCCATCATCGCAGACCTGTTCTTCCTGCCGGCCCTTATCTACTGGATGAAGCCGGATATGAAGGCCATAAGCCTGAAAAAAGCACCCGGATTCTACCCGGAGGTTGATGGCCCGGTTAAGGGTTCACCTGCAGATCATACCCGTCCGGCCGACAAAGTGCTGGAAAACGCACGATAGCAAAAAGCATTTAGATGAATCCCCTTCCTGTTACCACACATCAGGTTAACAGATTCCATGCCGTTTGCAGATTTTTTTATGAGTGAACTTAACCCATTTACAGCAAACGAAATAGCTCTTCAGCCTGTTGGGTCAATCAATAATTACAAATCATTCTCCCAACACATCCATTCGTATGAGCACCCGAAATAAATCATCCAATCAGCGGTACATCGCTTATGGGGCTGCAGGAAGCATCATTCTGCTTACCTTTCTTATTCTGTTTTTGCTGCCGGACAGCCCCTCAGCTGAAGATGCACCCGATTCAGCTGATCCGGAGCGCGAAGTTAACGTCCGCAATTTCGAGCCTGGAGAAATAACAACCGACATTTCAATTACAGGCCGTGTCAGGGCCGTTGAGCGTATTGAAGTGTTTACCGAAGTTCAGGGTGTTTTAATTTCAGGCGCGCGTCCGTTCCGTACCGGAAACCGATTTGAACAGGGTGATGTGCTCGTTCAGCTGGATAATACGGATGAAGAGCTCGACTTGTTTGCGCAGCGCAGCCGTTTTCAATCAGCCCTTGCCTCGCTGCTGCCAACCATTCGCAGCGATTATTCGTCCAGCTTCGATAATTGGGCAGCATACGTCGAGTCTTTCGACCCGGAAAGCAGCCTGAATGAGCTTCCCGAGCCCGAAAGTCGTCAGGAGCGCTTTTTTCTTGCTGCAAATGATATCTATGGTCAATACTACAGCATAAAAGCACAGGAAAACCGGATCTCCAAATTCACTCTGCGCGCTCCCTTCAGCGGTGAGCTCCGATCTGCCGACGCCTTCCCCGGAACCCTCATTCAGCCCAACACGAGCCTTGGCGAGTTTATCGGGGACGTGTACGAGCTTGAAACCTTTGTAAGTCTCAGCGAACTGGATTTTATTTCGGCCGGTGATATCGTTCGCCTTCGCTCGGCGGGTACCGGCCTCGAGCTTGAAGGGACCATTGCCCGCATTGGAAGCTCCGTAAACGCTCAGACACAGTCGTTTCCCGTATACATTGAGATGGAATCGGAGCGCCTCAAAGACGGTCTCTATTTAGAAGGTACCATAAGCGGGCGCACGCTCGAAGACGTAGTTGAAATACCCCGGAATCTGCTTACCCGCGAGAACACGGTTCTTATTATTGAAGATGATATCGGCACCCACCGGGAAGTAGAACCACTGTTCTTTAACCGCGAAACCGTGCTTGTTCGTGGGCTTCAAAGCGATGACGACGTCATTGAGCTGAGAGCAGGTACCACTTCCCTTGCCGGCGCCAGAGTTCGTAAAATCGAAGAGTAACCCAAAGACTCACTATCCCAAAAAACTTTTTCATGAAAGAGCTCATAGGTTACTTTATCAGCTACAAATCGGTAGCTAATTTCACGTTATTGCTTATCCTGGTGATGGGGGTGCTGGTTTTCTCAAACCTGCGCTACTCCTTCTTCCCGGAAGAGTCTATCCGTTTTGTAAACATCGATATCATTTACACCGGCGCCTCACCGACGGAAGTTGAAGAAGGTGCTATTGCTAAAATCGAGGAAAATCTCAAAGGCGTAAGCGGAATCGAACGCTTCACTTCCGTATCTGAAAACAACCGGGGTACCATTGAAGTTGAGCTTCTCGAACGTGCCAACCCCGACGATGTTCTGATTGATATTCAGAATGCGGTAGATCAAATCACCACTTTTCCATCGGTCATGGATGATCCGGTGGTGTACAAAGTTGAAGTTCTCACAGATGCCATGACCTTCGCCATTAGCGGTAACCAGCCGCTCACGGTTATAAAAGACATCGCACGGGAAATTGAAAACGACCTGCTGAATCAGCCCGGAATTTCCAAGGTAACCATTGAGGGTTATCCGGATGAAGAGATCGAAATCGCCGTCCGGGAAGAGACGCTTCGTGCCTTTGATATTACGTTTGAGGATATCAGCAACGCAGTAGCCGGTTCCAATATCGAGCTTTTCGGTGGTACCATTCGCACCGGCCGCGAGGAGATTCAGATTATGGCCAACGCCCGTGAGTATTTTGCTCAGGATATGGGTCGGATTGTGGTCCGTGCCACCGACGACGGACAGGTGGTTCGCCTCAGCGACATAGCCCGGCTTTCAAACAGATTTGAGGAAATCCCAGACCGTCGAACCCTAAACGGCAACCGATCGGTAAATATCAAGGTCGAAAACACCGTAGATGAGGACATTCTGGAAACGGTAAATTTCCTTCGCGAATACATCGAGCGCTTCAACGAGGATCGAGAAGATCTGCGCGCAACCGTAATTAATGATCAGGCCGACGGGCTTGAGGAACGAATTCAGGTGCTGTCTGATAACGCCTGGCAGGGCGCGCTGCTGGTTGTTATCGTGCTCGGTATCTTCCTGAACTTCAGGCTTGCGCTTTGGGTATCGCTTCAGATTCCGATTTCGTTACTTGGAATGATCATCTTTGCCGGAATTTGGGGAATCACCGTTAATCAGCTCTCAATGTTCGGGGTCATTCTGGTGCTCGGTATTCTCGTGGACTATGGAGTGGTGGTTAGTGAAAACATCTACCAGCACTTCGAACGCGGCAAAGATTCCATAAATGCTGCTATCGACGGCACTATTGAGCTCGTAGCACCGCTAATGCTCTCCTTCACCACTACCGTAGCTGCCTTTTCATTCTTCTTCTTTTTAGACGGCACGCTGGGCGAGTTTTTCTCCGATATTTCTTTTGTAGTCATTGCATCAAATATCGTGGCGCTGGCCGTAGGCTTCTTTCTGCTTCCGGCTCTTATTGCCAATTCGAAATCATTACGGAAAGACAACAGACCAAATCGTCTTGAACGCTTTTTTGACAAAGTATTCAAAAAAATACTCAAAGGCTTCTATGCGCCTTCGCTCAGGTTTGGTCTGCGCTACCCGTTTGTTGTAATCATTTCTGTGGTCGGCCTTTTCATTATAACCATTGGCGGGTTCCGCAGCGACATCATACAAACCACCTTCTTCCCCAACATCGAATTTGACGAAGTTTCTGTAAGCCTGCGTCTGCCAGCAGGAACCGGAGATGAAATAACTGAGTCTATTCTCATGGAAATTGAAGAAGCGACAGAACGGGTAAACGAGCGCCTGACCGAAGAAGCAAACGGTAACTCACCCATTCTGTACGTACAGCGTGTAGTAGGACCTCAACCCAATACAGGCAGTCTTCAAATTACCCTTACCAAACCCGAAGAGCGCGATTACCTGGCCTTCGACATAGCCGGTATGATTCGTGAAGAAACCGGTGAAGTGCCTGAGGCCGAAAATATCTCTTTTGGAGCAGGTGATGCCTTTGGCAAACCAATATCGATATCAATGATCCACCGTTTCGACGATCTTGATGAATTACGCCAGGTCAAAACAGAGTTGATGCGCCGTATGAACTCTGAAGACAGCATCATAGACGTTATCGATAACGATGAAATCGGCCAGCGGGAGCTCGACATCAGTCTGAAGCCTGAGGCTGAACTCCTTGACTTCAGCCTGCAGCAGGTTATCGATCAGGTGAGACAGGGATTCTTCGGAAATGAGATTCAGAGTATTCAGCGGGGCGATGAGGAAATCAAGGTCTGGGTTCGTTACGAGCGTGATGCCCGGTCCTCAATTACCGACCTGGAACGTATGCGCATCACCGCTCCGGACGGAAACCGCTACTTCCTGCGCGATATCGCAAACATCAACGAAACGGAAACGGTGGTACTCATCAACCGCAGAGACGGGCGGCGCGAAATTCTTGTTGAGGCAGATGTAGCTTCGCTGGACATTCCGGTCCCGGCCGTAATCGGTATGATCCAAAGCCGGATCTTGCCCGAGCTGATGGAAGACTTTCCTTTTGTGGAATACACCTTCGAGGGCCAGGCGCGTCAGTCCAGAGACACTGCGCAATCAGCCGCCAGAGCCGGGCCCGTTATCCTGCTCATTATGCTGTTCATGATTATGCTGAACGGTCGCTCGGTATCACAAAGTATTATTTCAGTACTCATAATACCATTTGCGATCATTGGTGTTGCCTGGGGACACGTTATTTCCGGTATACCGCTCAGTATTTTCTCGATGCTGGGGGTCATCGCACTCATAGGTATTCTCATCAACAACATGTTTGTTCTTCTGAGCAGCTTCAACGAAAAGCTGAAGGCAGGAAGAGGCTTTGCGGCCTCAGTCTACACCTCTGCATTAAGCCGGTTTAAGCCGATTATGCTCACTGCCATCACTACGGCAGCCGGACTAACTCCGCTTCTTCTTGGCACAAGTATTGGTGCGCAGTTCCTGAAGCCAACAGCCGTTGCCGTATTTTATGGATTGCTTTTTGGCACCTTTCTAACGCTGGCGCTGGTTCCGGCCCTGCTGGTGATTTTCAACTTCGGCAAGCGGCAGGTTATCGGACTTTTCAGAAGCGAGAAACCAACTCCAGAGGAAATAGAAACCGCCCGAATCGAAATGAGAAAAATTGAATCCCTCAAAAAGGAAGCATTATGAAATCAGTAATAACGGGCATCTCATTTTCTTTTGTGATGACAGTTTTTGTTTGGGTGATGCCGTTTGTGCCTTCATCAGGTTTCGTGGCACTGGCACAGTCTGGCGAAACCCTCACCCTGGAGCAGGCTTTTGAACGTGCGCTGCAAAACAACCATGCAATCCGTATAGAACGGTTTGAGCAGGAACAAAGCAGTAATTCAGTTTTCAGAGGAAATGCGGGACAGCTACCCGTATTAAGCCTTTCAGGAAGCGCAGAGTTGTCCAGAAACGATGTGGAAATCGAATTAGCTGACTTCGAATCTAATGGTGCTGACCCCCGGCGTATCTCCGTAGACGGTGCCGAGTCCCGAACCCTGAGTGCCGGCGTTGAAATGAGCTACACTATTTTCGACGGATTCAGCGGCAGATACCGCTACCGGCAGCTGCAGGCTCAGGATCGCCTGACCCGGCTCTCGGTACGAATGACTATAGAAAGCACGCTTCTGGAAGTTGCTGAGGCCTATTTTGGTGTTCTTCAGGCAGAGGAAGAGCTGCGTATTGTTTCAGAAAATCTTGATCTTTCGGAACTGAGACTGCAAACCACCAGAGAAGCGCTCCAGTTTGGAAACGCCCGCAGACTGGACGTGCTGAACGCAGAAGTGAATCTCAACAACGATCGCATCAGTGTTGAGCAGGCTGAAAACGGACTGCAACAGGCAAATCGCGCGCTTCTATTTGCGCTTGGAATGGAATTTTCAGACGGAGAGCCGGTATTAACCGACGACTTCACCGTACAGGACGAAATGCCGCTTGACGAACTGCTGCAAAGCGCGTTAACCAATAACGCCATGGTAAAGCTGGCCGATGAGGAAATCAGCCTGGCTGAGATTCAGCGCAGACTGGAAGGAACGGGACGTTTCCCCAGCCTTACCGCCAGCGCAAGATACGGCTACGTGCGGCAGGATAACGACGCCGGCAACTTCACCTATCTGGAAGAGCTTGGCTATACGGCCATGCTGAGTCTGCGCTATGATATATTTGACGGTGGCGTTACGAGACGTTCCGTACAAAATGCCCGGATAGCTGAGAAAAGCAGGGAAGAGAACAAGCAGATGATGCTCAAGCAAGTCGAAAAAGATCTGCTCAACGCTTTTTCCGATTTCCAGACGCAGCTGCGCCAACTGGATATCGCAAATCTGAACGTAGAAACAGCCGAACTCAACTTCGAGGATGCAGAAGAGTCCGTCCGTGTTGGCACTATATCGTCTATTGAGCTTCGTGAAGCTCAAATCAATCTTCAGAACGCACGCCTCACTCAAAATGAACTTCGGTATGGCCTCAAGCAGCAGGAAATGATATTGCTACTGCTTAGCGGCACCCTGCTTGAGAGCTGATATCTTTACCGGATCATTCCGGAAACGCGCAGCCATATTTCGTGATGAATGTCTTCGGCCGGCCGGTTTGCATCGATAGTGTGATACCGGCCGTTTTGTTCAGACATATAGTGGTAGCCGTCTCTCACGCGCTCAAAGAAAGCCCCCCCGGCCCGTTCAATCCGGTCGGGTCCCTTACCGGTACCGTTCTGTCGCTCTAGCGCTTCATCTACGCCGATATCGAGAAAGAAAGTCACATCGGGCTCCAGACCATGAGCCGCAATTTTATTCAGCTTATTAATTTCGTTAATCGGGAGGCTGCCTCTTCCAAATCCCTGATACGCCACGGTAGAGTCGTAAAAACGATCGAGTATCACAATCACTTTCTGATCCAGCAGGGGCTTCACACGGGTTGAAACCAGCTCAGACCGGGCTGCGGAAAACAACAGCAGCTCGGTAACCGGATTCATCGGGATATCGGAGTTCAAAAGAATGCCCCGAATCATTTCAGACAGCTCCGTGCCGCCCGGTTCCCGAAGCACATCGACCGGCATTTTTTCACGCTGGAGGCGTTCATGTAGCAGCATAATCTGGGTTGTTTTCCCACAACCATCAATTCCTTCAAAAGAAATCAGCACAATATCAAAACTAAGCTTAGAACATCCGTAATTTTTAGCCGGTCAACACTTTATGCCCGGCATGGTCCTGTTATTCAGGCTCCTTTTTCATAACAATCGCAAGCAGAAAGTACAGCAAAATTGGTGTGCCGTAAAATGCCATCGAAAGGCCAAACAAAATACGAACAACTGTGGGATCAAACCCAAAATAATCTGCAATACCTCCGCAGACGCCCAAAAATCTCTTATCCTTCCGGCTACGTCTTAACTGCTTCTTTTTGGTGAAAGCATAAGAATCGTAATTTCCATCCTTTGCAGAAGTCTTTCCATCACTATAGGTTTTGTTTGCGCCGGCTGGTCTCACCTTCAGTTTTGGAGCCACAGTTTTGTTCTTTTTCTTATTCCTTTTCCTCTTGCTTATGCCCGACCAGATTAAAAGTGTAAACAGTGCCAATAGCGACGGACCAATCACATGCTGTGTAAACGAGATATCGGGGCCGGCATCAAGTCCGAGCATCTGAAGCCCGAATAGTATGGTAACAACCAGCATCACACCGCCAAAAACCGACAGGGTATTTACCAGCCCGCGATCCCGCGGCTCTTTTTGAGACTCATCACTCTTTACAAAATCCTGAAAAGCTTTTTCGATATCCTCATGGGTGATATCAAACTCTGTTTCAAGACCGGAGTGGTCAGGCTCGTATGGTGATCTTTGTTCTGTTTTTGACTGCATGATTGGAATATAAGCCCTTTGGCGATTCTTTTTCTATCAGAAAGCATTGTAGCAGGTTTGGATAAAACCCGATTTCCCCTCCCGTTTTAAAGAGTTCTTACGAATGGAACCCAAATATGTTGAGCCCTTAATTAGTTTAATTATCTAAATCAGACCAGTCTCGGTAATAATCACATCCAGCGGTATGTCGTGCGGTTCCACCGGCACTTCAGGAACCAGCATATCGCTAAACAGAAGCCCCGCTTTGAATGCTGAAGTCCGTGCCAGAAACGTATCGTAATATCCTTTTCCGTAGCCAAGACGATTTCGATGGCGATCAGCTGCAAGAAGGGGAACAAGGACCAAATCGAACTCTTCAGCTGCAATCAAAGGGCCGGCCGAAGGCTCTTTCACACCCCATCTGTTTGTCTTCCAGCTTGTGGTTTCATCAACCTTAACGTGGGTTAGCTCACGCGAGGCTAAGTCCATAACTGGCACGGCCACGCGTTTGCCCAACCGAAGGAGTTCACTTATAATTTCAGACGTATCGGGTTCCCCTCTTTCAGTCATAGCAACATAACAATGAATGGTATCGGAGCCTGCAAGCTTTTCGAGACTCATCACCCTTTCAAAAAGGCTCTCGCTCTTCTGTCTAAAACGTTCTTTCGAAAGCTCCATCCTTTTGCCCAGCATCTGCTTACGGAGCTCTTTTTTTCTGATTTTAATGTCCGACATTCCCCGATTTCATCCTTTTTTATACGTGTTAACTAAACGAATGATTAACCTTAACACTGCGTTAACACAAAAACTGTATTTGATTTTATTGAACTTACGTAAATAAGTATTAATATTCCGGCAATATAAGTGTTACATTAACTTTAATTTAAGCCCACTGCTATTGACAACAAAAGATTTAGGCCATACCTTCGTTATTAAGGTCGTGACAAATTATTAACTGAATTTATAACAATGAGCGAACCATATCACAGTTGTTTTTGCAACTGCAGGAAAAAGGTTACTTCATCTGTTTAAGCTTTTCAGCCTTTCGAACCTTACAATTTCCAAATTTCGGAATTGTGACTTCATCGGATAGGTTGTAGAGCCTACGACAGCCTAACTGATGAATACTATGAACAGACTATCTATTCTTAACGACGCCAACAAGGCCGAGCTCTACGACTTCACCAACTTGTATGAGCTAAAAAATGCATGCTATAATCTTGATATACAAAAGATTATACAGTATGCCAATGAAGCAGAAGCCGATGAGGTTATTTCTCTGCTTCTGGTACTCGAAGGCCATAAGCGTAAAGAGTTTATCGATGGCGTGGACATTGATAAACTGGCTGATACCAGCGAAGATCTTCATGCACGCGAGCTGATGCTTTTACTGGACGAACTTTCCGAGCGCAGACGCGAGCTGTTAATGCGAAAGCTTTCGGATAATGCATTATACAGACTAAGTTCCGTGAAAAAGCACCTTATGAAGAAATCTTCAGGATTTATTTAAATAGAAAAGCCCGTTTACATACGTAACGGGCTTTTTTATTTATCTGAATTCAAGAGCCAGGCTCAGGACTCTACGGCTACCTGAGATTTTGGCTTCACCTCGAGGTCATAATCATCTACGTTAACCTGGCGATTTGCACCTTCCTTCGAGAAGAAAGAGTACATGGCCGGAATCACGTAAAGAGTAAGAATACTCGCAAAAAGCAGTCCACCGATAATAGCAATACCCATCGAAACGCGGCTTTCGCTTCCCGCCCCGATTGCAAGCGCAATCGGTAGTACACCAAGAACTGTAGAAAGGCTGGTCATGAGAATTGGCCTGAAACGAGCTGCAGCCGCATCCTGTATGGCATCCATCACGCTGAGTCCTGCTTCTTTACGCTGGTTAGCGAACTCAACAATTAGAATCGCGTTTTTCGTGACCAGACCAATGAGCATAATCATACCGATCTGCGAAAAGATGTTTATGGTCTGTCCGAAGAAGAAGAGCGTCATTAGCGCACCTCCTACCGCAAGCGGCACCGTAAACAGAATGGTAAAAGGGTCCCGGAAGCTTTCAAACTGAGCGGCGAGAATCAGGTAAATTAGAATGATGGCAAGCATAAACGCGTAAAGAAGGCTATTTGAGCTTTCCTGAAAGTCACGCGATGTCCCGGTAAGCGACGTTGAAAAGGAATCGTCCAGCGTAGCAGCTGCTACGCGGTCCATGGCATTAATACCGTCGCCGAGGGAGAATCCGCTGGCCAGACCGGCCGACACGGTAGCAGATACAAATCGATTGAATCTGAATAACTGAGGTGGATTGTTGTCCTCCCGAATGGTGATGAGGTTATCGAGCTGAATAAGCCTCCCTTCTTCAGAACGCACGTAAAGAGACGCCAGGTCAACCGGCTCGTTTCTGTGCTCCCGAGCCATCTGGCCAATCACTTCATACTGCTTACCGTCCATTATGAAAAAGTCAAAACGCTGGCCTGCAAAAGCAAGCTGAAGCGTCTGGGCAATATCCCGAATCGAGACACCCAGCGCACGGGCTCTGTCTCTGTTAATATCGATGTTGAGCTCGGGTCTGTTAAACTTAAGATCAACGTCCACTACTGAGAATGTTCCATCGGCATTTGCAGCATCTATAAACTCCGGCAGCACTTCACGTAGTCGCTCAAAATTAGGCGCCTGTATTACGTACTGAACGGGCAGTCCACCCCGCTGCGCGCGGATAGACTGCTCCTGAGTGACAAATCCACGCGCAGCACTATAGTTATTCAGCATTTCAGAAAGCTCATCCGCAAGTTGAAACTGAGACTTATCACGCTCGGCAGGATCTTTAAGTATGATGTTTAGAAACGCAGAGTTCACCGAACTTGAAGCGCCAAAGCCCGGAGAAGTTACAGAAATGATTGCATCGACCTCTTCAAAACGTTCTTGAATAGCCTCGGTCACTTCATCTACGTACGTATCCATAAACTCAAAAGTTGTCCCCTCAGGTCCGGTTGCAAATACGCGCATTCGACTCCGGTCTTCAAGCGGAGACAGCTCCTGCTGCAGATTCAGTCCGAACCATGCGATCATACCTGCTGTAATCAGTACGATTGCAAAAGCTGCCCAGCGAATCTTCATGAATGCTGCAAGAGAGCTGCGATAACCTTTGTTCAGAGCCACAAAAAACGGCTCAGTAGCGCGGTGGATAAAGGACTGCTTTTCACGCTTTTTCAGGATTTTCGAACAAAGCATGGGTGAGAGCGACAGCGCTACAAACGATGAAATAATGACCGCACCGGCCAGTACCAGACCGAATTCCCTGAATAGTCGCCCCGTTAAACCTTCAAGAAAAATAACGGGTAGAAACACCGCCACCAGCGCCGTTGTAGTAGAGACAATCGCGAAGAAAATCTCCTTAGAGCCTTTGAGCCCGGCCTCTATAGGATTCATTCCCATTTCGATTTTGGCGTAGACGTTCTCCATTACAACGATGGCATCATCCACTACCAGACCGATGGCAAGCACCAGCCCGAGCATGGTTAATACGTTGATGGAGAAGCCCAGGGCAAACATCACAAAGAAGGCCCCGATGAGCGCAATCGGAATTACAATTATTGGTATTAGCGTAGTCCTCCAGTCCCTTAAAAACATAAATATAATGAGGACCACCAGCCCAAATGCTATGAAGATAGTTTGCCGCACTTCAGCGATTGAGTCCTTGATATACTCGGTTACATCGAAGCCGATTGCTACACTCACGTCCTCCGGCAAATTCGCCTTAATCGTTTCCAGTCTGTTGTAAAATTCGTCGGCGATGGCAATGTTATTGGCTCCCGGCTGCGGACGAAGTACGACTCCGACCATCGGGATTCCATCGCGCTTAAGAATGGTACGCTCGTTCTGCGGGCCAATCATGGCGAGACCGATATCCCGGAAGCGCACGATCTCATCTCCGTCCCGCCTTACAATCATGTTGTTAAACTCTTCGGCCGTGGTCAGACGGCTGAGCGTTCTTACGCTAAGTTCTGTCGTTGAGCCTTCAATACGTCCCGATGGCAATTCTACGTTTTGCTGTTCGAGCGCACGCTGTACATCAATTGGGGTGAGCCCGTGCGCAGCCAGACGGGAGGGTTCCATCCACAGTCGCATGGAGTACTCTTTTGCCCCCCATATGTTGACCTCACTAACTCCGGGAATCGTCTCAAATCGTTCTTTAAATTCCGTGGTGGCAAACTCGGTGAGATCCATCAGATCCCGCATATCCGAACGGACATTCAGAAATATGATGGGGTTACTGTCCGCATCAGCCTTGGATACAATGGGATTATCAACATCAGGAGGCAGCCTTCTAAGCGAGCGTGACACCCGGTCACGAACGTCGTTGGCAGCCGCTTCCATATCGATTCCAAGATTAAACTCAACCGTAATGGTGCTTCTGCCCTCACGCGAAACGGAGGTCATGGTTTCAATTCCGGCAATCCCGTTGATTGACTCTTCAAGCGGTTCTGTTATCTGCGACTCAATAATGTCTGCATTCGCGCCGGTGTAGTTCGTCGTTACCGTTACAATGGGCGGATCAACAGCGGGATATTCACGAACGCCCAAATAGTTGTAGCCAATTACACCAAATAAAACGATGATGATAGACATCACCGTGGCGAGTACAGGCCGTCTGATGCTTAATGATGAAATGCTCATAATACAGATACTCCGGGGTTAGTTTTCTACAAAATCGGCAATGCGTACATCCATATTGGGGCGCAGTTGAAGCATACCTGTAGTCAGCAGGGTATCGCCCGGACTCAGGCCGTCAGTTACGTGTACGCGTCGTTCAGTTCTGATGCCGAGCTCAACCTGTCTGCGCTGGGCCTTGCCATCTTCATACACAAACACGCTCTGTCCGCCCATCTCAGGAATAATGGCTTCTGACGGTACCAGCAACGCATCAGCAACGGAACGCATCGCAATTTGGACCTCAACAAACGCGCCGGGCAGAATAAGCTGATCTTCGTTGCTTGCAATTCCACGGAGCCTGAGGGTGCGCGTATCCTGCTCGATACGCGGTTGAATGGCGTAAACGCTACCTTCATACTCCTGCTGTGAACCCTCACGGCGAAAGTTAAAACTCTGATTGCGGGTTACCAGACCGGAGTAGCGCTCCGGAATCGAAAAGTCCACCTTAACAGGGTTGACCTTCTGGATTTCTGCGATGTATGATGAAGGGGTTATATAACTTCCTGTGCTCACGCTGCGCAGACCAATTATTCCATCAAACGGAGCGCGGATTTCGGTTTGCTCGATACGCGCGTTGATCAGCTGGATTTCAGCCTCGATAACATTCAGTTCGTTGAGTGCTACGTCGTATTCAGCCTGTGCTGTTGCGTTTCTTTCTATCAGGCTGGCGAGGCGCTCTTCACGAAGTTTGGCTAAATTCCGGCGATATTCAGCACGGCGAAGCTCTGCCTGCAGCTCCGAGTCGTTTATTTTAACCAAAAGATCTCCTTCAGAAACCACATCACCTTCACGAAAATAGAGAGCGGTTACACGACCCGATACTTCAGGCCGAAGCACCACGTCTTCATCGGCCAAAACGGTTCCGGTAGCCCTGATGCTGTTATCAAAACTCTGCGGCTCAAGCACCATAGCTCGCACGGCAAGGCGACGGTCATTCTGCTGCTGCTGCGGCTGCTGAGCATTGATTTCCGCAGAATTTGAACCGGGACCGGATATTCTCGGGATGATAATCATTGATACAATAAGTACAACAACTGCACCGATGATAATGTATTTTAGCTTAGACGACATAAAGATTGAGTTATCAGATATGGTTTAAAGGCGTAAGAATTTAGTTTTGAAGCGCTTATTCTTCGAACGCTTGTGTAAACAACAAAGATGGGAAGTTTGTTAGAAATCCGTTGTAAAAAGATGTAGGTCGCCTCTAATGTCCTTTACATACCAGCACGAAAACTGGTGAAGCTAACTTTCACTTCATTAGCCGTATGCGCTTCATTATACATCTTGATTATCGTATCTTAAACTGCACTTAACGTATTCACAAACCCTCTCGTCATTTACGATTTGAACCGTATTACCGCAGAACAAAAGAAGATTTTTTCAATTGTATCGAAAGCCGGCGCTGCATGCTCACAGCCGGTATATGTAGTCGGAGGTTTTGTACGCGACCACTATCTCGGCCGCCAAAAAGATGAACGTGAAGCCGATATCGACTTTGTGACCGTAGGTTCCGGCATTGACCTGGCAATGGAGGTCGCACGGCTGCTTAAAACAACCAACGTATCCGTTTTTCGCCACTTCGGTACTGCTCATATACGCCACAGAAATTTCGACCTCGAATTTGTAGGGGCCCGCACCGAAAGCTACGACCGCAACAGCCGTAAGCCCGTTGTTGAGGACGGCACCTTAGAAGACGATCAAAAACGACGCGATTTCACCATTAACGCCATGTCATGGTCGCTTAATGAAATGAACTACATGGAGTTGATCGACCCGTTTGGGGGTATGGCCGACCTCGAAAAGGGAATCATCCGTACGCCTCTCGAGCCAGAACAAACCTACGACGATGATCCGCTAAGGATGATGCGCGCCGTTCGTTTTGCGACTCAGCTTCAGTTTCAGATTGAACATTCGAGTTATGAGGCCATCAAAAAAATGGCCGAACGGCTATCGATTATTTCTCAGGAACGCATCATCGATGAACTAAATAAGATCGTGCTGTCGCCGGTTCCTTCGATTGGCTTCAAATTGCTTTTTCATACCGGGCTGCTGGAGCAATTTTTTCCGGAGATGGTAAATCTTTACGGAGTTCGCGAGGTCGACGGGGTGCGCCATAAAGACAACTTCTGGCATACACTTCAGGTACTGGATAACATTAGCGAGCACACCGACGATTTGTGGCTTCGCTGGGCGGCCATTATGCACGACATTGCCAAACCGGCAACTCAAAAGTTCTCCAAACAGCACGGATGGACGTTTCATGGTCATGATGCCGTGGGAGCCGCAATGACCAAACGCATCTTCCGGAGACTTGGCCTCCCGCTCGACAGCCGCCTCAAGTATGTTCAAAAGCTTGTTAGGCTTCACCTGCGACCGATCGCTCTGGCCAATGCAGAAGTAACCGACAGCGCTGTTCGCCGCCTCATTTTCGAGGCCGGAGACGACGTAGACGACCTGATGACCCTATGCCGTGCCGACATCACCAGTAAAAACGACCGGAAGGTGCAGCAATATTTGAGCAATTTCGACCGCGTGGAGGAGATGATTAAAATCGTGGAAGAAAAAGACCACGTCAGAAATTTTCAGCCTCCCGTAGACGGGCTCGAAATTATGGAGCTGCTAAATATGAAGCCCAGCCGTGAAGTTGGGATCATAAAAGATGGCATTCAAAACGCCATTCTGGACGGCATCATACCTAACGAACGCGAGGCGGCGCTCGAATATATGTACAAGCTGTACAACGAAAAGTTGAAGCCATCTTAACCCGAATGCTCACTACCTGGCACCATAACCATAGCAACTAACCTGAACATGACGGATACCTTTATTGCCCGATCGTATGCCAAGATAAACCTTGGATTGTTTATTCGGGAGCGCTTGCCAAACGGTTATCATGATATTGAAACCGGGTTTGCGTTCATCGATTTAAGCGACCGACTTGAAGTGCGCAAGGCAGACAAAACCACAATTATTTGCAACGATCCCGGCGTGCCGACCGGCAAGGACAACCTCATAAACAAGGCGATTCTTGCATTTAACAGAGCATTTGGTACAAGCGGTTATTTCCACATCGATCTGCAGAAGTCTATACCGGCCGGAGCTGGACTAGGCGGCGGCAGCAGCAATGCCGCAGTAATGCTGAGGCTTCTCAACCGGATACATGAAAAAAATATCCCGCTCGATGAGCTATGCAAAATTGGTGCTGCTCTTGGGGCCGATGTCCCGGTTTTCATTCGCTGTGAGACCGCAATCGGAACCGGAACCGGAACAGATTTGGAGTATCTCGACTTCCAGCCCGATTATCATATTGTTACGGTTTGGCCCGGAATTCACAGCGATACCCGTGAAGCCTACCAAATGTGCGAACCCGGCGGAGCGCCCGAAGAGCCGCTTTCTCAGATTCTCACGGAGTACAATCCGGACGAGTGGACATATTTATTACGCAATGATCTTGAGTCGGGTGTTATCCAAATGTACCCCCAGATAGGCAATCTAAAGGACCAAATGTATGATATGGGGGCTTTGTACGCGGCCATGAGCGGTAGCGGGAGCTCGGTTTTTGGCATTTTCGATCAGGAAGTTACAGCTCATGAAACGTATCAGTACCTGCTGCAACTCGACTACAGGGCAAACCTCACCCCCGCAGGTTTTAAACCAGACCACGGGATTTATCTGAAAGGATAATTTTTTTTCGTAAATTGAACACGCTAATATGGTGTGCGATAACAGATTATAAACCGATAATTTTAAGCTATGAGTAAAAAAGCAAAACCGGATCTACGGACCGGTATGGACGCGGAGTCTATTAAAAATGATATTATTAACCACCTCCGCTACACACAGGCAACAGACCTGGACAGTGCTACTGAACGCGAAATATACAAAAGTGTAGTTCTGTCCGTAATGGATCGCCTGCACGACAACTGGCTGAAAACCCAGAAAGAGTATCGCGAAAAGAAGACCAAGAAGATTTACTATATCTCTATGGAATTCCTGATTGGCCGTCTTCTGGACAATGCGCTAATCAATCTTGGCATCGAAGAGCCTATTCGTGAGGCCTGCAAAGAAATCGGATACGACTATGAAGTTATCCGCGATATGGAAGATGATGCAGCCCTCGGCAACGGAGGCCTCGGTCGCCTGGCCGCATGCTTTCTGGATTCCATGGCCACGCTCGGTCTGGCCGGATACGGTTATGGTATTAAATACGACTACGGAATTTTCAACCAGCGCATTATTGACGGCTATCAAGTGGAGCGCCCCGACGACTGGCTTCGTTTTGGAACCCCATGGGCCGTTACGCGCCCAAGCGTGATGTACCCGGTTCGGTTTTATGGCCGCTCAACGCCCTATACCGACGAAAATGGCGTGCTCCGCTTCAAGTGGGAGAATACACAGCATCTGTATGCGCTCGCCAATGATATCCCGATGCCGGGCTTCAAGAATGGCGTCGTAAACAACCTTCGCCTGTGGAAAGCCACATCACCAAAATCTCTGGATCTTACCAGTTTCAATCAGGGTGAATACATCAATGCGGTTCGGGATATTGAGCTGCACGAGAACATCTCCCGCGTACTCTACCCGAACGATAAAGTATTTGTAGGCCAGGAGCTTCGACTGAAGCAGGAATATTTCCTTGTATCCTCTACTCTGCAGGATATTATTCGTGAGTTTAAGGCTCAGTATGATGATTTCCGAGAGCTTCCAGAGCGCGTGGCCATACAGTGTAACGACACCCACCCGAATCTTGCTATCCCGGACCTGATGCGAATCCTCATGGACGAAGAAGGCCTCGACTGGGATACCGCATGGGATATCACCACCCGTACGCTATCCTACACTAACCACACAGTACTTCCTGAAGCGTTAGAAAAATGGCCCGTTTCGCTGCTCCGTAATTTACTGCCGCGTCACCTCCAGATTATTTACGAAATCAATAAACGGTTTATCAACAAGGTCCATGAGACCTTTGGTGACGACGTTAATCGGGTGCGCCGGATGTCGATCATCAGCGAGGGCGAGCAGCCGTCGGTTCAAATGGCTAACCTTGGAATCGTTGGAACGCATAAAGTTAACGGCGTAGCGGCTCTTCATACGGAGCTCATCAAAAAAACGATATTTCGTGATTTCTACGAGCTGTATCCGGAGCGCTTCACCAACAAGACCAACGGCATTACGCCGCGCCGCTGGCTGAAGCAGTGTAATCCACCGCTTGCTGATCTTATCGACAGCGAAATCGGTGATTCCTGGATTACCCATCTGAGCGATCTGAAAAAGCTGGATAAAAAAACCGGCGACAAGTCATTCATGACAAAGTATCGCGATATCAAGCAGCAAAATAAAGAGCGTCTTGCCGATTACGTTCGTGAGCACTACGGCTACGATCTGAACACAAACGCTATTTTCGATATCCAAATTAAACGTATCCACGAGTACAAGCGCCAGCTGATGGCTGCGATTCATACCGCAGCGCTCTACAATCGTTTGAAAGCAAATCCTGATCTCGACATTGCTCCGAGAACGGTCATTTTTGCGGGGAAAGCGGCTCCTGGTTATGCAATGGCGAAGATGTTTATCAAGCTTATCACCAGTATTTCGGAGAAGATTAACAACGATCCGGATATGGAAGGCAAGCTTCAGTGCTTCTTCCTGGACAACTACTCGGTAACACTTGCCGAGCAGCTGATTCCGGCGGCAGATCTTTCCGAGCAAATTTCTACTGCCGGCATGGAGGCTTCAGGAACAGGAAATATGAAGTTCGCCCTCAATGGCGCGATAACCATTGGAACGCTCGATGGCGCTAACGTGGAGATTCTGGAAGAGGTTGGTGAAGAAAATATCTTCATTTTCGGCCTCACCGTAGAAGAGGTTGAAGAACTTCGCAGAGCGGGATACTCATCATGGGATCACTACAATGCCGATGCTGAGCTCAAGCAGGTAATCGATCAGATTCGTGATGGTTTCTTCAGCCCGGACAATCCGTCGCTGTTCCATTCAATCACGAACTCACTGCTTGAAAGTAACGATTACTTCCTCGTTATGGCTGACTACCCGGCTTACGCCGAAGCCCAGAAAAAAGTCGAAGCGCTGTACAAAAAGCCGGAAGAGTGGTTTAAGGTAGCCCTGCACAACACGGCCCGCGTTGGCAAGTTCTCGTCAGACAGAACGATTTCCGACTATGCCACGGACATCTGGGGCTGCGAATCACAGCTCAAGGAAGGCCGTGAGTATCAGGGTACGAAAAAATAGTAAAAGCCTGATTTATAATGAAAAAGGTCGCTTCCTAAACGGAGGCGACCTTTTTTTATGGCCGGAAATTTAGATCAGGCAAAATCATCAAGCCCGGTTCTTTTGTTGGCGCCTTTGAGGATTTTGTGATCCTCATCATGGGCATCGTAGGGCTCCAGATGCATGGTGATGATGGCGTCGGTTTTCAGTGAGTCGATGATGCGGCGTTCGAGCAGGGTGGCATCTGCGTGTGCTTCATGAAGCGAAATACTGTCTGAAAACACAAGGTGGAGCTCAACCCAGGTCGTATTCCCGGAGGTTCGGTGCCGCAAGTGATGCCAGTCGATAATCTGACCAGGCAGTTTCTTATTTAACTCCGCGCGGATTGCTTCATCTGCTTCGGGATTTCTTGTGTCCATGATGCCCTTCACGGAAAACGTAAGCAGTTTCCAAGCCTCCCATGATATGTATCCGGCGATCAGCAGACTCACGATGATATCGATATAGACCCAGCCTGTGAAGTGAATGAGAACCAGAGCCAAAACAACGCCCCCGCTTGTCCAGACGTCGGTCAACGTATGCTTGCCGTTACTTATAGCAATCATATTATTGTGCTTCTTGCCAACTCTAAGCACATAGCTGCCAAGCACAAGATTGATAAGAGCCGCGCCGATAAGCATCACCATTCCTGTACCCATGTTTTCTATGACCACGCCCGTAATCATGCTTTGTACAGCGTAATAGACAATCGTGATGCCCGCAACTATTATGATAGCACCTTCTGCACCAACCGATAAAAGCTCGATTCTCTGATGCCCGTAATGATGGTCATCGTCGGCCGGTTTCAAGCTCAGATAATACCCATAAACCACAAAAGCCACCGCAAAAATATGAACTACAGACTCCATAGAGTCTGACAGTGCAGCTGATGAACCTGTTACGAAAAAAGCGCTCAGTTTTAGTGCTAATGAAACACTGGCGACTACAAGACTTATAATTAGTGCACGCTTAACGGGGTCGGAGGATAACATGAAGCTTTTTAATTAAACACCTGGACTGCTCTGGGCCTTATGTTCGAACAAAAGGTGAGCCTGTTCTCTAAGATAGATAAAAAGCAGGGACAGCGCATACAAACGCTGCCCCAATAATTTTAAATACCAATGAACCATGCGACTAAGTAGAAATACAGCGCAAGTCCTACGAAGTCTTTTATTGTTGTGATGAATGGGTCAGCGCCCGGAGCATGATCAAATCCAAACTTGAGCAGAATGTAAGGGATCAGGAAACCAAGCAATGTAGCAACCGGTATTACAACCGCAAGCCCCAGACCTACAGCCATACCGATTTCGGGAATATTGTTGGGTGCTCCCTGCCAGAAATAGGCAACAGCTCCACCAATAAGGCCCAGCATGAGTCCCATAATAGCTCCGATTGAAACCTCCCTGGTGATGTGTTTGAACATTCTGGATGTGTCGATATGTCCAAGTGCAAGTCCGCGGGCAAAAATGGTGGACGACTGCGTTCCCACATTTCCACCCATATCCATCAGTACCGGAATGAATACAGCAGCAACAATTACTGCTTCGAGTACTTCTTCGTAAAAGTCGATGACACCACCGACGAGAAATCCACCGGCCAGGGTTATGAACAGGAACATCATGCGAAGGCGAATCGGATACCAGATGGAGCCATTCAGCAGCTTACTGGAGTTGATGAGATCTTTTTCACGCTCACGGTCGCGATCAGACTGACCGCTGATACCTGCCTTTTGAAGCATGGTTTCGGTTGTATCTTCCTCAATAACCTGCATCGCATCATCGAAAGTAACGATACCAACCAGCTTGTCGTCGCCATTGGTTACCGGGACGGCAATAAGGTCGTTATCTTTCAGAATTTGTGCCGTTTCATGATCCGGATCATCAGCTTTAACAGATACCGCATCAGTGGTCATGATGTCTGTGATCTTCGCACTATGGTCCGCCACCAGCATGCTTCTGAGTGATACAACACCCTCAAGTTTTCTGTTCTGATCTACTACATAGGCGTAGTAAATGGTTTCCTTATCGGGAGCTACAGCACGCAGCGTTTCTATCGCCTGATCAATCGTCATATTTTTACTGACCACGGCATAGTCGGTGGTCATGATAGAGCCGGTTGTGCCCTCTTTGTATGATGAAAGTTTCAGAATATCTTCACGCTCTTCAGCAGCTACTTGCGCAAGGATAGACTTTCTTTTTTCCGGTGAGAAATAGCGAAGAAGGTCAACCCTTTCATCGTGGGCCATCTTCTCGACTATTTTTTTGATGAAGCTATCAGGCCGCGAAGTCAGCACCCGGAACTGCATCTCTTCGCCCAGCTGCTTTAAGACTTCAATTTGCTCTTCTTCCTCGATTTGGGCAAAAACCTGAATCTGGCGCTGCTCATCGAGCGTTTCAATATAATCGGCGATAGTGCCGGGGTTTAGCTCCTGAAGCATCTGCGCAAGCGACTTAAATTCGCCTGCACGCAGTGCTTTGTTCAGTTCTTTAAAATCCTGAGACATAATTTGTATGATTTGTTGCCAATAGGAAACAGATCATGCAAATCATGAATCTGTAACCTACCGGCAGTAGTTAAAAATGCAGTTTTCTTTTAAGGAACCGGCGGTCGCTTTTTCAGTGAATGAAAAGCTTACAGCCGACTCCGGGAATAAATAAGGTTCGGGGTCCGGGTCCGCAGGGGCTTCCGAACCCTTGCATAAATGTGATTCCATATTTTTTTTTCTTAAATGTTAATAGCTACCAGAGGCTGTCTGGCGTAAAGGCAAGACCAATGGTGAAACCGGGAAAATCCATACCCGACTGAAATCCACGGCCGTACATTACATCCATTTCGAGCAGTCCGGGCACAATCCCGAATCGACCACCGGCCTGAAAACCAAAGTCGTCGTTTTCCGCGTAGGCTTCTGCAAGGACTGCAAACCTATCGTGGATTCCGAAGTCACCGCGTGCTCCGTATATGAAAGCTGTTTGCCACTCATCACCATTATCAGCTGATGCCAAACCTGCATTTAAGTGCAGCACGGCGCGATTGTTTAAAATCATTCTGCTGTATGGTACATAAGCGACAAATTCCTCAAAGTCAGACGCATCGCTGAAGCCAAAACTAACTGCAAGTCCGAAGGCCTGTGTTGCTTCTTCGAAATCCGCATTTACTGCTTTCGCTTCAAGGGCATATCCTGCGAATGAGAAATCATCCTTGGAATCGAAAACAAAGGCAACTCCCGCTTCCAGCCAGTTTGTAACTGAAACTGCAGGAATAAATTCCGATTCAAATTCGCCATACCAGGTTTCAATCTGGAACGAGCGTTCTGTTGTTACCGCGGCATCATCTACGATAAACTGCTGAGCGTAAGCTGATTTGGCTACCAGAACAAAGGTTCCAAGTACTGCCAGTATGGTTATTTTTATCATCAGCATGATGTTTGCTGAATAATTGTATTCGTAACGCATGTTTTTTCGTGTTTTGGGCACGATAAACAGCACTTTGCGCAGCAATTATAACTACTTAGAAAAAATATATAGTCGGTTATTACACGACACAACGATACAGCGTAACACTGTCGCGTAATTAGACTTATGCTACTTTTTTGCTAAGAGTTGGAGGTGCTTCACGGGTGGGCTTTGTGAAGCAAATCAGGACTAAGGCTGGCTTAGAAAAAACCTGCCTGCTGATTTACGGCACAACTCACCGGAAAGCTTTCCGGTGTTATATGTTTGCTACAACTATGACTGTCGTCCATTGCCGTAATTATGAGTTTAGTACTATCTGTCAGAACGTTTTTTTAACAGACTTAAAAATTAAGAGGTTTATTTTATAATATCAATAGCCAAAGTTTTTTATTCAAAACTCTGATTTTTCTTGTTCTGTTCAAATGAAAACGCAATTTTCCTTTCATGAAAATAGCCGAGCCTAACATATCTACCGTTTTAATTCTGAGCAACGTGTGGCCCGAGCCGTCATCTTCAGCAGCCGGATCGCATATGATGCAGCTCGTTTGTCTGCTGCACGGAGCCGGCTATTCTATCACCTTTGGAAGTACAGCAGCCAAAAGCCCGCACGTTTCGCCAAGTCTGAAAAACTACGCCAAAACGGTTACTGTTAAGATGAACGACGCTTCATTCGATGCGTTAATCAAAAATCTTAAGCCTGATGTTGTAATTTTCGATCGCTTCATGGTCGAAGAACAGTTCAGCTGGCGCGTAAACGAACACGCACCTGATGCCATCCGTATTTTAAACACCGAAGATTTGCACGGGCTCAGAAGGTTTCGGGAGAAGCAGATTCGGGATAACGTATTTCATCTTCAGACAAACCCACAAAGCCTTTTCCACAGCGACGACGGGCGTCGTGAGCTGGCTTCCATATACCGCAGCGACCTCACGCTAATCATATCTCAAACCGAGCTAAATCTGCTTGTTGATGTAGCCGGAGTGAGGGCCGCGCTACTTCACTACTATCCCCTTACGTACGACAATAAAACCAGCTCTTCGAATCTGCCCTCCTTCGATGAGCGCAGGCATTTCATGTCGATCGGGAATTTCCATCACCCACCAAACCGCGACACCGTGCTCTATTTGCGAGATGAAATCTGGCCGGTGATCAGAGAAAGCCTCCCGGAAGCTGAGCTTCACATTTATGGTGCATATGCTACTCAAACGCACAAAAGCTGGTCGCAGCCTAAGAACGGTTTTCTGGTTAAAGGGCGCGCACCTGAAGTCTCAGAAGTGATGAAATCGTACCGTGTGCTCCTGGCCCCTATCCGGTTTGGAGCCGGCCTGAAAGGTAAACTGCTCGATGCGATGTATTACGGTCTGCCATCTGTAACCACCGAAGTTGGTCTTGAAGGTATAACCGAGCCCCGGCACTGGGAAGGCTGGAGCAAACCAGAGGCTGCAGATTTCGCCCGGAAAAGCATCACCCTATACAACGAACCCATGACCTGGAGGAAAACGCAGTCTCAGGGCTTCGATATCCTGCACAAACGATTTAATCCCCAAATGTATGACAAGCCGCTTGCTGACCGCATTTCATTACTCCGTGAGAAGCTCTATGACCACCGGCTGAGCAATATAACAGGCAGCATGCTCTGGCACCAAAGCCTGATGAGTACGCGCTATATGAGCCGCTGGATTGAGGAGAAGGAAAAAGCAGCTGGTTCAAACAAAAAGACATAAAAAAAGCCCTCTTGCGCAATGCAGGAAGGCTTTTTGAAGACTGCGGAGAGAGAGGGATTCGAACCCTCGATACCCTTTTGAGGTATACTCCCTTAGCAGGGGAGCGCTTTCGACCACTCAGCCATCTCTCCGGCTGTGTCGAAGACTGCAAATATAAGACAATTCGTATCTGATATCAATCTTTTTTCTTCGCTTCATCGTCAAGAACATAGACCTGACCCAGATTCCTGCCCTCCTGAGCGTAATCCAGACCGTAGCCCAGCACAAAAAGGGTAGGAATCTCGAAGCCCACATACTTGATATCAACATGGTATTTAAGCGCTTCGGGCTTTTTCAAAAGCGTAACCCACTCCACCGATGCCGGCTTTTTCTTGTCTACGATATTCATGATGTAATTGGCGGAAAGTCCGGAATCGATGATGTCTTCCACAATGATTACATGGCGTCCGGTGATGTCCGCATCCACATCTTTACGCTGCTGAACTTTACCGGAAGAAACCTTTTCGTCTCCATAGCTGCTGAGCTTGTAAAAATCGACCTCGCACGGAATAGTAATATGTCTCATGAGGTCGGCCAGAAAAATAAACGCACCGTTCAATACACCGATCAGAATCGGACGCTTTCCGGCGTAATCCTCATCTATTTGTTTGCCCAATTCCTGTATTCTTTCGGCAAGCTGTTCTTTACTTAACAGCACCTTAAACGTTTCCCCGTTACACTCCACTTTTTCCGGTATATAGTAGCTCATAGCTTCTTTTTTATAGCAATAGTTAATGTTTCCTGACCTGCATCTGTGCAGGAAAATTGTTGTGAAATAATACCCGGCTGCTTTCTCTCGCCGGCACTAAATATAACGGCACAGATTTTACCATCAAAAGACTCGACAATTGGAATATCAGGCTTTTCGGTGGTGCTGATCTTGTAGTCCGTGAGCAGGTCGGAGATCAGTTTCGTGCCTTGTAAACTATAAGGCTTAATTCGGTCTCCGGCTTTCCACTTTCTTATGGTTATGGGGAACCGAACGCTCTCCAGACAAAGCTCCAGTACTCCCGTTACGGGTCTGCCCAACCATTGTCCGCGGCTCAGACTTATAGTACCAATTGCTGTTTGGTGATGCGCTCCCTGCCTCATTTCCTCAAGGTTCAGGCGCAACGCTTCACAATCTTCAGCAGATTGAACCACTCTGTTATGAATGGTGAAGATGTCACGGTCCCTAATTACGTACCAGCCCGACTGAACATCCAATGATGCGCCTGTTTGCAAATCCGCCAGCTTATCAATCATAGCAAGCCAGTTCTCGGCAGGAAACTCCTCCGTTTGCGACTGAATCCACTTTGAGAGTACTATTTTTTTGAGTCCCGGCCCGAGTGAAAGCCAGCGTTTTCTGTCGAGTTGATTGCCCAATCCTACAGTCAACTCCCCCATTAGCTCATCTATAGCGTTACTGACTAACTCAGATGTTTTACGCAGACCATAAAGCTTGTTTCGCCAGCCTGGATTTTCCCTGTCAAGCCTGGGAATGAGCAGATTCCGAATTTCATTGCGCCTGTAGTCGTTTTCAAGATTCGTGTGATCTTCTCTCCAAACCAGGCCTCTGCTTCTTGCCATCTCTATTATCTGCTGTTTGGTGAGCTTAATGAGCGGGCGGCGAATCTTGCCTCGCTGCTCAGGAATCCCAGTGAGACTAAACACATTTCCACCTCTCAGCAGCTGAAAAAGCAGGCTTTCATCATCGTCATTTTTATGATGAGCCGTTAAAATGAATTCCGAACTCGTTGCTTTACGAACATCTTCAAAAAAAGCATAACGAAACTCACGGGCCAAACTCTGAAAATTACCTTTAGTGGTACTATCAAATTGTTTTACGAAAACGGGAATGCCATTTTCTTTGCAATAGTCACGAACAAGCTTTTCATCAGCATCGGATTCTATGCCGCGCTTCCCGTAGTTGACGTGTACTGCAACAGTTTCAGTATCAGAATGTGCGCAGATATCCAGAAGCAGCATGCTGTCTGCACCACCGCTTACAGCAACTACCAGCTTCGATTTCGGAATCGGTATGTGTTTAGCGTGGCTAATTAACGGGATCAAAACGGATGTCGGCTCTTGTAATACGGTTTACTTCATCGTCCTCATTCAGGAATACAGGAAAGCCTTCGAGATCCACACCGAGAAATTTAAATTTGCCTTCAATTTGCTCATCAGCAATCTTGATTGCATTCCATTCCCCGTAGCCCCTGTGATGCTTGTTAATATCGGTAACAAGGGCGTGTTCCTCGTTCAGCCATCGTTTGTACTGCACCTCCAGTTCATCCAGAAGATGACAAAAGAGCTCAGTTATATCTACAGGTTTTCCGAGAACAGACTCCAAATTAATGGCAATTTCTTCAACTTTATCAGATAATTTGCCGTTAATGTTTATTCCGATACCAATCACAAATCTTTCCATTATCGAACCCAGGAAAGTTCCCTCTGCAAGAACCCCACAGATTTTCCTGCCGCCTACCAAAACATCATTGGGCCACTTCAATAGTGAGTTTACGGAGTATTCCTGCTTCAGTACGTTAATTACAGACAGGGCTGATGCCTGGAGCAATAGCTGAAGCCTGTCGGTTGTATTAGGTTCCAAAACCAGCGAAAAAGTTAACGAGGTACCTGAAGATGTATCCCATTTTTTACTGTGTTGTCCCCTGCCGTTGGTTTGTGAACGTGCAATGCAAACCAAACCTTCACGGGTCTGAACCGGAGGCAGTTTTTTCAAAACCGTACTAGTCGAGCCCAGATTGTTGAATACCCAAATCTGATTTGCAAGCAGCCTGTTGTTCCGGCTACAGCATATCTGACTGAGTCTGAGCGTGTTAAGATTTTCGTACTCCTTAATCTTCATACCCTAATTTGCGCATAAAAAAAGCCCTGTGCAAGAGCACAGGGCTTTCGTAACACAGTACGAGTACTGTTTATTTTTTTTCAATAACAACTACAGAATCTTGTGTTCCGTACTCGTTCGATACATAGCTATCAGCCTGATCGTCGTTTTCCCAGCGCTCGCCATCGAGGAAATAGCGGAACTTGTACTCAGACTCTGGCTTCAAACGAAGAACGGTTTCCCACCCCCCGTTTTTCTTTTCCAGTTTGTTGGCTTTTGGATCCCAGTCATTGAAATCTCCAACAACTGAAGCTTCTTTTTCGGCCCACTCGGCAGGAATCTGAAGCGTTACTTTGCAGATGGTTTTCTTGGGTGTAAACTCTTTGCTGATCATAGCAGTGATTTTTTATTAGGTGTTACTTAAGGGTGAACTCATAAATTATTGACTTTAATTTATAAAGTCAATAACCCAAAATACCACATCTTATGATAACATTTAGATAATACTTCTAATTTTATTAGTTAATTCGTGTCTTTGCTTTATTAAATTACAAGTGGTACCGCTTCCAGCTTTTTTAATAACAAGCCGGGACGACGAGATGACTACACAAAAAAAATCCCAATCACTTTATAAAATAAAGTGATTGGGATTACAAAAAGCCTTTCTGCTGGTCTTTAGCTGTCTACATCTCCTCAAGCTTTCTTTTTAGAAGCTCAATTTTTACTATCGGCATTGGGTCAACTTCAGAAAGTATGGACAGGAAAAAGGAAACAAAGTCACCGTACATAATCATATAGAAAACCCTCTCAAGAGCATTATTTCCTGTTGATGAGACTTTTTTAAGACTCACCGAATGCGGCTCAATAAGCTTCCCGGCAACTTCCATTCTTCGCTTCACCCTTTCGTGATCACTTTGATCTTTCAGAAAGATAACGGAGAGTTTACCCATCAGGTGAGCCGTGAGCTCCCAGCCCTCAATCTCGTTGTGGTTCATTTCCGGGATTTCACCGCGAAAAGCCAGCATCTTTGAGTTCTCATTGAACTGTGTCTTCCAGCGCAGTGCGACAGGCGCCATCAAGGTATCGTTCGAATAGATAATTGGCAGCGTGTGAACGAGCCCTTCCGCGAGCTCTACGGCGTCGTTATCACTCAGATCGGAAAGAATGTCTATTTCACTGGTGAAGAAATCAGCGGCTTCCAGCAGGGTTTTGTCGCCGGGCAGAAAAACATCCAGCTTTTGAAAAACCCGCCACAGCGCAACGAATGTGAACGCAAGAGCCGCTCTTGTTATACGTGACTTCGGCAGCATCACTGTGGATATACCTTCTTCCGCTGCAATTTCGCTCAGACGGCCTCCCGTGGTAATGATTACCCGCTGCGCACCACGCGCTCCGGCTTCCTCGAAAGCCGAAAGTGTTTCTTCGGTATTTCCGGACTGCGATATTGCAATCACCAGCGTGGAGTCGGCAACGAATGAAGGGAGTGAATAGGATTTGTTTATATGAACCGGGAGATGACCTACTTCAAGACAAATTGCACGAATAATATCGCCGCCTATAATAGCGCCTCCCATGCCGGTAATAACCACATCGCGGATTTTATCCACTTCGATATTGAGCGCAGCATTTTGCGTGTGATACACAGCATCACGCCACTGCTCGTCGAATGTACAGAGGCGATCCCACATCCCCTGCGTATCAATAGCCCTAATTTGTTCCAAATGGATCATACGCTTCCAATATCAAATAATTACGGAGTTTTTATCTCCCTTAAAATATCCTCAACTTCACTTACAGTCTTACATTTTAATATATGTACGGCAGTTTTTTCCAACAACGCTAATGTGTTAAGTCGAAGCACTTTTTTAACCTGTGGAATATTAGGTGCTGACATGCTTAATGAATCAACTCCCATACCAACTAATACGGCTGCTGCACCCGGATTGGCGGCCATTTCTCCGCATACGGAAAGAGTTGTATCATGCTCGGCGCAGGCCTTTGCGGTATGGCCGATAAGCCGAAATACAGCAGGGTGAAGTGAATTATAGTAGGAAAAGACGGCGCTGTTCCCGCGATCGGCTGCAAGTGTGTATTGAGTGAGGTCATTGGTACCGATGCTCATAAAATCTACCCAGGGCGCTATATCTGAGGCCAAAAGCGCAGCCGATGGAACTTCAATCATAACGCCAAAGTCGATTTTTGCTGCGGGATAGCCTTTCATCACCTCGTCAAACTCTCTGCGGCACTCAATTACCTCTTCCAGATTGGTAATCATGGGAACCATCACCCTTGTTTTACACGGGTATTTATGAAGGGTTTTGATAATCATTTCAAGCTGCGAGTGCAATAGTGCGCGTTTATCCAGCAGGATTCGAACGCCACGCCAGCCAAGTGCCGGATTTTCCTCCCGTGCCGAGAAGCTTGGCAGCTTATCGCCTCCCACGTCATAAAGACGCACCGTAAGTTCACTTTCACCGGCCAGCTCGGCGGAGCGTTGCAAAAAACGTATCTGATCATGTCCTTCAAAGCGGCCGTTCTCATAATCCCCGGAATCCAGAAAAAAGGCTTCGGTTCGCAGCAGGCCTATTCCTTCAGGATTAAAGCGCTTCACCCGGTCGATTTCAGCTTCCAGCTCGAGGTTTACTCTTAGCGGTACTTTATGTCCGCAGGCGGTCATTCCGGGCTCAGCATGGAGCTTCTGCTCTTCTTTACGCAGTATTTCCCGGTTTGCAATCTCTTTCTTCACGCTCTCGATGAGCGTTTCGGTTGGACTTGAAATCACAATACCCTTGTAGCCGTCGACTACGATTTCTTCACCCTGCTTCACAATTTCTGTAATGCCTTCAACCTCCAGCACAAAAGGAATGCCCAGCGACTTAGCGATGATGGAAGCATGTGTTGTGAGCCCACCCCGCTCTGCCACAAGCCCGCCGACCTTTTTTCTGGCAAAAAGAATGATTTCAGAGGGGTTGATTTCCCGGCAGACCACGATGGTGCCTTCCTCAACCTGAACAATCATCTCCTTCTGCTGCAGATTGCTGATGAGCCGGCTTCTGATATCAACGATATCCGGAATCCGTTCCCGGAACATTCGGCTTCCCGACACCTCAAGTTTTTGTATATAGTTCCGAAATACCTGAAACACAGCTCTGTCGCCCGGCATGAGGTCGGTTCTGATTCGCTCATTAATCTCAGCTATCAGCATCGGGTCGCGCAGTACCTCCCGGTGAAATTCCAGTATAGCAGCAGAAACGCTCTGCTGCTGATCATCACCCTCCTCACCTGCGGATAACTGTGCCAGTTTCCGTGTCTCAAGCTCAACTATGCGAAGCGCTGAAACCACCTTCTGCTGTTCCTCGTTAACCTGAGAAGAGGTGATTTTACGCTGTGAGAGCACCATTCCCTGCGGATTGAAAATGAAGCTTTTCCCAACGGCCAAACCTTCGGCAGAGGCAACACCTTTGTGTAAATTGTTCTTTCCGTTTACCTCTTCTATGATATACATGCCGGCCTCACTCTTCATCCATCATGCCAAAGCCGTCTTCAAAAAGCCTCAGGATCTCTTTCATAGCCTCTTTTTCATCTTCCCCGTCCAGCTCGATCTCCAGCTTTGCACCCTGCTCCGCTGCAAGCGTAAGCACACCAAGAATGCTCTTCGCATTGATTCGGTATCCATGAGAGTGGATGTGAAAATCGGATTTAAATTTTGCGGCTGTTTTCACCAGCAGCGAAGCCGGACGTGCATGAATACCCGACGGATTTATGACTTCTACACTCTTTTTAATCATCTCTTATTTTTTCACTGCCAGTATTTTTAAGTCGAACGATAGCCTGTTATCAGTAAATACTAAAATCCTGATCGATTTTGAAGTGATTTTTATCATATTCTCCGTTTTTATTGAAATAGTTTTTCCAGCGTTAAACTCGGCTTTTGTTTCCCAAGAGCTCAATAGAGCAGAATATATACTGAAGTAGTAATTTTTCGGCAGAAAACTTATTTTAAGGCTTCATTTCTCACATTTTTGTGAACAATACGAGAGTGAGAAACTCCAACCTACAACCCTTGGCAAAATTTCATTTATGTCCATCTCCCGTGAAGAAGTCCTGTATGTAGCTAATCTGGCCCGGCTGCGTCTCAGTGAGGAAGAAACTGAAATGCTTTCCAAAGACATGAACCGGATTCTCGAATACATGGAGCTTCTTAATCAGATTGACACCACCAATGTTGAGCCACTGGAGCACGTAATCGAAGTGGCGCAATCTCTGCGCAAAGACGAGCCCAAGCCTCCGCTCGACCACGAAGATGCCCTCAAAAATGCTCCGGACGCTGATACAGACTACTTCCGCGTTCCCCGCGTAATCGAATAAAGAATCTCATTGACCTCCTTTTATGGCCTCCAGGAAAAAAAGCCGGAAACCGGACCGTTCACCCTCAAGGCCATTGTCGGCCTGGGATAATATTCCCAAAAAATATCAGCACCTGATTTGCCTCGGCTTCCTGTTGATTATGCCGCTGTTTCAGTATGGTGATGTCATCATTGGTGATCAGCGCTTCTTTTCCCCGGATATCGTGCAGTGGCGGGCAAGCGCTGAATCCATCATAGAGCATCGTGAAACTTATGGAGAAGAGCCATTGTGGTCGGAGAACATGTTTTCAGGCATGCCGGCCTTTATCGTATCATACATGCGAAGCGTCCCCCATGTTGATCAGGTCTTCACATGGCTGGCCCCGATTTTTCCGGCTGCAGCGCTCTGGGTGATGCTAATCGGAGTCTACCTTTTCCTTTTGAGGCTCAAGCTGCATCCGCTGGCCGCAACTATTGGCGCGCTTCTGATTGCTTTCACGACCTACATGCCGATAATTGTTGGAGCCGGTCATAACGCGAAGGTCTACGCGCTGGCGTTCATTCCCTGGATGTTCTACGGCTACATGATGCTCACACGATCTTCCAAAACATTACTGGGACTTGGTATTTTCGCCCTGGCGACCACGCTGGAGCTCAGAGCAGGTCATCCTCAGGTCACTTACTTCTTCCTATATCTGTTTGCTTTCTGGTGGATTTACGATACCTGGCAGGCGCATAAGGCGCAAAAACTCCCGTCCTGGCTCAAAAAAACCGGACTCATTGCGGCTGCAGGACTTCTCGCACTTGCGGCCAACATCCAGCCCTACTGGAGCATTTATGAATACTCTCCTTACAGTATTCGGGGTGGTTCAGCCATAGCCGAAACGCAGAGCGGCCTCGATCTTGACTACGCTATGGCATGGTCACACGGTTGGTTCGAGCTTACGACCCTGGCCGTTCCCGGAATTCAGGGTGGCAGCTCTTCCGACAATCTCTATTGGGGACCCAAAGTGATGACCAGCGGCCCTCATTATCTGGGCGCCATTGCAGTTCTGCTTATCCTCATCGCTCTTTTTAACGTGAAAAGCGGACTGAAGTGGGTCTTCCTGTCGGGCGCGATTTTATCCATGCTTTTTGCATTGGGTGAAAACTTCCTTGGCTTCAACAAGCTCTTTTTCGACTACATGCCCTTGTTCAATAAGTTCAGGGCACCGGAAAAATGGCTGATGGTCACCACATTCAGCTTTAACGTGCTGGCAGCTATGGGCGCAAACTGGCTGTTCACCTCCGAAAAGGAGAATACCGCAGCCTCCCTTCGTAAAATTGACTGGCCGGCCGGGCTGGCAGTTGCAATTGGCGTGATTCTACTCATTTTAGCAGGAAGCTCATTAAGCTACGATAAGCCGGGTGAGCGTCAGCAGATTGCTCAGCAGGTCGCTCAGCAAAATCAGGTAAGCGCAGACGACCCGAGGGTGATGGAAGTTGCAAATAACTTCCTGGCCGAAATCCGCGCTGAGCGTGAGTCTCTGGCCCAGTCTGATATCCTCCGCTATCTGTTTTTTGTCGGAATCGGCATCATACTTATAGGAGCCTTCATTCTTGCAAAAATACCGGCTTTTGTTGCCGCTGCCGCCATCATACTTCTTCTTGCCATCGACCTCATAGGCGTAGGCAACCGCTACATACCTGATTCCAGCAAGATCGATGCTTCCATAAATCAGACCGATTTCATGGAACGCCAGCGTTCAGGCTATCACGACTTCATACAGCAGCAAATGAGCGGCATGGATTACCCGTACCGCGTTTTCCCGATTGATCAGAATCCGTTCAATAACGCCATTCCATCCTACTTCTATCCGTCGGTTGGCGGCTATACCGGAGCCAAGATGAGCCGTTACCAGGATGCGATTGACAATGCTTTTTTCGGTGGCCCCGCGGGCATCAATTTCGGGCTTCTGGATATGCTTAATGTTCGCTATATGACCGTCCGACAGGATTACGGCCTTCCGGGTTATGAAGTCATTTATCAGCAGAGTGATGGCATTGTGCTGGAAAACAGAAACGTACTCCCTAAAGTCTTTTTCCCTGAAAGCGTTCGTTCTGCCTCGAGCCCTGCAGCGTCGCTCGACTTTATCTCAGCAGGCAGATTTGATGCACTTTCGGAGTCAGTGCTTGAAAAGGAGAACTTGCTCGAGCACAGTGCCGACAGCGGAGCGGAGTTCCTGATCACAACGTACAATGCCAGAAATATTCATTTCACAGTGAACAAGAATGAAGCCGGATATATAGCCATCAGCGAGATGTACTATCCCGCGGGCTGGACAGCAACCGTGAACGGTGAAGAGACCGATATCTTTGCCATGAACTTCCTTCTTCGCGGAATCCACTTACCGGCTGGTGAGCATGAGGTTCAGCTTGAGTTTGCTCCGGCTTCGCATACAGTCGGCTCGGCGCTTTCCTGGTTATTCAACCTTTTTATCCTCGGTTTGCTTGGTTTTGGTTTCTATAAGAGCCGAAGCCTTCCAGCCAATGGGGAGGAAAAACCTGAATCAGAGTCCGCTTGAAGCGTGTGCTCATCATAACGTACTACTGGCCGCCTTCGGGCGGATCAGGCGTGCAGCGCTGGCTCAAGTACAGCAAATACCTGCCGGAACACGGCTGGCAGCCGATCATCTATACGCCGGAGAATCCCGAGGCACCGGCATCAGATGAAAGCCTGCTCAATGAGATTGCCGAAGAGATTGAAATAATTAAACGACCCATTCTCGAGCCCTATGGCTGGTATAAGTGGATTACCGGACGCAAGGAATCCGTTAATGTAGGATTCACTCGTACCGAGACTGGCTCACCCGAGAGCCGGCTTGAGCGGATTTCACGATGGATTCGTGGCAATTTCTTCATCCCCGACGCCCGCAAATTCTGGATCAGACCTTCCGTGCGCTTTCTTTCAGGCTACCTCAAAGACGCCCCTGTAGATGCCATCATCAGTACGGGGCCGCCCCACTCTATGCATCTGATTGCGATGAGGCTCGCAAGGCACACGAAACTTCCCTGGATAGCTGACTTCCGCGACCCGTGGACCGGAATCGATTTTTACAATGATCTTCTCCTTACAAAACAGGCCGACAGACGACACCGTAAGCTGGAGAAAACCGTTCTTGAGACGGCCTCTTCAGTTATAACCGTCAGCGATCAAATTCGTCAGGAGTTGGCATCAAAAGGTGCGGGTACTGAAAAAGTTGTGGTTGTCCCGAACGGATTTGATCCCGCAGATTTCGAAGACATCAAGAGTATCGAATCGTCCACTGATGCCTTCACCCTGGTCCACACCGGCTCTCTCGTGCCGTCGCGTAATCCTGAAGCACTGTGGAAAGCGCTTGGAAGAATGTGCAGCCAAAATCCTGCGTTCAGTGAAAAGCTCCATATTAAGCTCATGGGAAGCACGGACGGAAGTGTCATTCAGTCGCTTCGAAAATACAAGCTGTACGAAAAGGCTGAAATCATTCCGTACCTGCCCCATGCCGAGGCTATCAGGGAGTCGCTTTCGGCGTCTGTGCTGCTTTTGCTCATCAACAATACGCCAAACGCGGAAGGCTTTTTGTCGGGCAAGGTTTTTGAATACCTGGCGATGGGCAAGCCTGTTTTATGCATCGGTCCGGAAGAGGGTGATGCAGCCCGGCTGCTAAACGAAACCAACGCAGGCAAAACCGCAGGTTTCGATAATGATGAGCAGGCAGAGCGCATTCTCACTTCCTGGTTCGATGCCATGCAGCAGGACCTGAAGCCCCTCAGCCCGGACACCTCTGCCATAAGCCGCTACTCGAGAAAAGAGCAGGCAGGCTCAATTGCAAAGCTTCTTGACGGCCTTTCAGTCAATCAGAGGGATGTTCAGGGGCGTTAAGTCTGTGGCTATTTCCTGACCGTCAGATACGGTTAATAAAAGCCTGAAGTACTCATGATTTTGGGGAATCCTCAGTCTCAGATTCGGGCCGCTGTGAATATCCCGTACGGCAAGATAGTTTCCATTCTCATCGGTTTTCACCAGAGACCATTCGAAGCTGAAACCATCCAGCGAGCTACCGTTTACCCAGCCCTCATCTTCATCATAGAGCTTGGCGTAATAGTCAAGAAAATTACCCGAATGTACCGCTAAAGCAGGCTTCAGAATCCTGATATGTTTATTGGCAGCAATCGCCTCTGTATCATTCAGGTATTCCTTAAGCTGGAAATACTCCGCTCTTGCTCTGCCTTTTCGGTCAATGATTCCGTCGAACGTCAGCTTATTGCTTTCATGCTGATCCTGCCATGAGGTCACAAAAAACGGTCTTCCGTTACTTCCTCCCATTGGATGAACCAGCGTTTGCGCATTGATTTCACTGAACACATACGGTTTTTCGGACTCTTTAAAGTAGCGCACAATCCAGTCGAGATGCTCAGTCTCTTTAACGGTCAACCCAAAATAATCGAGACCGTCTACGTTATCGTACAGGAGCTGTGAATGATAAAGCGAAAGCAGATTGACCTCAAGATTTAGGATAATCGGCCTTGATGAATCGAGCTTTTTTATGTCTGCAATGAGATTGTTCAGCCAGATAATATACGCCCGATTCTGATGCAGTAGCTCCGGCTTGTGGAAGAAGTCTTTCTGATTGTATAAGACATCATTCTGGATATTCCAGGATGAAATATGCGGCTTGTCCTTATGCTGCTTTACCTCGCGCACGATGGATTCATGAAGCTTTTCTGCTCTTTCGGCATCATAAAGGAAATCAATCGATGATGAAACCCAAAAACCATAGGAAACATCGAGGTTAAACTCACGGGAAATGTTCAGGATATTATGCACATAAATCGAATTCCCGGTAATTTTGATGGTATCAAAGCCAAGATTGGTGATGCGCTCAAAGTCTTCCATGAGCTTACGGCGGCTCAGCACGTGGTAATTTCTTCTCCACTGATTGCTGTACTTCAGGTTGATACCTTTCGTACCTTCCAGTGAGCTTCTTTCCGAACTGCTAACCTCGTTTTCATCCCCGTTCTCACTGTTTGTTTCGGAGTCCGGATTGCTGTTCAGATTTCCGGAATAACCGGATGAATCGGACTCCAGATTGCTTCCGGACCTCAGCGTATCGCTTCTTAGAGCAGGGAATGCAGAAAACACGTAATCCGGCACTTCTTTACTTCTGAATGAGCTCTTGATTACATCACTTTTGGGGATCGTCCAGTCCAGGTAGCCATCAGGCTCCATGCCTTCGGGCCAGTTTTTATCGACGCTGCTGTTGAAGTAAACAACCGATTTAATCTCGCTGAAGTTATTTTCTATAGCATCGAACGCATTTTCAACCCAGCTGCTTTGATCGCTGCCACCGCGAAGTGTACCAAACTCGGCGATTACTACCGGCGTAAGCGGCAGGTCTCTAAGCACATTGTGATATGGCTGATACAGCTGTCTGAAGTCATACCAGCTTCCGCCTTCGCTAAATGTGCCGTAATCCAGAATATTGAGCCCAATCCAGTCGACGTACTCTCTGCCCGGATAGGCTGCGAGCATATTCTCAGGTTTCCACGGATTCCATATCCAGATTACGTTGTGCGCTTCACGCTCCTTGAAAATCTCGTACGCATGAATCCAAGCGGCTCTGAACTTCGGTCCGGCCTCGTCACCCGACATATACCACGGATAGAATGGATTATCGAACTCATGGGCGAATCTCAGAAATACCGGACGATCCAAATCACGGAGTTTATCGGCAAATTCGCCAATGAATGAGTCGAAAAAGCCCTCAGCGATAAGGTCGTAGACGTGATCATCCTCTTCGATCTGATTTTCGAACGTATTCAGCCAGGGCTCCCAGGTAATCATCGGAATAGAATGATTAATGTAGATGGAGTCAACCATTGCGGCTGGAAACTGTTCGTCTAAATCTTTATCCCATGCCAGATAAAACGAGATAATGTCGAAGTTTTCATCAATCTCATCTGATATGTTCCGCACGATTTCCAGACTCGTAATACCGTCATCAAACTCAGGGGCAAAAATTCCGATATAGTTAATCACATTTTTCTCCTGCGGCTCGGCCTGCACACCTTCCCACTTCACATATTCGGCTTGGTAATAAAACCCAATAGCGATGGCTGAAATCAAAATCACCAGAGGTAAAGCGGCCTTTTGCCAGGTTGAGAACATCATATACTTCCCTGTGGTTACAATGGTTTTCTTTGGCTCTGGGAACTCAAAGGTTGGCTTCACCGGCTTGGGCTTTTCGAAGGCAAAGACCAGCGTGTAGAACATAAATCCGGCGTTCAGGAGCGCAAAGCCGGACATAAACATTGAAAATGGCGTCAGGTCAATTGACAACCCATAGAAGATAGCGACTATTGAAATAACACCTACGATGATATTTGGCATGAGGATAATCCAGCTTGTCCGCTCATTATCCTCCTTCGGTGTAGGCAAATAAGGGACCTTCTTCCTGATGATGGTATAAACAAAGCCAATCACAAAAATCCACCAGGTGCAGGCCTGAAGCAGGCCACCCAGAAAGTGGGTTCCCCACTCGCTTTTGTGCATCACCCATCGCTGCACAAAAAGCCGAATTGCCAGAACGGAGGCCAGAACGGGTGTCACAATAAAACCAAAGTTGATAATATTCCCCTTCCAGGGAGTAGCTGCAGCAAAAAGCGAGATGATAGGAATAAGCAGACAGATCAGAACCACCAGTCCTGATAAGTAATGAAGGGGCAAAATCCCGAAATGAATACGCTGTCGCCAGGTAAACTTGCTGAAGAGCTTCGGTAATACAGAAACCAGCAGTTCAAGCGTTCCTCTCGACCATTTCAGCTGCTGCTTATAGTAGGATGTTAGCGTGGCCGGCACAAGCCCCTTGGTAAATATTTCGGGCACGTAAACGGATTTCCAGCCCTTGGCATAAAGCTGCATAGCGGTATGCATATCTTCAGAAAGCCCCGCAGCATGGCCACCAATGGAGTCGAGCGCTTTACGGCGGAATATGCAGTTTGCCCCGATTGCGTTTACGGTCCCGTACGAGTTCATGGTCATCATCACCGGACCATAGAAGTGGAAGGTCTGCTCCGCGGCCGCTTTGGCAACCCTGGATTCATCCACATTGTAGTACGCCTGCACCGATTGTACGAATCCGATTTTATCATCTTCGAAGTACGGAAGTATATCCTCGAGAAAATTTTCTTTCGGCACGTGATCCGGATCGAGAATCAGGCAGATATCACCCGTTGCCTGCTTCAGCGCGTTGTTTATATTTCCGGCTTTTGCGTTTATCCGGTTGTCTCTGGTAACGTGAACAATTCCGTGCTGCTTGCAAAACTCCTTGAGGTGCGCATCATTGGCCTCATCGCACAGATAGGTGGTATGCGGATACCTCATGCGCTTGATGGCGAGAAGCGTGTTCTCAATCATATCATACGGCTCACCCGGAAAGTAAGTGGTGAGCACGTCTACGGTGAGGTTTTTCGTCAGCACCGGCTTTTCGGGTACGGAAATATCCCAGTAGTGATACCAGATGTAAATCACACGAAAGCTATCGAACCCAAGGAGGGCAATAAGCAGCCAGTAGAGCAGCTTATAATCCATAAATTCGGGCGCCAGAAACCAGTAAAAAAAGTTGATCATGCTCAGCAGCCCGAAAACAATCAGGATTCTGAGCGTAAGCTTTTCTCTCAGCGTCGGTTTTTTTATGATGGTTCCGTTAGTGCTCAATGGTTATTCAGTACGTAGAATGGAATATTTGTTGAGGCGAAGGTACCATCCTCATTATAGACATAGGCAAAAATCCTGTACGGCCCTTCTCGCAGAGGTGCCCTGAACCTCACCTGATTTTCTTCAAAGCCGAGAAAAGTCCCGACTGGGATATAGTTCTCAACCACCAGCTCATGCGTATCACTGTACCACGCTTCAGGGTAAATCTCCCATTTCAGAACTAAGCTGTCCGAAGGGTTTTCCTTGAAGAATATCTCAGCCACGCTCGACTCTCCCGGCGATAATATGATGTTGTTTTCCGCTCTGCGTTTATTTACGAGCATATACTCCAGACCTGAGGTTGGCACTGGTTCACCAGACTGTTTCCACACGGATTCTATAACCCGTACGCTTTCTGATTTACGGTCGTCTTTAAATAGGCTGAACCACGTGTGCGTTCGCTCGAGTTTCGAGCCCCAGTAGAAAACGAGCGCGCCAAGGCTGGAGGCCTGCTCATTCGCTTTCATCAGTTCAATTCTGGAACGGTACAGCTCTGATTTCACAAACGTCGGTGCTTCGATTGGTGACCCCCATGATGTAAACTGAGACTCCCACGGGCCGGTTGGCCCCAACTCGCTAAAAAAGTATGGACGGGGGCCAAACAGAAACGAGGTCTGTGCCAGATGATCATTCACAAACGCTGTATTCCCAAACGTGTTAAAAGCAATGATATCTAGGTGAGGCGAGTGAAAGAAAACGCTGCTCATCGTTTTGCGCCCCGCTCCGATTATTGAGGTCGAAACCGGATGATTCGGATCCAGTTCCTGCACCATGCTCACCAAATCATTGAAAATCCGGATGAAGCTGTTCTTGCGAAAGACAAGCGGATAGTTAATTTCATTGCCCAAATTCCAGATAAGCAGCGCAGGGTGATCTTTGTGCTCATTTACTAAATCAGCAATCTCTTGCCTTAACGTCTCGACAACATCACCAGCATACATGTCGTATTCCGTACTGTAGTAAGGCAGCCAGATATCTACAATAACCGCAAGATTATGACGGTGGGCCTCATCAAGCTTTTCACCTATATCATCTGTCGAAAAAATGCGGACTGTGTTTCCACCAACGGAAGCCAGCTCCTCGAAGTAGGAATCGCCGCCTCCACCCTGTATAATAAATGGCTCGCCGTTGCGAATGAGCTGAAATCCGTTTTCGGTCCGCTCAACATAAACAGTTCTGTTTTGTTCAGATACACGATATTTGTCCAGACTTCGCAGGTAGAACAAACCGGACACAGCAACAAGAGCAATCAGAGCAATGCCAGAGACGATAACTATTTTGAGCTTCACAGATAAAAAAGGATTAAAATATTGCCGGATGCAAATTTATAACGGCAATTCGATAGCACTAAATTAATTTTTAAAAACTAATCATTTTACTGCTATCAGTACAATTATTATTTATTAACTCCCTGCTTTTTTACAAACAGAAAAGACCGTCTGAATCTATGGTTTTATTTTTGATAGTTGGCGTGCTTTTCACTCTTTAACTCTTTACTCATCCAGATAGGCATCATGCTGGATTTCAATCTCCGTTTCGAGTATCGCCTTCAGATTTTTGAGACCATATTCGTAGTCTTCGCCAATGCTTTCATTCATGTCAATAAACAAAAGAAGCAGGTTCATCGGGTATGGAAAACTGCTTTCCATTGCCCAGGTTAGCTCAGTGCGGTCTTCTCCGGCTGCTTCAGTTACCATCCATGCGCGGGCTGTTGCCTCAAATGGCTCCTTGAACCTTAGCTCATGGTCTACCCGACGCCCTTCCTCAATCGCTACAATTTCCTGCTCCCCGCTTCCTGCATCCTCATTGCCGGTCCAGGCATACACAAAACCAACCGTACCGTCGATTCCGCTGTACGATTTATTCAAATCGGGATCGAGCGTATTCCACTTGGTGAAATTGTCATGATTCTGTACATATTTGATATAGTTAAATACCTCATCAACAGGGCGTTCGATATGCACGGTACGTTCAACCTGGAATTCTTTTTCTACAAATAAAGCAGTTATAAGCGGGACAGCAATCAGCAGAACCAGGAAAACCAGAACATAGGTAAGAATACGGGAGACTTTCATTGCAGCACATTCAGTTAGGATTTTATCTCATTGCCCCGCAGGACTTTTCAGATATCAAATATACTATATGAAATGGTCTGTTAAAACAAAGCCCCGTACACGTTTGCGCCGGGGCTTAAAGTAAGAGTTTGAGCTTATCAGCTATTTCGCTACGTAGATATCCACCTCGTTGGCGGCCGTGCCCATGCTGTTCTCATTATAGATTTCGTAATCCGGCTCGAAACTTCTTTCGATATCGGAATCCAGAATTTCAGACCATTTCTGACTTACGCTTTCAGGAGACCCGTTTTCAACAGTAAACTTATGATAGGCTCCTGCCGGAAGCGTGAACGGTTCAATACCTTTAGGAAGGTTATCATTGTTTTCAACCGGCACAGCCATGTAATAGCGGAATGGATCCTGGTAAACCGGTGGTCTTCGCGGTCGATAGCTAACAAGAATTATTTGATCACTTATCTTATTCTGAATCTTACCGGCAATGTCTTCATCCTGAAAACGCTGCCAAATTTCGGCGCGGGCACGATCTGCCTCTTCGCCCGTGCTATTTATGTCGCGACCGAGGTCGATTCCGGCAAGCTTCATTTCAGGCTGGGTAGCCGCTAAACTCATTTTCTTTTGCATGGTAAATCCGTTGTTTGTTTGGAATTTGAAGGTAATGGGAGTCACTATCTACAAATACGTAATTATTTACCTACTTTCTCAGATTATATCAGCTAAGAATCCTCAGACTTCACAAGGGACGGTTTTGCCGTCATTTTTGTATATTTTGCGCCTTCCATAAGCCGAATTTACCAATTTCCATTTTAATTACCCGATGAAGGATATCGTCACTATTGTTGGTGCAAGACCACAGTTTGTGAAAGCTGCCGTCGTAAGCAAGGCATTGAGTCGTGCCGGTATCACCGAAGAGCTGATTCACACCGGGCAGCATTACGATGCAGCAATGAGCCGGGTGTTTTTTGATGAACTCGGCATACCTGCGCCTGCGGTCAATCTGGAGACAGGCTCCGGAACGCACGGTAAACAAACCGCCGATATCCTCGAAAAGGTTGAAGACTGGCTTCTTCAGCAGCCGGCACTGCCGAAGGCGCTTATGGTTTATGGTGATACCAACTCAACCCTGGCCGGAGCCCTTGCCGCTGCAAAGCTTCATATTCCCGTTGTGCACGTAGAGGCCGGCCTGCGCTCATTCAACCGCCGGATGCCCGAGGAAATCAACCGCGTGATGACCGACCACATTAGTGATTTGCTTTTTTGCAGCTCGGATAATGGCGTAAGTCAGCTTGTGAAAGAGGGAATCACCAAAGGAGTGCATAACACAGGCGATGTAATGTATGATGCCGTCCGAATTTTCTCATCATCAGCTGATGATGAAACTCCCGGTCTGTTCAAGGGTGATGAGCGCATCACCCTGCCTCCTCAGTTTTACCTCTTCACGCTTCACAGACCTTCCAATACGGACAGCCCGGCGAACCTCCAGAGTATTATGGGTGCAATCCGGCGGAGCGGGAAAACGGTCGTCTGGCCGGTTCACCCAAGGGTACGTAAGCAGCTTGACGCCATTAGCCTTCCCGAGAATCTGATTACCGTCGAACCACAGCCCTATTTATCGCTTCTGAAGCTGTTGAGCGCCTGTGAGGGCGTCCTGACCGATTCCGGCGGGCTTCAGAAAGAGGCCTATTGGCTGAAAAAAAGATGCATCACCCTGCGCGATGAAACAGAGTGGACCGAGACGCTTGATGGCGGATGGAATCAGCTTGCCGGAGCATATGAAGAGAAAATCCTTGCAGCGATTGATCAAAAGCCCGGAACACCCTGGAAGCAACTCTACGGTAACGGTCACGCTGCTGACCACATCGCACGAATATTGGGTGAGTTTTTGAGTTGAGCAATCAGGACCTTCATATCGTTAAATTTGAATCGGATCGCTGGAAAGAGTGGGATTCGTTCGTGCTTGCCCAGCGCGACGGAACCGTGTTCCATACCAGCTACTGGCTGCGGGAACAGCCGGGCATGGAGCCCGAATTTTACGGCCTCTTTTCCGGTGACACGCTCGTTGGTGGCGCCTCTTTCTGTGTGAAGAAAAAATGGGGGATTCGGATCGTGCCTCAGCCCAAAATCACGCCCTACTACGGTCCTGTTTTCAGCGACTCATTTATGCACAATGGTAATCTAAAAAGCGGCATTCAATTTCTTTTAGATAAAGTTTTCAGCCGGTTTGACGCCTGTCGCTTTTCCATTCCTCCGCAGGCCGTTCAACTGCGTGAAGCCCTAATCAAGCTTCCTTTTCACGAGACCGGAAAACGCAGCGTCACCAATCTGCGTACCAACAGAAAAAACGGAGTAGACCCCAACGAGCTAATCGAATCCTACAGCCGGATGTCGCGCCGAAATGATATTCGCCGTTCCGTGAGAAAAGGTGTTACCGCTAAAGAAAGCACCGATTGGAACACACTTTATGATCTAACGCTGGAATCATTCCGGATTTCAGATACTCCTCATCCGCTAAGTAAGGATCATTTTTTAGTTTTGGCGACCAAATTTCACGAACTTGGGCTTTGCACGGGAATTCTGGCATATTCACCCGATGATGTCCCTATCGCAGCTGCATGGACACTCTCCGACCGCCACACCTGTTACAACGTTTTGGCAGGGGTGAATCAGGAATACAGAAAACTGAATGGTGGCTCAGTTGCGCTTCATGCAGCTATCCGAATGGCCCTGGAGCGAAAACTGATTTTCGATTTCGGTGGTTCTATGATGGAGCGCGTAAATACCTATCTGCAGTCCTACGGTCCCGATGAGTGCTGGTACACCCACTGTCGCTCGGTCGAATCTGCGCGCTTCCGCATGCTTGAGAAAACAGGATTGGTTCGTTTTTAACAGGGTGATGGTATCCGCGTCGGATTGACTGCATGGGGCTTCCGCCAATTTCCTTATCTTAAGGATTGCTATTTGCGCAGATCACAACAACACTTAATACAAATCATACAAAAGACTTTATTTCATGGCTCAGGCTAAGTTTCAAACCCACCACGGAATGGTGGATATTCTTCCCGGAGAATCCGAAAAATGGCAGTATCTCGAACGAATTATCCGTGAAACAGCAGCCGAGTTTCATTTCAGCGAAATCCGCACGCCCGTTCTCGAGCCAACTGAACTCATCGCCCGCGGTATTGGTCAGCTTACCGACATTGTTTCAAAAGAGATGTTTTCCTTTTCACGGGGTGAGACCAACTACGTCCTTCGCCCTGAGTGTACTGCCCCCGTAGCCCGTGCATTCGTACAGCATCACCTTGATCAGCGCGGCGGTGCACAGAAGTTGTTTTACATTGGCCCCATGTTTCGTGCCGAGCGTCCACAGAAAGGACGTCAGCGCCAGTTTCATCAGTTCGGCGCTGAGCTAATCGGTACCGATGCGCCCATAGCCGATGTTGAAATCATCCGTTTTATGATGCGGGTCTACGAGAAGATCGGGCTCACCAAAACCACGCTGATGATTAACTCCGTGGGTGATCCTGAAAGCCGTGCAGCCTACAAAGCTGCCCTCCAGGACTACTTTCGTCCAAACCTGAGCAAACTAAGTGAGATCTCGCAGCAGCGTTTCGAAACCAACCCGATGCGTATTCTCGATTCCAAGGAAGAGGAAGATCAGCCTTTTATTGAAGACGCACCACTCATAACGGATTACCTGAATGAAGCCTGCGCTCAACACTACGCAGAAGTAAAGCAGTACCTGACCGAATCAGAAATCAGCTTCGTTGAAAACCCAAGACTGGTTCGCGGGCTCGATTATTATACCAAAACGGCTTTTGAGCTCATCAGCTCTGATGTCGGCTCACAGGATGCGCTGGGCGGCGGAGGCCGTTACGACCTGCTGATAGAGGAGATTGGCGGCAAACCCACTCCTGCAGTAGGTTTCGCATCCGGTATGGAGCGCCTGATGATCGCCTGTGAGGCCCTCAATATTCCTCTTGGCAACGAACCCACGCTCGATGTCTATATCGTTACCCGCGGTGAAGCCGCGCAGCGTTGGGCCATGGGCGCGATAACCCAAATCCGTCGTCTCGGACGCAGCGCTACCATGGATTTTTCCGGCAAATCGATTAAAGCACAGTTCAAGGACGCCGACAGACAGAACAGTCGCTTTGCTATTGTTGTTGGGGATGATGAGCTTGAATCCGGACAGTTCAACTTTCGGGATATGAGCGACAGTACCGAAACGCCAAAGTCACTTGCAGAAATACTCGACATACTGCGCCCGGCTTAACATTCACACACTGCATCTTATTAGCTTGCCATGTTTCGCAAAATACTGATAACTATCGCTATCATAATTGGTCTTCTGCTGGTGCTGAACCTGCTGCTCTCCAGCCTGGTTACCCGCTCCATCAACGAAGGGCTTCGTGATATTGTGATCGAACAGGACGATACTACTTCAGTACAGATCCGTTTCGATGAGACCAATGTAAACACGCTCTCATCCAGCTTCACCATAAACGGGCTTCGGATTTACAATACCGGCAATGAAAACGAGACCACAATTGGGCAGCTTGCGGTAAACCTCTCCTATCGCGATTTCTTCGCACTCATTCTGCCAAGATCTGAAGGTGAGCCTCCGGTTATTCGTCGCGGCCAGCTGAGGCTTAATGACTTTGAATTCGTAAGCGGAAGCTCAGGCCCCGGATACCGGTTCGATCTGCTGATGACCCGCATAGACGGTAACCTGAATGAGCTGGTTCGGGCCATCGACACCGGGTTCGAAATCCCGCCATCGCAGGCACAGGAAGTCGAGGCCGAGGTATTGCGCTTTCAGTACTTTTACACCTTCAGTAATGAGACGCTGGGCTTATCGCAGGATTTCCCCATGCCGGAGATTGAGCGGTTCTATCTACAAGGCTCCTACGATCCGGCCGATGATATTTTCGATGTAAACGTTTTGAGCATTGAACTGGAACAAATTTCCCTCAGCGCCGAAGCGTCTCTGCGGCACATTTCTTCGTTCTCCCGGTATTTAACCGAATCGGGTTTTGCAGAGGAAAACGGGCGTGAAGAACCGTTTCTTCGCATGAATGCCAGCGCGGAGCCTCGTCTTTCCAAACTTGATGTTGGTGAAGGCGGCGGCGGTCTTCATTTCGACCTGATGAACATCACCTACAATGGTCCGTTTTTTGAAGGCATTCAAATGCGGGATATTTTCTTCACCGATGGAGCTGAAATCTCACTGGCTGCTGAAAACTTCACCTTTTTTATGCCGCGCATTTTTGTTGACACCTACGGAGCGATGTTTGGGTTTCTGGGCATCCCTTCGGACTCATTTTTTCTTCCGGGCGTACGCGGCAGCTTCAATATAGACGGAAATCAGGCCGTGATTGAAAACTTCGCGCTTGAGAATCCCTTTGCCACGGTCGAAATAAAGGGCCGGCTCACGCTCGGAAATAATGAAATTGGTCTCGCCCGCTGGGAAGGCGCATCTCTTAACATCACTCCGGTCACTGATCAGAGCAGGGAGTTTATCCGCACGGCATCTTCCTTTTTTAATTTGAGGCTGCAGCAGGAGGACGACACCTACGTCATTCCGTTAACCGGAACGCTGTCTGAACCAAGACTGGAAGGCATCAGCCGCGACTAAAGAGCTCCTTTCCACGCTTTGCGAAGCATACTTTCTACAGCAACCTGTTCAACGGGAGCGGGGCTTTCCATATCAATGGCGGCAATCTGAAAGGCTGCGTCAGCAAGATCTTCTTCCCGGAATCCAATCTCTTCGAGCGAATGAGGAATCTCAAGCTTTTTTAGCAGGCCTAAGAGCTTTTGGGCCGGATTTTCATCGCCAAAAGCAGATTTGAAGTCCGATTTAACATCAGCGGGCATGTGCTTCCACTGATAATCAAGCACGAACGGAAGCAGGACGGTATGGCCGCTGGCATGATCCATCCCAAAGTTTCCGCCAACCACATGCGCCGATTTATGGTGCAGCGACATAGCCACCTCAAACAACGACTTCCCGCCGAGATATGCAGCCGTCAGAAAGTTTTTGTTCGCAATCCCGCCCGGAAAACCCCTGCTGATTACATCTTCGTATCCATCAATAATCAGTCGGATACCGGACAGCGCCTGCGCGTAAGTTACCGGATTGTTATTCACGGCGTAGCCTGCCTCAACCAAATGCGCAAGGGCGTTGGTTGCGCTGGTCAGCGCAATTCTGTACGGCATATCCTGCGTGAGTTCCGGATCGAAAATCACGAGCTCGGGAAGCACGTTTTCATTACGCCCCACTTTCTTTTTTCCGGAAGTTGAGATGCCGTAAATGTTGGTCATTTCAGATCCGGAATACGTCGTTGTAACAGCCCAAATCGGGATTTTCTTTTCTAAAACCAATGCCTTGGCTAGTCCTACAGCCGATCCGCCGCCTATCGACAAAATGATATCCGGCTGGGTATCGAGAACTAAATCTCCTGCCTTCTTCACCAGTTCTTCTGGTACATGCTGAATCACTTCCGAAAGGTGACAGACAACCTCAGCAGCCGAATTTGCTTTCACGCTGTCAACCAGCTTCTGATTCCGCTCTGATGCTATCACAAAAATTTTAAGAGGAGCTTTGTATTCAAGGGTGATGGCTTCCGAAATCGCATCTGCAGCCGGGCGCCCAAAACGTACTCTGTTTCCTGGTCCGCGGTAAAAAAACTCTGAAGGTGATATCATACTTTCTCAATAATTACTGCATAACCCTGACCTACTCCAACGCACATGGTAACAAGGGCATAGCGTTTTCCGGTTAACTGAAGCTCTTCGGCGGCGGTTTGTAATATTCTCGTACCCGACATTCCCAGCGGATGACCGAGAGCTATTGCGCCGCCGTTCGGGTTGATGCGCGGGTCATCATCAAACAGTCCCCACGAGCGCGTACAGGCCAAAACCTGCGCAGCAAATGCTTCACTCAGTTCGATAATGTCTATATCGTCCATGGTCAGGCCTGCTTTTTCAAGCGCTTTATTTGAGGCATGGACAGGGCCAATTCCCATAATTTTAGGTTCTACACCAATCACGGCCGAGCTTATTATTCTGGCCTTTGGCTTGAGTCCGTATGCCTTTACGGCCTCACCAGAAGCAACCAACATGGCAGCCGCTCCGTCGTTTAGTCCCGATGCGTTTCCGGCAGTTACGGTTCCTCCCTCTTTTCTGAAAGCTGGCCGTAACCCCGCCAATCCCTCCGGCGTGGTATCCTCCCGAATGAATTCATCATCCTTGAAAAGAATGGGCTCTTTTTTTCGCTGTGGAATTTCTACAGGAACAATTTCTTTTGCGAACCTGCCGCTTTTCCGCGCTTTGGCCGCTTTCATTTGACTCGACCAGGCCATTTTATCCTGATCTTCCCGCGATATGTGATGCATATCAACCAGATTTTCAGCCGTCTGCCCCATGGTATGTCATCACACATCCTTTTTTGATGAGCATTAAAGGGCTCTTTGTGTTTCCCTGAGAAAGAATGATTTCATTTTTCCGGAACGAACATGGTCGCGCAATTTCCAGAAACACATCCATATCTGACTCGCTTACAGGAGCTTTTTTGCGAAAGTCTCTCAGGATATCATGTGTGGTCATGGCTTAGCTGTTCACCAATCAGCCTGCTTTTTGAGAAGCTTTTGGCTCATCCTTTTCTTTCGAGTGAAACGCCTTGAATGACTCCAGACCTTCTTTGCCCATGTAACGGGACAGAATACCTTCATCGGTCTTCATCAGATCAACCAGAATTAGCCCGTCCAGTGCATCCGCAAAATCGGGGTCGACGTTGAAACCGAGCAGCTTTCCGCCAAGCTTCAGGTACTGTTTGAGCAAAATAGGAACACCTTTGGCATCAGACTCGATATTGGAAATTACGTCTGATACATCATCGATATCGATTAAGCCGTGATTATTTTTGGCAGGCTGCCAGCCGATCTTCTTAGGTGTTTTGAACGGCATTTTAGGCTTCACCTGACGGGCAAGATCCGGGAGATAGTTTGAAACCGTCAGGAATTTCACCATCAAATTACGTGAGCTGGTTTCATAATCATTCGAAATACTCACTGGCCCAAACAGAATTTTGTACTTCGGATATTTCACAACATAGTGACCTATGCCCTTCCAAAGCAGCAGCAACGGAGCAAAAGAGCGCTGATATTTAGGACTCACAAAAGACCGGCCCATCTCAAGCGCCGGGCTAATCTGTTCAAGAAGTGACGTCTTCATATCAAACAGGGTGGTTGTATATAACCCTTTTTTACCTTTGAGCTTCAGGATGTTGTCTGTTCGTCCAAGCCTGTATGCTCCCACAATTTCCTGATTTTCACGATGCCATACGAACATATGCATATAGTGCTCGTCGTAGCTGTCAATATCGATCGATTTACCTGTTCCTTCATCGGTGGCCCTGAAAGATATTTCTCTTAGCCTCCCAATTTCTTGAATGATGTTTGGAATCTGGCGGTAGGTGGCATAATAAACGTCGTACTCGTTGTTCGACAGAAGAAGCTGTCCTTTTTCGAGACCGTCCAGGTCTTTGATTAAGTCAGCTGGCGGGATAGCATCGATAATCTGCTCATACTTCTGCTTTGCCTGCTCGGTAAAGGTCTTTTTCGATTCCGAAGATTCAGGCTTCTCATCTACAATGCTTTGTAGCAAATACGTGCGCTGGCGAAGATACCTTGTAAGTTCAGTAGTGGTTGCAAACCCCTTGAGCTTCGAATGGGAAATAACTTTTCCGATTCGGACTTTAATCGTCGAATTTTGCTTATTTGTAAACTGGCGCGGAAGCAGCACTGTACGAAGACGCGGGTGAATTAGCCCCGCAGTCTGAAATCCGGGACCGTTCTGACCACAAAAAAAGACAGGAACAACCGGCGACTCTGTTTTTTGAATAATACGGGTGATACTCTCTTTCCATTCTGGATCACGCACCGTTTTATCTCCCCACTTCCTGTGCGAAACCGTACCTGACGGGAACACGCCCAGTGCGCCGCCCTCATTCAGCAGTGAGATGGTACCCTTCATAGACTTGAGGTTCTCGCGCGCAGCTTCACGAGACTCAAACGGATTCACGAAGAGAAACAGATCTCTGAGTTCGGGTATTCGCTCGAGCATGAAATTCGCCATAATTTTGCAATCAGGCCGAACCTTACGAAGCAGCGACCCGAGAATTACGCCCTCAATCCCACCAAAAGGATGGTTACTTACGATAACAACCTTACCATCTTTTGGAATGTTGCTAAGCTCATCTTCATCATACTCAAGGTTGATGTTCATGGCATCAATGAGCTTGGTGCTGAAATGCTGATCACCGGACATCATGGCCGCCTTATGATGAATCTCGTTCAGCCCTTTAAAATCAAGAATACTTTCAAGCGGACGCCTGAATATGCTTAAAGCAGTCCTGCCCAGAAATCCTTCAGGCTTCTGGTCTAGTCGAAATATTTTCTCAGACTCTTTTGAGTTACCCGCCATATATTACTACAATTCAAAGCTTTAGTTAGGAAGATATTTAACAGGAACGCTGTCTGGCATCTCCTGTTTTAATCAAAAAACTTCTTGTGTGCCACAATCTGCATTCAAGTCGCACAATAAGTATATTTGAGCAAATTTAAAATTAGTTTCGCAAAATTAGCGGTACACAGTTTCCCGAGATAAAAATCGTTGAAAGCTTAACTCACAGATAACACCATGTACGACCTGTACAGTTCTAAACGTTTTAGTCACACCCATCATTCTGCATCTGGTTCCAACCTCGTAATAAAAGGTTATAACACAGATATAACGCTCTCTGCGGATATTCCCGGTGAGCAACCGGATGAGTTCGCTGATACGCTTGAGCAAACCCGCGAAAAGATCGACGAGCCCGGGCAGTATGTGGTGTATCTCATCAACGACGACTATACCACTTTTGAATTCGTGGTTCAGGTTTTAGTCTCCATTTTTAAGAAAAGTATTGAACAAGCAGTGAAAATTACCAACGACGTCCATCATCAGGGGAAAGGTGCCTGTGGCATTTATTCTAAACAAATTGCAGAAACCAAAATTGCGCTAGTCGAAGACGCCAGTGCAAATGCAGGATTCCCGCTCAAATGCGAAATGGAGGAGGCCTGATATGATAAACAAAAAGCTCGACAGCGCTCTCAAAAACACCTTCATGATTGCCAAGACGCACCGGCACGCGTTTGTATGCCTGGAGCACCTTCTGCAGGCCATCTTACAGGAAGATGAGGGGCAGAAAATCCTCAGAAGCTGCGGTACGGACCTGGAGCAGCTCAATAAAGACATCAACGAGTTTTACGCCAAACTTGAGAAAATTGATGACGATGATGATGACGAGGATCCGGTGCACACCGTAAGCTTCAAGCGTGCGCTGCATAAGGCACTAGTTCACGCGCGGTCTGCAGATAAAGCTGAGGTTACCATTGGCGACATCATTGTAACGATGTTCGACGAGGAAGACAGCCATGCCTGCTTTTTCCTGAAGCGACAGGGCGTAAACCGAATTGATGTACTTAACTACATCTCCCACGGAATTTCAAAACCCGGTTTTGAGCAGGATGATGATCATTTCGAGCCAATGGGGGAATCAGAAACCGAAGCCCCGCGCCCCGATGCTGAAACCATCGAAATGGGCTCCTCATCCGGCAAAAAGAGCATGCTCGAGCAGTTCACTGAGAACTGGACCGAAATGGCTCGTGAAGGAAAATTCGACACCGTTATCGGGCGCGACCTGGAAATTCAACGAAGTGTGGAAATCTTATGCCGTCGTTACAAAAATAATCCGCTGTATGTTGGTGATCCCGGCGTGGGCAAAACCGCCATTAACCGTGGTCTTGCGCAGCGTATTGTTAACGATCAGGTTCCGGACCGCCTGAAAGGGTTCACCATTTACGCATTGGATTTAGGCAACCTTATCGCCGGCACACGCTACCGCGGTGACTTCGAGGCACGGCTCAAAGGGGTACTTAAAGCACTGCAGCAAAAAGATGATGTCATCCTTTTTATCGATGAGATTCATACCATTGTTGGCGCCGGAGCAGCAGGTTCCAGCACCATGGATGCCGCGAATATGCTTAAGCCACTCCTTGCGGATGGAAGCATTAAATGTATTGGGGCAACTACCTACGAAGAGTATAAAAATGCTTTTGAAAAGGACCGCGCCCTCTCCCGCCGTTTCCAAAAAATTGATATTAACGAGCCCGACGAAGACACCACTATAACCATCCTGGAAGGCCTCAAAGAGACGTTCGAAACGCATCATGGCATCAAGTACCAGCCGAGCGCCGTTCAAGCCATGGTGAGGCTCACAGCGAAGCATATGAATGAGCGAAGACTGCCCGACAAAGCTGTGGATATTATGGATGAAGCCGGCGCACAGGTTTCACTGAATCATCCGGAGCGCAAAACTGTAACCACTCGAGATGTCGAAATACTGATCTCGAAAATTACGCGCATCCCGCTTCAGTCGATTTCATCCGAGGAAAAAGAAAACCTAAAGGATCTCGAAGATCAGCTTAGCAGCAAGGTTTTTGGTCAGGACAAAGCTGTGCATGCTCTTGTTACGTCTATAAAGCGACATCGGGCAGGTTTGGGGCATGAGCACAAACCTATTGGCTCTTTCTTGTTCAGCGGCCCAACCGGAGTTGGAAAAACAGAACTCTGCCGGGTGCTGTCGGCTCAGCTTGGTATCGAGCTGGTGCGTTTCGACATGAGCGAGTATATGGAAAAACATACGGTTTCCAGACTTATAGGTGCACCAGCTGGTTATGTTGGCTATGAGCAGGGCGGACTTTTGACTGAAGCTGTCCGTAAAAACCCGAACGTTGTACTACTTCTTGATGAAATTGAGAAAGCACATGCAGATTTGTTCAATATTCTGCTTCAAATTATGGATTACGCAACACTCACCGATAACACAGGTCGCAAAACCGACTTCCGCAATGTAATTCTGGTAATGACATCAAACCTGGGTTCACGGGAAATGTCTTCAGCCGGCATTGGCTTTGCAGGCTCAACCGGCGAACTAAAAGGCAATCCGCTAAAAGCCATACGAAATCACTTCACGCCGGAATTCAGAAACCGCCTTGATGATATCATTATCTTTAACCGCCTGGATGAGGCCGTAATTAACAAGATTGCTCTCAAACAGCTTAATGAGCTGAAGGTCTCTCTCACCAAGCAAAAAGTTGTTCTTGAAGCAAATGATGAAGTGATTGAATGGCTTTCGAAAAAAGGTTACGATCCGGCCTATGGGGCACGACCTATGACCCGCCTTATTCAGGAGAAAATAAAGGATCCTTTGGTCGATGAAATTCTCTTCGGACACCTCCAAAACGGGGGTACTGTTCAGCTTGGAATAAAAGATGATGAGTTAAGCTTCAGCTATCAGTAGCGAAAGTCACTTTTACAATTACAGAATCGGCATCTATAAGCCCCAAAAGCTGATTACAGATTTCTTACGGGCTTTCTGAACCTTTTTAAGCATGGCCGGGTTTACAGGTTTAATAATTGTTACAATTATTGACATTATGCGTATCTTTCAAAATGCGCATTTCTGCATACCCACTTTCACTCCCCTGTTATGAAAAAACTTATCGTCTCATTTGTTATCGGCGGAATCATGCTGGCTGGAGCGGTTCTATTGCTTAATAAATACGCCTCAGAACTTTTCAGCCCGACTGTGACCACTGTAGAACCGGATGCCGGTCTCTTTACCGAAGAAGAAATCGAAATGCTCAATAATTATGAAAGTGAGCTTTACCAAAGGATTGGCTCAACCAAGGAGTCATCTGAGTATTACCACTACTTATCCTACTTCGATATACCAGACTCTGTGAAATACACCCACGAATTTACATTCTACCTTCTTGAGTTCAGGAATATACGTGAAATCCACGCTTTAGGCATTGGCGAAAACGACACTTCATTCATAAGCGCCCGAACTCTTACCAGAGAGTTTCAAAACGAGCGCAATTTGTAATACCGAAACTAATTATCTCTCTTAAAAATAACGCCCGCGGCTTTCAAACCACGGGCGTTTTCTTTTATTATCAATCAACCAAAATTGAATAATTGTCGGCGAATACGGAAGATTATTTGGTTCGTCCGAATTCCCTCGAAACCTACTTCACAAGCATCATTTTTCTGGTGAAGGTTTGGCTACCGGCTGTCATTCTCAGCAGATAGACACCGCTTGTGAGCCTGCTCGCATCAAACGTCTGTACGTGGCTTCCTGCACTCATCTCCTGCCTGTTTGCAAGCAGCGCAACCCGCTGACCCAAAATATTCACCACCTCTATAGTAACCACGCTGTTTTCGCTGAGGTCGAAGGCAATATTGGTTGTTGGGTTGAAGGGATTCGGATAGTTCTGGTTCAGCGCAGTCTCCCTTGGCAGCTCGGTACCACCGGTTGATGTGCCCGTTTCGATATCTACTTCAATCAGAACTTCTTCAAACGAAATCGCCTCTCCAACAGCATCGATGTATGACATGCGCTTCACGTTCAATTGCGCCTCATTACTCCAGTTTTGCGTAGCCTCTACTACAAAAGTAAGCAGCTCACCTGCAGCCTCAGGATTCGTCAGCCCCTTGTGAGCGCGTGCACCTGACAACCTCGCTCCCTCGGTACGGTTAAATTCAATCAGGCTGCCGCTTTCGTTCCAGGATTGCGCCCATTCCGCCATCTGCAGCTCCGCGATCGTGAACAGATTATCAGCTACACCTTCAGTTTCAAATGCAAATGAAAGCCCCTGAAGCGCCGTTGTTTGCGGGGCTGAGATAGTAATCACAGCTCTGTCTCCGGTGTTCAGACTGCTAATAGTGGCTGAGTTAACCGGATCGGCATTAAAAACTTGCTCTCCGTGCATTTCTCCGAAATTTAACCCTATCGCCAGCAGATCAGTCTGGTTGATGAGTCCGCTTCCGTCTGTATCGGCAAACGTAGCTGCTACAGGATTCCAAACTTCTGCCTGCTGACCGGTCCACTCTACGGATGCGTTTTCACGTGCCGGTCCGGCTTGGTTCCAGTAAATCGCCAGCGGTAGCACGTCCTCTTCGTTTACAACGCCATCGTTATTGGTATCACCCGGCCATACGGTAACAAATTCAGGTTCTGCTGCACCTTCATCATCATTGAAGAACACAAGCGGCAGAATTTGATTCACATCAGGTTCTCCAAGTGTGAATACCCGATTATCATCAGGATTTTCGATGAATAATTCCCAGCCCCCGTTTGGGAGCTCGCGCTCGTCGCCGGCTTCAATGAAAAACTTGTACTCACGTTCACTCCCGACAGGACCTGAAATTTCAATCTCGGCCTCGAATACACCATCCCCGGTTAACGTCATCGGATTATCTAACGAAAACTCATTGAAGTCGCCGCGAACATAGACCAAATCATTTAGGGTGATGTCGAAGTTGCCCAGTTCGGCCTGAACGC
>JAIUMA010000016.1 GCA_022565795.1 Balneolia bacterium
AAGCTCATAGGTGAAATATAGCCTCGAGCGCTGCTCATCATAAAACATGATTCGCTGGCTTCCGGGAAATTCAAACTCGTGGATGATTTCGCAATGTGTGTCTATGACTATCGCAATGCCGTTATTGAAACGGCCGCCGTATTGTACAATCAGATGCTCTCCCGCTTGTGCGACGCCCCGGATTAGCTGACCTGACGGGAGATAGACGCCTTTGTTAAACAGAGTGGCCTGCTCTTCGGTCATGTTATTTGTGGGGATATCAAAGTGCTGTATTTCATAATCAACCTCATCCGGAAGTGAGGAAATCTGGCAGGTGCCCGAATATACTCCCTCCGGCGTGAACCTGTCGAGACGGTTGATGTACGTCCAGATCAGAGCAAGCTGTTTTCCTGTGCTAAATCCTGTGAACGTGTCTCTGAGCCCCATGCCGTGCAGATCCGGTATTTCTATTTCGCTGATCAGACCGCCACGAAGATTGTATTTCCCAAAGTTTTCTCCATATATAGGCGAAGATGCCATAAACAGCAGGGAATCAGCGTGATGAAAGGCATCATAAGCGGGTATAAACACATCGCGATCAACGATTACCTCTTGTAAGCTCAGATCCGGATTAAAGATATTCAGCGAACCTGGAAGCTGATCTAGGACCAGAAGCCGCCCATCCGCCTTCACCATCCGGTTTGGCCCCATCTGGAACTCACCCGGACCTCTGCCCTGCCTCCCTGTTCTCGAAATTTGATTTCCATCATGATCAAACTTAAAGATCTGGGCGCTTCTCAGGTCAGAGACATATACACCGGATTCTGTCACAATCAGATCAGATACCTGCGCGAAGTATTGCTGGTGCAAGGATTCGCCAGGGGTTTGAATGGTGAATATGAAGATGAGGAAAATGCTCATTAAATATCAATTACAGATCAGCAGTAAAAACATGCACGGCAGGTTCATCATTCATAATGCCTAATATAAAAAACCTTACCGAATTGTATTCATCAGGCTGCACTTTCAGTTGTCTTACAGAGCTAAAGTTTTGCGTAAGATCATTTTTACCTTCGGTTTTGTAGCGTCTTTTGTACGATCCTGAATGACTATACTGATCAATAACCAGAGAATTGTCTACATTATTTATGATAATAAAAATGCCTTCTTTGGTAACATCATAGGCTGAAAATACGGGCCTTAGTCTAATCCGTGATGGATCAGAAAAAACTTCCGGCCGATAATTTGCCTCTGCAAGCTCATTATATTTTAGGTCGAATTCTATTTTGCGAATTAGCTCACCGTCCGAGTTATACACGTGCAAAAAAGGAAAGTTTTGAAACAAAACGTAGAGTTCGTTTTCAAACCATTTAAGCTGAGATGCTGAGATAGCCGACGGTATGCCTGGTACCAGACCTTTTAAACTTTCACCGAAGCTATCAATTTTGTTCATCTCAAAATCGAAACGGGTAATAAACCCTGATTCTTCCATACCATTACTACCAGCTTCATCAAGTCTGGTTTTATAAAGATAGTCATCACCAGCTGTAAAACTTCTAGGTATAAACGATGCCTGAAAGATTTCCGTAATATTATCCTCTTCCGACCATCGCCAGAATCGGGCGTTACCTATATCATAAATCCACAAGTCACCATTATGAAAGCTTGCCCTTCCAGGCAAACCTAGCTCTCCGGGCCCCCTGCCCGGTCTGCCGATCTGCCCCATGTAGCTTCCTTGCAGGTCAAAATGATGAACTTCGTTACTTGCCTGATCGGGAATAAAAACGGCTGATTCAGAAAACGCTGCATTTGTTGGGATTCCAATGAACACCTCAGCTTCTTCATCAGGAAAAGAGGATAACCTTTCTAAAGCAATGCCTCCCTCATTCAGGTCTTTGTCATTTTCGATATTGGAACATGAGCTCGGTATTAACAAAATTGTGACCAAGGCCAGTTTAATGATTAGCGGGGTGTATGATTTGGAATCAAACATAAACGAGTTGTTTTTGATTTAATTTACCCGGTAGTTTAATCCTATTGAATTGTTGCTTCGAACACCAAACTATAAAAACGTTGCTCCGTATCTGCTTCTACTATTATGTAATTCTTAAAGTACCCCCGGATAGTTGTATGAAGATGCACTACAATTTCTAATTCTGAATGTGGTTCTATTTCATAACCACGAACCTCGTATCGAGTAAAGACACAGCCGGGTTTAATTGATTCAATTAGTATAATTGAGTCTCCATTGTTTTTCAGAGTATATGTTGCCTTTAATGGTTTATCGCCATTTACTTCACCTAATTCAGCCCATCTGTTAACTATCTCCAGATTATTCACCACCGACCCCATGGCTTTAATTATAATACCACGAGCCAACTTGGCAGATGGCTCATCTATTGTTATGGTTGGATTACTGGCTAAAAATGCTCCGTATATTAAAAACAATTGGAAAAGAGATTTCATAATTTACTCCATAAAACTACTTAACTTTTTATAAACTTTTCGCGCATTCTCAAAAGTGGGTTCTCCACCATGCCCCAAATGAACCTCTCCTGCAGAATCAAGATTGTAGCGCCAAGGTTGGTTAGAGTTATCAACGAACTGCTGTTCAAGCGTTTTTTCGAATTCTAAATCGGAGCGGATTTGAGTCATGTCATTTATAAAATACGATTCAAAATGGTCAAGACTCCCCACTTCAGATATCCATGGGTTAACCATCTGAGCCTGAATAAGAAAATATTCGCTCTCGGTAAATTCTTCAGTATATAAAACCGGCTCACTGAATCTTGTCGATATCGTGTAATCTACCCCTCGCCGATCGATCATTACACTCATTTCCGATACGAATGCCCGCTCGTTCACATAACTTATTGATATTTCCGACTGCGCATTCAACCAGCGAAAAAAGTTAACGCTGTGAAACGGTACTTTGGAAAGCGAAATATGATGCACCCGCTCTGATTCGACATCTACCAGCATGCGTCCTTCATAAGACGGACCCCGGGAGGAATCAGTTATAAAATCTATGCTTAGCATCGAGGATTCCTCAGGCTGGTATTCTGACGAGGAAACTGAAAATGAGTGCCGTCTTGGTTGCATGAGCGGGCCGTTCAGTTCAAAAAAACGAAAGCATGAAGTCAATGAAGGAAAACCAGTCTGAGTATCGCTGAAATAATCATACTTAGGAAATGTGTTTCTGTAACCGTCCATATTCTCTTTCCAGGCTTCGGTTCGGTCACTTTTGTAGATTACGCTAGGAACAAAAATGGCATTTTGCACCTCTACCGGAGCATCGTAACCAAACGAGCGGAGATAACCTTCACCTTCTGTAAACATGCACCAGCTTTCCTCGCATCGTGCTTTCTCCATGTAATATGCCCGCGCAACAAAGGGCTCACTGAGTGTATCATTTTCATAATTATCCGAAACGCTGCGCATCAGGCGATTCAGCTGACGATCGCTTAACTCGTCTGAATTCGTTTCTACTTCAGTTTCTATTGGGTTGGTGATGGCATGGGAATTGGGATTCGCTCCAAAAAACAGAGCGCTACCAATGAGGGCCGAGAGAATAAAGTAGTTCATAGTGCAGATTATTTTTGTCTAGGTTTATGCAGGAATACCTTCTAAAGATCCGGTTTTAATATTTAAATTAATCCAGTCGGAACCGGTAGATTTTTTTAGTTTCTTCACGTTCGTTTATTTCGGCATCGGTGTAGTACCAGCCGTCTATATAACCGATCACTTTGCGTTCCGATGGGATGTCTACGTCAGCAATAAGCACATTGTCTCTGTAAATCTGCAGCCCGTCCATATCCGGATCGGAGCGACGGGTATATCCCCTGAACAGCAGATTGGTCTCCGGCACGTACTGAAGCGATCTGTAGAAGTCTTTTGTATCCCACTGGTCCAGCATAAAATTTTCGAACTGCCGGTCGCTGATTCCTTCAAAACTTTCATATTCCACTTCCATGTTTCTTCCGGGGACTCCAAACGTGGCTATATGATCAAAATCCGTCGAAAACAGATAAATATCCGGATCCGGACCATACGTAATGGCCATTGTTTCATCATCAATCAGATCATAAAAGAAAAATGGAAACATGCGTGTATTGGGCTCATATACGTAAACGGGCGACAAACGGCCAAAAATGCGGTCAACTTCGCCCGTTTCTATATCCATTGATGCCAGAATCCGGGCTTCCTCAGCGAACAGATCGGTCGTAAAATTAAAAGCCGTGTACTGAGGTTCGCCGCCCAATAACGGAAGAAACGCCGTGCGGTCAGTCGTGCGTAAATCCCCGATGTAGTAGGCTAAGTTATACGACCGGTGGTCTTCCGGTGTCGGGTTATTATTAAGATATTCCAGCGGTTTATCCTGCTGGAAACGAACCATCATATCCTGCAGACGATCGTAATCGGAATTGAACACATAATAATCGTATGAGCTTCCAACGAATACATACCCACCATTGGGCATCTGACTGTAAAAAGTAATCCCGGAGCGAGGCAGTTCTGAAGGCCCGCGCCCCTGATCCAGGACGAGGCCGGTATAATTACCCTCCGTGTCAAATTCATGAACCTTGCCCAATCGGTAATCAATGAAATTCAGCATGTCGTTATTCACCACGACTACACCCCCAAGCGAGGTCTGCACGTACTCAAGGTAAATACTCTCGTATTCGACGGACTCAATCTCGATAGCAGCCGTTCGCTCTGCATTCTGATTAAAATAGCCGGTTTCCTGCTCAGCGCTGCATGCGAAAAACAGGACGGGTAATAGAAGTTTCAGGAAATTCTTCATGAAATGAGAAATTAGGAATGTGATTAGATGATATGTATGAATTAGACAAACCTCTTTTTGGGTGATGATAAGGGTTCATAAAAGATGATGCACCAATCTACCATTTGTTACACTTTTATTTCGCTGTTAGGGTAATTTTAATTTTTGTAAAGTTGGGAGGACGCAAAGGAACGCGGATTTTAAGCAAAGGAACGCAAAGGTTTATGGGAAGAGAGTACAAAAATATGGATACATATTACTATAAAATGGATGCTCAAATATCCCAATTAGAGTTAATCACCTAATCATACTAATCACAGTTCCAAATATGGGTGATGAACTGTGATTTCTGTGATTAAATGATGGGCTGTGATACGGTCCGGGGTAGGTTTGAAGTATCCAACCCAATAATTTTACTTCCCCGCTGAGGCAATGACTAATCAAACCATGCGGATAAAATAAAAGCCCGCCGAATTACTCCGGCGGGCTTTTACTTAGATTTTTAAAGAAGTGTGATTTGATGTATCACACTTTCGGTCCCGCATTAATAATGGCATCGCTGCTTTCTTTTTTGAACTTTTCGAAGTTCTTGCTGAAGAGCTGACCAAGCTTTTTAGCCTGCGCATCGTAGGCGGCTGCATCACTCCAGGCCTTGCGTGGAATGAGGATGTCATCGGAAACCTCAGGGCAAGTGGTCGGAATATCAAAACCGAATACCTCGTCTTTTTCGGTTGATACGTTATCGAGTTTGCCGCCCAGAATCGCATCAATAATCCCGCGGGTGCTCTTGAGGTCGATACGCTTTCCGGTTCCGTAGGCTCCGCCAATAAGTCCGGTGTTGATGAGCCACGCTTTTGAGCCGTGCTTCTTCATTTTTTCGGCCAGCATTTCGGCATAACGCGCCGGCGCCCAAACGAGGAAGGCCGCACCAAAGCAGGCCGAAAACGTAGCCTGAGGCTCCGTAACGCCCATTTCCGTACCGGCTACTTTGGCCGTGTATCCGCTTATGAAGTGGTACATCGCCTGCTCAGCCGTGAGTTTGCTCACCGGAGGAAGCACGCCAAAGGCATCATAGGTAAGAAATATGATGTTTTTTGGATGACCGCCTTCGCACGGTATTTTTGCATTTGGTATGTACTCAATTGGGTAGGCGCAGCGGGTGTTCTGTGTGATGCTTACGTCGTTGTAGTCAACTTCACGGCTGTTCGGGTCAACAACCAGGTTTTCCAGAACCGTGCCGTATTTTATGGCACCAAAGATCTCGGGCTCTTTTTCCTGAGAAAGACCGATCGCCTTGGCGTAGCAGCCGCCCTCAATATTGAAAATACCTTCCTCGCTCCAGCAGTGCTCATCGTCGCCGATCAGCGCACGGTTGGTGTCGGCTGAGAGCGTGGTTTTTCCCGTGCCTGAAAGTCCGAAAAACAGGGCTACGTCTTTGTCTTTACCCTCGTTGGCCGAGCAGTGCATGGAAAGCACTCCCTTTTTGGGCATGAGGTAGTTCATGACCGTAAAAATACCCTTTTTCATCTCTCCTGCGTACTCCGTGCCCAAAATGACCATGGTGTTGGTCTTGAAATTAACGTCCACGCTGGCGTTGGAGGTCATGCCTTCGGTGTAAGGATTAGCCGGAAACTTGCCGGCGTTGAAAACTACAAAATCAGGTTCGCCAAAATCGGCTAGCTCTTCCTGCGTCGGGCGAATTAGCATGTTGTGCATGAACAATCCGTGGTATGGACGCTCAGCAATAATGCGCACTTTCAGACGATACTTCGGGTCCCAGCCCGCATAACCATCAACCACGTAGAGCCGCTCGCGGGTGTTCAGATAATCAATCGCGCGACGATGGTTGATGTTATAGGTATTTTCTTCAAGAGGTACGTTTACATCACCCCACCAGATATCCTCAACGCCCTCAGTTTTAACGACTCTCTTGTCTCCGGGACTTCTGCCTGTCCGCTCACCAGAGCTAACGTTCAGCGAGCCGTTGGCCGTAACCACCGAACCCGGATCGTACTTTATGGCGTCTTCGTAAAAACGTCCGGGAGCGGGATTTCTAATAATATTCCGAACGCTTATCTCATGTTTAGTCAAATCAAATGTTTGTTCGTTCATATGCCGATAGAATTAATAATACAGACCCTCCTGCAAGCCTTTGGGCTTCATCATTATAACAGTCGGTTCTATTCGTTTATATGTGAAGGCTTTGGGAGCCTTCGTTTGGTTAGTTTAGCAGGCTTCTATTATACTCATTTAGGCGGACAGAATAAATTAAGTTATTCGCTTCGAACAGAAGAAATTGTGGATGGTGAATTGTGAATTGGTCGAAAGTCCAAAGTCGATGGTAAAAGTCTTGATGAAATACTAAATACTGTTTACTGGTTACTGATTTTTATAAAATCATCGATAAAACGAATAGGGCGAACAGTATTGCGAAGCCGGCCATCATCCGGTTTTCAAGCCTCGACGCAGCTTTTGTCTGCTCAAGGGTGATGGCGTCCTTTACCTCTTCCAGCTCCCTGCGAAGGGCCGCCACGTCTGAGCGAAGCTGCTTTTTTTGCTCCGGCTGTCTGGATCTCAGGTCCTTTACCTCGGCCCTGATGGCCTCCAGCTTTGGAGACAGCGAACTGCTAACATCACCCACTTTGGCAGACAAATTCGTCTTCAGCTGCCCAAGCTGATTATCCACGGCCGCAATGCGTTCGTTGTGCTGCTGCAGCATCGCCTGCACCTCTTTCTGCAGACGAATGATTTCCTTCATTTCAGTTGATTTATTCGCTTCGTTTGGTTTCGCTTCGCTCAAATTGTGAATTTTGAATGGTGAATTGTGAATTGAATTAGTTAAAGATCCATAGTCGAAGGTCGAAGGTCTTTCAGGTTACAGCATCCTGAACCAGAATTAACTTACGAAAATCCGAACCTGTTACCTGTTACCTGAAATTTTATCCAGCCAGCTGAACCACTCCGCGTAGACTTTCTCGCGTACCGGCTCGCGGGAAAGCACCAGATCGTGCATGCCGTCCTCAATTTCCATGATATCCAGCCTTGGCGCCTCAATTTTCTGTGCCCGTTCCCGGATGTGATCCACATTCAGAACGGCATCACCCGTAAAAAAATCATCGGACCACTCGCTGCTGCTTATCGTCTTATCGGAGTGCATTACCAGAACCGGAACGGTGATTTCCAGACCGCGGGCAACTCTTTGATGCCCCTCCCTTATGGCGCGAATCCAGCCGTAACTAACAGGCTGAGAATCGAGCGTTTTCCACTCCGGATTAAAATCCCATTCGCCCCGGCCGCTGCTGTGCAGACTTTTTCCATAGAGAGAAATCTCCTCACTGCCCACGGTTCCCCCGTGGTTGGACTTTCCGCGCCAGGCAATGAAAGGTATAGCAATACTGCGGGTAAAAAAGCCGCTGTTGAATTCAAAGAAAGGGCTGTTGAGAAAAAGAGCATCAAAAGCAGGACTGTCCGGGTTCGAATCGGCGTATAGTGCGGTTACGAGTCCACCGGTGGAATGACCCGCAAGCAGCGTCCAGACGAAGCCTTCCTCCCGTATAATAGCCAGACTTGTGTCGATATCAGCGTAATATTCGCTGAGGTCACGCACATTGGTCATAATTTGATGTTCGCGCCATGAACGGCCGTATTTCCTCAAATCTACCGCATAAAAAGCGTAGCCGCGGTCGGTAAACCTGCGAGCCATTTCCGTCTGAAAAAAATAGTCGTTGTAGCCGTGCACATAGAGCACAGCCCGCCCGTTTGCCAGGGAACCCTCCGGCAGGCTGCGCACCAGCGTGATGAACACTTCACCCTCATAATCATCGGGCTGCTGAATGGTTATCTGTTCAAAACCTTCACCCAGCACGTCTTCCTCCCAGCTGTGCGGAGCAAAAGCAGATTCCAACGCAGCTTCGGGTTCTCCGCTTTGTGCATTCAGAAGACCGCCCGGAATGAGCAGCACTATGCTCCACAGGAAAAGATGCGGCAGCCGGGGAAATCCTCTGCATGTTGTTATCCCGTTTACCGTCATCACACGGAAGCCACTTCAAATTCGGCAAGATTTTCTCCGGTTCGGCTCATCAGGATGAGGCGGTCGCCGGTTATCGTGAATCCAGCCGTTTCTTCAAAGACCTCCATAAAGCGATCTTCAACAGACATATCGGCGCACAGCATTTTTGTGGCCGCGATATTGCCGAAGCTCAGACCGCCCGCCTCACCAAGCTCGTAGCCTCCCATAAACTGGTTACAGCCTGCATTTCCGGAAACGCGGCTTTCCTCCGCAGAAAAAGCGATATACGGAGTTCCCCGGGATTCTTCGGTAAGCTTTATCTCTTCACCGCGAATGGAAACAAGATGCCACTCGGTTTCCTCAAGCGGGGTAATGACCTCAACGGACGCAGCAGAATCGAGCTGTTCATCAGGGCCCGGCTGCTGGTTTTCGGTCTGTTCAGACCCGCATGCCATCATCATAAAGGATAAAAGAAGCAGGGCGAAAACTACAGATGTGATGCGCATCATATCAGAAAGATTTAGTTAAGATATACATTTCGGCCAATTCACCGGTAACGCGGTTGCCGTCCATGTCGAGCTGTACCAGCATGTTTTCACCAACAAAATACTGAGACGGCTGATCCTCAAGCCCCTGCAGGGTGATGGTGTTCCCGGCATCATTCCAGCTGTATTCGCCTTCAAAACGATGTTCGGAATCATCTTCATAGCCCAGATATTCCATCGTTTTGGTGAAAGTACCTTCATAGGTGATGGTCACGGTCGTTCTGATTCCCTCACAGTTTGCGCAGGGCGTAATGCCCGTATATTCACCGGCGTAGTCCAGTGAGTTACGCGCGTTATGGTGATCTACAAATTCCTGAGGGAATTCACCGTTCTCAGTTTCTGAAGCCATTGGAATTTCCTCCGGTTCAGGTTCGCTTCCGCAGGCCATAAGCGATACAGAAAGCAGCAGGGCAGCAGACAGATATAAAAACTTCATAAGAACACTTATTTAGGGATTAAAAAAACCACCTTCCGGACAACTGCACCCGAAAGATGGTTTAAAGGTACGGATTTATACAGACTTAAACGGCCTCGAGCGCCTGTTTAATATCCCAGATTAAATCTTCGTGGTACTCAACGCCTACGGAAATACGCACCAGTTTTTCCGTAACTCCGAATTCGCGCCTGTGCTCGGGATCCACGCCGGCGTGCGTCATCGTAGCCGGATGTTCCACAAGCGACTCCGTGCTGCCCAGACTTACCGCCAGCTTGATCAGCTTCAGCCCGTTGATAAAACGAAACGCCTCTTTTTCACCTCCCTTGATATCAAAAGAAAGCATGGCGCCGGGCGACTCGTACTGCCGCTTGTAGATCTCGTATTCGGGCGTACCTTCTTCGATTAGACCAAGGTAGTTCACCTTTTCAACCTTCGGATGCTCGTTCAGGAAAGCGGCCACCTTCTGCGCGTTACGGCACTGCTGCTCCATGCGTACCTTCAGCGTTTCCAGGCTTCGCATCAGCAGCCAGCCCGTGTGGGGTGATGCCATGTTGCCGAGGAACGTACGCAGCGTTTTAATCCGCTTAATGACCTCAAAATTGCCGCATGCGGCACCAGCAATTACGTCGCTGTGTCCGCCAATAAACTTGGTGGCCGAGTAGAGCACAATGTCTGCTCCGTGCTCCAGCGGATGCGACCAGATCGGGCCCATGTAGGTATTATCCACGGCTATCCATACGTGCTTATCCTCCGCAGTAAAGGCGTTGGCAACTTCACGGCAGGCCGCTATGTCGATAATGGAGTTGGTTGGGTTCGCGGGCGTCTCGATATAGACCATGGCCAGCTTTTCGGCCATGCCGGTTTTTTCGAGCACCTTCATGATTTCATCCTTATTCTGACCTGCCTTAAACGAAACAGCATGAACACCAATCTTCTCCAAAAAATGGTTGATGAAATGATCCGTGCCACCATAGACCGGAGCGCTGTAGAGAATCAGATCGCCGGGATTCAGGAACTCCAGCATGGTTGTGGTGATGGCGCTCATGCCGCTTTCAAACACCGCGCAGTCATCGCAGTTATCCCAAAGTGTGAGACGGTTTTCCAGAATTTCCAGATCCGGATTGTTGATTCGGCTGTAGATCAGCCCAAGTTCCTCATCCTGCTCCTTTTCCCGAAGCCCGTAGGCCAGCTCAAAAAAAGCCTTGCCCTCTTCGGCATTCTTGAAGGCAAATGTAGAGGTGAGAAAAATCGGAGATTTAACGGCTCCCTCAGATAGTTCCGGCTTATAGCCGTAGGACATCATCAGGCTTTCAGGCCTGAACTGTTTTTTCGAATCCATAATAATTCAGCTCTGTAGTTTTGAAGAATACACAAATAATAGTGGCCGTCCCGGCGGCAGATGAAAACCGCTCAAACCCACGCAGGACAAGCCTTTAATTTCTAATCGAAGATAGCCAATTCACCAACAAAAACACATTTTAAGATGAGGATTCGGGATTAAAAAAGCGCTTTTTGATTACTTCCGCCTGTACAGAATGAAGCTGTTTGTTTCGAATCAGGATTGGTTGGATTTAAGGATCGAAAAGATGCTGCTATCCGGATATTGCCATCATAGCACATCACCAAATCATACGAATCACAGTTCAACAAAGGGTGATTAAGTGATAAGCTATGATACGCTTCAGGGCAGATTAGAGGTGCCTCTCAAAACTTTTTCTCCGTTTTGGTCGTCTTTATATCGTTTCATTTTAGTAGATTACCTCCGGCTTTGCCTTAACCCTAACAAACTAATTGTATCATGCTTAAATCTGCACTTGGCGGACTCGTTGTGCTTACGGGTGCCATCACCCTGTTTACATCCTGCTCCGGTAACGACGAATCCGGCGCACGACCCGGCTCCGGTAATGAAACGGCCACCTTTACCGAGGCCGATCTTCCCCACTGGGTTGTTGAGCCCGTAACGCTTATTGACGAAAGCGACAACTACATGCCCGGGCAGATTCAGGGGCTGCAGGTTATGCCTAACGGACATATCGTTGTAATGGACCGTACTCCGATTTCCATCCATCAGTTTGACGATTCGGGTAACTGGCTACGTCAGGTTTCGAGGGAAGGCTCAGGCCCCGGGGAGCTGGAGCCATGGAATCAGATACAGTACGCACCTAACGGAATAGCCGTCGGCCGCATGGACGGAACGGTAATGCTGTATGAACCCGGTGATGACAACCTCATTCGGTTTAGCAGGGATTTCAACATTCAGTCGGAAGACCGGAGCTCCAGCTTTGTCCGCATGTTAGAACCGGGCAGACTGCTCTACCAAAGCACAAACCGCGTGGAGATAACCGACAATAGCGATCCGGATCAGATGATGCCGGAATTCAGGTACGGCACAGCTTTTTTCATGAATGAAGATGGCGAAATTCTCCGGGACTCGGTTTATTCCACTGTTCAGCACGCGCCATTACTGAGCATTTCAGGCGGAGGAACAAGTATACAGGTTCATTATCTGCCGTGGCGGTTTTCAACAGCACAGGCCTTTACGACTGATGGCTCAATTATTATTGGTGATCCTGAGAATGGAGAAATTATAACGATTAATGCCAACGGCGAGGAGATTAGCAGAAGCATTTTTCGCATCGAGGAAAGAATGGTAACCCGCGAAGAATTAAACCGGGCGCTTGAAGACATCCCCCGTGAGGAGCATCGCCGGGCGGAATCGCGCATTAAGCCTCACAAACCAGCCTTCACCCGGATATTGGCCGATGACAGCAACCGTCTCTGGCTGCAGACCAGCCGCTCCGATGACGGCTTCACCTATGTGATTACCGATTTGAACGCCAATCCTCTGGGACGGATGGAACTGCCGGCGTTTCACAATCTCGCCGCCGTCCGCAACGGCAGGCTCTACATCCGCTACACCCCGGATGATGATCTACATGAAGTGCGCGTGGCAAGCTTAAACTTATAAGTGGTCACTGACTAACTCACTTTATTTGCGAAAATCTGCGAGATAATCAGCGTATCTCTGCGTCCTGATCAAAAAAAAGGGGATGCTGAACTCAGCATCCCCTTCAGGTCATCTAACAGGATTTTCTACAAACCTGTGTTCCTATATCCTACCTTAGTAACCGCTTGATTCTGCTGGTGGCATAATAACTGCATCAACAACGTGGATCACGCCGTTAGAAGCCATTACGTCTGCCTGAGTTACAGTAGCGTTACCTACGCGTACACCGTAATCACCTGAACTAATAGGAAGTACGTTTCCGGCAGCAGTTGGCGCTTCAGAAAGTCCTACAACCTGCTCAGAAGTAACGGCACCTACTACTACGTGGGTAAGAAGTACTTCACGGAGAAGATCTAAATCAGCAAGCAGAGCCTGGAGTGTCTCTTCTGGTACTGCTTCAAAAGCTTCGTTTGTTGGTGCGAACACGGTGTAGTTATCACCATTTTCAAGTACGTCTACAAGTCCGGCTTCGGTGAGGAGCATGGCTAGTGTACTGAAATCATCGTTGCTTGTAGCAATTTCTACGATGCTTGGCTCAGAATCAGAGTTATACTGTGCGAACGTACTCACAGCAGCAAAAGCCGTCATGAGCAGCATGATTGAGAATATTTTTAGAGTTTTCATATCAGTAGTAGTTGGTTTATTTGTTTTGGTGAACTGTTCTTGTATTAGTTACACAACCAAACAACTACATATACACAAAACGTTTAGACACTGATTATACAGCATTTAACGCCATGGAAAGTATTTAAAACAATGCGCATCATGAATTTAACGTCACAAAAAACTAACGCTTTGAGCTAGTCAGCTCCTGAGATTGCAAACATTTACAAATGTGACTCAACATTCAATAACATTCACCGGAATCGTGGCTAAACCGCCCTCTGACGTCTCTTTGTATTTGTTATTCATGTCTTTTGCCGTTTCCCACATCGTTTTGATGACGTCATCCAGAGAGACGCGGGCGGCAGACGGGTCTTCATCAAGCGCAATATTGGCAGCGGTGATGGCTTTCATGGCGCCCATGGAGTTTCGTTCAATACACGGAACCTGAACCAGTCCCGCAATCGGATCGCAGGTCATGCCAAGATGGTGCTCCATGGCAATTTCGGCGGCCTGCATCACCTGCTCCTTGGTTCCGCCCAGAATTTCGGCCAGCGCACCAGCGGCCATTGAGCTGGAAACGCCGATCTCAGCCTGACATCCGCCCATTGCCGCAGAGATGGTCGCTCCTTTTTTGTAGAGCGTCCCGATTTCGCCTGCCGTGAGCAGGAAATCGACCGCGGTGTCATCATCAAAACCGGGCGTAAAGCAGTAGGCGTACATCATAACGGCAGGGATTACACCGGAAGCTCCGTTCGTTGGCGCCGTAATGATGCGTCCGAATGAGGCGTTTTCTTCATTAACGGCCAGAGCAAATATGCTCACCCACTTATTTACCGTGTTGAAATCCGACGGGCCATTTTTGATGGCTTCGAGCCAGTCGTTCACATTATCGAACTTATGTCCGGCCATTCTTTTCTTGGAGAGCTCATAGGCACGGCGCCGTACCTTAAGTGATCCCGGCAATGTGCCTTTCTGCCGCACACCCCGGAACACACACTCTTTTATTTCATTCCAAATGTAAAGAGCATGGCTTCTGATCTCCTCGGGTTTTCGCCATGCTTGTTCATTCAGGAATACCAGCTCAGATACCTTCAAATTCAGCTTTCGGCAGGTATCCAGAATTTCTTTTGCCGTATGGCACGGGTACGGCGTGACTTTAGAATGATTGTGAATTTCCTCATCGTCATCACCATCCCGAACCACAAATCCGCCTCCGATGGAAAAGTAGTTGCACGTCACGATTTCACCGTCATCGAGCAGGGCCTGAAACCGCATGCCGTTTGGGTGAAACTCCAGCGTGATGCCGTATTCAAAAACCAGATGGCGGTCAGGAATAAACTCGATTTCATGCTCCCCGCCGAGGCCTATTTTCTCCATCGCTTTAATGAAAGCCACACGGTCAGGTATGGTGGTCGTGTCGATTGTGGTGAAATCTTCCCCTGAAAGCCCCATCAGGATGGCCACATCCGTACCGTGACCGTGCCCTGTTTTGGCCAGAGAACCATACAGCGAAACTTTTATCTCCGTCACTTTTTCGAGCACTCCTTTTCGCCGGAGGCTGTTTACAAACCGCTCAGCCGCTTTCCACGGGCCCATGGTATGCGAGCTGGACGGACCAATTCCCACTTTAATGATTTCAAATGCGCTGATGGATTCCATGCACAAAAACTATTTAGATGTTAAGTCGAATCAAATTTTATTCAGTCAGGCTGAAGGTAATCTCCTACAGAAGAAATGTTTAGGGTGATGCCCTCCATGCTTCTACAACCAACGTTCTAAAAATCTCTCTTATTTCAGCGAAAGACAACGCCCATTTTCGCTTTTTAACGAATGGGTGAAAACAAAAAAGCGCCCCCGGCTTTTAAACCGACGACGCTTTTTCGCTTCTTTACCACACAAGTAAAGATCTTAAGGATAGCTTACATCAAACTAAAGCGGGTGAAGGTTGTGCCCCAACCGGCTTGTCATCTATTGATGCGAAGTCCGGATAAGCCGCCACGCCATGCTCGGCTATATCGAGACCTGTAGATTCGAACTCCTCGCTCACGCGCACTCCGATGGTGTACTTAAGCGCGGCAAAGACGCTGAAGGCGAACAAAAAGGTGAAGCCGTATATAGCCAATACGCCAATAAGCTGAGTGAGGATGGAGAAACCCGGCGCAAAAATACCAACGGCAAGCGTGCCCCAGATTCCGCAAACGCCGTGCACGGAAACCGCGCCAACGGGGTCATCCAGGCGGAGTTTATCCAGACCGACCACAGCAAAGACAACTATTGCACCGGCTACAGCACCGACGATGATAGCAAGCATAGGCGAAATGACATCAGCGCCTGCGGTGATTCCCACAAGACCCGCCAGTATTCCGTTGAGCGCCATCGTGGCATCCAGCTTCTTGATCCAGAGCTTGGTTACGAGCATGGCTGAAAGCGCGCCTGCTGCGGCTGACAATGCTGTGGTTACAAACACAAAGCTGACCTCAGCCGGATTGGCGCTCAGTACCGATCCGCCGTTAAAGCCAAACCAGCCGAACCAGAGCAGAAACGCTCCAACGGTTGCCAAAGGAATATTATGACCAAGAATCGGATTGACCTCGCCATTCTTGCCATATTTTCCTTTTCGGGCTCCGAGAAGGATGATACACGCCAATCCTGCTACGCCGCCCACGCCGTGAACCAGCGTTGAGCCCGCAAAATCATAAAATCCCATTTGATCCAGCCAGCCTCCACCCCACAGCCAGCTTCCCGTGATGGGATAGGAAACGGCCACCAAAAGAAATCCGAATATCATAAAAACATGAAGTTTAATCCGGCCCGTAACGCAGCCCGAAACAATCGTAGCTGCCGTTGCCGCAAACATCGCCTGAAAGATGAAATCCGACCAGATCGTCATTTGTTCGCCATAGGCAGGCGTGAGGTAGGCAACAGGATCGGCGGAGTCGTAACCGATTCCAAAACCGCCAAAGCCAAACCATCCGTTAAAATCACCAGGATACATAATCTGAAAGCCGATTATTGCATAGGCCAGAATACCGGTACACAGGATGAAGACGTTTTTGTAGATTACGTTTACGGTGTTCTTGGCGGCCGTCATGCCGCTTTCCACCGAGGCAAAACCAAGGTGCATGATAAACACCATGGCTGCAGCCAGCAGAATCCAGAGGTTATCTATAATAAAGATGGCATATTCCGGGGAAGCCTGAAACGCTTCCATCGATTCATAGACGGGCTCGGCGGAAAGTATGCCCGCCGAAGCCAGAAATAAAACCGGCAAAAGTATACAACATTTCCCGAGTGAACGAAGCACTTTCGTCATTCTCATAGCTGCGAAGTTAGATTAAAGTAGGTTAGCTGTAGTTATGTTAGTTTGGTGATGAAAACGACTACATCACCCGGGCTAAATTTTAAAACTATTTATCCTATTTGCAATATATTTTTTAAGTATAATTACTAATTTTACCTAATTTATTTATGCAATTAATTAAAAAGCGCTTTCATTAGTGAAACACAAATTCAACCGGTTCTGACGACAGGACGCAATCGAGCGCCGTTTATCTCCTCTAAGGCAGGCGCAAATTTGCTCAAAGAGAGTCCCAACCTGCCAAATATCATCACAGCTCTACTTCATTCTGATTATCTTACAGTTATTCGATTCCTGCCCTACGCAAAGGTTGACTGAACCTCCGCGATTGATTACTATTCATCATCATCCTTCCTTTAAACGATATAGACATGAGCTTTTTCGACAAATTCAAATTCTCGTCCGGCGGACCGAAGGTTTCTGACGCCTGGAATCATCCACAAACCGAAGATGAAGTCCGCGCCGCATTTGCCACCGATCTGAAGCCACAGTTTATCTACAAGCACAGCTTTGCCTGCTACACCTGCACCCTTTCTCTTCTGGATCTCGAAAAACAGCTCGATGCCATCAAAGAGAAGGCGGATGTACACTTTATCGACGTTCGGGCCAGTCGTCCGCTGTCGAAACTGGCTGCGGAGCTCAGCGGGGTGCAGCATGAATCACCGCAGGCCATACTTTTGTACAAGGGTGAAGCCTTCTGGCACGACTCGCACTCCGGAGTCCGCGCCGGCGCCGTGCTGGATGCTCTGAATGAAATCTGAAACTAAACTCTGAGCCCCTGAATAATAGGTCTGCATACCATGTTCAGAACAAAGTCCGTTATCGAAAGCATCACCCAACATTATACTACGCTGTAACTGTGCTTCCCGGCGTACGCTTCATATTACCAACACCTTTTTATCATGCTGCTTATGCGATTCCTCTCTACCCTGCTGCTTTGTCTGATACCGGCAATCGCCAGCGCTCAAATAGTATCCGAACAATCTGACGAGCGCCTGCTTACTGTTTACAACCAGAATGAGTCGGCTATTTACGACATCAGGAAGGTGAATCTCGAAGCCGGCATGAATGAAATACAGATTCTGAACATACCGGAGCTTTTCAGCATCGACCGGATTTCTGTTTTTTTTGATAAAGGTGAGCTTGTCGACGTCCGTTATCCCGTTTCACAGCCGGGGCTTCAATCTATAATGGACCGCCTCAGCGGAAACAGGGTGAAGCTAATCCGCAGTGATGAAACCCACGAAGGTGTGCTGGATCATTATCAGGGAACCATCACCCTTACCGGACCGGACGGGATGATGCTTTTCGACCGGCCGGGTGAATTCATTTACTCACCGCTGGATGGCGACCTCAGCCTGATTGGCGAAACAGCGCTTACGCTTAGAATTTATGCGGAGGAATCGGGTCAGCACGAGATTGGCCTGCTTTACGGAAATCGCCAAATAGGCTGGGCCGCGCTTCACAGTATACGTGTTCATCCGGAAACAAAAAAAGTGGACTGGTTCACCGAAGCACATGTGCTCAGCAGATCGGAATCAGACATGAATGATGTGCGCGTTCGTCTTCTCGCCGGAGAGGTATTGATTAGCTCACTTCCGAATATTGGCGCAGGCAGAGTTAGCCGTATTTTTGGCCCCGGAGACCTGATGGCCACTGAGAGTCAGTATGGAGTTGTTACGAGCCGTGATGGCGGCTTACGTGATGTTGTCGTAACAGGTTTTTCAGCTCCAGCACAGGAGTCGCTTGCTGACTTTTTTGTCTATAATCTCCCCGGCACATTCGAGCTTCGCTCCCAGGAGCTAAGTACTATCATCCTTCATGAGAATACGGGGCTTAACTATGCCAAGGAACACTATTTCTACATCACCGGAAGTGCAGGCTCGGGCCTCAGGCCTGCTGTGTTCGCCCGGTTGAATGATAATGAGATCGAGGGCTCAACCCTGTCACAAACGCTTCCTTCCGGCAGCGGCTATGTGAGCAGTATAGACGTAAACAACCGCCCGGATTTCGAATCCAATATTTTTCTGAATATGGTAAGCCCCGGCGACGCCATCTATCTTCCGCTCCGCGAGGCATCGCCTGTAATTATTTCAGAAAGCTATAGTTCAAGAGGGCAGCGCGATGATGACCGCCACCATTTCCATACGCTTCAGCTCGAGAACACCGGTGATGAAACAGTATGTCTGTTTTTGCGCAGAAACGTCTCCTCCGGCGCGCAGCTTATTGATGCATCACTTCCGTTCGAACGCCGGGCCGGTTACCTGCAGACGCAGCTTTCCATGCAGCCCGGTGAGACTCTCGAAGTTTCCCTCCATATTTTATATCCGGCAGATTAGACTGAGGTAATCCTATGCAATCATTCAACTTCTACCGCTCTTCAAATTCGGTTACCATGTTCAAATCAGCTTTTCTGCTCGCGCTTATACTCCTGTTTACTTGCGGGATGATGCCATCACAAACCATGGCTCAAAACGATACAGACTACGTTTTCAGTCCGGAAGCCGACCGGATTGGCATCACCATTTATTCCAACAGCTTTGCCATGGTCTTCGAAACAAGAAAGGTCGAGCTTGAGGCGGGTGTCAATCATGTTCTGATACACGGACTGCCTGACCCCAACGAAATTTCTGATCTTCAGTTCACAAGTGATGTCCGTCTACTCGGATCTGCCACCGTGCTTCAGCCGAGAGGAATGCGCGGCGTTTTTCAGGAGCTAAGAGGTGAACAAGTTACGTTGAACGGTCCTGCAGGTCGAATCAGCGGAACGTTAACCGACTATTCGCTTGGCATGCTCTCAATCCGATCGGAAAGTGGTGAACAGCTCATCATCACCAACCCCGGCGCCTATACGGTGCAATCCACATCCGGTAGCTTTGACCTTCGTCGCGAAACCGGTGTGATGGCCAGTTTCGAAGCTGAGCGGCCCGGAAGCTACGAAATCGGTCTGCTCTACTATACGGGCGGCCTTGGCTGGGTGGCCGAACATCAATTGCAGCTTGATGAGGAATCAGAGACGCTGGAATGGCTCACTCTTTCACACATACAAAACAACACCAGCGCCGGATTTGAGGGAGCAAATGTCACGCTTTTCTCCGGAGAGCTAAGAAGAAATCAGCAGCGCCCGGATGTGAATCAAGCCACCGGACGCCGTACGTATCAGCCCGTTTACACCTATGATATCGGGACCGTCGACGAGCTTCCCCGCAGAGAGCGTGCGCAGATAAGAAGCTTTTATGCCGATAATGTTTCTTATAAAAAGGAATATCACCATAGTTTCGGGCTTGGTATCAGAAATGGGAGCGAGCGTTTCAACATCAAACCAAACATCATGTACCGTATTCAAACCGGTGGTGAAACCCCGCTAACTGAAATTTTACCTTCAGGTTCAGTCCGGATTCTTGACCGATCAACTGCATCACCGGCGCTGATTGGCGACACGAGTCTGGATAGGTCCACCGAGCCGGGGCAGGAACTGCTCCTTGGCGGGAGTCGGGCTTCAGAAATCCCAATCGATGAAGTATTAACCGGTAGTTCTGAGGGTAGCGATGGACCGAATGAAGTACGCAGCTCTATCATCATTCGAAACGGAACTGACGAGGAAGCCATAATGATGCTCTCTGCAAACACAGGCCGCAACATGTCTATTGATGAAACCAACGTGCCGGTCTACAAACAGACCTCAAGTCAGGTAACCTTCCGCATAGAGCTGGAGCCCGGCGAAGAGTTCGAGTTCAAACTTTTGGTTTCATATCCGGAGTCAAGGAGATAAGATCAGGAATCGGCGCTGTTTCTATGCGCCTCTTCGTAAAACGTTTTCCTCTTCGCTGACTCCCGGCTTGTCTTCCCCCTCACTCCGGGTAATTAATCGCACGCCGCGCTTGTAGGTGAAGTAGTGCCACATCCATTCCACGAATACGTGGAGGCGGTTGCGGAAGCCGATGAGGAACAGAATATGGATGACCGACCACATGGCCCATGCCAGAAATCCGCTCATTTTGAAACCGCGGATGTCCGCTACAGCCCGGGCCCGGCCGATAGTTGCCATACTGCCCTTGTCCAGATAGTTGAACGGCTTGCGTTCGGCCGCGTTATAGGCTTCCGGATCCTTGATCAGCTTTGCAATGTACTTGCCCTGCTGCATCGCAACAGGCGCCAGGGCCGGAAGCGGCTTTCCTTTATCGTCTGTCATAAAAGCGGCGTCACCTATCACAAAAATATCGCGATGGTTGGGCAGGCTCATATCAGGTGCTACAATGGCGCGGCCCGCGCGGTCAGTTTCCACATCAAGCGTTCCGATTACGGCGTTGGCCTCAACGCCGGCCGCCCATACAATGTTCGGTGACTCAATCACCCCGTCTTCCAGAAAAATCTTGTCGTGCTCGATGTGCGTAACCGGTCGACCCTGCATCACCTCAACATCCAATTCCTCAAGCATTTTTACGGCTTTGTCAGACAGCGTTTCGTCGTAGCCGTTCAGAATCCGCGGACCCGCCTCAACCAGATAGACGTGGGCATCCTCCCGGTCGAAGTTGTTGTAGTCGCGCATCATGTTTCGCTTGGCGATTTCGGCTATGGCGCCGGCCATCTCAACTCCGGTCGGGCCTCCGCCTATCACGACAAAGTTCAGGTATTTCTGCCGCTCCGCCGGACTGTCGATCTGATCGGCCTTTTCCAGCGAGAGCAGAATCCGCTCACGGATGTCCAGCGCGTTCGACAGGGTTTTTAAACCCGGGGCGTGCTTCTGCCAGGCCGTGTTGCCGAAATAGTTGTATTTGGCTCCGCAGGCCACAACCAGCGTATCGAAGGGAATCATCCGGTCGTCTTTCAGCTTCACGATCTTTTTCTCCTCCAGCACATCAACCACTTCACCCAGCATCACCTTCACGTTCTGCTGTTTGCTGAAGATACCACGGATCGGCACGGCAATATCACCCGGAGAAAGCGCGGCCGTAGCCACCTGATACAGCAACGGCTGAAACAGGTGATGATTGGTCTTATCGATAAGGGTGATGTCTACATCGGCCTTAGCCAGCATCTTTGCCGTCTTGATGCCGCCGAATCCGCCGCCGATAATTACGATGTGTCTTTTGGTTTTGTCGCCTGTACTCATAGCCTTATGCATTTGATTTAGTGTGTCTATCTGAAACTAAATTATTGGCTTATCAGTTCGTTTATGCGGTTTTTTGGTACAGCTGCTGGAAGCGGTTTGCCGTAAAGGAAAAAATGATTTAATAGTGAACGGCATAGATAACCTTCAAATTAAATTCCGAAAATGAATGCTCCTATGTCGTTTAAACATGCCAAATAAAAAATCCTGAATCAGGTAACTTGCCTGGAATACGAATAAGTGATACTATAGTAATACTATGAAAACAGAACTCGTTACAACGCTCAAAAGACAGGCCCCCAAAATCCTGCAGGAACTCCGGGAAGAGAAAGAGCCTGTGTTGATTACAGAACATGGAAAGCCATCTGCTTATCTGGTTGATGTAGATCATTTTGAACATCTCCAGAAGAGGCTGAAACTACTGGAAGGATTAGCAAGGGGTGAAAAGGCCATTCTTGAGGACCGGGTTTTATCACATGAGGATGCCGAAAAGCGCATGGCTCGATGGCTCAAATAATCTGGACTGAACCTGCTCTGCAGGAGCTTGATGAGATTGCGGATTACATCTCATTAGACAATCCGGATGCAGCCAGGAATCTGGTCCAAAAAGCCTTTGAACGCGTGGCGCATTTAGCCAGCCATCCCGAAAGCGGCAAGCCTGTTGAGGAATTAGAAGTATCCGTGTACAGGGAAATCGTCTTACCTCCCTGCAGGATTTTTTATCGCCTTGCAGACGACAAAGTCTATATCATCTACGTGACCCGGGAAGAGCGGTTGTTTGATCCGGACATTCTGAAATTTCGGTAGATTTCATCATCTCAACTTTCGCCTGTGGCGATATACCTTAATTGACCGGATTTAAAACTAAATCTTCCTGCCTTTTGTGCGGATATATAGGAAAGTCGGAGGCAGGACGTAGAAAAAGAAACAGCTTCGAATTAATTCATACATCTCATCCCCCCCTTACCCATCATGTTGGCTTCGGCTCCGCTCAGCCAACGGTTCTGGGTATAACGAATATTGGTACAAAACAGCTTTTACACTGAATCCTGTCAAGTTTTGTTACAATCATAACCCATCTTTCGCCCAACCCGCTGCCTGAGCTCAGCCAAAGGTTCCGGGTATTACGAATATTGGCACAAAACAGCGTTTACACTGAATCCTGCCAAGTTTGAATACAACCAAAACTCCCGCTTCGCCCCACCCGCTGCCTGAGCGGAGCCGAAGGCAGGAGGGTTCGGGAACGAGTCCCCTTTCTTGACTAATTAACAGAATCCTGTTATTATGCATATATAAATATGCATTTATACATATATAATTATGCGAACAACTCTGGACATTCCTAAAAAGCTTATTGATGAAGCGATGAAGGTTACCGGGGCTTCTACAAAAAGCCAGCTAATCAAAGATGCGCTTCAGGGTGAAATTGACCGGGCCAAAAGAAAGCGCCTGATTGCAAGAAAAGGCACGATTGATTTAGAGATTGATCTCGAATCACTCAGAGACCGTGCCTGATGTCGAAATACATGGTGCTTGTTGATAGCTCGGTATGGATAGATTACTTCAGGTCGGGTGGTCTGCAAAAACTGGATCGTCTGATTGAAGAAGATTTAGTCTGCACCAACGAGTTAATTCTCACCGAGCTTGCACCGGCACTTATGAAAAGGAATGAACGAGAAATCCTGGATGGACTTAATGCCATCCCCAAAATCCCGCTAAACATAGACTGGGACATCATCCGGGAATACCAGCTCCTGAACTTAAACCATGGTATTAACCGGGTCGGCATTCCGGACTTGATCATCCTCCAGCAGGTAATTGATCAGAAGCTCAGCCTCTTCACCCTCGACAAACACTTTGCACTGATGAAAAAGCATCTGAACTTTGATATGCTGTCTGCCTGAGTTGCGCCCCATCCTGTTGGCTTCGACTCCGCTCAGCCAACGGTTCCGGGTATAACGAATATGGGTACAAACAGCATTTATACCGGGTCCTTTCACGTTTGGACTTAACTGAAACTAAAGGTTACCGATCAGGAATAAATCAGAGCAGAACGCAACGTTATTTTTATAACCCTTTGCGCGACTTTCCTTTTAAACTTTGTGAACTCTGCGTCCTATAGCTCTTACTCCAGAGGCAGCTCCATGATAAATCGTGATCCCTCGCCGGTCCTGCTTTTCACCAGCAGTCGCCCGCCGTGCATGCTCATGATTTTACGGCTGATGCTCAGACCCAGCCCCGTGCCGCTTTTTCGTTTTGAGATCTCTCCGGTCTGCGAGAACGGTTTAAAAATACGCTCCTGATCCTCTTCGGCTATTCCCGGCCCGTTATCAGTCACCTCTACCATGAGCTTCTGATCTTTCACAAAAATGCGCACTTCAATCGCTGGATTGGTTTCGCTTCCGTAGCGCACCGCGTTCGATAACAGGTTCAGAACGACCTGCTTCAGACGATCAGCATCACCCTGAATCCCGGGAAGCGACGGCTCAGCATCAAACGCGACATCAATCTTTTTCTCCCGGAAAACCTGCTCCATAGAATCCATGGATTCCTGAACAACCTGCTCCATACGCAGCGGCAGCGACTCGATTTCGAAGGTGCCTGTATTGGCCTTTTGCGTATCCAGAAGCTGGTTTATGAGACGTGTGAGGCGTTCGGTTTCTTTTCCGATGATGTCCAGGAAGCGGGCTTTATCGGACTCTTTTACGTCCGGAGTGTCGCGCAGAATTTCGGTTAACGCCCGTATCGAAGTGAGCGGTGTTTTGAGCTCATGGGTTACCGTAGCCACAAATTCATCCTTCATCTCGTCGAGCTGACGCAGCTGCTCGTTGGCCTGCCTCAGCTCTTCGGACGTTTCCTGAAGCTGTCTGCTGTACTGAAGTACTTGTCGCGTTTCATCCAGAATACCGCGGATCTCAGTAATGCTCATTGGCTTCTGACGCACCTCCATGGCCATCAGCAGGCGGGCTGATGAAGAGCCAATCGCACCGGCAAGCTGCTTCTCGGCATGACCTATGAACATCAACGGTGCCGGCTGATCATCTCCGGGAAGCGGGCTGTTTGAATTTTCGTACGTGGTGATGGTCTCCGAGGCTTTTCGCTCACCCAGGAAGCGCGTCAGTATGGTTTTGAGGGTGCCAACCGTAGCCTCGCTCTGCCGGTCAGCCGCGTGGGTGTCCTCGATGGTTTTCCCCTCCACAAACAGGGCAGCCTGCGACAGCTCAAGGGGCGTCTGCCTGCTGAAGGCCGAGACCACCAGCAGTAGCAGCGTATTCACCGAAAGGCTCCAGAATACCGACTGCGCCACGGTAGAATAGCCCGTAATACCCAGAAGCTGACCCGGGCGGAGCAGCTCAACTCCCCACGGACCGTTTTGGGTGAGGTCCATAAAGAAAGGACTGATGCCGGCCACGGACGGAATAACCAGCGTGTAGGCCCAGATCACAAATCCGGAAATGATGCCGGCCAGCGCGCCGGTTCGCGTGGCGCCGTACCAGAACATGCCAATAAACAATGCGGGCGCAAACTGAGCGACAGCGGCAAAGGACACCAGGCCAATTGAAACCAGGCTGTAGTCTTCACCAATAAAACGAAAATATAGATAGGCGAGCAGCAGAATGACAAAAATACCCACCCGGCGAATAAGCAGGATGAGCCGGCCCGGCGACTGCTGCTGAAGCAGGCCCAGACGGGGCGAACGCAGAAGAGCAGGCATGATGAGGTCGTTGCTCAGCATGGTGCTCAGCGCGATGGTAGCTACAATCACCATCGAAGTGGCCGCTGAGAGTCCGCCGGTAAATACGAGAATAGCCAGAAAGCTCTGCCCCTCAATCAGCGGAATGCTGAGCACAAAGGAATCGGCATCCACGCCCTGAAGCCCCGGATGCATGAGGCCCGCCAGCGCAATCGGCAGCACAAAAATATTGATAATGAGCAGATAAAGGGGAAACATCCACGCGGCCGAGCGCACGTGGTCTTCGTTTACGTTTTCCACCACCGCCGTCTGAAACTGCCTTGGCAGCAGCAATATGGCCGGCATGGAAAGAATGGTGAGCCAGATCCAGTCTCGCTGCAGCTCCGATCCCTCTCCGGTGCTGAATAACTGACGCATTTCAGGCCTTTCCCAGGCGGCACGGAAGAGCTCTGCCGGACTGCCGTACATCACAAAAACCACAAACAAACCGGCAGCCGTAAAGGCCAGCAGCTTCACCACCGACTCAAAGGCAATAGCGGCCACCATTCCCTCATGTTTTTCGGAAGCGTCCAGCTCGCGGGCGCCAAATAAAATGGTAAACACGCCGAGCACCAGCGTCACATAAAAAGCCGTATCCGTAAGGAAAAACCCACCCGTTTGCTCCCAGCCCATCTGCATGACCGAAAGGTCGCCGGTCATGATGGTATAGCTGCTTGAAATCGCCTTGAGCTGCAGCGAGATATACGGGATGATGCCCAGCACGGCGATCACCGTTACCACTCCGGCCAGCAGGGTGCTTTTACCGTAGCGTGATCCAATAAAGTCAGCAATGGAGGTAATCCGCTGATGGCGGGAAATGCGGATCATGCGGCGAAGCACAAGGAAGAAAAGCGCGGCCATGAGCGTCGGCCCGAGATAGATGGGCAGAAACCCGAGACCCGTTTCCGCAGCCCGGCCCACCGATCCGTAGAACGTCCATGCGGTGCAGTACACGGCCAACGAAAGCGAGTAGACCCACGGATTGTTGATGAGGCTCTTGCCCTGCTTGGCCCGCTTATCGGCCAGATAGGCAATCAGGAAAAGCAGCGAAAGGTAACCAAACGCAATAGCCGCTATGAGCACCGGACTGTTCATGCTTCTTTTTCCTTAGCGGTTTTCTGTCCCGACACAAACAGAAGCGCAATGATGAACAGCCAGACGGCAAAGATGTAGATCATCCCGGAGGGCAGGCCAAGTAAATAGCCGGGACGAGCGGCAATTCCGGAAGCCGGTGACAGGAGCAGTATGATGCCCGTAATGAAGGCGACGATGCTTAGCACACGTTGTTTTCCGGCCTTTTTCATAGAGTTGGGCTTCAGGATTTAGCTGTTCTCAGGAGGTTGAGCCTTCGGCAAAAAGTTCATCCATGCGGCGGGCTATGCGTTCCTCGCGCAGCTTCTTCTCATGAATTACCGGGGCAGTTGCCCGTTCGCTGCAGTCCTCAATAGGACAGCGTTCGCAGGTCCGGTTCACAACCGATCGCACGACCTTCTCATCATCCCAGAATCTCACCTTACGCTTGAACCGCTGATCCATCAAAAAGCCGATGGTCACGCAGGAGTTTACGCCCGGACTCAGGCGTAGCGGTCTCACCGCTGAGATGCAGAAGTACTCGTTTTCGGTATTGTGAAACAGCGACCGCTGGGCCCCGAAGGTTACGCCCTCCTTGTTTGAGTCGGCTACTTCCTTAAGCAGGCGCAGCGTAATCCAGCGGCGGCAGTAATGCTCGTTAAAGCCAATGCCGTGGGTGGAGTGCAGTTTCGAAAAGTGAAGCTCCTTGGTAAGCTTAAGCGCACCCGTGTTAGTATCATGATTGAAGCGCAGAAAATAAAACTGCCCAAGCTGAAATTTCTCCGCCATAATCTGGGTCAGCCGGTGAAACAGCATTTCGGGCGTCACTCTGTATTTGGAAATCATGGCCTCCAGCGCATCCGTATTCCATTCTCCGGATTCGAACCATGTTTCGATATCGGCAGCCAGATCATCCTTGTCCAGCAAAAGCGCACCGGCGAAATAGGATGCGTGCGTGTTATTGAGAAGCTGATCAAAAGTGGCATCCTTCAGATAGGATGAACCTGGAACGCGCTCCTTGAGCTCGAGTACCTCATAGCCCAACTCACGGCAGAGCGAAAAAAGCTGCTGAGATTCCGTGAGCCGGGTATTTACGTACAGACGCTGAGGTTTTTTCGGCAGATAAAGCGAGCGAAAATGCCCGAGCTCTACGCTTTTTGCCAGCTCCTCTTCATCAATGTTATAGCCATATTCCTGCTCCATCAGGCTTTTGATTTTGGCGTAGGTCAGCCGCTCACCTTCAAGACTGTACTGCTTTCGGAATGCCGCCGCTTTTTTTTCAATCTCGGGGAAGTAGTTGTTCTGCATCTCCTGATACGATCGCAAGGCGCCGAACAGCAGGTTCTCCACGCTCAGGTCGTAGGTCCTTGCAATCTTGATGAGCGTATCGATCAGTGCGGCAAAGCGAGCCGGCGCGTTGGTCATAAACTCCATCAGGTCCGACTTCTTCAGGCCGAACAGATCAAACGGGATTTCCTGCATAATGCTGGTGCTCAGCAGTTCGGAAAGCGGCATGAGCTGCTGATCGAGCTGAAGCGAAACGAGCTCGTCGTACGGTTTGCCAAGCGCCTCGGCCAGAGACATGATTTTGTCGGCTTTGGGATATTTTTTACCCTTTTCGATTTCATTCAGATACGAAATCGACATCCCGCTCTTTTCGGACAACTCCTTTAGCGAAAGCCCCCGCTGCTGCCGCAGCCAGCTGACCTTCAGACCAAGAACAAGATTAAGATTTTCTTTACTGATACCCATGTTCGAGCTGTTAAATAGAAGTTTCGCTTATAGCGTAAAATAGACAAAAATGCATCTGATTAAAATCTGAAGGCTGTTGGCTTATACATAAAATAGGAAAATTTGCGAATTTATATCATTAGCGAATTTTCGCTTGTTAATTTTTTTATGCTCAGCTAATTTGAACGCAGAAGAAACACCCAAAGACCTTCAATTACCGGAGTTTATATGCTTACCGAAAAAGAAACCCTCACCGTATCGGAAACCGGATTTGAACCGGTTGGATATCACATTCAGATCAGAAAAAATGCGCTTAACGGGCGCAGCAAAGAGATTTTTACCGAGCCCGTTCTTAAACTTATTTCAGCCCTTCATCAGCAGAAAAACAAAGAGCGGGTTCAGCTGCTGGATAAGCGGAAGCTGCGTCAGGAAAAATTTGATACGGGTGAGCTGCCCTCCTATGAAGACCGTCATTCCGAAGCCGTAACCGGAAGCTGGAAAGTTGCGCCGCTGCCGGATGACCTGCTTCAGAGAAGAGTCGAAATTACCGGACCGGTGAACTCTGCAAAAATGGTGATTAATATGCTCAGCCGGAACGATGATGGCGAGCGGGCCGACATGGCCATGCTGGATTTCGAAGACTCCATGAAGCCCGACTGGAGCAACGTAATAGATGGCTACCATAACGTTATTGGCGCGGTTGATAACACCCTTCGTGAGGAGCAGGGTGGAAAAGTCTATGAAATCAATCCGGATGACAAAGCCGGTGTGATGGTTCGCGTTCGCGGGCTTCACCTTGCCGAAAACAACATTTTAGTCAATGGTGAACCGGCCTCGGCGGGCATCACCGATCTGGCGGTCGCTTTTTATCATACCGCAAAAACCCTGAAAGCTCAGGGCCGGACACCCAAATACTACATCCCGAAATGCGAACACTATCTCGAAGCCCGTTGGTGGAATGATCTTTTCAAGCTGGTGCAGCAATTGTGCGGCTTCCCTTCCGGCACGCTCCGGGCAACCTTTCTAATCGAAACCCTCACGGCTGCATTTCAGATCGAGGAAATTCTGTATGAAATCCGTGAGCACGCCGCCGGACTCAACACCGGGCGCTGGGATAAAATCTTCAGCGACATCAAGGTGCTGAAGGCCCATCCCAGACACATTATGGCCGACCGGGTGACCATCACCATGCAAAAATACTGGATGGAAAATTACGCCAAACGCATTGTGCTGATCTGCCACAAGCGCGGTGCATTTGCCATGGGCGGCATGTCTGCCTTCACCCCCGGCAAAACCGGTGAGCTGCGCGAAAAGCAAACCCGTAAGGTGGCCGAAGACAAAGCCTGGGAATCGGGCTTGGGTCACGACGGCTGCTGGGTTTCTCACCCCTATTTCATTGGTGTGGCGCTCAGGCAGTTCACCAAAAAGAATCAGCTTGATGTGATTCCCGGGTATGAGCTCTATCCTGACCTGATTCCCTCTTCTGAAGGACCCAAATCACTCGACGGGCTCCGGACCAACGTGCGCGTGGGCATTGGCTACATGAACGGCTGGCTTCAGGGCATCGGATGCGTGGCCTGGGATAACCTGATGGAAGATCTGGCCACGCTGGAAATTTCCCGCGCCCAAACCTGGCAGTGGAAACATCACCGCGTAATTCTGCGCGAAGGCATGACCGTAGATGATGTACTCATCAGCCGGATTTTCGACGAAGAGCTTGAAAAGATCCGTCAGGAAGCCAAAGAGCTGATCAGCGATGGGGCGCAGCTGCAAAAGGTAACGGAAGGCTTTGAGCGGGCCGCCGCCGAAGCACGCCGCATTTTTCTTCAGGACGAGCTGGCCGACTTTCTCGCCATGGGCTCCGATCCCGCCTGATAACTACCTATCACCACGAACACCATCACCCTGCACACACATCATTAACCAACATCCCATCATTCAAACACTATTATTTGACCTATGAAAACATTCCACGACATCACGTACAACTGGGAGCACAACCCAAGATTCAAGGGCGTTGCCCGTACCTATAACGCGGCAGATGTAGCCAAACTGGCCGGCTCTGTCGAAGTGAAATACACGCTGGCCGAGCGCGGCGCTACCCGACTCTGGAAAAGCCTTAAAGAAGAGCCTTATGTAAACGCACTAGGCGCCCTTACCGGAAATCAGGCGCTTCAGCAGGTAAAAGCCGGCCTGCAGGCCATTTATCTGAGCGGCTGGCAGGTTGCCGCCGATGCCAATCTGGCCGGACAAATGTACCCGGATCAGAGCCTTTACCCCGTAAACTCCGTGCCGGATGTGGTGAAGCGCATTAATCAGACGCTTATGCGTGCCGACCAGATTTACCACAGCGAGGGCGGCGGTGACTTCGACTGGATGGTGCCCATTGTTGCCGATGCGGAAGCCGGCTTTGGTGGTCCGCTGAACGCTTTTGAGCTCATGAAATCGATGATTGGCGCAGGCGCGGCGGCCGTCCACTATGAGGATCAGCTGGCATCAGAGAAAAAATGCGGTCACCTGGGCGGCAAGGTGCTCGTGCCCACATCACAATTCGTGAAAACCTTGAACGCGGCCCGTCTGGCAGCTGATGTGTGCGGAGTCGAAACCATCATCATCGCGCGGACAGACGCCAATGCTGCCCGCCTCATGACCAGCGACGCCGACGAGCGCGATCATCGCTTCATAACCGGAAACCGCACGGCCGATGGCTACTACAGCATAACCGGTGGGCTTGAAATGGCCATCGAGCGCGGACTCGCCTATGCGCCCTATGCCGATCTGGTATGGTGCGAGACATCGAAGCCCGACATTGGTGAAGCCCGCGAATTTGCGCAGGCGCTGAAAGACCAATACCCGGACAAAATGCTCGCCTACAACTGTTCGCCATCATTCAACTGGAAAAAGCAGCTCAGCGACAAGGAAATCAGAAGCTTCCAGGATGATCTGGGCGCCATGGGATACAAGTTCCAGTTTATAACGCTGGCCGGCTTCCATGCGCTGAATCACAGCATGTTCTCTCTGGCGCACGATTACCGACATACCGGAATGAGCGCTTATGCCAAGCTTCAGGAAGCGGAGTTCGCCAACGAAAACCTGGGCTATACCGCCACACGCCATCAGCGCGAGGTTGGCACCGGCTACTTCGATCTGGTAACGAACGCACTATCCGGAGGTCAGGCTGCCACCGCAGCCATGGCGGGTTCTACGGAAGCGGAGCAGTTTTAAACTTGCATAGTTCGTACAGCGGACACCCCACAAAAGCGCCAGAGCTTCGGTTCTGGCGCTTTTTTTATGACGTGATTAAGCTTTATTGTCATATCTCAAATCCTCGTATTACATTAGAGCAAACAAACAGATTACCAAACCTCTGAAAACATGCGAATAAGCTTTCTATCTTTATTTTTAGCGATACTATTCTCGCTGACTACAGCCTGCAGTTCTGATAACCAAACAGAATCTGATGCTGCTAACTCCGGCGAAACGGCTGATCTTCTGATTGAAGGTGAAGAGCCGGAGGTTATATCCGGGCCTCATCAGTTCACAGAGGGTCCGTACTGGCATCCTGAGGGCTATCTTCTCTTCAGTGATATACCCGCAAACCGCGTCTACAGATGGAGCGGGGAAAACGGCACGGAGGTTTTTCTCGAGCCCAGCGGCAACTCCAACGGCATTCAGGCCGATCTGGACGGATCTGTTTTGCTGGCTCAGCACAGAGGATCATTGGGGCGCATATCCGATGGCAGCGATCAGTTCGAAATAGTGATCGACACCTTCGAGGGGCAGCGATTCAACAGCCCGAACGACCTGGCTGTACATTCGAACGGCACCATCTTTTTTACCGATCCGCCGTTTGGCGTGAGCGATGAAGACCGGGAGCTGGACTTCAGCGGTGTATTCATGCTCACCCCGGATGGCGAACTTTCCGTTTTGTATGATGAGTTTAACTATCCAAACGGCATTGTGTTCAACGCTGATGAAACCGTGCTCTACCTGAATGATTCTGAAACTGGAGCTATCATCGCGTTTGAAGTTGACGAAGCCGGCATGCCTCATTCTCCAAGGGAGTTTGCAAACGTCGGCGCAATGGGTGCCGGAGTCGGAGCCGCCGACGGCATGATAACAGATATGCAGGGAAATCTGTACGTAACCGGTCCTCCCGGGCTCACCATATTTGACCAAAACGGAGAGGAGCTTCACATAATCGAATTCGATGAGCAAATCACCAATCTGGAATGGGGCGGCGAGAATGCGGATCAGCTGTTCATCACCGCAAGAGATTACGTCTACCGGTTTCGGATGAATACCACGGGCACGAAAAAGAGATAGCAGTCCGTTGGCTTCGGCTTTGCTCAGCCAACGGTTCGGGGTTTAAGGAATATGGGTAATGGGTACTAAACAGCATTTTTACTGAGTCCTTTCACGGTTGGGCACAACCTAAACTCACACTTCTCCTCCACCCGCTGCCTGAGCGGAGCCGAAGGCAGAAGGGGTTAGGGGCTTGATTTAGCCTAAAAAAATATCAACCGTGCTAAGTAATCCTGTTTCCAGGCAGTAAACAACTCTCTCCGCCTCATCATGTTGGCTTCGGCTCCGCTCAGCCAACGGTTCTGGGTTTAACGAATATGGGTAATGGGTACTAAACAGCATTTATACTGGGTCCTTTAACGGTCGGACACAACCCAAATTCCCCTTCTCCTCCACCCGCTGCCTGAGCGGAGCCGAAGGCAGAAGGGTTCAGGGCTTGATTTAGGGAAATGAAAATATCAACCGTGCTAAGTAATCCTGTTTCCAGGCAGTAAACAACTCTCTCGGTCCCCATCATGTTGGCTTCGGCTCCGCTCAGCCAACGGTTCTGGGTTTAACGAATATAGGTAATGGGTACTAAACAGCATTTATACTGGGTCCTTTCACGGTTGGACACAACCCAAACTTACACTTCTCCTCCACCCGCTGCCTGAGCGGAGCCGAAGGCAGATGGGATTAGGGCTTGATTTTAGGCTAATGAAAATATCAACCGTGCTAAAGAAAGTCGGTTTCATTGAGTTTAAAGGAACTGCTCCTCAAACCGGTGGTTATTTCATTACTGACAAACTGAAAAAAATAATTGCCAAAAAAACTGCGGATTAACCTGCGGGATAAAAACCACCTCATATAAACACCAAATCAGGTATACTATCAAAAATGTGATCAGTTTGAGCAATTTAAACCGGTTTTGGAAAAGGTTTTAATAGCCTGCGTTGCTTACATTGGTAAAGCTGTCCGTTAGCCACAAACAACCACTCCCACCATATGCCCACTTTCCAATCATATCGCCGGCAAATAATGGCTCAGGCAGAGTCTGATGATGGAATATCATCATCCGGAACCGAAGACCGAATCGGGGAGATTTGCGGTCGTATAATCCACAATTGTGAGTTTAATCATCCGGCAGATTTACGCCCCCGACTGGGCGAAGAGATTGGGCAATTGCTGGATGATGGGATGCGGCCGTCGCAAGCATGCCGGGTGGTGACCAAAGTGGCCGACGAGTTGATGAGCATTGGCTTTGAGCACGCTATCAAAAAAATGGGTGAAGCTCCAGCTCGATGGATGCTCATGCTGATGGGCTCTGAAGGGCGGACCGAACAAACGCTGCGCACTGATCAGGACAGCGCGATTGTCTTTGAGTCCCGCGGAAAAGAGCAGGACAAATCCGCCCGTGACTATTTTACCAAAATCGGCCGGATGGTTTCCGACGGACTGAACGGCTTCGGCTTTCTCTACTGCAAGGGCGGGGTGATGGCCTCAAATCCCGAATGGGTGATGCCCCTCGATCAGTGGAAGGCGGCCTTTTCGGGCTGGGTGGAAGAACCCGAACCCATGGCCATCATGAAGGCCTGCATCTTTTTTGACCTACGGGCCGGCTACGGAGATCGCGCTTTTGCCGATGAATTGAATACCCACATCCGCAAACTGCTCGACGGACGAAGCGGACTCTTTTTTTACCATATGGCGCAGAACGCGCTGAGCCATTCCGTGCCGCTCGGCTTGTTTGGCGGTATCAGCCGCAGCGCGTCCCGCTCGATGGACATCAAAAAAGCGATGCTACCGGTTACCGATCACGCCCGGATTTATGCGCTTCAGAAAGGCATCACACTGAACAACACGCTGGATCGGATAGCAGAGCTGGACTCCCAAAAGTCCTACAACGGCGCTGAATCAGTCGAAGCTGCCGCATGTTATGAGTTCCTTACAGAGCTGCGGTTACGGCATCAGATCGGGCAGCTTCGGGAAGGCGGGGAGCCGGATAACATCATTGATCCCTCTGCCCTTTCACAGGAACAGAAGAATGATCTGATCGCTGCTTTAAAACTTTCGGACGCCCTTCAGAAAAATATCGGCATGAACTTCCGCGCCGCCTACTGATCAGTACCGCAGCCTGGCGTAAAGGCTTTCCCGGCTGGCGCGCAGGGCGTCTTCGATGGTAACAATGCCCTCGGACCGGAGCAGCGGCACCAGCTTCACGAACAGCGCGGCCGTCAGCAGGGTGTCGTCCAGGGCGTTGTGACGCGTGCCGGTTTCCAGACCAAAGCGTTCGGCAAGCACGTCCAGCGAATGCCCCTCCAGATTCGGGTGCAGCACGGTCGACAGCAGCAGCGTATCCAGCACCGGCTGACGAAAATGATCCGGATTCGCGCGCTCCAGCTCCAGAAAACGCATATCAAAAGCAGCGTTGTGGGCAATGAGCGGATCATCGGCGCAAAAGTGGCTGAAGTCGCCGAGCACCTTTTTTGCACCCGGCTTTCCGGCAACCATATCCTCGGTAATGCCGTGAATGGCCGTGGACGATGCGGGAATTCTCCTGCCCGGATCAATCAGCCGGTCAAACTGCTGATTCGTATCTGGCTTTCCGTTTACGATACGGATGGCGCCAATAGAAATCAGGCGATCGCCCCCGGTAGGGTTCAGCCCGGTGGTTTCGGTATCAAACACGGTAGCGGTGATGGCATCGAGGCGGATCTTCAGCGTATCGGCATCGGCCCGCTGATTAAACAGATCAAAGTCGTAAAACTCTGCCCTCTGTTTTTCCGGCGCCGCAGGAGTAGCTGATTTCGGACGTTCAGGCGCCATTGGCAGGATGACACTCAGCTCACAAAGGCCACCATCACTGGTTTTCTGCCACCACTCCGCCCGGTGGTGCTGCATGATTTCACTGAGCGGGTAAGGAACCTGCAGTCCGCCTACCGATGGACGCGCTTCAAACCAGGATTCCGCCACTTCAGTCAGGATCTCTTCACCCTTCCACATCCATGAAAGCCGCACATAGCCGTCGTGTTTGCCGGTCTTCAGCTCCGGAATTTTGCCGGTTGCTTCAGCAATAGATTTGCCCAGAAACAGCAGTCCGACGGGCAGGGTGAAGGCATCCGCGTGCAGAAAAAGCTCCTCATCCGGATCTCCGATTTCCGGCTGATGCTCAAGTTCACCCTCCATATTGCGGAGTAGGCCAAAAAGCTCGTCAGTGCTGACCAGACTGAGCGCCACATCCGATTTCGCCCGCTCCTCGTGCCCCGCCTGATGCTCCAGCACGATACCGGCAATTTTTTCACTTTCATCCAAAATGAGCTCATAAAAACGCTGCTGCATCTTAGGATCCGTATCGGGATATTCGCGCAGGTTTTCCGCCGCCGAGCGGATTCCAGCCACGGAGTCGCGCACCTTGCGAATGCCCTCATCGGCAAATCGACTGCTCTGATCCTGGGTGGATTTCAGCTCGGTTACATCATTCACAAAAAACAGAAACCCTGAGCCGGCTGTGGGCTCGTGGGTAGTGGGCAGTACCTGCACGCGGGCCAGACGGTTGCCGGCCGTGGTGGTTATGAAGGAAACGCCCTCATCACCGGTTCTACGGACTGACTCCTGCATGGCCCAGCTGACCAGGCGCTCGTCCAGAATGCGGCCAAGCTGTCTGCCAAGGCCGAGATAAACCGGCGGCGAAAGCTCGGAATAGGAAAGCATGCGGCCGGCGGCATCATTAAACAGAAGAATCTGAGCCTCGCTGTTGGTTACGATAAGCCCGCGGGCAAGCTGATTCACGATGGCGCTGAGCACGTCCCGCTCGGATGACAGTCGCGTGGAGGCCTGCTTTAATTCCCGGTCGAGACGCTGCTGCTGATCCCGAAGAAGTTCAGAGGCGTCCTTCAGGCCGGAAGCGATGCGGTCAATTTCCGGGATTCCGGTTGGGGGTCCGGTTTCGGGTGGCATGTTCTGCTTCAGCAGCGTGGATGCATCAGCCAGCCGGCCTACGGGACCAATGCGTATTTGAATCAGCTGATAAACCAGCCACGCAGGCACTCCGGCCGTTAGCAGCAGTAAAAAAAGCACCACGGGACGATTTTCGCGGATGATGCTTTGAAGAGTCTCCGCCGAATCGGGCGTAGTGAGGTATAGGAGAAAAGCGTACAGCAGAATCCCGCCGGTGAGAATTACGGCAACAATTAGGGCGGGCAGCAGTCGAAGGCTGCGTTCACTTCGCATTGGCTTCGGAGAGGGTTTCCTTCACCTTCTCGACCAGCGCACGTGTGGAAAACGGCTTGGATACATAAGCATCAGCGCCAAGGGTAATTCCCTTGGTGATATCCTGATCGCGCCCCTTGGCGGTGAGCATAATGATTTTGATATGCTTCGTCTTTTTATCCTTCCGAAGAAGCTGAAGCACCTCAAAACCGCTGCGGTTTGGCAGCATTACATCCAGCAGCACCAGATCGGGTTTTATTTCCGGAATAAGGTCGAGCGCCTGCTCGCCGTTTCGGGCTACAAAAACATCGTAGCCGTTCTGGGCCATCAGAAACTCGAGCGAAATGACGATGCTGGGCTCGTCGTCAACAATTAAAATTTTGTGTGCCATATTAGAAAGTAATTATTCGGACTGATACTTACAATTTGGATTCTGCATCGCGCTTCGATTTTCATATCTGAGCGCTTCACCCTTCAATGCGACACCCTGCCCGGAAATCATCATGATTTTACGCAGCACCGAAATCCATGATTCACAAATACATAACAAGCTCACATTAAAACATTTCCGCCAAATAGTATTTTTCACTATTTGCAGAAATTCATGTTTAGCGAAATTTCGCTTGATTATTATTTTTCAACTCCGTACACTTTCATCAGGGTCTTGGAAGCGCTTTTATAATCCCGGCTCATCCTTCAATACAAAACACAACCAAGCTGCTGATCTATGAAACCGGTCGACGCTCTTCTTTTCGCTTCACTTTTGTCTGCGCTATTTGTTCTGGCTTTTTCGGCTCAGGCAGATGCGCAGTCTCAGCCTCAGGATGAAGGCTTTCGTTTTTTCGGATTCGTGAAGCATGATATGTATTACGACTCCCGCACCATGGTTGCCGCGCGGCAGGGTCAGTTTTCGCTCTACCCTGCACCGGTGCTAAACAACGAGGCCGGCAACGACAGAAACGATGTCCCTCAGTTTCATATGCTGGCCATTCAGTCCCGTCTTGGTGTGGAGTCCCCTTCCTTTGAAGCCTTTGGCGCGCAGGCACGCGGCTTCGTGGAAGGCGCCTTTTTCGGAAATATTGAATCGGACATTAACGGGTTTCGGCTTCGTCATGCGTTTGTGGAGCTAAACTGGGACGGCCGGCACAAGCTTCTGATGGGGCAATACTGGCACCCGATGTTTGCAGTGAACGCGGTGCCGGGCGTAGTTGCCTTCAATACCGGCGCTCCGTTTAAGCCCTTTTCCAGAAATCCACAGATTCGATACACATTCAGCCCGGGCAGTACGGAGTTCATCGCAGCGGCTATGTCGCAGATTGACTTTGTGAGTCAGGGCGGTACATATCCTCTGCGCCGCTCGGGCATACCAAATCTGCATGGACAAATTCGTCAGCATTTCGGCAGCTTTGTAGCCGGAGCCGGAATCGATTTCAAGGCCCTGCGCCCGGATATCCTCAGCGGTGAGGAGTACGTCTACTCTCTTGCGGGAACCACATTTGGTACCTACGCCTCCGGCTACACCCGCGTAATGGCGCAGGTGACCTACGGCCAGAACTTATTCGACCATCTGATGCTCGGCGGTATCGGGCTCAATCAGCCTGATCCGGAAAATACGCTAAACTACAGCCTGATTAACATCAGCACCGGCGCGGCATGGATGGATGTTTCTCACGGCAACCGCTTCAGAGGAGGACTTTTTGCCGGCTACACGCAAAACTTTGGCGCTGATGAAGCTTTCACCGGCGGAACAGCGCTGCCAGCCTACCGAGGAACCGACATCGAAACGGTATGGAGAATCGCACCGCGGGCCGAGTGGAATTCGGGCCCGGTTCGCCTCAGTCTGGAGGCCGAAATATCAGCAGCAGCCTACGGAAGCCCCGATAACGAGGGCGTAGTCCGCAACGCTGAGGACGTGACCAACTTCAGGCTGCTCTTTGCATCCTGGTTCTTTTTCTGATCCGGGCCCCTTCACTTTACATAACACAAACACCTAATACATCACCACCATGGACGAAAAATACCAACAGTACTGGAAGCGCAATCTGGCCATACTGGTCAGCCTGCTTATCGGATGGTTTGTCTTTTCATACGGCCTGGGCATTCTGCTTGCAGAGCCGCTCAACAGCATACGATTCGGCGGCTTCAAAATGGGCTTCTGGTTCGCTCAACAGGGATCTCAGTACGCCTTCATCATCATCATATTTATTTATGTGTATATGATGAACCGTCTCGATCGCGAATTTGACGTAAGGGAGGAATAGGACTATGGATATCCAAACATGGACTTTTATTATAGTCGGAGCCACCTTTGCGCTCTATATCGGCATTGCGGTCTGGTCCCGCGCCGGAAACACCAAAGATTTTTACGTGGCGGGCGGCTCAGTTCATCCGCTGTTTAACGGAATGGCCACCGCCGCCGACTGGATGTCAGCCGGCTCATTTATCTCCATGGCGGGCATGATTGCCTTCCTCGGCTACGACGGCTCGGTCTACCTGATGGGCTGGACCGGCGGTTATGTGCTTCTGGCGCTGCTCCTGGCCCCCTACCTTCGCAAGTTCGGCAAATTCACCGTGCCCGATTTTGTGGGCGATCGCTACTACTCCAGCGGTGCGCGCATGGTGGCTGTATTCTGCGCGGTGTTCATTTCCTTCACCTACGTGGCGGGTCAGATGCGCGGAACAGGAATTGTGTTCTCCCGCTTTCTGAACGTGGAGATCGAAATCGGCGTGGTAATCGGTATGATTATCGTCTTCTTCTACGCCGTAATGGGCGGCATGAAGGGCATCACCTATACGCAGGTGGCGCAGTACTGCGTGCTCATTTTTGCCTATCTGGTTCCGGTGATTTTCATTTCTATTATGATGACCGGAAACGCCATTCCGCAATTGGGATTCGGCGGCACGCTCGAAGACGGCACCTACCTGCTCGACCGTCTCGACGGCCTGAGCGAAGAGCTTGGCCTGGCCATGTACACATCGGGGAATAAACCCATGATCGACGTCTTCTTTATTACGGCGGCGCTCATGATTGGGACGGCCGGGCTGCCGCACGTAATTGTGCGCTTCTTTACCGTGCCCCGCGTTCGCGACGCCCGTACATCTGCCGGTTATGCGCTTATTTTCATCGTACTCCTTTATTCCACCGCGCCTGCCCTGGCCGCTTTCGCCAAGGTTAATCTGGTTGATACAATCCACAACGTGGAGTACTCTGAGGTGCCCGACTGGTTTACCAACTGGGAGCAGACAGGGCTCGTGGCCTTCAACGACCTGAACAACGACGGAATCATCAACTACTCGGGTGATCCAGCCGTCAATGAGCTTCATATCGATCCGGATATTATCGTACTTGCGAATCCGGAAATTGCCAACCTGCCCAACTGGGTGATAGGCCTGGTTGCCGCCGGCGGGCTTGCTGCGGCACTATCGACCGCGGCCGGACTGCTTCTGGTGATCTCCACCTCCGTTGCCCACGACTTATTCAAACGCACGCTCAAGCCGGATCTTTCCGACAAAAATGAGCTCTGGATTGCTCGTATTGCTGCTGGTGGTGCCGTAATCGTAGCCGGATATTTTGGAATCAATCCGCCTGGATTTGTAGCACAGACCATTGCATTTGCCTTCGGCCTTGCGGCGGCCTCCTTCTTCCCGGCCATCATTTTAGGCATCTTCTACAAAAAGATGAACAAAGAAGGTGCCGTTTCGGGAATGGTAGTTGGCGTGCTGTTTACCACGGCCTACATCATCTTTTTCACCTTTATAAGGCCGGAACTGAACAATGCCGACAACTGGCTGTTTGGTATCTCTCCGGAAGGCATTGGTACGCTTGGCATGCTGCTCAACATGGCCGTAGCTCTTGTAGTGGTTCGCTTTACCAAGAGTCCGCCTTTACATATTCAGGAGCTGGTTGAAACCATTCGCGTGCCCGGCAAGCGGAAGTAAAGCCATAGCACAAATCTTCAGCCGATTCCGGCAGGCTTCATACCAGTTCTTTATAGGGGTGATGTCTGCCGGTCCCGGCTTTCAGTCAAAAATCAACATCATATTATTTACACATCATGAAAACTGAACCAACAGATACAAAAAAAGACGATTCGCTTCTCTATCATCCGCCCAAAAGTATTATGCGAAAGGCGAATATCAAGGAGTATGAGCAGGCTTATGCCAAGTCAATAGCCGACCGCGAAGGCTACTGGGCCGGGGAAGCCAAAAAGCTGAAGTGGTTCCGAAAGTGGAAAGAGGTGCTCGACGACAGCAATAAGCCGTTTTATAAGTGGTTCACGGGCGGCAAAATCAACATTGTGGCCAACGCCATCGACCGTCATCTGGAAACGCACCGGCGCAATAAGCTGGCTATGATCTGGGAAGGCGAGCCGGGCGATGTGAAGACGATGAGTTATCATGCCCTTAATCGCGAGGTCTCCAAGTTTGCGAACGTGCTCAAAAGTATGGGTGTAAAGAAGGGTGAAATCGTAACGATTTACATGCCTCAGATTCCGGAACTGCCTATTGCGATGCTGGCTTGTGCCAAAATCGGCGCCATGCACTCGGTAGTCTACGGCGGCTTCTCGGTTGAAGCCCTTGCAGGGCGAATCAGCGATGCCCATTCCCGGGTGCTGGTTACGGCCGACGGCGGATGGAGACGCGGCAAAATCACCGATTTGAAAGCAATTGCCAACGAGGCCATGGACCGCTCCCCTACCATAGAGGTGTGTATTACGGTGAAGCGTACCGGTCAGGAAGTCCACATGGAAAACGACCGCGACTTCTGGTATTCCGATTTGATGGCCCTGCCCATCGCCTCACCAAGCTGCGAGACGGAAGTAACAGACGCTGAAGATCCGCTCTTCATTCTGTTCACATCCGGCACAACCGGCAAGCCCAAAGGTCTGGTGCATACGCACGGCGGCTATACGGTGTACACGTCTACAACCTTAAGGAACGTGTTTGATATCAAGGATGAAGACCGCTGGTGGTGCGCGGCAGACCCGGGCTGGATTACCGGCCACAGCTATCTGGTCTACGGTCCGCTCATCAACGGCGCCACAATTGTGATGTATGAAGGCGCCCCCAACCATCCCTACCCGAACCGCTGGTGGAGCATGATTGAAAAGTACGGCGTTTCCATTCTTTACACCTCGCCCACGGCTATCCGCGGACTGATGCGATTTGGCGAGCAGTGGCCGAAGCGACACGACCTCTCCAGCCTGAGACTGCTCGGATCCGTCGGTGAGCCCATTAATCCGGAGGCGTGGCGCTGGTACCACGAGGTGATCGGCCGCGGTGAGTGCCCGATTATGGATACCTGGTGGCAGACCGAAACCGGCGGTATGATGATCGCCCCGCTGCCCATCACCCCGCTAAAACCGGGCTCGGCAACCAAGCCGCAGTTTGGCATTGAGGTTGGCGTTGTGGACGAAAACGGCGAGGACGTAAAAGCTGGTGAAGAGGGCAAGCTGGTGATTAAAGGCCCCTGGCCGGGTATGGCCCGAACCATTTATGGTGATGCCGATCGTTATGCGGAAACATACTGGAAGGAATACGAAGAGCAGGGCTGGTACAAAGCCGGCGATTCCGCCCGTATAGATGAAGATGGCTATATCTGGATTATCGGCCGCATCGATGATGTGATTAAGGTGAGTGGCTATCGCCTGGGCACGGCTGAAGTGGAAAGCGCGCTGGTGAGTCATCCGGCCGTATCCGAAGCCGCCGCAATCGCGCTGCCTCACGAGGTGAAAGGTAATGCCATCCACACCTATGTGATCCTCAAAAACGGTCTCGTTGGTGATAAAAAGCTTGAAGAAGAACTTCGTAAACACGTTTCCGACGAAATGGGGCCGATTGCCCGTCCTGAAACCGTCGCCTTCCTCGAAAGCCTCCCGAAAACCCGAAGTGGCAAAATCATGCGCCGGGTGCTAAAGGCCAGAGCCATGGGCGTAGATGAGGGGGATCTTTCGACGTTGGAGGATTAAGCTAAAAAGCAGGACGCAAAACTTGTCCCGGCCCCGCCATGCGGGTATCGGGAGGAACGCAGATTACGACGCAGAGTCACGCAAGGATTTATTATTTCTTTGCGTGACTTTCTTTTTTATAATCAGCGAACTCTGCGTCCTCCCTACGATTTTTTTCCCATCCCTAAAACTATTCTACCGCCGGCATCGTCTTATGGCATATGAATCAGAACATGCAGCATAATGGCGACAGCGAACTGGTTGCCCGGTGTATCTCGGGTGATGAGGAGGCGTTTGCGCAATTGGTAAGCCGGTGGCGGATGCCGCTGTTTACCTTTGCGCACCGGCTTACGCGTAATGAAGACGACGCCCACGACCTCACACAACGAACGTTCATCAAGGTTCACCAAAAGCTGGATTCACTCGATGATGCAGCGCGTTTTTCCGCATGGGTGTACCAGATTATGATGAACCAGTTTCGTGACTGGAAACGCTCTCAGAATCGAGAGATCAACCGCAGAGAAATGCTGGCAGCAGAGCTCACGAACAATGAACAACACAGCCAAGCCACTACATACGCTGATACCCAATTCGAAAAAAGTGAGCGGAAGCGTCTGCTGCATCTGGCTATGAATCAGCTCCCGGAGGAACAGCGGACCGTTCTGCTGCTCAAGGAATTTCAGGAGCTCACTTTCCGTGAAGTTGCGGAGGTACTCGATATTCCGGAAAACACCGCCAAGTCGAGATTGTATTACAGTTATAAAGCCTTGGGCAAAATTTTCAGCTCTATGCAGCTAAACAAGGAGGATTTTTGAATTATGAAAGAACACGATAACAGCCATAGCGAAACCGATTTTCACATCCGGCTGATGGAATATATCGCGGGTGAAATGAAACCGGATAACGCACGGGCCTTTAAGAGCGAGCTTGATGCCGACCCGAATAAGCAAAGCGAGTACGAGCAAATCCTGAGCGTACAAAAGATGATGCATGCCTTGGATCAGAAAGATAAAGCCGCTACTAAAGTGGCCAGCGCCAGGACAAAAGGTGATGCCATTTGGGCCGGATCGAATATCCTCGCATGGATGCGTCCGTTCGCGGTTGCGGCCGGTCTGCTGCTTGCGTTTATGATTGGAGGTTACGTTACAAACTTCCAGATGAGCTGGAGCGACAAAGGCTTTTATGCAGGATTCGGACCTGCTCCTCATACTTCAGAGGCTACATCAGGGGCTGTAAATCAAAACGACATCACCTCATCAGCCATTACCGAAAGCGAACTAAACGATTTGTTTTCTGCCTGGCAGCAGCAGCAGTTCACCATGCTTTCCGATTTACTGGTAGACGAAAGGGAAATCCAGCAGGCCCAGCTTATCGATTTGCTTGGGCAGTATGCCGAAGAAATTGAAACCCGCAGACTGATCGACCTGCAGATTATCAGCTCTGAGCTTCAGTACCAGCGGGATTACTTCACCATCCACACGCTCGAGCAGGACATGGTACTTAATGAAATCATTGAAATTGTAAACACACGAATCGACGACTAATGAAAAACACATTTTTGATTCCAAAATCCTTACTGCTGCTTGCGGCAACCGCCATGCTTGCGTTTACTTCATGCGCCGCTACTTCAGCACCGTCCTCTACAGAGGGTGAAGACATCTCCGCGACTGTTTCGCCTTCGGGCGCCATCACCCTTGAGGAAACCGAACTACCAGAATCCGAGCGCGACCTTCGTATGATGCGCGGACTGCTGGATTCTTTCATCCACGAGTCTACGGGCCGTAATGATTTCAGGTCTGAGGGATTTCTGCTGCCCGGCAAAGGATTGCTGTTTGGCGAATTTACCAGCGGTCGCTTTTTCATAAGCCGTGCAGAAATGGATTTTTTCAATCCCGATGGGGAAAATGACCCCGATGTCCTTACCGAACAAATCCGTGAAGGTGCCGGGATTTTCCTTAAGGATTATGTTCGTACTGAGGGACTGGATTCCGATGACCGCATCACGCTGCTGTTTCCGCTCCCGTCTGCAGAAACAGATTTCCTGATTGAATCGCAACGAAGCGGTCAGCGCACCATGCTTTTGCACCGCGCTGTTTCGGGTGAATATCTGCTCATTATTGCAGCCATTCGTGATATTAAAGGCCTCCGAAGCGGCAGACTTTCTGCATCTGCTTTCGAAAACCGCCTGACGGACACAACCATCCGAAGCAACGACACGGATGCCTTCCGCAGAATGAATGAGGTTATCGCCAGAGGTCTCGAATCGGATTCTGAAAACCTGTTTCGATTCAGTCATGCCGGAAGCCTTTATCTTCCCGGGACCGGTCTTATTCTCAGCGGTGAGCTTCGAAGAGACAGGATTGGGGCGCTGAGCGGCAGGACAGCCAGCCTCAGGATTAACGGGATTGAGGTGAGCCCGGAAAACATCAGCGGCATAAATGTTGCCTACCTTGGCGGAGATTCAGACAGCGTACAGGTTGAAATCGTGCGCAGAACGGAGGAAGCCCGTCAGCTTTCCGGAAGGGCTGATTCCATTCGAACGCGAAACCTATTGATGGCCGACAGCCTGAGAGCCCATGCAGAGATGGAGTTTCGCGAACTTCGCGAAAACCTGGCACCCGCGCTCACCCATCTGCGCGAAGGGCTGGTAGCATTCCGGGATGAAGCAGCTCCGGCGCTCAGAGAGATGGCTGCCGAAATTGAGGCTCATGCCGATTCGCTTTTCGGACGACAGTCGCGGGTAAGAGGCGTCAGAAGCGTACAGACTTCACGCACCGGCAGAGGTACTGAAGCCGTTTACTGGCCCGATCGTGAGGCAGATATCCCGGATGAAGCTACAAGAGAAACCGTTCGCCATTTGGAAACGGAGCTCACCGGTCTGATAGCTGATTTTGCCCACACCCTTCGACAGCTGGAAGACAAAGAAATAGTGCTCCTGAACTACACGCTTAAAGGCGGAGCCACCGGAGCCCACTGGCGCGACACTCCCCTCAAGCTCATGTTTCGGGTATCCGACTTAAGGGCGCATCTTTCAGGAAGTATCGACAGAGATGAGCTTAACAACAGATTAATCCGGCTTTAATCATGCCGGCCTCATGAGAAAGCCCGGATTCTGTGGAGATCCGGGCTTTTTTTTACCTCAACATATCTAAACTACCTAATCACAACCTCTCTGTAGAGTCTGGCATAGTCGGGATGATTGGGGTTTGAGGTGAGGGTGATGACCAGACGATAGCGACCTGGAATCATTCTGTCGTATTCCGATATACGCTCGTAAGGAAAGTAGTACTCAAAGATTGAACCCGACTCAATGGTTTGGCGAACGGACTGTCGTCCTGGTTGACGCACCGGCTGTGGCATTGGATGAACCCCTCTAGTCCTTCGAAACGTACGAACAGCAACCCATTCATGCGCTTCGAGTCTTTCCAGCCGCTGGGATATCAGATAGACATTCTCAAATGAATTATTACGGTATTCAAAGCGAATCTCTTCCCCAATATCGAAAAGCGTCCACCCGCCATCAACTTCCAGCTCACCAAAGTAGTACTGAGCCTGAGTGGTTTTAGCCGCCCCAAGACAGAGCAAAGTAAACGCAAGCATCAAAAAGAAACAGCGCCACATCATATCATGTCAATTTATGGTTGATAGTCACTGCTGTCCGGTGAAAACCTAATCCAACTCAATTTACAGCTGTGAAACAACCCAGAAGGCAATTTCTTTCACATTCTCAAAACAAACCCCTGCATTACGGATTCATTTAATTGCCTGATCTGTCGAAAAAACATCTTTTACCTTTCGTGGTTTTTAGTGTTATACTTTTTAGTGTTTCTCCTCAGCGGCAGTATAGTTTACCCGGACACCAGTAATTGATAGTATTTCCGGAATAAACTTTTTCAGAGCGATGTTGTTCCGTTCCTTTTGTTTAGAGAAAAACCTGTGGCTCAATCACCTAAATTAAAAACATCCGGTAATCGTATTTGCCCAGCGCCTTCATGCTTCCTACCTTTGTTAATCTGAACATATGTGTATGCACCTAATCCTGGACCTATGGATTTATTTGGCTCTCCCCTCCTCAATAATAAATATATTGCCCTCAACCGGGACCATGAACTGAAGGCCTTTTACGATGTACCGTCTCACGTGCAGCGGAAGGTCGTTTATGCCCATCTGATTATTCACTCGGTGGTAATTACGGCACTAATCAGCTTTTTTCATTTCATGGCCGACCCGCAGCTTTTTTGGCTTGCTACAGCCCTATGCTGCATTCTGTATGTGTACATCGTTTTTGAAACGGCATCATATATGAATGAAAAGGCACGCAGCTTCCTGAAAAAATATATGTGGGCCATTTTCCTGGTGCTTTTTATCGGATCCGGATTTCTTGGCATGCAGATTGGTACAATCATTTTTGATCCCGATTCATCTTTTATAGCCGTGTTTTTGCCATTTCTTTTGGGGACATTCGGCTGCATTTTTCTTTTCGGCTGGGCCCAGTTTGGCATTGGAAAACTACTTGAAGCATCCGGCGTGCTCCACAGCAATATGGCCAGGGTTGAGGCTGACGTTCGGTTTGCATCTGAGGTGCAAAAACGACTTCTCAAAAAGACCAAAATCAGAGATGAAAAAACAGGGCTGAACGCAACCGCAGCGAGCGTGCCCGCAAGTGAGCTTGGTGGTGATTATTTTGAACTCAGCAGGCAGGCAGGCTCGCTATACGCCTCAGTTGGCGACATTTCCGGACATAGCTTTGGAGCCGGCCTTTTAATGAGCATGATGAAGAGTGCGCTTCAGACGCATCTCAGCTATTCTGATAATCCGGCTGAAATACTTGGTTCGCTCAACAAGATGATGCTTAACCAGTCTGATCGCAGCATGTTTGCTACAATGGTGCTTCTTAAACTTGAACCGGAATCCGGAATGGCAACCTTGTCGAATGCTGGCCACGTGCCCGTATTTCATTTTACGAAAAGTACCGGCAGGCTGGAGCAGCGCTGGAAACGTGGCGTAGGTCTGGGGATGAGCCTCAGAGCCAGTTATGATAATCTGAACTTCGAAACTCAGAAGGGTGATCTCATCATCATTTACTCAGACGGCCTTGCAGAAACCAGAGACGAGTCCGGGGCTATACGGGATATGTCTTATTTTAGGGCTCAGGTCGAAAAGCAGCTGATAAACATTTCTACTGATGCTGATGCCAGTTACGTTTCTGAATTAATTCTTAGCAGCGTTCAGCAAGAGGACAGCGCCATCAGGCAGGAAGATGATCAGACGCTGATTGTAATTAAAGTCTAGTTTTCCAGCCTCAAAAAAAGCGCCTGTTCCGGATTTCCTACGGAACAGGCGCTTTTTATTAATTACTGCCTGACGAATTATTATTCAGGCTGATAATCGAGTTCTGTTACCGAGAGCCATCCCGGTAAAAACTCATCGCGACTGTAGCTGGCCACCCAGATATCATAGCGACCCGCACCATACCCGGAGAGATCCAGCATTGGATTTAGCGTACCAGAGAAAGCATCGTCATTACAGACCCAGTCTCCGTTAGGTGTATTGACGATCAGCACCGTATCACCCCCGGACCGTTCTGATTCAAAGAATACCCGAAGATCACTAGAGCTTCCGGCCCATTGCAGACTAACATTTGGAGCTACGCCCGCATACCCCCTACAACCAGATCCAAGCTGCATATCCGAGACGTTGACCGAGCCGCCGGATGTGAGCCTCAGTTCATGCGGATCCGGCGTGAATCCAGCCTGAAGGTTAATTACTCCGGCACGTGCCGTAGCTGAAAAGTCAAGTCTTGCCCCGCCCGAAGTGGATGGCTGCGTCGTTGATGTAGTCGGAGGTGTATAGCCAGTTGGACCAACGGAGGAAAGCTCAGATATACCAAGCGTCCCGCTGATATATTCGCCCTCACTGTAGCTGGCAACCCAGATATCGTAGCGCCCGTTTTGCGCCTGATCCAGAATTACCATCGGATTCAGCGTGCCGGAAAAAGCATCATCATTGCATACCCACTGGCCATTCGGAAAGTTGATGAGCAGTACGGTATCATCATTACTGTTATTAGCCTCAAAATAGAATCGCAGACTGTCACCATCTCCATTCCAATGCAGCCTGTAATCCGGACTTGAGGCTGCATATCCCCGGCATCCGGGTGCGTTGATATATCCTGCATTCACCACCCCTCCGGACGTTACGGATACGGTAAACGGATCAGGCGTGAACCACGCGCTCAGACTCGTACTTCCGTAGGTTGGCGTTCCGCTGAGGTCCAGACGGTCAAGGGCAACTTCTCTTGTTTCAGGATTCTCTGAGTTCACGTTCAGTTCTGTTTGCCCTACTCCTTCTCCCCGAATCGTATCAGCATCGGGCTGAGCCTGTGCAGGGGAAATCATTAGAATTAAAAGAAACAGTACCAGAGAAAAATATACACTTAGTTCTGGTTTACGTGTAACCGGCAGAGAACAAAAACCCCTACCTTCAAACGCGCATTTGTCGCGCCCGCAGTCCATCGTCGTATTGTTTTCCATAAGCTTTAGTTAGTTAATCAGTAAACTATTTATGTTGTCCTCAAAACGCAGACTTAGTTCCGACTTATCGAAACAAACACATAATAATGCTACGCAAGTCTGTTTGTTGGATGTATACAGGCAGTCCAGGGCCCGATAACGACCCTAATTATACGTAAAAGAATGAAAATATATTGCCTGTTTTTACATATCGTCAGAATAATAACATACCCTTAAAACTAAAATACTGTGCACCATCAACTTAAATAACATACACCTCACGGCCGGGAATCGTATTCCGTGACTTTAAGTGTACCACTAATATATTCTCCGGGACTGTAGCTACCCACCCAAATGTCATAACGGCCGGAATTAAAGGATTTCAAGTGAACCATTGGGTTCAACGTCCCTATGTGCGCATCATCATTGCAAATCCAGCCGCCGTTCGGGGTGTTGATAATCAGAACCGTATCATCGGTTTCGTCATCGGCCACAAACATCACCCGGAGATCAGCTGAGCTTCCCGTCCAGTAGAGACTGTAATCCGGAGCTACCGCTGCATAACCGATACAATCATTGCCAAGCCCGAGCGCCGATACGTCTACAGAACCACCGCCGGTAATAGTCCGGGTGTGAGGATCAGGCAAAAATCCGGTTTCAAGTTCTATGCTCCCATAGAGCGGAGATTCTGTAAAGTCGAGCGTGTCGGTCGAACCGGAAGCAGAGGCCCCGCTTCCCGGCCCCTGAGCACGAATTTCCGAAATATGGAGCGTCCCTCTGTGATAATCACCGGCATCATAACTCGCCACCCAGATATCGTACTGACCCGACGACGGATTGTCTATTTCGACCAAAGGATCAAAGGTTAACTCATGGGCGTCGTCATTGCAGATCCAGCTACCGTCCGGCATGTTGATCAGCAGTACGGTGTCATCACCCTCTGCATCCGGCTCGAAATATATCCTGAGCGGCAAATCGCCGCTTGCCGTCCATTGCAGCCGAAAATCAGGCGAGGCAGAAGCGTATCCGATACAGTCTTCTTCTGTGATGTATGAAGCATTGATTTCGCCTCCGGAAATCACGGATACCGTATAAGGATCAGGCGTAAATCCACCGCTGAGATTTACCGAACCAAAGGTAGAATCCAGGCGAAAATCGAGCTGTTCGCCCCCGTACATACCACCCATAGTACCCGAAGCCAGATTGCCCCAATCATTCTCGAGCGCATGATTCTCCAGAATTTTATTCACCACCTGTATGGAGAGCACGCTCCCGAGCCTTCCGCCGGTAACCGATTCGGTGCGCACATAGGTCGGAATTCCAATCATTTCACCATGCATGTTTGTGGCCACCCCACCGCTGTTACCCGGCGACATTTCCGCATTGGTGCGGTACCAGACCGGAATGCGCTCGCCGTAAACCTCATCGTACTGCACGGATGAAATAATGCCGGTTGTAATAACCAGCTCGTTATCACCAATTCCCGGGTAGCCAAAAACGGCCGTATGGTCGCCCCGGCCCGGCACATCCGTAGATGAAGCCATTTGAAGGGCGGGCACAATTCTGCTATCCGAACGGGCAGACAGGTAGGCATGCGGATCATTAATGGGTTCCCCGTTCATATTTTCGGTAATGCGCAGCACGGCGAAATCGTACGTATCGGAATAACCGACCAGTTCCGCTTTGAAAACAGGACGAGCCGTATCGGTAAGATCAAGCAGCGCGTGAATATCAAAATTGTAATATCCCTCAGGCACATGACGATTGGTATAAATGAGGTTGGTACCCTCAACCAGACTTCCGGAGCCCTCTGTTGTTGGCGTATGAATCTGAACCACCGCCATCGAAACCTGATCGATCTGATCTCTGTCCATTTGGATCTGAGCTTCAATACCTGATGGAAAAATGACAGCAAATGCCATCAAAGAAAACACATAAATGGCCTTTGCAGACCGTGAAAAACTGTTTGATATCATATTTAAGCAGCTGTGGATCATTCTATGAGCGTGTTTCAGCTTATTATACTGCTAAATGATGTAAATCAACAAGCGGGAAAAGATTGGTCTACTCTTCCCTGCTCAGAAAATTTGGCAGCTTCATTGTGTTGTCCTGCTCTTCATGAAAAACGGGGCAGGTGCTGCCCGAAACCGGCGGAACAAGCCACGACCACTCACCGGTGACCTCCCGATCCGCTTTTTTCTCCAATTCGGCAAACGTCATGTACTGCTCAGAAGCAGTATGATGATCAACCATCTTTACCCCTTTTTCCTTAAAAGAGTGAAGCACAGCGGCATTAAGTTCTACAAGCGCACGGTCTTTCCAAAGCGAGAAATGCTTGCTGGTATCCAGCTTCATAATCTCTGCCATCGGTTTCAGCTGATTGTACCTGAAGGTGTCAGCCAGATTTCGGGCGCCAACTTCTGTGCCCATATAGTAGCCGTTAAAAGGCGCAGTGTGATACCTGATTCCGCCAAATACAAGATCCATATTGCTAATGACGGGGAGCGCATGCCACTTCAGTCCAAATGGTTCCATATCAATTTCGGGATGGCGAATATCCACTTGCAGCACATACGCGGGGTCTTCGGGCAGTTCGTAAACAACCGGAGTGTCATCATCAAGCTGAAGCACCAGAGGGAGTACAACAAATCGTCCTGTTGTTTTGGGTCTCCATCCTAATTCGAGCGCATACTGCGTAAAATCTGCAAGCATGGCGTCACCCGTAACGCTTCCGTCAGGGTTTCTGAAACCGGCATACCGGATAAGCTGCGGATTGTGGATGCGAATCCGGTTGCTAAAGACCGACATCACTGAGCGGATGCGCCCGCGGTTTGTGGCAAAAGAGAGATGTTCAAGCAGCGCCTCATAGGCATCATCCGTGGTTTCAATTCTGCGTCTGTCGAAGGTATGAAGCGATCTCCAGTGAAGCCTGCCAATACAGCGGTTGCTGTTTCTCCAGGCTAGTCGACCAGCCTCTGACAGCTCCGCTTTTGTCGGCGTCCAGGCGCCTGCTTTTTCACCTGAAGCTGTGAGCTCTTTCAGAATTTCTTCGTAGCGCGCCCGGGCTTCCTTCGGGGTATATAAAGCAGCCGGCTCTTCGCAAAGCTGATGCAGAAACTGAATAATTTCAGTCTGCAGCTCCTCAGCAGACAGCCCGTTATTGTTTAGGACTGAGACCGAACTATAGATTTGATCCTTTTCCTGCTCCTTTTCTCTTGTGAAATTCCTCATTTCAAATATTTTCCGGAATGTTCAAGCGGTGCTTTAAAACGTCCACCTGATACCAATCCTGTCGCAATTTGTGTGTTTTAAATAATTTCAATAGGTATTAAGATAGCCCGATTTTGCTAACGCCCGATCTCTTTTTTTCGTGCGGTTCGAGGAAAAAACTGAGTATTAAATGGCGAATGGTGAATCCTTAATGCTGTTCGGTTGTTCGATAGACCATGCAAAAAACATCAGACATCATCATTCTTGGAGCCGGACTGAGCGGTTTGCTTATCGCAGCGCAAATCAGGGAAAAAAGTCCCGAAAAAAAGGTTCTAATTCTGGAGGCTCGCCCGCAACCCGGTGGACGCATCAGGACCGTCCGGTCCGGAAATTCTGCCCCGGTTGAAATGGGCGCAACATGGCTAAACAGCAGCCATACCCGGCTTTTGGCTCTGATTGATAAGCTCGGGCTTGATCTCGTTCAGCAGTTCACCGGGCAAAAAGCGATCTATGAATTTTCTGGTCATGAGCCGCATCAGATTGTACACCTTCCCGAAAACGGCGGAGCAAGCTTCAGGGTGAAAGGAGGCTCTGACCGGCTCATTCACGCACTAATTAAAAAGCTTGATGGCGTACAAATACGCTACAATGAACCGGTGACGTCCATTTTTGAATCTAAAGAGAATAAAGACAGCAAAAAAGGTGCTGCCGGGCTGCTCAGCGTTGAAACTTCTGGCCATAAAGAAGCCTTCCTTACCGGTTTAGTTATCAGCACCCTGCCCCCGCGCCTTCTTACGGCCACGGTTAATTTCACTCCGGCTCTGCCCGATGAGGTAATGAATATTTCATCGCAAACCCACACCTGGATGTCTGAATCCATCAAGTCTGGCTTCACATATGCACCAGACAATACGTTTTGGCTGAGGCCGGATTCAGCTGCGACATTTTTCAGCAACGCGGGACCGCTAACGGAAATGTATGATCAGTCCATCGACGGAAAGCATGCGCTTGTGGGGTTTATGCACGACAGTTTTCATTCGCGCTCCAAGAAAGAGCGAGAAGGGTTGGCGCTGGAGCAGCTCAACCGGTTTTTCGGCAAGTCAGCCTCTGGTTTCATGGAATACCATGAGTGCGTGTGGAGTGAGGAGGTTTACACCCACAGCCCGCATAAAAACTTCATTGTCCCGCACCAGAACAACGGACATCCGATTTTTCGCCAGCCACTGATGGATGGCCGCCTTATACTGGCAGGAACTGAAACAGCCGCCACACACCCCGGCTACATGGAAGGCGCCGTAATACGAGCGGAAGAAGTTGTGAGGGAGTTGGGTTTGGGTTGATACTTGCAGGTTGAATGTTTTTTCGATGTCGATCCCTGAATTATGCCAAACCCACATACCTGCCCACCATACTCATCACAGTAGTTCAATTCAACTAGCGATAATCAGAGGTTCAGACGAAAGACGAAAGTCGGCTGAGCGGTGGGTGGTATTTTAGCAATTGGCGTGAATTCGTGCTAATTGGCGTAAATTCGCGTCCCGTCTGCCATACTCCGGGACGCAGATTATAGCGTAACAATGGCTTTTACACAAAGCCTTGCCTTTGCTATATTTACACTTATAAATGTGTCTTTCGGGATAATCCGGACAAAAATCCGCATTGTTGGTATACCTCTTACCAAAGCACCTTCAATTATGCAGAACTGGGAAAAAGTATCCGCTGTCGTAGATCAGGCGCTCGATTACAGCGCTGATGAACGCCTCACTTTTATCAATCGTACGTGCGCCGGCGATCCGGAGCTGAAGCAGAGCGTCATCACATTTTTAGAGAGTATCGATTCATCCGAGGGCTTTTTTGATAAGCTGATGAAATCGGGCGGCTCCATTGCCAATGAGCTTGTCGAGACCGGAAGCGATATAAACATCGGTAAATTTTACAACCCGCCTGAGCAGGCCGGAGCCTACAAAATTATCAGGCTGATTGCGCGAGGCGGCATGGGCAACGTATTTTTGGCCGAAAGATGCGACGGACAGTTCGACCGGAAGGTGGCCATAAAAGTGCTGAGGCAGGAGCTTACTTCCGATAATTATACACGCCGGTTCACGGCCGAGCGGAACATTCTTTCAGGGCTGGAGCACCCTCATATTGCGCGGCTTTATGATGGCGGCATCACCGAAGACAACCGGCCGTATTTAGTTATGGAATATGTGGACGGGCTACCGATTTCATCCTACTGTCGCAAGAACAACTGCTCCCTTAATGAGATTCTCGATTTATTCACTCAGGTTTGCAAAGCGGTGAAGTACGCTCACAAAAACCTGATTGTCCACCGTGACCTCAAGCCGGATAATATTCTGGTGAACGAAGATGGCACGGTCAAAATTCTGGACTTCGGAATTGCAAAAATCATCAACGATGAGCTCTCGCCGGAAGCCTTGTTTGAGACGCGTGAAAACCAGCAGATGCTCTCGCTTCAGTATGCCGCCCCGGAACAAATCACCCTTGAAAAAATCACAACAGCAACCGACGTCTACTCTCTCGGACTCCTGCTGTATGAGCTGATAACCGGACAAACGCCATTCGATCTAAGCAGGAAAAATTTGCGCGAGGTGGAACACATCATCCGCAATAATGAGGTGAAAAAACCGAGTTCAGTCTTACAGGATTCAGCCTTGTCCAAAAAGGTGAAGGGCGATCTGGATGCCATCATCCTCACCTCTTTGGAAAAGGAGCCCGAACAGCGCTACAATAGCGTGGATCAAATGATGGAGGATATAGAAAGGTACCGGGCCAATCGCCCGATTCCGGCAAGGTCGGGCAGCTACCGGTATCGCATAGCAAAATATGTGAAGCGACATCCCTGGGCCGTTGCGGCGGGAATTGCCACGCTGCTTGTGCTCGCCGGATACATTTTCACGCTGCTCATCTACACCGAGCGACTGGAACACGAGAGAGGCATCGCGCAATTGGAAGCCGCAAACTCAGCACAGATTGCCGGATTTGTGGTGATGCTTTTCGAGGCCAATGACCCAAATGCTCACAACGGCGAAATCCCAACCGTGCCGGAGCTGCTCGAACGCGGCGTGGAAAGGGCTGAGCTGCTGGATGATCAGCCTGCGGTATCCGCACGGATGCTTGAAACTATCGGGCAGATGTACGCCAAGCTTGGCCGTCATCAGGATGCCGAGCCGTTGTTCCGCCGCGCTGTTGAACTCAGACGCGAATCTAATCCTGAGCCGCATACCGAGCTGGCTTTTGCCCTCGACAAGCTCGGTGATGCTCTCTATCGCATGGACTACTTCGACGATGCCGAGCAGGTGCTGCGCGAAGGCCTGGACGTTGCGATTGCATCGGGCGACCGGGTTCTTGAGGCCGACATTCTCAATGATCTTGGCCTGGTAAGCTTCGGGAGGGGAAATTATGAAGAGGCAGCGGCATTCCACCGCGAAGCCCTGGATATCCGCCGGGAGGTTAAGGGTGAAACGCACCACCGGGTTGGAACCAGCCTCAACAACATTGCGCTGGCATTAGAGCGACAGTTTCTGATGCAGGAAGCCACCGAAATGTTTGAAGAAGCGCTCGCAATTAAACGGGCCTATTTGGGTTCGAACAACACAGCAGTGACCAACACCATGCGGCAGCTTGGCCGTGTTTATGCCGAAACGAACAGGCAGGAAGAAGCTGCAGTTATACTGCTCGAAGCGCTTGAAATCAACCGGGGGCTACTCGGTAGCGAGCATCCCAGAATTGCTGAGGACCTCAACGATATTGCCGCCATGTATTCCCGTCAGGGTGATAACGCCCGTGCCGAAGAGCTTTTCCGTGAGGCGCTCACCATTCGTGAAGCCACCCTCGATAGCAACAGCCTCGACGTCGCATTGAGTCTTTCAAACCTTGCTACGGTAAAACTACAGCAGGGTAACGCCTCCGGAGCCGTGCCTTTGTACGACAGAGCTGTTGAGATAGCACGTGAGCGCTGGGGAACAGATCATTTGAATACCGCAATCTTCATTCTGAATGCCGGATCCGCCAAACTCCGCCTGGAACAGTATGATGAGGCCGAACCCAATTTCAGAGAATCCATAGAAATGATGAGCCGCGTGATTCCTGAAGACCATGTCTTTAACGCGCATCCTAAAATGAGGCTTGGTGAGCTGCTCACCACAACGGGAAGATACTCCGAGGCTGAGCCTCTGCTCCGCCGCGTGCTCGATCTCAGGGTCAGAGCAGAAAGCTCACCGGCTGATATCGCACAGGCCGAGTTCTACCTGGGCCGCACGCTCGTTTACCTCTCCCGGTTCGAGGAAGCAGAACGCCTGCTCGGCAATTCCCTGGAAGTACGCACCTCCCTCATGGGCGAAGACCACGGCGTAGTGCAGATTACACGAACGTATCTGGATCGTGCGATTGCCAGGGAAGTGGAGTAAAGCACTAACTATCCCCCTGCTTTCACCGTTGGCACTGAAATAACAAAAGCCCCGAACGGCCGAACCATTCGGGGCTTTGAATTACATCTTTTCAGATTCGAAGCTCAGGACTTAAAACCTGAACCGGTACCCTGCCGCCAGATTGTTGAAACTAAACATGTTTTGGTTGGCATATTCTATATAGAGCGAGCCCGGTCCAAACTCTGCGGTTGCGCCGAGGTGGAACGACCAAACGAACTGAATACCCGAGGCGCTTGAAGGCGGATTACTAAACGCCTTAATACCAACTCCAAGGCCGGCGTAAGGGCTAAACGGCGTGATATTTACATACGGTATTTCAGGAAGTGGTATTAATGTGATGGCGTTTATATTCCACATTCTGGTACCGCCGCCAAGCCCGACTACCAGTTCCGGAATGAGTTCGAAGCGATCGCCCAGAACGGAGCCATAATCGCCGCGAATACCCAGTATAGCCTGGAACGGGTTAATCAAGCCTAAATGAATCGATACGCCCTGCAGCTCTCCCGGCCCTACTGCTGCGGGCAGCTCTGATTCAACATCCACCTCGGGCTCAATTTCTCCGTCTGTGCGCCTTTGCTCCAGTCTGGCTTCGAGCTCTTCGATTCGGCGTTCAAGCGCCCGCTCACGGTCAGTCCGTTCACGGTCTGCAGATTCTGAGGCGGTTCTAACCCGATCTCTTTCACGATCCCGCTCACCGGTAAGCTCCGTTATACGACGCTCAAGTTCACGGATTGTTGAATCTCTGTCTGATCCTGAAACTGCTGTACCACCCGCCTGCGGCACAACGACTACCGGCTGAGCAGGGGCTGGCTGAGGAGCAGGAGGTCCAAATCTTATGTTTATTTCCCCCTCTTCAAGCACGGGAAGCATAATCACCCGATCGTCCGGAGTACGAACCATCTGCTGACCCGGCCGCGCCATCAGTCGGGAAGATGATTCCCGAACCTGCTCCAGCTGAATCTGCAGGTTATTGGCTGTGAGCGTATCACCCTCGGCCAGTGCCCGTGCTATTTCGGTTGAAAGGGCAGCTTCGCGCATTACAAGAAGACGCTGCTGATCTTCAAACTGTCGGTCGTCGAAACGTCGGGGCTCTTCCGTTATTCGGCTGTCCGGCCTTCTGCGCTCTCTGTAGGTAAATTCACCGATTCGATACGAGACACCCAGCGTGAACATCGGGCTCAGCTCAATTCTGGAAGGCGAGCTGCTGTTGTCTACGCCGTCCTGGGTTAGCATGATAGCACGTATGTCGCCGGAAAAGCTAACATTGTTAGTAAAATCAACTTCAATTCCGGCGCCTGCCGTAGAGAAAAGCTGGCTGCGAGCCCGCACCAATGAATCCGGACGATATCCGCTGTGGACATTTAAGTAGCCGCCGCCAAGCATCAGTATAGGTGATACTGTCGTACGGAAAAATGAAGCTCTGAACTCCGCGCCGTACGCATTGATGTCGTCGAGACTCACGCCATCGGTAGCATCAACACCGTGCCAATAGAAACCGCGGACACCCGCAAAGGGCCCGAAATCGCCGCCAAACTGCAGACCGGTTAAATGAGTATTCGAGCGGAAGCCAAGGTTTTCATTATTGAAAAATATCTGGCCATAAATAGCATCAAACGACCAGCGAAGGTTGCTCAGGCCTCCGTTAAACTCATCCAGAAAAAGAACATCGCGGCTGTCTGGCGCTTCCGAACTTCCCCCGAGATAGACCTTAAGTCCACCGGCAAAATGCCAGTTTGTTACAAGCTGTTGTGAGAAGTTGTTGGGCTCCAGCTGTGCGGAAACAAGGTCTGAGCCTCTCAGGAAAGCTGAGCCGGGGTTATACCGATAGCCTGTGTGCGTCGCCTGAGCAAATAAAGAGTAGCGCGAGGCGAGAGTGAGCATAAACCCTGCACCACCGCTTAGGTAGATGCTGTCGCTTTCATTCAGGCCGGAGCGCGAGAACCTAACCAGTCCCGTACCTGCAGTAAGATAAGGCACAAACGCAGTACTGCTCAGATTAACTTTTGTTGATAATCCCAGCCGCTCCATATTTATTCGACGATTGGGTATGCTGTCTAATCTGTTGCGAAGTTCAGAATCGCTGGTCTGAAGCCTGGAAAAGTCGGTGCGGTAGCCATCACCGAGTAAATAGGTGGCTTGTAGCTCAAGATACTGACCCAGCCCCATACCGAGTGAACCACCAAAAGCATAGCCGGATTGTAGCGCGGTATTACCCTCGAACACGGTGTATTCTACAGTGGGTGAAAAGCTGAAACTTACTCCGGAAACCTGAGCCTGAGCATCACCCGGGCTAAGAATACCGGACTGAAGCAAAAGGAAGGCAATAAAAAGTAGCGTTTTTTTCATGGTAAAAAGATCTAAGTGATAATTCAGAACCACAGCTATGTTAGTTCCTCGGAGACAGGTCCAGGAAAAGTATGCCAGGTACCGGGGGCAACCCTTCATATCTGCCTGAATAGACGCTTAGATCAACCGTCTGGGAATTCTCCATATTAAAAGAGTCTCGGCTCTGACCTGAAACAGGTACACGCGTGAGAAGAATCGGGGCTTCAAGCAGCAGCGAAGTAAGTCGCGCTTCTGAACCTGCTGAAGGCTGAAGCTCAACTCTGTTTGCACTAACGCTGAAATTTCCCGAGATGAGCGACTCCGGACCGTTCTGGAACTGATAGTTGAGCAGGAACTGTCCGCCGGAGGTCAGGCGCAGAAAAGTATTTTCAGCAACAAGCGTATCTAATACTACTGCCGGCTGGATAGCCGAAGCTGAAGGCACAAACTCAAAACGATCAAAATCGTACGTTCCGGCAACCTCTTCAGGGAGCACATTAACGGGGTTATCTTTGGAACAGCTAAATAAAGATGAAGCTATAGCTAGTAAAATTAATGCTGCGAGAACGCACTGCTATCTCTTACAAATCATATAAACACCTGTTAATTGGGTTGTAAAACAATAAACGTTAAATAACACGGTCCGGCTGTTCTATTCCGGCTGTTAGACTAAGGCTGGATGAGCTGAGTTTTTTTGGTGCTGACGTTTGGGATAGTTGGATTCAGGAATACAACCTGAGACTGAATACAATAACCAGAATTATTGCATCTTTTTCCCTTTATCAAAGCGTAGTTAATGTCTGCCGGTTATAACAACAAACTTTCTGGCTAATTACCATAGATTCAGATCATAAGTTAATCAATTCCACTATAAGTACGAGCAATGAACTGCTTTTTATATCAAAAACAAAAAAGCCCTGAACAGTCGAAACCATTCAGGGCTTTAAGTGATGTGGGACCGGGCGGAATCGAACCGCCGACACACGGATTTTCAGTCCGTTGCT
>JAIUMA010000017.1 GCA_022565795.1 Balneolia bacterium
ACGCTTTAGCTAAATTTTTTTCCCAGCCCGGCGGTTTTTGGTTACCTTTTGTCCGTACAAAAGGTAAGAGATGTTTGATTTTAGCTTTATCTAACTTCTGTGGAGTTGTATCTTGATGGCTTGTTAAACAATCATGACATCACCAGTTGTCAACTGCATCACCTTAAAATATTACACGCTTTGATAGATACACACTGCCACATTTACCTGCCGGATTTCATTGATGATTTAGGTGAAGTGCTTGACCGGGCCCATGCAAACGGAATCACCGACATTTTGATGCCGGCTATAGATTTCGACTCGGAAATCCAGATGAAGGGCATGAGCCATCCGGAGATTCGGTTTCATAAGATGATGGGCGTGCATCCGTGCGAAATCAACAACAGCCGGTGCAACCTGGAGGCGTCGCTGCTGGCGGCCTGTGCAGGGAAAGAAATCGTGGGCGTTGGAGAAACCGGACTGGATTACTATTGGAGTCAGGAGTTTGTAGAGGAACAGAAAATAAGCCTTAGACGGCATTGTAAAGTGGCCAAGTCGCTTAAGAAACCAATCGTTTTGCACAATCGTGATGCAACGAAGGATCTGCTTGATATTATCGAGGAGCAGCAGGACGGCAGCCTGACCGGCGTCTGGCACTGCTTCAACGGCTCGGTGGAAGAGGGAAAGCGCGCCATTGACCTTGGGCTTTATCTCGGAATCGGGGGCGTGGCTACGTTCAAAAACGCCGGCGTGGATAAAAGCGTGAAAGAGCTTCCTTTGGATAAAATGATTCTCGAAACCGATGCGCCCTACCTCACGCCGGATCCGCACCGGGGAAAACGAAACGAGCCGGGCTACGTAAAGCTGGTCGCCGAAAAGCTATGCGATTTGTTTGATTTAGAGCTGCCGGAAATCGACCGCATCACCACAGAGAACGCCAAGCAGCTGTTTCCCTTGATAAAATGATGTATGGAGTAAACGAGGGCTAAATCTGCGATAATCCCGACATCTGCCGGCTGAGCCGGGACAAGTTCCGCGCATAAATCTGTGCTAATCTGCGTCCTGTCCTTCAATTACTTACATTAGACCAGAATCTAAATTATTTTTTAAATCAGAATTTCAACTATGAAGATTGCCATCAATACAGGCGGCGGAGATGCCCCGGGACTAAATGCAGCCATCAGAGCTGCCACAAAAGCGGCCTTAAAACGAGGCTGGGAAGTGATTGGCCTGAAAAACGGATACGGATCACTATTTACCGATAAACCGTTTGTGCAGCTTGATCATGATGCTGTGCAGGGGATTACCATGCTGGGCGGAACCATTCTGGGAGCAGCAAACCGCGGCAATCCGTTCGAGATGCCGGTCACTAATGAAGACGGCACGAGGGGCACCGAAGACCGTTCCGACGAGGTTATTTCAAAACTCAAAGAGCTGGGTGTTGATGCGGTTGTGGCCATTGGCGGCGACGGCTCCATGCATATTGCCAATAAGCTGGCACAAAAGGGCATGAAGGTCGTAGGCGTGCCAAAAACGATCGATAACGACATCTGGGACTGCGACATGACCCTCGGGTTCGATACCGCCTGCTCCATCGCCACGGACGCAATTGACCGCATCCATACCACGGCCGAGTCGCACCAAAGGGTGATGATTGTAGAAGTGATGGGCCGCTACGCCGGCTGGATCGCGCTGCATTCCGGTATGGCCGCTACCGCAGATATCATTCTGATACCCGAGATTCCGTTTACCATGGAATCTGTCATCAAAAAAATAAATGATGTGCATCGCCATGGCAGGGAGTATGTCATGATTGTGGCAGCAGAAGGAGCTACGCTTAAAGAGGGTGATCACTTTGTGAAGGGCAAGCAGGAAGGGCAGGCCGAACGTCTCGGCGGACTGGCGCAATTCCTCGAAAAGGAAATTATGGAGCATACCGATAAAGAGGCCAGGTCAGTTGTCTTGGGACATCAGCAGCGCGGCGGCAGGCCGAGTGCGCTCGACCGCCTTATTTCCCTGCGTTTTGGTTCTGAAGCCGTACGTGCCATCGAAGACGGCGACTTCAATAAAATGATCGTGATGCAGAAAAACGAAATAACCCGCATCCCGCTGGAGCAGGTTGCCGGCCGGTTCAAAACGGTGCCGCTGGATGGTGATACCATCAGAACGGCACGGGATCTGGGTAAGTGTCTGGGGGATTAAGGTAAATGTATGGATCAGATGCGCGCAGATTGCGGCCTGTCTTCAGAACCTTGCTGCGTGTACTCCGGGGTCAAAATTGATCGCTTTTATTTTTATGTGAAGGTTTCACGAATGGATACGGAGCGTTTGATTCGGTAGTGGTACCTTAATTCGTCACCTTATCAGTGAATCCTTCGGGCAGGCCTTCTTTTTTTAACTTGAAGGTTTCGAGCCCTAGTTCAAATACAGGTAAAAAGTGAGAAACCACTCAAATGCCAATCTCTGCCCGTGAGCTGAACTGTGATTAGGTCTGATTTTTCTGATGGGTGTGTTTTTTTCATAACAAAATTTAAATAGCTATTTTTGCTGTATCCATGATATAAATATCTAACTACATGATTGTTATAGCGCTATTACTCCTTTCAGGACTTTGGCTGCCTGATGATGCGGCAAGTGAGCCATTTACAAAAGATTCCCAGCAAGAACGACCCAGTGCCCAAATTCCGAGGATGAAGAGCCCACTACTCGGGGATATGGAGCCGTCTCCATGTTTTACTCGAATCCTTATTATGAAGAATATCGATTACACATGGAAGTAGCCAGTAGTCAGATAGATATTGTAAATATAGAGATGGTCTCTGATGAAGCTGTTTGCAACCTGATTGGGTCCCACATCATGGATTCAGGTGAATTTCACAGTTCGGTACAGGACAAGGAGAAAGTATATTTGAAGCATGAGACATCTCAGCGATACTTCATCGTATTTTATACATCTCCTGCACAGCCCGGCTTTTCAACAGGCGTATATGTATTAGATTATGATCTGAACAAACTTGGGAAATTTGGAGTATAGAGAAATGCTTGATTACCGAAAATCAAATGAAATACCACAACATCTTACTGGCTATAGCTCTCATACTGACTAGCTCGGTCTATGGCCAGGATTACGACTACGACTCCCAAAGCTGCTTTAACGAAAAAAGAACGGTTCAGGCAGCTTTATATGAATCGTTAATGAGTGAAGGTAGAATTGAAGCCCTGAACTCAATGCTCGAAATCCCAATTTCGGAAACTCAAATGTCTTGTATATGTGGTGGTCCTCTGTATTATGATTCTTATATAAGCTTCGCTGAATCGACTATAGACTCAATATTGCTTCGGGAACGCCAGGAAGGCAGAAGTGCAGCTGGCCTTGGTCATTTAACAAAAAGTGACTTTAATTTGATGACAGAGGGTGCTGAATGCACTAATCTTATAAATCATCTTGATACATTTGAATTAAAAGATTCAGAAGAGATTAATCCTCTTCAAAAACCTGTCTTCTTTAAAGCAGATGAGTTTTATTTTGTTTTTTATGTAACTCCTGCTGCTACCGTTGAGCAATTGTCTGATGGGAGAGTTCAAATACAGGGTCGGATTTCTGGCAAAACCACGGTTTTAGTTTTTAACTCAGATCTTGAAGGTGTTGCGCTATTTGTAATATAATTTAAGGGCAATGAAGTCTGCCCAAGTTGGCAGTTACTGTAGAGCGCAAATTGAAAGCTAAAAGTTCTAAAACCAATAAACACATAACCCACCCCGTGAGCTGAACTGTGATTTATTCGGTGATAAAAATGCAGCTACCAAACTCATACCGCCCGCAAACCCGTCGCGCCCTTTGTGCAACCCTTCGTGAACCTTAGCGGTTAAGCAAGCCAGAAGGTTTTACCGCTGAGGAACACGAAGTACGGTCCTGAAGGCAAGCGCGAAGGGCACAACGGTTTATTTTTTTTTAACGAGTATAATAGGTTCAGGAAACACCCTGATTCCCTAAATTTGCGAATACCAAAAACCTGAATAATCCCTATTCCGAAGCCACCATTAGCGGCAGCGGAATATCGATAGCGGCGGCAATGGCGCGAAGGAGGCTTATTTCCCGCTGATTCAGCTTGCCGTCGGCCGCGATGGCTGCGGCTGCGGTTTCCAGAAACTGCTTGTGGATTTCACCGGTTGACTGCGACAACGAGTCCATAGCTTCTTCCAGCTTGCTCATTGTGATATCTGATGCCTGTAGTAGCTTTACGGGAATGTCCCGTCCGGTCTGTTTTTTCAGCTCTTCAGTTGCAGCATTGAACGATTCTTCTGCCGTTCCGCCCGACACGTGGCTGAGCGCCGACAGAATAAGCGAAAAACCGGGTATGAGCTCTTCTACACTGGAATAGCGTATTTTTTCTTCCTGTTTCTTATCGAAGTGTGCATCGAGGCTGTGGAAAAGGATTTGGCGGACCGCGAACTCAAAAATCACCTGCCGACCGTCGGCTTTAATCAGCATGTCGATATTAGCGCGAAACACATCATACTGCTTTTTACTCATGCTGCGCAGGGCGGGTAGGGCGACGTCAACCAGCGAAATATGGTAGTGTGAAGGCAGCTCCTGTACGTGCCTGAACAGCTGATGCGCATTATCGGCCTGCTCGTTAGTAACCGACGGACGCAGGGCATCAACCTGCGTCAGACGTACTTCCCGGTCGGTAGAGAGCAGCAGGGCATACATCAGGTTCTGAGCACCTGTCAAATCGTGGGCGTCTTCAATAATTCTTTCGCTTAGCTGATCCAGAAGCATTTGGGCACCGCTAAGCTGAAGCGCTGTCACTGTACCGGCTGCGGCTACGAGGCCTTCTGGTGTGAACACATCCGCACCGCTTTTGAAGCCCGGGAGTGCAGCTTTTTTCTGCTTTTCCTCACGCTCACGTTTTTGACGTTCGCGTTCACTCTCGCTGGCTTTTTGCTCATGCTCGCGCTGCATGCGCTTTTTCACAGCTTCAACCACATGCGTTGCGTTCATGGCCTCAAGCCGCTTTTTTACCGGCGGATGTGTGGCAAACAAACTATTCAGCCAGGTTCGCTGACCGGTCGAGAAAAACAGATGACTCATCTCCGCGGCATGAGGATCCTTGATGAACGAACCCTCATGAAGCAGCTGAATTTTAGCCAGGGCCGAAGCGATGCCTTCGGGATTTCGAGTGAACTGCACCGCTGCGGCATCGGCCAGATATTCCCGCTGACGAGAAACGGCCGATTGAATCATACGGCCAAAAATGACGCCCAAATATCCGATAGCGGTAAGGGCAAGACCAAAAGCCATCATGGCTAAGGCGGCCTGACCGCGATTTCGTCCGCCGCCACCGATGCGCACGTACATCTGGCTGCGCATCAGAATCATGCCGATCAGGTGAATCACCAGGATGCCGTTCAGAATGCCGATCAGGCGGATATTCAGGCGCATGTCGCCGTTAAAAATATGGCTGAACTCGTGGGCCATCACGCCCTGCAGCTCATCGCGATCCAGGTGTTCAAGACATCCTTTGGTTACGCCAATGGCCGCATCTCTGGCTCCGTAACCTGCGGCAAATGCGTTTATGCCGTCTTCATTATCCATCACATAAACCGAGGGAACGGGTACGCCTGAAGCGATCGACATCTCTTCAATCACGTTCATCAGGCGGCGCTCTTTGGGGTCGGTGGTCGCGGGCGTAATTCGGCGTCCGCCCATCATTTCGGCCACGGCGCTTCCGCCAGAACGCAGCTGAATAACCCGGTAGCCGGTACCGGCACTAATAACGATAAGCGTGAAAATAAGAATCGACCAGAACAGGCCGGGCATCCAGAAAGAAAGGGCTCCGGTCTCAGCGCCGAGGTAGGAGCCACCGCCGGCAAGCAGGAAAAAAGCGGCCAGATAAATGGAGATAATCAGCCCGGCTACGGCAAGAATGTAGAAGAATACGAGCTTTTTGGTATTGCGCCGGGCATCATCCTGCGCCTTGAAAAAATCCATGGAAGAAGGGTCGGATTGCAGATTGAAATAAGAAAGGAAAAAAAGGTGATGATATCCCCGGCCTGCTTCGGGCCGGGGAGCATCACATCATACTATACAAAAATGAAACCTGATTTACGTGAAGGAGACGTTCACGTTTTTGCGCTCTTCGGCAGGGTTCTCCAGCTCGAACAAGGCCGCTTCGTTAAAGCCGTATATACCAGCAAAAATAATGTTGGGGAATTTCTCGCGGTTGGTGTTGTAGTGCATCACCGAGTCGTTGAACGACTGACGCGCGAAGGCAATTTTATTTTCCGTTGAGGTCAGCTCTTCCGAAATCTGCATCATATTCTGGTTGGCCTTCAGGTCGGGATAGGATTCCGAAAGGGCAAAGAAGCGGGTCAGTGCACCTGAAAGCGCGCCTTCGTTTTGATTGAGCTTCTTAAGGGCTTCCGGATTTCCGGGATCGGCCGCTACTTCTTTCTCGGCCTGCTGCGCAGAGTTCCGGGCGTTAATTACCGCTTCAAGCGTTTCCTTTTCGTGCTTCATGTAGCCTTTGGCCGTTTCAACCAGATTCGGGATAAGGTCGTAGCGGCGCTTGAGCTGCACATCAATCTGGGAGAAGGCGTTCTTGTAACGGTTGCGAAGCTTTACCAGCCCGTTGTAAATACTCACCTGCCAGATAATGAGAATTACCGGTATGGCAATGAGAATAATAATCAGATAGGTCATAATCGGGATCAGTTAGTTGTAAAGGTGGATACACGATGTGCGCTATACGCAGCTTTTCGGAAATAGATGCGCATTTTGTTAGCGAAGTGTCCCAAGATACGATATTTAGAGTGATGAACTATACAGGTATGAGCGAACAGTAGGGCAGGGCTACAGATACTCTGTTAACAAATGAATCGTATTTGCTGAAGGATTTGGCTAAATTGAGACCGTAAACAATACGCCCGATTTCTTGTGCATAAACCAATTTTTTTAAAATGAATAAATACACCTACGCGCTTATCAACATTGTTGGAAGCTATTTCGATGAAGCTGTTGCTCTTTCACCGGGTACCGTTATTGAGGAGCTGTTTGATGGCGATTTCGATGAAACCGACTGGATGGAGGTGCTTATGCAGCTTCAGATGTTGTATGGGATTAATATTCCGGATGAAATGACCGACGAGCACTCGATGACGCTTCTTGAATTCTCTGAGGAGCTCACCGGCCTGAACGAACTGCCGCCTGAAGACTACCCGGAGTTTTTTGAGGCTTGTTTGCACATTCTCGAAGAGTGGAGTGAATTCCGCGAAGGTTTTGATGAAGCCGGCAGTGAAGAGGATATCGAAAAGCTGACTTCCTCGTTTGAGGAAAACACGGCTGAAGCTTACGGTAAAATCGACGCTATTTTCGAAAAAAAGTAGATTATCGGCCAGGATGGTGATATAAAAAATGCCTCCGGGATCAATGATCCCGGAGGCATTTTTAGTACCGGACGACATCACAAACTATTTTATAAATCGGGCTCTTCGGCAATAACCGGATTTTCAGTCATTCGGTCTTCCGGCTCTTTCACAAACGACCAGGAAAGCGCGGACGCTCCGACCGTAACTGCACAGATGATGAGCAGAATGGATTTGTCCGGAATAGCTTCGACAACCTCACCAACGGCAAAGCTTGAAACAAGCTGTGGCAGTACTACAGACAGGTTGAACAAGCCCATATAGAGCCCCATCTGATTCTGAGCTACCTTCTGACTCATAATCGCAAACGGGAGCGAAATGATGGAAGCCCAGCCGATACCTACGATCATCATGAGAATGTATATAGTCCATGGTGTTAGGCCGAAAAACGCAATGGATGCGTATCCCGCAGCCATTATGAAAAGGGCCGTTGCGTGCGTGCGAATTCGCCCGAATTTGTTGGCCAATGGCTCCAGCAGCAGAACGGGTATGATGGCCGCTACAAGATTCAGCGTAAAGAAACTCCAGTTTACGACTGTGCCAATTCCTTCGTTACTCAAATCCGGAATTTGAAATTCCACAAAAGCGAAGAAGTAAATAAACATGCTTTGCACGCCAATCCACGAGAAGGAGTGTGCCGCCAGCACCTTTTGGAATCCGATTTTCCCGGCTTCTTCGGCTGATTTGCCGGCCTCTTTCTTCATGAGCGCCTGAATAACCAGGTAGAGCGTGAGGCCCAGTGATATCATTTCAACGTAATAGCCGGGCACTTCAAATCCGCTGAGGCGCTTGATGATGGCATAAATACCATACAGCAGGAACCCCCAGAGCGGTTTGATATTCATGAAAACTTCTAGCGGAGAGGCGTACTGATGAGGGGTTGGGTCTTTGCCTTCAAGCGAGCGGGTGATATCATCCTCATCCTCGCCATAACGACCCAGATACCGGGGTTCTTTGATGAAAAACGGTGGGATGATTGAGAACAGGAGCACAACTACCGCACCTGAATAAATCAGGAATATGTTCCCCATAGTCGCCCCGATGAAATACGAAAGTACACCAAAGGATCCCGATACAAACTGCATCCAGGTGTAGCCTTTTGTACGTGCGCGTCCTTCGGGAGTGACATCGGCAATAAGCGAGCGGGTGGGGTTGAAGGAGACGTTGATGGACAAATCGAGGACCATCGATATTACAATGGCTATACCCAGGATGGCTTCAACGCCCAGTCCGGCCTGAATGATGCCAATGTTCGGAAGCGCAAGGAGCATCAGTGAGGCTAAAACACCGCCCACGAGTATAAATACCCTCCGGCGACCGTTCATCACCCAGACGTTATCACTTATAATACCAATGATAACCTGACCCAGAATACCTGCAATAGGTCCGGTAGCCCAAACCAGGCCAATATCACTGATGGAAAGATTGTACTGATAGGTGAGCAGCCAGCTCAGCGCCGCGATTTGAATGGAAAGGCCGAGTCCCATAGCTGTGGCAGGGAGGGCAAGCAGCGCATAAAAGGAGTTTGATAATCGCTTCTGAATTTCGAGCATGTTGAGTAATCCGGCGGGCGTTTAAACTAAAGCCCCGTTTGGTAAATTAAGGGTGATGACGCTTAGGTACGGCATCAGAATCTGAGGTAACCTTGCACATTCTCAGCCGCAAAAAGCTCGTGAAATAAGGATCTATAAGCAGTTCAAAAATTAGTGAAAGCGCTTACATTCTGCAACAGATATTTTAGAACAACATGCAGAATACAAATACTAATGGCTATATGAAATCTGCGCGGCTTTGCTACATAATTGGCGTTCTTCTGCGTCCTGTCTTTATGGACGCAGAATAACACAGATTAATCCGCACATTAACGAAATAGGTAGATCTTAACCTCACCTATTTGAAATGAAGTGAAGCGAAGTTTACCAGCTATTTAACAACTTAGCCCCGCTTATTATCGAAATTTTACAGAACAGGCTGAGAGGTTTGGCGTCTAATCGTGTGTTATGTCATTCGTCATAACTACGTAACTCACTATCTCACAACTAAATCAAAACCTGAATGTCAGCACCCGCTTCTGTTTCCCGCGCATCCGATATGATGATGAAGTTTTTCATTCTGTTTATTCTGTTACTTTTTGTTGTTGCCGTTCCTTCACTGACGGCCCAGGATGGTCGCCCTAATTTGTTTATGACCGGTACAATTACCGACGGCGCAGACGGTGAACCTCTGCAGGGTGCAAATGTCGCGCTGTTTTCAGCAGCCGATACGGTTCTTGTACGCGGGGCAACCACAGATGCAGAGGGTATATTTCAGCTGGTTCGCGTTCCGGCGGGTGATTTCATCTTTCAGGTTTCGTTTGTCGGTTACTTTACCGAGATAGAAAATATCAGCTGGGATGGAAGCGCACCCTTAACGAGAAACCTCACTTTGCGGGTTGATGAGCAGCAGCTTGATGAAGTCCGTATCGTTGGCCGTCTTCCCAGAATGGAAGTAAGGGGCGATACTACGGCTTACAATGCAGATGCATTTACCACCAACCGCGACGCCACGGTCGAAGACCTCATCGCCCGTATGCCGGGTATCGTTGTCCGCGACGGCCAGGTTGAAGCACAGGGTGAGCAGATTCGCCGCGTTTTGGTAGACGGGAATGAGTTTTTTGGAGATGATGCCACGCTTGCCATTCGCAACCTTCCCGCTGAAATTGTGCAGCAAATTGAGGTTTTCGATCGTATGGGCGATCAGGCGCGATTTACAGGTTTCGATGATGGCAGCCAGGAAAGAACGCTAAACATTGTTACCCGCTCGGGTATCCGGAACGGGCAGTTCGGTCGTCTTCAGACCGGCTACGGATCGGATGAGCGGTATACAGGAAGCGGAAACTATAACTACTTCAGTGGAGACACCCGTTTTTCAGTTCTTGGCCTCACGAACAATATAAATCAGCAGAATTTTGCCGGTGAAGACCTCGTAGGCGTTAGTGAGGCGGCCGGAGGTGGAGGTCGCGGTGGACAGTGGCGTGGTCGCGCAGCAACGCGGGAGTTCATGGTTGGACAGCAGCCGGGAATTAGCACCACGCATTCGGTTGGTCTGAACTACATCGATAAATGGGGTCAGGATTTCACCATTAATTCCAGCTATTTCTTCAACGCTTCAGACAACACCAATGAGCGCCTTAGTGAGCGCCAGTACACCGGCGGATTTGCGGGCGATCAGTTCTACGACGAGTTCTCAAGCGGTTCGGCTGATAACTACAACCACCGCTTCAATATGCGCGCGGAGTACCAAATGACTGAGCGCAGCTCGTTTGTTTTCACACCACGTGTTAACCTTCAGCAGAACAGTTCGAATAATATTTTTGAAGCATTCACCTTTTCAAACCAGCGGGCCCTGCTCAACCAAACCGAGAATGTGAATAGCTCCGATCGTTTTGGCTATGATATGAGCGGATCGCTTTTGTTCCGCCACCGTTTTAACACGCCCGGCCGTACCATGTCGGTAAATCTTCGCGGTGATGCCAACAACCGCACCGGAGATCAGTTCCGAATCGGCGAAACGGTCTTCTTCGACTCGAATGCCAACGAAATTGTTGAAAATCAGCGTACCGATATCGATGACGGTGGTTATACAGTGAGCACCAATGTTTCGTTGACTGAGTCGGTTAGCGAGCGTTCGCAGCTGCAGTTAAGCTATAACCCGTCGTTCAACCTGAACCGCTCCGATCGTGAGGCGTTCATTTTTGTGGAGGAGACCGGCGATTATGACCTGCTCGACGCTTCACTTTCCAACCGGTTTGAAAACGAGGTATGGCGTCAGCGCGTGTCGACCGGGTACAACTACCGTCACGACCGCTACCGCCTGAACCTGAACTTTGCCTACGAGAACACGCTTCTCAAGGGCGCGCAGGAATTTCCGTTTGAGGCCGATACGCGTCAGGTGTACAACAACCTGCTTCCAAGCGCTACGTTAACCTTTAATGTTGGCCAGACCAATAACGTGCGCATTAACTACAGAACCAACACCCGCACACCATCTGCGAACCAGCTTCAGGACGTAATTGATAACACCAACCCGCTTCGTCTGAGTGGTGGTAATCCGGATTTGATGCAGCAGTATACACACTCGCTGTCTACCCGCATTCGTTTTGCAAGTCCGCAGCAGGGAAGCTCAACGGTTGTCTTTCTGAACGCATCCTTCACGCAGGACACTATCGGAAACGTTGACTTTATCGCGCAGCAGGACACACTCATCCAGAATAACATTTTCCTGGGGCAGGGATCACGTCTGGTGCGTCCGGACAACGTGGGTGATTCATGGAACCTGCGCGCATTTGTCTCCAGAGGATGGGTGATGGATCTCATTAGCAGCAACGTGAATATCAACGGTGGCGGTAGCTTTAACAGCACGCCGGCTGCAATCAATGAGCTGCGCTACACCTCAAATACATGGTCGCTGAATTCCGGTGCAGTGGTAAGCAGTAATATCAGCCCGGAGATTGATTTCAGACTATCATACCAGGCGAATTACAACATAGTTGATAACTCTGTGCCTACCGGATTTGACCAGAACTACTACGTTGGCACCGCTTCGGCGCGAATAAATCTGCAGCCTTGGAGAGGACTGATTCTGGAGTCAGATACCAGAATCAGACACTTTAGCGGTCTGCAGGATGATTTTAACAACGACAGCATTTTCTGGAATGCGGCTATCGGCTACAAGTTTATGGAAAACCGTGCTGCTGAAATCAAATTCACCGTTGTTGATATCCTGAACCAGAATAACAACATCAACCGTGTGATTCAGGATACCTTCATCGAGGACGTTCGTTCTAACGTGCTTTCTCGTTATGCTATGGTAAGTTTCAGCTATAACTTCCGCGCTATTCAGGCCGGTGCGCCACAGCAGCAGCGCGGCAGAGGAATGGGCCCGGGCGGTGGCGAGTGGAGACGCGGATAGTAAAAAGAGCGAGCCAGGACTAAAGGCTTTTTCTAAGGTTTTATAAAATCAAAAAGGGTGATGCCATCACAGACGGCATCACCCTTTTTCGTTCTCTCTACGTCTCTTGATATAGTTTCAAGTCTTACTTCACGAGCACCATTTTTCTGGTCTGGACCATAGTGCCCGTTTGCAGGCGGTACAAATACATACCGCTGGAAAACCCTGATGCATCGAACTGTACGTCGAATCGGCCCGCCTGCTGGAGCTCGTTCACCAGTACTGCAACGCGTTGTCCCAGCATGTTGAATACTTCCAGCCTAACCTCACCCGCTTCAGGAATGGTGTAGCTGATGAGCGTGGTCGGGTTGAACGGATTCGGATAGTTTTGATTTAGTGAGAATCCACTGGCTAACTCCGGTTCAGAAACGCTTGTGCTTACATTTGGGTCGATAATTAAGGTAAAACGACTCTCCTCCAGCTGCATCATTTCGGGCTGCTGTAAACCGGCAACGAGTTCAAGAGAGCTGGTGATTGCATCGCCTGAAGCATTACGCAGCATCCCTGCTTCATCATCATTTACCATGAACTCATAGTTCATGTCCGGGGTAATTTCCAGCATGTCGCTGGTTTTGTTATCCCGAAGCCAAAGGGTGATGTGGTCCGGAAGGAACAACATACCGGCAGAAAGAGAAAAGAGACCGCTGCCGGAAGCGCGAAGGTGAAGCGGTACCTCAACGACATCTGAAAACTCCTCTGCCATAAATCGAGTCTGCCAGTTGCTCTCCTCATCCGTTGTGTAGAGGTGAAGATAATCGGTGCTGAGCGTATTCATACGGGGCACGTTAAATACGAAGGGCTGCTCACTTCGCGCTTCATCAAATACCAGCAATTGATTCGTGCTGCGGCTGTTGCCTTCTGCAATCAGCTCGACCATGAGCTGCTCAGGCTCGTTAAACAGGCCGCCGTCTGTACCCGCAGCATGGGACGGACTGAAAGCGATGCTGGCTTCGCTGCTTAGCGACTGCACCCAGAAGCCCTGGAACGGCGCAATTAGCCCGGAATGTCCGCCGCCGGGACCAGAGGTGAGGTAGTCAGCGCCTCCTGAACGGTTAGCATCCCAAATAAGAATATTGGCATTGATGTCCTGCGCATCAGCAAAAACCTCGTTCCAGTCGAGCGTGAATGGGTAGGGGTTGCTGAGCAGGTGCCAGCCGTCTCCGTCTCCGGTATTCGGGAGCTGCTGTACAAATGACTGGCTGAACGGTGTGCCGGGCACTTCAACGGCTTTCGGCCATCCGTTGGGCACCTGGTCGTAGTCATCGTCGTCGAAAACGTAGACCAGAGTGCCGAGAGCTATATCACTTTGTCCGTTGCCTGATAACCCGATGTAGCTATCGGCAGAAGCCGGAACGCCAAAACTGCCGGTAGCCTGGTTGAAGTAGAAAACGTTTGGCTGACCATGTTCAGCATTGGCACCGGGAAATCCCTGGGTCCAGATGCTGCCAAGCAGGTCTCCATAGGTGGTTGAAGCCACCGGAGAGCCAAGCATTCTCCAGCCTTCATTCGGGCCGGAAAGCTCCGTACTGAGGAAATTCCCGACGGTTACCTGCACCGGAATTTCAATTGTAGCATTCTGAGCGTCGTTGGTAGTAATTACCAGCGTACGTGTGTAGATGCCCGGTTCGAGTCCGCTTGTGTTGATCTCAAGAGTTACGTCTACAGACAGGGATTCGCCTATGGACCCTGATACCGGGGTATATGATAAAGCAAAAGATGGTTCTGTTTCGGCCGGAGTTACGCAGCCAGCGATTGCAATTCGTGTGTTCAGGCCGTACGTGCCAACCGAAACCCACTGGTTGTTTGATTCCAGTATCATGGCGCCAGTACCGTCGCCGTCTGGCTCGTGCGCTGAGCTCACCATACCAAAGTAGTAGGATGACGGGATAAAAGATCCAAGCTGTGTAATATCAGCACCGATGATCACATCATCCTCTACGGTAATCTCATCGTCGAAGGGAATATACATCGCGTTGGCCATACTGCCTGGCGAGCCGGAGGGGAGGGAGGATAGTGCGACGGACGTCTGGGTGAGCACCGCTTTTGTGGCGGCATCCCAGACGGTAAAAACTACGTTTCCTGAGCTTCCGGCGCGTTCAAACAGAAACTCTGCCCCGGAGATAACCAGAGGTTCATTAATTTCGAATAGCTGCCCGAAAGCAATGTCATCGTAAATATTGGTACCGAAAACATAACCGCTTTCTTCAGACCACCAGTATAATGCAAGCGCAGCCGGTTCAGTCCAGCCCGGAGGATAAATTCTGTCCAGACAGCTGCTTTGGATTGTCTCGCCATTTATACCACCGGCATACTCTGCCATGGACTGACGAAAAACCATGGGCTGTGATTTCATCGAGTTGGCAATCGTGCGCTGTGGGCTGGTCACCAATGGACTGTTTGGTGAAATTCGCTGTGATGGTGATATGCTTGATTCAGCGGTGAGTTTATCGCGAGAGGCCGAAGAGCGTTGGGCTCCGTTTTCGGGGACATCGGTAATTGAGAAGTTGAGGAATCCATCTCCGGCGTTAGAAATAGTGAAAGAAGCTGATTCGTTTTCATCAGCTCCGAGCAGAAGTGAGAAATCGGAAACGCTAACTACTGCACCCGGACTGCCGGTGATTGCCTCATCAAGCTGAATTCGCGAGCGGGTGATGCTATTTGAATCCGTTAGAGGAGTTCCGGTTTGCTGAAGAGCCTGTAGGGTTTCGTCGACCGTTGCGCCCGGATTTGCCTGTATGTAGAGCGCCCATGCTCCGGCCACGTGTGGCGCGGCCATGGAGGTGCCCTGAAGCCCGTCATAGCTGTTGTTTGGTCTGGCCGATTCGATTACTTGTCCGGGTGCGAGCAGGTCCAGAATCCCCGCACTGTTCGAAAAGACTGATATGGCATCGAGGGTGGTCCCGCCATACTTACCCGTTTGGGAAGACCCAACGGAAACCGCCGTTGAAATACAGGCAGGAGCAGAAATTGAGTCTTTGAAGCCATTGTTTCCAGAGGCAACAACTGTAGCAATGTTTACGGACTTAAGCAGGTCCATAGCGTTTTTTGTGGCGGCCCGGTCTGCGTCACAAGCATCATAAAAACGCCCGCCGCCGAGACTCATATTTGCCGCTGCGATGGTATAGTTATTCCGATTCTCATAAAGCCAGTTTAGCGCTGCAATTTGATCTGATGTGAAGGACAGCACACAGTCTCTGGTTGCGCCCATGCCGCATTCAGCCTGAGGAAAACGACTAAAAACCTGCATGGAAATGATGTTAGCATCGCGAGCCACACCGTTAACCTGCCGGCCGCTGTTTATGCTGCTTCCGGCTACCGTGCCTGCAACGTGGGTTCCGTGTCCGCATCCTTGTATGCTCATATCGCAGTCGTCTGCTGCTCCAGCCCCAATTGCAGAAGAGGCTCCGTCCGGACACAGTGATTGCGACCCGAACTGCTCCACGTTTGATGAAAAGCAAACCTCCTCGATGACGCGATCACCAAAATGAGGGTGGGTGGATTCAACACCTGTGTCCAGAACGGCAACTGTGATGCCTTCACCCGTATAGCCAAGGTCCCAAACCTGCGTGGCGCCAATTATTTCATTGCTCACATTCATAAACGGCTCGGTGAGCTCATCTAAAACCACATCAGCAACCTGTGGATCGCTTAAAAGCGCAAGAATTCCCTCGCGGTCGGTAATTAAGGCAAAGTGCGGGACATTATTGAATTCCTTTAGGTTTTCAATGAGCATTCCGCTTTGTCTCGAAAGAACAGCTTCCCGGTTTTGAATAATTTCAGCGCGCTGCATCTGATGAAGCTGAAGCTCACCCGGGCGTGGAGCCCTGTAATTCATATTAAGATTCACAATTACAGGAATTTTGCCCATTTCGTGAGCTTTTTCAAGAAGTGTTTCCTGCTGTGAAGTCAGTTCAGGAGTTTGTGCCATAGCGGGAGATGCTGCATACACGACAAGCAGCGTCACCCAGAATAGTAGTGTTTTTACCATATCCACTCGCTTAATGTTATTTGTCCAATATTGATGGCTTAAATTACATTAAAAATTTTTAATAAAAAAGAATGAACACATAAATAGTTTGCCGGAAATTGACGATTCACAATTACTTAAGAAGGGAGTGTTAGGAATCTTTACTGGCGTAAAATGCGCTATGATTTCCGGTTATTTGCCGGCTATGGCTGCCGGAAAATGAGGCGATAAGTATAGGTAAGATACCCGGCTGTGAGAGGTACAAGCGCGTAGACAGCGGCGAACCAGAACGGATTAAAAAAGAAGAGCGCGATGCCGATATTCACAATCAGAATTAATATCCAGACAAACCAGCCGGCGCCGAATGCCCGCGATTTTTCGGGCTCTTTGAGTTTTTGCTGCAGCAGGTAGATGAATTCAACAATTAGCGCCATTGATATCCACGCAGGACCTAAAAACAATACAGTATTCACAAGCTCGAGATGCCAGAACAAAACATAAGTTACTACAATTACGAGCTTGAGGATGAGAATGCCCTGCCAAAGCGAGCTTGCGCTGTTGAGAAATGACTGCATGAAAAATATAAGTTGACCTAAATTACAGTGTAGGGTATTTATCTGAAAACCTAGCGAAGCTCGTCAGCAAGCATGCGGTAGAAACGGTTGACCCGCCGGCCGTTAACGCCCAAATCACTGTAGCCCGTTCGGCTTGCGCTTCGGATATGGACCAGGGTATCGCCATCCTCGTGTGGAGTCAGGGCAAGATGCACATCATCCCGAAAACCAAATATTCGGATTCTGAATACCGCATGGACTTCAAATTCCCCGGTTTGTTCTACGCTTTCGGCATTCATTTTTTCTAGCACGTTCAGAACGGCCTCCAGAGTACGTTCCGGGCTGACTTTAAATTCCTGTGAACTTCTCTGACAGTTGGGACTGTCGGGACACTCCTCGAGCGGATTGTCCGAGCTGGCACCCGGTATCTGCGTAGCAGAGAATACCCCCAAAATGATGAGCATCGAAATAAGCAGGGCAGAGCCGACGGAAGTCATAGCGATAGCTGAAGCATTGATTTAGCTGTTAACTTTTTTCAGCATGCGGTTGATAATAGCCGGCACTTTTTCAAGCACATAATCCATCTCTTCCATGGTGTTGTACTTGCTTAGGCTAAAACGAATCGATGACTTGGCCGTAGGAGTAACCATGCCAAGCGCCATGAGAACATGCGAAGGCTCTATAGCGCCCGATGTGCATGCCGAGCCGTTTGATACGCAGATTCCGTCGATATCGAGATTTAGAAGGAGCATTTCACCATCGAGTGACTCATCTTCGCCAAGCGGGAAAGAGCAGTTCACAATATGTGGCACACCACGTTCCGGACAGCCGTTGAAAGCAATGAGGTGGGGGAAATGCTCATTAAGACCACCGACCAATTTTTTGCTGAGTTCTTTTACATGAGCAACGTTTTGCTCACGTTCGGTAGTAGCCAGCTCAATGGCTTTACCAAGGCCAATAATGCCGGGCACGTTAAGAGTCCCGCCACGACGACGGCGCTCCTGCGATCCGCCTTCCATCCATGATTTCCAGCGTGAACCGCCGCGAACATACATTACGCCGATTCCTTTCGGGCCATGAATTTTGTGCGCGGAAATGCTCAGGAAGTCAACCGGGGTTTTACTTACGTCAACCGGAAGCTTGCCGATGCTCTGAACGGTGTCGGAGTGAAAGGCAACGCCTTTTTCGCGACAAACTTCTGCAATCTCTTCGATTGGATTGATGGCGCCAATCTCGTTATTGACGTGCATCAGGCTCACAAGGGCCGTGTCTTCTGTAATGGCGTCTGCAACCTGTTCGGCGGTGACGTAGCCCTTGGGCTTCACGTCTAAATAGGTGGCACGAACGCCTTCACCGCGGGCATACTGAATAGGATGAAGCACCGCATGATGCTCGATGCGCGATGTAATAACATGCTTTTTGCCTGTGGCCTTTATCACACCTTTAATAACGGCATTGTTGCTTTCTGTTCCACCGCTGGTAAAAATGATCTCGGAAACTTCGGCACCGATAGCGCGGGCAACACGCTCGCGTGCCTCTTCCACGGCTACGTTGGTTTGTCGTCCCAGATTATGAATGGATGATGCATTTCCGTAATGATCGCTCAGAAATGGGAGCATTTCATCCAGAACACGGGGGTCGAGTTTTGTTGTTGCGGCATTATCAAGGTAAACAGTCGGCATAAGACGCTATTTAATAATTTCGTAACGATATCTATTTTACAAGCTCAGAAGATACTGAAACTATGCTCAAATCGGAAGCTGTAATGATGTCTTGGAGCAGTCAGAATCATGCGGAACAGACTGAGCAGAAGCATGGTTTATCAGCTTATCTGTAACCTGATTTTATCCAAAGTATGAAATGAAGCCCCTCGTATTAGCTGCTACTTTATTCATTTTCTCAATCCCGGTTTTAGCGACTGCCTCTTTTGCTCAGCTGAGCGATTCGGATTCAGATTCAGATCCGACTTCGCTTCACTGGCTGATGTCTGTTCCTGTTTCCGCTGATGGTGAACAGGCTCGACCGCTTAATCAGGATCAGCGTTTGCATCCGCTGGTGCAGCGACTTCTGGGCATATCAGCTGAAAAGCTAAGTGAGCATGCACGGCTACAGGGCGTTTCGGACCAGGTTTTTGATTTGTATGTGAAGCTGTCTGAAAATATGAGCGGCCAGATGATGTCCGGCAGCTGGTTCGAAAGCGGTGATGGCCTCTATGCGGCGCGACTCACAATGGATGAACTTACCGAACTGATCACTGACGACCGCTTTCAATGGATTACGCCGGCAGGGATGTACGAACCACAGCTTAACCGGGCCCGTGCTGAAACCGGAGCAAATTTGGTTCATCAGGGATTGTGGGAATCCACACCTTTGCGTGGTGATGGCGTTTTGGTAGGTATCTTCGACAGTGGAATTGATTACCGGCACCCTGCTTTTCGCGATCCTGCAGACAGCACCCGCTCGAGAATAAAATATATTTGGGATCAGACGCTTACACCGCAAAGCGGCGAGCAGAGTCCGCAACCTCCGTTCAACTACGGAGTACTCTACACCCGCGATGACATTGAGGCGGTTCTGGAAGGTGGGCAGCCGCTTCGCACAGCTGACCCTACAGGTCACGGCACGCACGTGGCCGGAATTGCGGCCGGCAGCGGTCCGCAGTTTACAGGTATCGCTCCGGAAGCCGATTTGGTAATTGTGAAAGGGGGCGACCAGTCGTTCAGCGGGGCCAACGTGGTTGCAGCTACGCGCTTTTTTGAATCAGTGAGCCAGATCTATCAGCGGCCGATTGTGGGAAATTACAGCATTGGGGGTCAGTTTGCCGCTCGTGACGGGACTGAGCCGACCGAGAGAGCTATGGATACTGCGGTTCAAACGCCTGGTGTAAGCATGGTTTCGGCTGCCGGAAACAGCGGTGCGCAACTACGTTTCTTTGAAGGCCGGGCGGGCTCGGATGACATCATCCTTGAAATTCCATCATACACTCCCAGAAATGGTCCGAATAACGACCGCCTGCTGGTTGATATCTGGTTCGATTCCGACGCTCCGGCGGCGCTTGAGGTTACAAGCCCATCAGGCATAAGCAATACCTGGACGCCCGGGATGTCAGCTACCTTTGCCGATTCAACGGACGGGGTAATCACCGTCGATAACATCATACATGGAGCAAACGGGCACCGCAGAATTGTCTTTTTTGTAGGTGATGATGTAGAGCAGTATCCGCCCGCTGAAGGCACATGGCGGCTATCCTTAATCAATACCATGGAATCTTTTAAATCGTGGATGGTGCTCAATACAGTAGGGAACCGGACGATTTCCCAGCAGGGAGCGCGAACCGATTACACGGTTACCACACCGGGCACGGGCTTGTCTACCATCACCGCAGGAGCGTACGTGATGCAAAATAACTGGCTTGACCGAAACGGGAATTTGTTTCAGATCGACTCAAATCCGATTGAAAGCCTCGCTTTCTTCAGCGGTCTTGGCCCCACTCGTGACGGCAGGATGAAGCCCGAAATCACCTCGCCCGGAAGGTTCGTTGCGGCGGCTCGCGCCCGTGAGAGTAATTTCAACACTAATATAACCACGCCCGGCGGAGATTATGCATGGCTTGCCGGAACCAGCATGGCCACGCCGGTAGTGACAGGAGCTGTTGCGCTGCTGCTACAGGCATTTCCTGAAGCTACCAATGAAGATATTAAACAGGCGCTGATGGAAGGTGCCAGAACGGATTCATTTACCGGAAGTGCAAACAGCAACAGCTGGGGTGCAGGAAAGCTGAACCTGCCCGGAGCTCTCGATTATCTTGCGGGAATCAACGGTGGATCGGGCTGGGTACCGATGCATATTTATGCTAACGGGCGTGTACGGGTGTCGGGTGATAAAAGCTTTATTTTCACGGAAGAAAGAGATGTAATTGTGTATTCACTACCGGAATTTTCGGGCGTGGTAAATGGAGTTACTTTACATGCCGGTGCGATTTCCGATGTGGAAAGTCCCGGTACGCGTCTTCATCTCTATTTGGTAGAAATTGAAGGCGATAAGGTGCGCAGAGCCCTTGGTGAAAAAGCGACAATTCAGCTGGCGAATATTACGCCTCAAAACGAATTTTTCGCAGACTTTTCTGATAACGGTGTCCTGATTCCGGAAGGAATGAAAACAGGTATTTTGATACGTCTGGTGAAGACCAACGATGATTCCTCAGCTCAACTCGAGCTATTGGGCCGGGAGGTCTTTTTACCTTCAAGCGGAGCGAGTACCTGGCATTTAGATTCAGAAACGCAGCGGCTGCTTAGCAGAAACGGCGATATGATTTATGCCGATGTTTCCGTTGCACGGTTTACAGGCAGTACAGACAATCCTCCGCCCGGATTCAGCCTGCCGTTTCAGATTTCTTTGGGGAACAATTATCCCAATCCATTTAATGCCCAAACGATAATTCCGTTCGAAATTGAGCAGTCAGCTAACGTTCGCCTTGAGGTGTATGACGTGCTTGGAAGAAGGGTGTCTGTATTGGTAAACGAAAACAGAGCTGCAGGCAGGTATGAAGTACCGTTTGATGCAAGAAGTTTAGCCTCAGGAGTTTACATCTACAGACTAACTACAGATGGTCGTGTATTTACAGAAAAAATGTTGCTTCTGAAGTAGAGCAATTAAAGCTGTATTTTTTACATTAAACAGTGTTTTTAATTACTATTTTAAAAGTGTAAAAAAAATCTACAGGAGCTAATGGCTCTGAAGGTTATGCATCTTAATGCTATTATCAATTTTGTCATTTTAATAAATCTTGTGGTTATGTTCTTTATTACCCCCGGTTTCTGTTTTCAAACGATTCGTAACATTTTTCTCCTTTCACTTATAATTACTGGATTTGCCGGCGTTTCGAATGCCCAGGATACCCAGCCCTGGGGCGAAGTTAATGCCTCAATTTTTCAGAATGATAATCTGACCGACGATCCGGATGCAAGAGCTGTCATTCTCTTCGATAAAGCCGAGGTTTATTATAATGTTGATGGCAACCTCGTAATGAATCGGCATACCCGAATAAAAATTCTTGATCCGGACGGAAGCGACTATACGGATTTTGCTATCAATCACGCCAGAAGAGGCTTGTCTTCATTAAGGGCACAAACCCTTAACATGAATGTGAGCGGGCAGATTGAAGCTACACAGCTGAGATCATCAGACTTTATTGAGACTGAACTTCCGGGCAATAGACGCCGTACTACCTTTACCTATCAGCAGCTAGAGCCAGGCTCGGTTGTAGAAGTTCAGTACACCATTCGTCAGGGTGCCTTTAGCTATATTTCACCCTGGTATTTCCAGCATTCCGAGCCAATTCTTTACAGCGAACTTACCCGTTATACTCCTGAAATTATCCGCTTCATGCAGCTTACGAGAAGCAGTGCGGTGCAAAATACCGGAAATATCTTTACTCAGAACATCGGCAGCTATCCTCCGGGCTCTAATATTTTCAACGATATTTTCTCTGGTGTGGGAGGAAATATCGAACGTGCTTCAGCAAGAAACCTGCCGGCTGTTAGGGAGGACTCTTACATCTCCTCTGTAAACAATTTCAGACTACAGGCCATGTTTCAGCTCTATGAGCGCTATAATCCGCAGCAGAGAAGGGCAGAACGCGTACTTGAAGACTGGCAAACCTGGACAGCTTCGCTTGTAAGGGATAATGATTTCGGGCGTCAGATTGAGCGTGCAAACCGTGCGATACGCAACAAGGTTGATGAACTTACTGACGGGCTGACTTCGGATCTGGATAAGGCTGAAGCTATGTACGATTATATCGTGAACTCTGTCTCATGGGACGGCCGGATAGGTATTTATTCTTCTGAAGGCGTTCGCAGCACTTTTAGCGAGAACACAGGTACAGGGCCGGACATCACGCTGCTATATTTGGCTATGCTACACGAGGCCGGTATTATTTCCTACCCGATTTTGCTTTCAACGCGTGAGCGTGGATTGCTATACACTGATTATCCGGTAGTAGGGCAGTTTAATCACATGATTGCCTATGCTATTATAGATGGTTTTGAATATCTGATCGAGCCACTCTCTCCGCACCTTCCGTTTGGAACCCTGAGACCATCAACTCTTAACGGTCAGGGACTTCTGGTTGATCGCCGGAATCCGGGCTGGGTCGAGTTAGAGCCTAGAATGAATGAAAGTACCCGTTCACTCGCATCGGTAGCTATCGATGAGGCCGGAAATCTTTCCGGGAGTCTGCAGCTTCGTAAGAGCGGCTACGAAGCGCTTGATACACGTATAGCACTTTCACAACGAGCTACCAGCAGCAGAGAATACTTGCTAAATGAAGTACTCAGCAGCCTGCCGGGCGCTGAAATAACCAACTACGAGATTAACAATCTGGAAGACCCCAAGAGCCCGGTCGACACCGAAGTTGAAATTACCCGTGATGGTCATGCCATGATTGCCGGCGATATGATGTATATCGAACCGTTTATGGTTAACCGCATAGACGAGAACCCGTTTACACAGGTAATTCGTGTTGCGCCGGTTGAGTTTAATTACGGCAGAGAGGAGGTTTTTAACCTCAACCTTACTATTCCAGAAGGTTATGAAATCGAAGAAGTTCCTGAAAGTGTTCAGCTGATGTTCACCGAGAGAACAAGCTACCAGCAATTGGTGCAGCCGATGGGGAATTCGATTCAGATTACGGTGAATTTCAACATCGGGGATCGCACTATTCACCCTGATGATTATGCTTCTCTTCAGGAGTTTTACAGCGAAATCGTAGCGCTGCAGTCATCACAAATCGTGCTGAGAAAAATCACTGATGATGCTGATGATATCATTGAAGCCGGACCACAAGATTAACAGGCAGGCAAAGGAATAAACGTAACTCGTATGATCATCAGAAAAACTGCAGTAACTGCGTTGCTCACACTCTTTGCCCTGTCTTTTGCAAATAGCCAAGCTCAGGCTGACCGGCCGGAACTTGTAGCTTCCGGAATCAATCCGATACTTCTGCTAAACAATCCTCCGGTTGTGGTGCGTTCGTACGACCGTGAATTCACCTGGAGGAGTCCGTCGCGCGGACGCATGGAGGTGCGGAAAGTGGTTACCATCATGAACCGGGAAGGACGCGATTACGCAGCTGAGGTTATTCATTATGATTCATTTATCTCAGCCAGCAACATATCGGGCAGGATTTATGATGCCGATGGGAAACAGGTAAGGCGAATCCGAAGCCGGCATATTGAGGACTACCCATCGTATTCTGGTTTTTCGCTGGCAAGTGATTCACGCTATCAAGTCGTGGAGTTTCATCACGACAGCTATCCGTATACGTACGAGATTGAGTACAGATATGACTTCAATGGATTAATCAGCTTTCCGGCCTGGAGTCCGTTAAATGTCTATTATGCGCTGGAACAGGCAAGCTATTCAGTGGTCGTGCCGGAGAATATCGAAATAAAATACGCCGCCAGAAATCTTGATAAGAAGACTGCTGAGCCGGAAATCGAGCAGAGCGGAAACCAGACGAGATATACATGGTTGCTTGAAAATCAGCGACGCTATAGCAGAGGACAATTTTGGCCGACATGGAATGAGCTGCGGCCGGTATTACTGGTGCAGACTTCAGAATTTGAGTTTGGAGGCTTTGCTGGCAAGCTTGATGAATGGAGCGATTTTGGCGGCTGGATTCATGAGCTTTGGGACGGCAGGGGAGATCTACCTGCTGATGTTGAACAGCGCGCGCTTGAGCTTATCGATGGCATGGAAGACCGGCATGAAATCATCCAAACGCTCTACAGCTTTGTTCAGCAGAATACTCGATATGTTAGTATACCGCTCGGCATCGGCGGCATGCAGACGGAAACGGCCACACACACGGCCAGAACGCGGTATGGCGACTGCAAAGGACTCACCAACTATTTACGAAGCCTTCTTGCCGTTGCGGGAATAGAATCATACCCGGCTTTAATACGATCAGGCAGCCCGCATGATGACGGCATCACCGATATTCCAAATTCCTACTTTAATCACGTTATACTTTGCGTTCCGCCCGATCCTGAAAACGGAGCCGGAGATGATGAAATGATCTGGGTGGAAGCGACCAGTAACAACTTCACTGCAGGCTATATCGGCTTCAACAATGCTGGTAAAAACGTGCTGGTCTTTGATGAAAACGGGGGTAGAATGATGACCACTCCCGAGCTAACCGCAGCAGAAAATATTCGTTATCGCAGATCTGAGATTTCTATCGACGAGCAGGGAAATGCACATGCCAATGTAAGTACCATCTTCGGTGGGGTTCAGCATGAAAGCGTACTATTTTTGGGAGAGTCAGCCACTCCGCGCGAGCAGCGTAACTTCCTTGACAACTTTATTCAGGCCGGAGATTTTCGTGTAAACGAATATGAATTCGACAGCCTCGAACTGGAGCCGGGCAAGGCAAAGCTGGATCTCGACCTTACGCTGCCCGCTTATGCCAGAATGATGGGCAACCGTATTTTCCTGAGTCCGAACATTATGGATCACAGTAGATATCAGGTTGGCACTGAGCAGAACAGGACTGAGCCCATCAGCCTTAGATACCCGTTTACAGACGTAGATGAAACCATCTGGCAACTGCCCGAAAACATGAGGCCGGAAGCGATGCCTGATAACATCTCGGTAAGCGTCAGCTTCGGCTCTTACGAGATGCGTATCACACACGATGAGGAGGCGAATCAGCTTGTTGTAAATCGCACCATGGAGCTCAATCAGTCACGAATTGATGCTTCTGAGTTTGATGAGTTCAGAAACTTTATCAATCAGGCTACCAGAGCTGATGCCGCTCAGGTTGTACTTGTAAGAAACTGAACTGTTCGCATTTTTGATATCTGCTCAGTGAAGGGTACTTTATGGTAATTAACCAGTTACTGTTTTGAAAAGGAACTCTACCAATGAATATTGAGCACAAGCTATCCGGCAAAAACGGGCTTTTTTATATCAATGAATCCGGAAATCGAATTGGCGAGCTGATATACTCTCTGGAGGGAGCAGACGACAGCGTTATGCTGATAAAGCATGTAGAGGTTAAGCCCGAACTCCGAGGACAGGGCATTGGAAATAAACTTGTGAAGGAAGCAGCAGATCATTCCAGGAGAGAGGGTCTAAAAGTAAGACCGCTCTGTTATTTCGCAAGGGTAAGCATGAGAAGTGATGACTATAAGGATGTGCTTGCCTGAGTACACTATCCCGGCAAGATGGCATAAAATCTACGTGGATGAGCAGAGTGTTGGCTCTTTTGCGGAAATTTTCTACAGAGATTTATCAAAAAAATATATCCACAAAACTGTTGTTTAAAATCATATAGCGAAGCTTTTCGCTTGTTTGTTGATACTCCTGGGTAAGCCTCTGGAAAAAATTTTAATTAAAAAAGTGTAACAAATCCGATTCCCGTGCATCATACGTATACACAGTAAGTAACTTTAACAAAATCTCTACTACTATGTATGCCTCCATAGATATACGAAATGCAAATGACGTCCTGATTCAGAACCTGAGTTCAATTAACACGGTTTCTGAGTGGGCCCAAAGATTAAGCTATACATCTGCACGAGACTTCGAAGCAGATTACGAACTGTTCCACGGATATGGTGCCGAGACTGCTCTTGAAAGCATGAAGGTGGACATCGCCCGTGAACTGCTTGCCTATTACGATGAGCTGACCTATGCGCAGATTGCAGCCAGAATTGGTCAGGAAAACGAGCGTACGCTCAACCAATTTATGAAGAAGCATACCGGACGTAATATCCAGTACTTCCGTGAGTCGTACCACATGAGAAAAATCGCCTGAGGCGTGTGTTAATCAAATCGGCACTCAAAATTATGTGCCTGACATATCCTGAGATATAAGGTATACGGGCAACCCCAAAACCCGTTCCCGGCATTAATAACTGTGTACTCCCAAACATAAAGAAGGCCGCCGGCAAGTGCCGACGGCCTTTTTAAATTCACAGTAATGTTAACGTACTCTACTCCGATAGAACTTCTTCTCCCTCGAGCTCCTGAAGAATCTGGAAGTAGAGACGAATCAACTGCTGATAATCGTCTGTGAAGCGTGTCTGATTCGGGTCCTGCAGTCTGTTGCGGATTTCACGCTCCAGCTCTTCAAGAGTCATAGCCGGAGGATCTTCCCGCTCAAACTCACCGGGAGTTTCGCCTAATCGCTCCTCGCTTTCGTCGCGCTGATCAAACGCTTCACGCGTTTCCAACATTCTCGATAAGATATTCTGCTGGCGTTCTACAAGAATGTTATCAGTCGAGCCCCCGCGAAGATCATTTATGGTATCCTCCATATCTTCAAGCATGCGCTCAAACTCGCTAAGCAGCCTGTCGCCCGGACGCAGGTTTCCGCTGCGCTGAAGTTCCTCAATCTGGCGTCGTATTTCGTTCTGCTGACGCGCCATTTGGTCCAGTCGCTCAATTTCATCCTGGGTCAGACGGTCACCGGCCATATCGTTTATGAAGTCCTGAATCATTTGGTTGAGCTGCTGCTGCTGCTCGCCGGTCTGGTCCATTTGCTCCATCATCTGCTCGGCCGACATGCCGCCACCGCCGCCGCCGTCACCGTCCTGATCGAGCTGATCAATTAAATCTGCAATCATGCCGGTAAGTCTGTTGAGGCCGCCCAGTGAAAGACGCTCGGCGGTAGTGGCCTGATTTCTGTTCCGTTCGCGAAGATAGTCGATGCTTTGGTCGATGTTCCGCTCGACCTCGCGACGATACTGCAGCGTGGCATTATTGAACTGAGGCACTTCCTTGGCTACCTGAAAAAGAGAGTCGACTACGGCAGAAAAGTTCGTGGAAATGTTTCGCTGTGAACGCGCCTGCTGCACAAAAGCCTGGCTGTTAGGCTCCAGCAAGAGCGTGATTTTATTCTGGTCTTCCTGCGCTTCAGATAGGGTGAGCATGCTGTGGAAGATAGATTTCAGCGCGGCAATGTTCACGTTAATCTGTTCCTGCTGCATGGAGCTACGCATGGATGTCAATTGCTGACTCATTTCCTGCATGCCGTCACGAATTTCCTGCTGCTGCTGCTGAACCTGATTCGAATCATGGTTGTCATCACCAAGCTGATCAATATTCTCCTGCAGCTGCTGCTGTAACCCGTCCATCTGCGGGCTAAGCTCGTCTACCATATCCTGCACGCGCTGCTGACGACGCTGTGGCGCTCTCTCCGGCATCTGCTCGATTCGTTCCTGAAGCTTTTCGAGTTCCTCCTGAATGCTTTGCTGCTGCTGGGATTGTGAATCAGGGTCGCCCTCCATTTCCATCACGCGCTCTTCCTGTCTGGCAAGCTCTTCAAGCAGTGCGCTCATACGGTCCAAGTCGGCCTCAAGCCGGAGCTGTTTGAAAAGCTCAAGCGTACGCTCAAGGCGCTCCTGATAATTCTGCTCACTGAATTCCAGGTTTTCCATTGCGTCACGGATTTGTTGCTGATCCATATTTTGCAGGCTCTCCTGAAGTTGTTCCAGCATTTCCAGTATAGCCGGATCGTCAATTTCATCCATCAGCTGCTGCAACTCTTCGTACTTACGGCGCGTCTCCTCGCTAATGGTGTCCTCGCGCGACATTTCTTCCCGCATGCGATCAAACTCTTCCTGCAGCTCACGAACCTGTTCGGATAAGTCTTCCTGCTGCTGCATCATCTCTTCGGTCATCCGCTCCTGCTCCCACGTTTCATCCGGATTTTCGATGATGCTTTCACGAAGCTGCCTCAGATTCTCGCGTGACTCCTCCTGCTGTCGGGTGAGGTCTTCAAGTCTTCTCTCAACATTGTCTTCCTGCTCTTCCTGCTCAAGCAGGCTTTCGGCAAGTGAAGAGGCGCGAATAGTCTGACGTTCAGACCGTGCTGATTTGAATCCGTTGATTTCATCGTTATCGAAGACCTCAACCCAGTAGGTAACCTCGTCGGAGGTTTGCAGCCTGAGGTCAGACAAATCCCATTCATAGGTAACGTTAGCCGAAGCCGGTGCCGCTCCGGAAATACGAACCGATCCTTCTCGAACATTTGGGCTGAAGGCCTCACGCACTTCATAATGCAGCCTCATAGAGCTGAAGCCGTAATCATCACGTGCTTCAATGCGCAGGGTGATGTCCCTCGGATTCAGTATTTGGACTACAGGCTCAGGCGAAACAATGCGAACGGTGGGCTCCTGATCACGAATTACGCGCAGGTTGAAAGCGTACGGATTTCGGTTCTGAAGCCCTTCATCATCTTCCAGTCTGAAACGCAGGGTGTCCGGTTCGGTAATGGTGAGTCCGGCCTTAAACGCGTTAAGGCTGTCGTCGGTAAGTTCAAGCTCCTCCCGGTTGCCATCGTGCAGGGTGATGAATGCACTGCTTAACGCTTTATTTGCGGTTGCTTCAATTTCGAGATAGGATCCTTCAGGCATCTCAATTCTCGAAAACGGATAAGTATAGCGCTCCGGCTCAATACCCGTATAAGATGGAGGGACCACGCGAGCCACAAGTTCTCTGAATCGCGGAATCTGAGAAACGGTGAGCTCATATTTCGGACTCTCAAATTCATCCATTCGGATCACATACTCGGAGTCCTCAAAAATTTCTTTGGGTGAAGAAACAAATGTTCCCGGTCTGGTTTCCTCCAGTGTGATGGTTCTGAAGCGGTCTTCAACACGGGTTCGAATGCCCATACTTACCGATTCGGGCTTGTCGCCTTCAAACGTGATTTCAACATAAAAACGGCTGCCTTGTTCTACGTTGCCGGTGCCGGGTTCTACGGTATAAACAAACGGATTGGGCTTTTCATACGCCTGAAAAAAGGCTAGCGAGCGCTGGGCCGCATCGGTATGCATGAAGCCGTAGAGCAGATTTATAAATAGAAGTCCGGCAAAAACGAGCATGACTCTGCGGAAAAGTACAGAAGCCGGTGAGTTTCCTATCCATCGTGTAATTCTTCGCTCTGTTCCGGAGTGAGCAGATTCATCGATTTTTTGGAGAGCGGCGAGGTTCTGATCAATAGCCGCATCACGGAGCACATCGGCAGCGTCTACGGTTTGCTGGCTTAGATCGAGCAGGTAGCGAAGCTCATGGAGCTCAGTTTCCCGGGTTAGTTTGCGCCTGAAGTCTGTTTCTTGCGGGGCGGGAAGCCGGCGCATCATGCCATACCAAAGCAGACCGCCAACAATGACGCCGCTAACCCAGAGGCTTACTTTAAGCAGAGGAGACAGCCATGCGTTCTGCTCGATGAGCATTAGAACGAAGAATACGGCCAGAAAACCGGAGATGCCGGCTATGGCCAGCGTTAGGACCCGCTGTCGGCGGACTTTGCTCCAGGCGTCGTCTGCGAGCTTTCTGTACTGCCTGATGGCTGCTGAGGTTTCGTTAGGTTGTTGCAAAGTAAGCGTTGATTATGATAGTTACGGCTGTTGGTGTAAACGACCCGGCAGATAAAGTAGTATAAGGAAAACGGCTGCTTAAAGGTCGTTTAGCGTCATTGAGTCGCCAGCCTCGATGTAGCGGCGCCCCTCTTTTAGGGTGATGACTTCATTGTTGGCATCGTGCTCCAGAAACAGATAGCATTTTTTGTCGTGCCACTTTTTGAGTAACTCCTCTTTTTCGCTCAAGGTTTCGGCCGGCCTCATATCGTAGCCCATCACCCAGGGAAGCGAAACATGAGCTGCGGTCGGGATAAGGTCAGCGGCAAACACCAGAGTGAAATCTTCATGCGAAATAACTGGAAGCTGCTGAGAATCGGTGTGTCCGTTTACCATTTCGACTGTAAGGCCTGTCTCGAACTCATGGCCCGGCTGGGTAAACTTCATCCGTTTGCTTCGGCGAAGCGGCTCCAGATTTTCTTTGTGAAAAGAGGCCCGCTCACGAACATTCGGGCTGCTTGCGCTGGCCCAGTGGCGCGCTGATACCCAGTACTGTGCGTTTTTGAACACCAGCTCAGGTTCGCCCTCGCTATTGAAAGCCGTTGAGCCACCGCAGTGGTCAAAGTGGAGATGGGTGAAAATGATGTCGGTCACATCATCAGCTGAGAAGCCGTGGGCTTTCAGGGAGTCGTGCAAGGTTCCGTACGGATAGTCGAAGTCGTAAATCCGGCTCAGCTTTTCGTTAAACTTGTCACCGGAACCGTTGTCTATGAGATAAAGCCGACCGGTTTGTTCGGATTTGATTAGCAGACATCGCATCGCCATATCAATACGGTTTTGCTCATCGGCGGGAATCTGCTTTTCCCACATCGGCTTCGGAATGACGCCAAACATAGCGCCGCCGTCCAGCTTAAACCGACCGGTTTCGATGGTATAGAGCGTGAATGGACCTTTAGTTACGGAAGAAAGCTTCATAATAGGTTAGTGACAGTCTTTAGATATCAATATTAAAATTTAGCGGAGGAAATTCTCTGAAGTGCCCGTTTGAGCGAATCGTTTCCCGTACATCTTTAAACGACCGGAGTTTCGGAAGTGAGCGTTTGATGTGGTTGAAAATAAACTCGAGGCGCTCCAGCTCGGAGTGGATTTCGAGCAGGTTCTGCTTTTGTGCCAGGTCAAATCCGATTAAATGGCCGAAACCGAAAGAGTCTTTGGGAGTGGGCAGGGCTGGATTTTCGAACTTTAGGTTGGCCAGATCAGACAATTCTTCGAAGAGCTGTATAGTTTTGTCCATCTGCCTTTTAACGGCATCATCAGGGTTTGGCTCGTCGGGAAAACGGGTAACTGAGGCCTGAAGATAGGATTTGCTCGAATTGTACGAACTTGAAATAAAGCGATCACCGCCACGACAGACAATATCGAATTTGCCGTCATCATAGGCGTTTTCCACCGATTCGATGGTTGCAAAACAGCCCACGCGCGACACTTTATTATCGATGAAACTCACCACGCCAAACGGCATATCACGATCGAGACACTCGCGAACCATATCCCGGTAGCGGGGTTCGAAAATGTGAAGCGGCAGTTTGTCTCCGGGAAAAAGTACAAGCTGAAGCGGAAACAAAGGGGTGAGGCTCATAAGGTCGAATACGGTTTAATGACTGTTCGCTAATGGTTAGATGAAGTTGATGTTGTTAAAACTAATTCGGTCAGAACCGGATTAGTTCATAACGGTTTCAAAAAAGGATGGGATGAACCTAAAGCTAAAGCTTATCGTGAATTTCCTGCATAAGTAGCCGGATTTCCTTCAGGTCGCGTTTCAGGTCGACGGGAACAGAAAACATATCGGGCATGTCAGATCCTGTTTTTGATTTTGAACCGGCTGACTGCTTCTGCATTTGTTTTCTCTGCTTGAGTGCTTTTCGTGCACCCGCCGTGCTGAACTCTTTATCTTTGATGAGCACCTTAAGTTCTAAGATTACGTCGATATCACGCTGGGTATATATGCGGTTCCCTGCCCTGTTTTTTGACGGACTGAGTTCTGAAAAGACCGATTCCCAATAACGCAGTACATGCGGCTCGACACCAGCCAGCTTGCTTACTTCACCAATGCTGTAGTAGAGTTTTTCCATGATGACACCCGTTGCCTATTTAGTAAATACGAGCCCTGTGGAAATCCGGACCGTTATCAGTTTGCTTATTTCCATAAGATAAAAGAAATGAGCGTAAGATGGGCAGGCTTCATAGATTCTCCATAGATAGTAATATTTGTTCCGAATGCTAAAATCAAACTCCTGCCATATGTTGTTTGTGATTCAAGACTTAATATCAGTTGCTTATAAACAGCTAATGCATTGGTTAACAGAAAACACGTTACCTGGAATTAGTAAACACGGACCTTCTATACCTAATCCGCCCTCATCAAAAAATCCCTCACATCCACAATAGTACGCTCAGGATCTTCCTCCATGGGCACGTGGCCGAGTTCTTCGTAAATAACTAGCTCTGAACGCTCGATAACGTCGTGTAATCTGTAGCCGGTTCTTACGGGTATCCATGAATCCAGCCGTCCCCAGAGAATCATTACGGGGATTTCGGTATCGTTGATGCTCACCGGCTCGGGAAGTTCAGGCAGAATATTTTCCTGCCGGGGCTGAGGCTGTCTTCGGTTAAGGTAGGCCTGACGATTACCCTCGCGCCTCAGAAGTTCGTAATAGCGGGTTACGTTTTCAGGCTTAAGGCGTTCAGGATTTCCGTAGACTTCTTTCAGCGAAGCTTCGATGATGAATTTTGGTGTAAGAACGCTGAGCGTGTTTCTCAGGTACGGGGAGCCAAGCGCACGAAGCACCAGCGACTGTCGCTCATCCGAAGCAACAGCCAGCTGGTTAGCTGAATTCGGTTCGCCGTTTTCAGCCGTATCAACCCTTTCAATTGTGGTCTTATCTTTAGTTTCGGGTTCTTCGTCGGCAGGCCGGGCCGGGCCAGTGGCAGATGTAAGCAGCCGCCCGCCGTTGAAAAGGATGACTTTATCGGTATGGTCCGGATAAAGCTGTGCATAGCTGAGTGCCAGTCCGCCACCCATAGAGTTGCCGATCAGCGTCCAGTTTTCGATACCCAGATCCCAGCGGATTGTTTCCAGCAAATACATTGATGCACGAAGTGAGTAGTCGCCTTTAGGATGCGGACCAGTAATACCGAAGCCGGGAAGATCAACACGTACGATGCGAAATTCATCACTTAGCGTATCGGCCCAGGGATCCCAGGTATGTAGTGAAGCGAACATACCGTGCAAAAGTAACAGGGCCTGTCCGTTACCTTCATCTTTAATATGCACCTGCATACCGTCAATATCCATAAAGAGGGATGATTCATCGGTGTATAGATCCATGAGTTTTTCAACCGGGATATCCGGGCGAATAAGGCTTAGCAAAAGGATAACGAGGATTAGTATAAATCCGGCAATGATGAATCCAATGATTTTGAGAGCTTTCACAGATTTTAAAATCACAAATGAAATGCGGTTATGCCGCAAAAGTTGTTTGTTCCGTTCCTGTAATCTAACTCAATTCCGGTATTCAGTCATAAAAAATTAAGTACCGCAAAATGTCGTGTACTCCCGATCAAAATCGGCAGGCACCTTCTGTAGCTCTTCTTTATCCCAATCTTTTTTGTACGGTATTTGAAGCTGTGCAAGCAGCTTATGGAATGAGGTGTAATCATCGTGGGCTGAGGCCTTTTCCAAGGCCTCCTCTACAAGATGGTTTCTGGGGATAGCAACCGGATTTGATTTTTGCATCACCTTTAGGGCTTCTTCAAGACCACTGTGATGTTGTTCAATAATGAACTTCCAGTCGCTGCGTAACTTCATGAAGTTCTCATTGGTTCGAAAGGTCTCGGAAGCCTCATCCGGTTTGGCAAGCGCAAGGAAAGTATTCGTGTAGTCGGCTTCTGTTTTTTCCATCCAGTCGATCAGTCGTTCAATAAGCTCTGCTTCAATCTTTTCTATGCTTTGAAATCCCAGCTTTTTACCCATCATACCGTGCCACTGCTCTACAAATGAGGGCTTGAACTGCTGAACTACGGCTTCGGCAGCTTCCCGGGCTTTTTGCTTGTCATCATCAATAAAGGAAAGAAGAGTTCCGGCAAAGATGGCAAGGTTCCACTGAATGATGCCTGGCTGATTAGAGAAGGCATATCGCTTATTGATATCAACGGAGCTGAATGCCGTTGATGGGTTGAATTGATTCATAAATGCACATGGGCCAAAATCGATTGACTCTCCGCTTATACTCATGTTGTCTGTATTCATGACACCATGGATAAATCCTACCCTCATCCATTCAAGTACCAGATTAAGTAACTTTTCGGCTACTTGTTCCAGTAGCGATAACGCCTTATTCTCCGATTCACTTAAATACGGGTAATGTCTGCTGATAGTATAATCGAGAAGCCTTTGCTGATCTTTCGTATCAAGAAATCGTGCGGCATACTCAAAAGTGCCAATTCGAATATGGCTTGAAGCGGTTCTTGTAAGTACAGCCCCAGGGTGCATTGTTTCTCTGAAAACCGGCAAGCCCGTTTTCGCAATAGCAAGGCTTCCGGTTGCAGGAATGCCAAGATGATGAAGTGCCTCGCTAATTAAGTACTCGCGCAGCATGGAATAGAGCGTTGCACGTCCGTCGCCCGATCTTGAATACGGGGTTCTGCCACTGCCTTTAAACTGTATATCGAATCGCTTACCACCGGGTGCGATATGCTCACCTACTAAAATTGCTCTGCCATCGCCTAGCATCGTAAAATGTCCAAACTGATGACCTGCGTAAGCCTGCGAAATTGGATCTGCTCCCTCCGGTAAATTTGCACCTGAGAACATTGCAGCAATCTCACTCTTCTCGACACCGGAAAAATCTAACCCAAGCTCCTTTGCAAGACGATGGTTCAAAAGTACTGTTTCCGGCTTTTCTGCAGGAAAAGGTTTTACAGCCGAGTAGAATTTTCCAGGAAGCTGTGTGAAGGTGTTGTCGAAATTCCAGCCAATACTCATAGTCTTTGATTTCAAATAGCTTATAAGGGGTTTATTAGAGATGCTTGATTTAGGCACCGGTTATTTATAGAATCTGAACACAATGGCGAAAAATGCGGTATACCATAAATCATGTCGATAGCTTGCCATAAGAACAAGGCACACTCGGTACTCATTCCAAAAAGCTGAAATGGCTACTCAGGGAAACAAGACTCAGAATAAAGTGTCCTCAAAGGGCGACGGTAGGGAGGTGCGAACTCATCTGGAAATTAAATTCGCAATACCTGCCGCCATCAGCGGACTTGAAAATTTAGGGTTAGTCTGGATGGAGACTACTTGCTGTGAAAGACTAAGCAGTAATTATGAGTAATTGACAACCTGAAGTGGTCTAACGTTTTATGGTTCTGCTATATCCAGAATGGCGCAGCGGCCGTGAAGCAGAATAATCTGAACTTCCACTAATTTTATGAGTTGGGGAAAGTGAAGGCAGGTCTGTCGATGTTAACTTATTTATGCCGAATTGATAACCGTTCGGATTTAAACTTTTATACGTAATAATGAAAAAATCTCAGGCGTTGAGGGTTCAACTCAGAGACAGATGTGCCTCAATTAGTTATGGAGATAATGCATCAGGGGCTGAGGGTTTTATAAATTTATTATTCACACATGAAAGTAAACAGCCTCTGATAAGCGTGCTTGCAGCAACGTCGCAGTTTGCCGGTCTATAATATTGACTGTAGAAAACCATGAAAGACGCAGCTTTGTACGTTGAAGTGTCATTTCAATCGGAACTCTTGCGCAAGAATTAATTGCAAACATCAAAAAGGAGAGAAAGATGTGCAGACAGTTGAATCCTATAAGCTGAAAGCCTGGAGCCGAAAAAGTCATCTAAGACAGAGAATGGTTTCATCCGGAGCTCTTGGCAGGCCATAATCAGGACCTTATAAAGAACTCCGAAAGAAACATAAGACTAAAACGTATGACTTTGACTTCTGAGGGAAATGCCTGATTCTGTTAAATCATAGCATAGAGCACGCCTAGCACTCCGATTAGGGCGAGAATGTAGACGATTTTTGCCGGCATGACGCCTTCATTCTCAGCGGCTTTGCCGAATATTCCAAATACGAGAGGATGGACCAAAAACGGCATGGCAAAGACAAAGGCAATCATTCCTGCGGCTTCCGGACCGAACATGCCTTCCTGAATCGCGGCAAAAAGTCCAAAATGTGAAATGGCCGAAGCGTTGGCCATCACGGCATCACCTAGAGACATTCCGGAGATTTCAAGCAGCAGGAGGCCGCCGAAAACAGCAACAAGCTGCCAGCCTAGCGAAAAAACCATCAAACCACGGATCTCATGGTTTTCCTGTCCCTCTGCATTGCGAAGCATTATCATGGCAAAGTAGGTGAGAATGAGTCCTGTTAGTACTACAATTAATGTATAGGAGATGATAAGATTTCCTGCAGTTGCGCTTGCGGCCAGAATTGAGAATACAAAAATGTGACCAATGAAGGGAATATTAATCATAATCGGTGCACGAAATGCAGCCTTTTTCCCGAGGTCACCCGCAGTGCAGGCGCCGGTCAGACCGGAGTGTGACAACGCCCCGGCCATACCCGGTGCAAGATTCCTTATGTGATTGGCCTGGCCGAACCAAATCAGAATAGCCAGACCTCCAAACATCCACAGTAGCTGACCGAAAAATCCGAATGAGAGAACTGCAGTCATTCCGGAAAGCTGAAATGCCTCGGCTATACGTGATCCGCCAACCATGAAGTTTGCCGCAAGAACGATTGGAATACCCGCAAACAGAAGAGAGCGAATCGTGGGGCCGAACTGCCAGCGAACCATAACCATGCCCAGCACAACTGATAATATCATCGCAAAAAAGATTTCCGGAAGCGCGATGTAGGGTCGAACCCATGCCGCTATGTGGTAGGCAATAATCAGAAGGATGATAATGACCCCTGTTTCATAGATACCTTTTCGAATATAAACCGCTTTATTGGTAATCTGAGCACGATGGTCAATGAGGATGATGGAAGCCACCAGGCCTAAATAGCCAATGAGCGGATAGAAATCATCAAGCGGCATTCCTGAAGCATGGCCAATAAACAGGCGTCTCAAGGCCTCGATACCGGTAAGGATGAAGAAACCGCGAACAAGGAACATGAACTGAGTTGCCTTGGTGCCAAGGAAAAGCTCCTTGGAAGATTGAATAACCATCTCCTCCGAACTGATTTTCTCATTTGCAATAAGCTTGCGGATTTCCTGTCCGCCCACAAAAAATGATGCCATCAGAGCGGTGACCGTTACCCGGCTGGTTAGCTCAATCATGGGAAACTGAGGAAGGCCTGGAGTAGCGAGGCCGGTACTAACCATGATGTAGCCCATCAAGAGGCCAAACACAACAATTATAAGGATAGGTGAATAGCGCGTTCCTGCAACTACGGTTCGTGAAACCAGAACCATCGTAATTACAAGAAGAAGAGTAAGCCAATACTGGTTCAGAATGTGAACTATGGCAAAGTTATCATATACAAAGTCCATAAAAAATAAGCACGTAGAATGCCGCCGCTTCCGACGGGCTGAAATAAATAGTTAAAGCACAATTGCTGGGCATCTGCTGAAAAAACATCAAAATAATATATGTGCCCGAACGCGCCTTAAAGTACGGATTTGGCTGATGAATAACTATATGGAGATGACAGAGGCGGACTTAGTCGGTTTTTTGTATTCAGATTTCAGTACAGCGTATTGAATCACTACCGTGTTAGGTTAAACAGTATACCTTAGAGCCTGATTACTTTGTAATAATTTCAGTGTTGAAATATCTGCACACATTACACGGGTGAAACCCTTATTTTAGCCGGGAAATTAAACAGTAACTGCAGAGAAGGTTAGATTTGGAAAAAGTTAGCGTGGTAGTGCCACTGCTCGATGAGGTCGAGTCGCTTGAGGAGCTCCACAACAGAATTATTGACGCACTAAAAGGCCGGTTTGAGCCGGAAATTGTCTTTGTAGACGATGGCTCCCGAGACGGATCGTGGGATGTTATTCAGAAGCTTTCCGCTCAGCACAGCTACGTGAAAGGCATACGTTTCCGCAGAAATTATGGCAAAAGCACTGCGCTGCACCATGGTTTTGCGGAGGCAACCGGAAACTATGTGGCAACCATGGACGCCGATTTACAGGATGATCCCTTCGAGGTGCCACAAATGATTGATCAGCTGAAAGCTGAGGGGCTCGATCTTGTATCCGGCTGGAAGCAAAACCGGAAGGACCCCATAACAAAAACAGTGCCTTCACGCTTTTTCAATTTCGTTACCCGCGTAGTTACCGGAATTCAGCTTCATGATTTCAATTGTGGGCTTAAGGTTTACAGGCGGGAGGTGATAGAGCGTATCGAGCTCTATGGAGAGAGGCATCGATATATTCCGCTCCTGGCCAACTGGGAAGGGTATCATAAAATCGGGGAGAAACAGGTAAAGCATCAGGAGCGGAAGTACGGGAAGTCGAAGTTTGGGATTTCAAGGTTTGTTAACGGCTTCCTGGATCTCATCACGCTGCTATTTGTGAACTACTACCGGCAGCGTCCGATGCACTTTTTTGGCACGGCCGGCGTGTTCTCGATTTTGCTCGGCTCGCTCATTACGGCTTATTTGGTGTTCATGCGGGTATTTTATAATGAGTTTCTTTCGCGAAGACCGTTGCTGCTGTTCGGTATTCTGCTCATTCTCATCGGATTCCAGTTTTTCTCCATTGGTCTGTTTGGCGAAATGATGGTTCGCCATCGAAGAGATTCTCAATCGGTAAACATAAGCGGAAAAGTGAATATTACAGAGGTGAAATGAGTCAGATTGCCTACGACCCGGTCAAGGACAAGCTGGCCGTTTATGTAAGAAAGAATCGTTTCCTCCGGACGCTGTTCTACATCACGCTTGACCTTTTTTTTCTTCGCAGCTGGTATGTAAGAAGAAAAGTACGTCAGTTATTTTCCGGTGAAAAGCGCCCCCTTAGGATTCTGGATGCAGGAAACGGATTCGGACAGTATGATCGCTTCCTCCTCAAAAAAATGTCGGCCGGGCACATACTCGCCGTGGATGTGAAAGAAGACTATCTCGAAGACTGCCGCTACTACTTCAGGGATGAGATTGAAAAGGGCCGCATTACATTCGAAAAGCAGGATTTACTTGAATTCACTGCAGACGGTTATGACTTCGTTCTCTGTGTAGACGTTCTTGAGCATATACACGAAGACGTAAAGGTGATGCGCAATATGCGTGAGAGCCTGAAACCGGGCGGGTATTTCCTTATGCATTCCCCTTCCCATCTGGCCGAGGATGATGCCGACGGTGACGAGTTCTTTGTCGATGAACACGCCCGCGCAGGTTATTCCAATCAGGAATTACGCTCCAAGTTCAAACAGGCGGGACTTAAGCCGGTAGAGATCCGGTACAGCTACGGGCGCTTTGGCCATACAGCATGGGTAATGATGATTAAGTGGCCGATGCTATTGCTCAATAAGCTTGGCTTTTGGGCCGTTTTGCTGCTCCCGGTTTGGTACGCCATCACCCTAATACCGTCGTTATTGCTTAACTGGATTGATCTTCGCGTTTCTAACGTCGAAGGGACAGGTATTCTTGGACTGGCGCAAAAACCGTAGATGAGAAGTGGCTCATTGTAAAATATTGGTAAACACAATAAAGTTGCATTTACCGGGTTGTTGTAACCAAGTTGCATTTGTATATTTTGTTCATGCAACAGTATTGCATTTATGCTAAAGGTTAATCCTGAATTGCTTTCTACTAACTAAATAAACCTAACTTACCAATGCTTAACAGAATTACAATAACCCTCCTCATAGTGATTTCCGCTGCCTTATTAACGTGGTCGTGCAGCGACAGCTCAAGTTCATCGGTTGATCCGGATCCGGAAATTGTTGGCTTCCTCATCGAAGAGCAAGGCGTAGAAATTGTTCGTTATGAAAGCGGAAGCTATACATTCAATGCCAACTATCCTGAATACGTTGTAGACAACGAGTTCATGCTTAGTACTTCACATCTGGGCGGAAATCTGGTTCGTACTTCTGCTGAAGAAGAGGAAATAGGCGGTCGCCGTTATTTCACACCATCCGTAACTATTCGCTTTATTATGGATGATGGCGCTGTCGTAGATTTGCCGGAAGAGAGAACGGAAGGCGGAACAGGTCCTGATATTAATCCTGAAGGTTTCTATCGCCTGAACGTTGAATGGACCGATCCGGCAGATATCCGCGGTGCAAACATTGAGCAGCACGGTAGTGATGGCTCCTGGATGTTTCACATTCGTGCAGATTATGTAGGCAGCGCAGGTTTAATTTTCCGTGTGGATCGTTGCGGCGGCGAGCGTGAGCTTGAAGCTGTTCCGGGTGAAAACCATCGTCAGGATCAGATCCGTATTTGCTCTGTGGAAGAAGAGACGGTATTCCGTGCTTCAGCTCCGATGCCGATAGCAATAGACAGCTACGACCTGGCAGAGCAGGGAAAATATCCGCACAACAGACACGAGCGTCAGCGTTAATACTACGTAGTCGCAGGGCTTAAACGTTATAATTGCAAAAAAACCAGCAAAAAAATGACCTCAACCACTGTAAAAGCAGTAGTTCTAATGCTGGGATTTGTTTTCGCAGGCCTCTTTCTGAAGGCCTGCGAAAATAACCCCGCGAGCAGTACCGATTCTGAACATGCACCAGCTATTGGATTTCAGCTCTTACTGGGTGATGATGTTCTTGTTGAGTACTTTCAGCGAGAATATCTGTTCGACCCGGAAGGCAATTTTCCGGAGTTTGTTCACAACGGAGAAGCACTGCTGCTCTCATCAGAAAATATATCCGGCGATATGCTGCGTGATGTTCGGGTGAGATGGATGGACAGAGACCGGGTCGTTTTTGATCTTGCCGAATTTGGTGAAGAGTCTGGTGGCACGGCTGGCGGTCCCGGAGATTACGAACTCCGCTTTGAGTATTTGCTACCCGACGGCAGCCGGGACGTACAGCCCGAAAATGAACGTCCTCTGGAATTTATCTACGACCGTGATTCATCAACCTGGACTTTCGATATTTCACTAATTCAAAGCGGTGGATCTGAAGTCCGGATTAACCTGTTCCACTTAGATCACGATGATTTAAGATCCGTTCCTATGCCTGTAGTTGTAGAAATGTAGGCTTCGGTAAGGGAATGTTTTCATGTTCAAAGCCTTCTTTTAATTGGTTGAACAAATAAGTTATATTCACTGGGCGAAATTTTCTGAGTTTTGCTCCGGTTAACATAACTCAACATCTCATATATATTCTATTGAGCGTTTTTATTATCCCAAAGGGACAAAGGACTAAAAAGGTATTACAACCAAAGCTGCTTTATTTTAATAGAGTGGCTTTTGCTGTTCTGGTCCTTTTATGGCTGGCTCCGTGGGGGGAGCCCTCCGTGGTTTATGCAAATGATGCCGATAAAACTGAGTCTTCCCGAGGTGTGGTAAAAGGTACAGTAATTAATATTGATGAAGACAGCCCCGTCTCAAACGCAGCTATACTCATTGAGGAGCTCGATCGCGGTACCGTAAGCCACAGAAATGGTGATTTTCAGTTTAGAAATGTTCCGGCAGGTACTTATTTATTAAGGGTACAGCACGTCGGGTATGATACAGGCTATCAGCAGATTACCGTAACCGCTGGTGACACCACCTTTGTGGAAATAGGCTTGAGGCGTGGCGTAATTCGCTCAGCAGATGTGGTTGTAAGAGACCACTACATGCGCGACGACGAGACAACCGGTGTCGAAAGGGTGTTAACCGGAAGACAGCTCAGGCAACAGCTTGGTCAGACCATAGCCGAGACGCTGGAAGATGAGCCGGGACTTGCACAAAGAAGCATGGGACCCGCACCGGCCCGCCCTGTGCTTCGCGGATTAGGCGGCGACAGGCTGCTAATACTTGAAGACGGCGGAAGAACAGGAGACCTGTCGGCTACTGCTGCTGACCACGCGCTCGCCATCGAGCCAATGACGGCTGAGCACATTGAGTTAATCAGAGGGCCATCAGCATTGGTGCATGGTTCTAATACCTTAGGTGGTGTGATTAACGTGATAAGAGGACAAATTCCGATGGATCATCCCGATCATATACACGCCAGCGGCACGCTTCAGGGTCAGTCGGTTAACAACGGAGTTGCGGGAGGACTAAGGGCATTTGGCCCGATTAGCAGTTCCCTGGCCTACAGAGTGGATGGAAGTGTACGAACCAGCGGAGATATGAACACGCCTGAAGGCCGTTTAGGTAACACGGGCATCACAACGCTGAACGCTTCAGCAGGAGTTAGCTATATCCGTGAGTGGGGTATGGTGGGTGTATCAGGCAACATTCTGGATACCAAATACGGTGTGCCAGGGGGAATTGGAATTGCTGATGCGCATCCTAATGGTGTTGATATCGAAATGTTCCGCCGATACGCGGAATTTCGCAGCCGGGTGAATTTTGGACAAGGCTTTTTCCGCAGGCTGGATACCGACGCGACCTACTCGTTCTACAAGCACGATGAGCTGGAGAAGCCAGATTTTGAAACCAACAGAAGAATTGTCGGTTCGTCTTTTGGTGTGCTTACTACCAATGTTAAGTCACACCTGCATCACAACAGTTTTGGAATTATCGATAAAGGACTCATCGGAATATGGGGAGAGCACCGTGATTATGCATCTGGAGCATTTTCTCAAACGCCGGAAACCATAGAGCAGGCCTTTGCAATTTACTCGTTTCAGGAGGCCAACCCCGGAAACTGGAACCTGCAAGCAGCGCTCAGATTCGACCACAGAACTATTCAGCCACAGGAAGAGCGACTTTCAATACTTATTGGTGATATAAGGGAGCGCTCATTCAGCGGCGTTTCAGCTTCTGCCAGAGTTGCATACTTATGGCAGAACAGAATCAAGACCGGCCTCACGGTCATGCGCTCGTTCAGGGCTCCGGGTATTGAGGAGCTCTACTCTGAAGGGCCTCATCTTGCGAACTTTTCGTATGAAAAAGGAAATCCTGACCTCAATTCAGAAAGCGGGTTCGGCAGCGAGCTTTTTGTAGATGCCAACTTCAGCAGAGGAAGCATCCGGGCAGCCGTTTACAGAAATCAGATGAACAACTTCATTTTTCCAAGAAATACTGATCAACGGGCTACCCGCAGAGACGACCTGAACGTTTACAGATACAGCGAGGAACGAGTGCTTATGACCGGCCTTGAATTGAGCGGTAATTTCCGAATTGCTCCTTCCTGGCAGGTTTCAGGTTCTGTGAATGCCGTTCGCGGTGATTTCATCGCTGACGGAGATTCGTACCCTTTAGCACGATTCGGAAGCTCTGAAATAGCTGTTCCAATGATGCCCCCGCTCTCGGGTAGGTTAAACGTAGAATGGAGCCGTAACTACCTTGCGTTGGGAGGAACAACCCGCTTTGCCGGTGCTCAGAATCGACTCGATGAATTTGAAGAACGCACGGCCGGATATATGCTTTTTGATGCCTACGCCCAATACAGCATCACTACAGGCTCCACGCTGCACACCTTTACGCTGAACGTGGAAAATATTGCCAACACCACCTATAGAAATCACCTGTCACGGATAAAGGAAATTTACCCTGAGCCCGGAACTAACGTTAGTCTGCTTTATCGTTTTTACTTTTAATTAATACTGGCCAATCAGCATTAGATAGTGCCGATTAATCGCCGTTATTTTCTCTGTCTTGCTGTATTCTGTGCGCAATCCCGGCAGTTGCTTCCACATCCATCACAAAAGCAATGCCATGTCCGGGTTCGTTGAGGTCTGTGTTTTTGACAATCTCTTCAAGCACATGATCGGCGCGTTCTGCCGTCACAAGCGTTAGAACAATCTCTTTTTCAGGCTCGATAAGCATAGAAAACAGTTTTGCCTTTTCACGGATACCGGTGCCGCGGCCGTAAATAATGGTTCCGCCTTCAGCGCCGGCTTTTTTTGAGGCCTCAACGACTTTATCGCATGAGCCCTTATCGATGATTGTTACAATCAGTTTAAATTTTTCTGAAGTGTCGACCATAATTATTCGGCTTGGTTAAGTAAGTGTGCGATTCCTGCTGCTTTGCTCACGTCGAGCAGAAAAGCAATGCCCTGGCCCGGCTCGTCCAGACTTGCCTCATCGTTTATGCGATGTAGCATTTTATAGGCCATCTCTTCCTCAACGAGGCTAAAAATAATGTCTTTTTCGGGATCGAATGTGAATCCAAAAAAGGAACCAGCAGACTCCATACGCGTACCCAGTCCGGGGATGATTGTCCCACCCTGGCAGCCAGCCTGCTTGGTTTTTGCAACCAAATCTGAGCCTTTGCCTTTGTCTACAATGGTTATTAGAAGCTTATGTGGCTTTGAAACGCAGTCAGTCATAATCAGAATTATTTGTCTTTTGCTCCATAGAGAATACCCAGAATAAGAACTGCCAGAATGGGCGTGAGGGCTACTAGTGAAATCATGCCGAAACCCTCAACAAGTGGATCGCTGCCATCTGTAACATTAGAAAAACCAAGCGCAATCGCAACTACAAAGGTCACTGTCATAGGTCCGGTCGCTACGCCACCGGCATCAAATGCTATTGAAGTAAACTCTCTGCTCGTGAAGTATATCAGCGTGAGTGCAATGATATAGCCAGGCAGAACGAGATACATGAGTTCGATGCTGTAGATAATACGAATCATCGCAAGACCGATGGAGAGTGCCACACCGATTGATATAGTGAAAAGCATCACTCGCTCCGGAATCGAGCCGCTTGTTACTTTGTCGACTTCCTGAATGAGAACCCGAACAGCAGGTTCTGCAAAGGTCGCTACAAAGCCAAGAAGAATACCTATGGGAATTATTATCCAGCTGTTGTCAAGTTCTCCAAGTATAGTTCCCATTTCTGTACCAGCGGGCTGGAATCCAACATGTACACCGTGAAGGAATAATGCCATCCCGACCCATGTGAGCACTACGCCTGCAAGCAGCGTCACTACTTTATTGGCTTTCAGCTTCAACATATAAAATTGAAAGAAGATAAAGAAAAGTACAAGCGGGGTGAGGGCAAATGCGACTTCACCGAGAGTTCCAAGGAAAGTGTAGGATGATTCTCCCTGATCTAGCTCGACATCACTCGGTATGTCATAAATGATGCCAAGAAAGAGTACCGCAAGCACGGGCCCGATAGAGGCAAGAGCTACAAGACCGAAACCGTCTTGCGAGCTGGATTTACTTTTTAGTACAGAAGAAATACCCACGCCGAATGCAATAATGAAGGGAACCGCCATTGGTCCGGTTGTAACACCTCCTGCATCAAAGGAGATAGGTACGAAATTTGGGTCGGAATTGGGAAGGAATATGATTGTAAATATGAGCGTGTATCCGGCAATCAGAAAATAGTTGATTGACCAGCCTGTAATAATCCTCACCATAGAGAGCGTTACAAAAATGGCCAGGCCAAGTGCAACAACAAGAATAAGGCTCGATCTTGGTATGGCACCGCCGGAAGCCTGGTCTACATAACCGGCAAGCACCCAGACGTCAGGTTCAGCAACGGTTATGGCAAAGCCAAGTATGAAGCTGAACAAAAGTACAATCCATACTTTACCGGTTTTAGGCAAGGCAGATCCAATCATCTCGCCTACGGGTAACAGACCCATGTGGACACCAATGAGAAACAGAATGAGGCCGCCGGCAACCATGGCCAGACCACTCAGAAAGGCAAAAAAGAACTCGTCGGGTAGAAAAATAACCGTGTATTGTAGAAGCACAATTACCGCTGCAATCGGGAAAACAGCCAGGACAACTTCCTTAATTGTGTCTTTTACGAGATCCATTCGGTAGATTTAGTGTGATATTCGGTATTTTCAAGCTCTGCATTCTATTTGGAAGCATTGAAAATACAATTTAATTGTATGAGGTGGTACTTATTGAGCCAACGAATCCTAACTTCTTTTAAGTCCTGAAAATATCTATGGAAAACCGTACAGACCTGCAGATAGCTCATGAAGCAGCTATGAAAGCCTCAGCCGTGATAAAGCACTATGCAGAAAACAGAGATCAGCTGAATGTTGAGCTCAAAGGAAGACACGATTTGGTTACTCAGGCCGATGTTGAAACCGAAAAAAAGATTGTGGAAATCATTCAGCACTACCGACCCGATGATGTGATTCTCGGCGAAGAAACCGCTGCACAGCAAAAGCTAACCAATGCGCGCACATGGATTATTGACCCGATTGACGGGACCACAAACTTCACGCACGCTTTTCCTGTATTCTGCATTTCTATTGCGCTTTGGGAGAACAAAAGACCCAAAGCTGCTGTCATTTATGAAATAAACTCGGGTGAGGTATTTACGGCTGAAGAGGGCGGAGGCGCCTTTTTAAATGGTCGACCCATTCGGATATCCGATGCTCAAAAACCGGAAGAGGCGCTTCTCGGTACCGGCTTCCCGTACCGTGATCTGGAAATAATCGACGACTATCTTGCGCTTCTGAAATGCTTTATGAAAGAAACGCACGGCGTTCGAAGACCCGGCAGCGCGGCCTATGATCTGGCGTGTGTCGCAGCCGGACGACTTGACGGTTTCTACGAATATGCACTTTCACCGTGGGATGTAGCTGCAGGCGTGCTGCTGATCCGGGAAGCCGGGGGCGTTATCGCAGACTGGGATGGCGGTGATGAATGGTTGTTTGGCAAAAGAATTGTTTGCGGCAATGAAGCCATCACCCGATATCTTCTGGACCGTATCAAAACCTATATACCGGAGGAGCTCAGAAAAGCCAAGCCACTGAGTTAGCTCCCTCTTTTAGCGAATCCGCTTGTGGTTGAGTAAATAACTCAGGTCGCCAAACGGGATAGGTCCACCGTGATATTGAAACGGTTCTCCGTAGGTGACTCCAATCTGATGACCGAAAACACGGGCACGGCTGCGAAGGGTTTCGAAGAAGCCTTCACCGGAAATATAGGTTTGCGGTCCTTCATCAGACTCAGGAACGTTGAACTGGGTTTTGAATGCGAGTATAGCCTGCTCTTTTACGGACTGAGTCTCACTTATGTCGAATACCAAATGAGGTTCAAAAGGGGTGTCCTGCATGTAATAGAAGATATGGGCGGGCCTCCATGGATCCTGCTCAACACCGTCGTTATTAACGGTTTTCCTCATTTTTAACCCGCTGTAGAAAAGAGCGTCAAGAGTTAGCTTGTGAGCATGTCCGTGATCGGGATGGCGGTCTACAGGAGAATTGATGAAGCAAATATCCGGTTTCAGCTCGCGAACGACCCGCATAATAGCATGTTGATGATTATGGGTGTTTGCAAGACCGTTGTCTGGCAGCCCGAGATTTAGTCTTGTCTTAAGTCCGAGCACGGAGGCGGCATCCTGTGCTTCCTGAAGGCGCTGCTCGGGTGTGCCGCGCGTTCCCATTTCACCGCGTGTAAGGTCAAGGACCCCGCACTTGAGGCCCTGAGCGGCTAGTTTGGCCAGTGTGCCGGCGCAGCAGAGTTCGGTATCGTCAGGATGTGCAGCTATGGCGAGGACATCAAGTTTTGTCATAGTAGTAATGCAAAAAAAGAATGAATTAAAAATGATCGTAATTTACGCTGGTAACGTTAGATGAATGTAGTAATGTTTCAGCTAAACCTGTAATTTACTATAATAGATGTGCTAAGATTAAATTAAATCTACTGAAATGGAAGAATTTAAAGAAAGACCGGGCGTGAGCGGGATTGATGAAATCAAAAACCTGTTTGGCCATATCATCACAGAAGATGAATTAAAGAATCAGGTTGGAAACGCAAAAAAGAAGCTGATTGATGAAGTGCAGAAAAAACCTCTGGCAGCTGTGGCAGTTGCTGCGGCTGTAGGCTTCGTTTTAGGTTCCATCCTGAAACGCTGATTATACCATGGATTTTGATACAAAAACATCAGTAAAAACTATTGTCACCGACTTGCAGCGGTACGTGGAAAAACGTATAGAGCTTAAGACGCTTGAATTTCAGGAGAAAGGGGCTGCGCTTGCGGCGGCTGTAATTAGTAACGGAATGGGCCTCATTATGATGGTACTTGGCCTTTTCTTTCTGCTTGTTGCTGCCGGAATTGGCTTGGGTTATCTGTTCGATAACATGATGCTCGGATTCGTAGCTGTGGCGCTTATTCTTATAATCTTCGGTTTTTATATCTATAAAACCAGCCGTAATGCTCTTCAGAATAAGCTTCAGCTACAGCTCAACCTGTTTGTTGATTCCGTGCTGGAGTCTGCCGAAAGAAAAAAAGAGAGCATCGATAAAACTGCCTTGAATCCGGATGATGAGAATCAATCAAGCACAGATTCGGAATCTCCCAAAGTTTAACTGATATTTTTAGGAATAAGATTTATGTCGTTATCAAAAAAAGAGAAGGAAATTCTGGAGCGAAGACTGAAGCTACAGGCAGAGCTTGACCAAATTGAAAAAAAACTCGATGCATCGGTAGGTCAGCTTAGAACTGATGTAGAGAAGAAGGTTTCTGATACCAAAAATAAGCTTTCACCAGCCTACTGGATCCGGAAATACCCTAATTATGCGATTGGTGCTGCTGTTGCGCTTGGCTTTATTTTCGCGCCAAGACGAAAAAGAGCTTACAATGATGATACTGTAGAAATGAACAGTGTACAGCAACAAGAGCCCAGGGTGGTTAAGGTACGCGGTCTCAGTACAGGTGATATGATATCTTCAGAACTAAAGCGAATGCTGATGCAGAAGGCAACAACATTCATTGTTGATAAGATTGAAGATGCTATCGATCAAAACCTCAATAAAAAAGAAAGCCGCAGACCGGAACATTCTGATACGTCGGATAAACTACAATCGTAAAAAGTAGTTAGAGCACTGCGTCAAGTGCCTGCAAAGTGGTAAATTGGCACTCGTTTTCACATCATGAATGCATGTAGTAAAACATAACTCGTAACAATTACCGGCTCATTACGTCTAACCGGTCAGTTAACCCAACTCATACAGGTCTTTAATAACAAACCGAATGTCTACTTTTACCAAATGTTTGATTTTATCAGTGGTTTTCAGCCTTGCTGCATTCTCAACATCTGAGGCGCAGCAGCAAATATCGCTTAATGAAGCGATAGAAATGGCGCTGGGAAACAGCATTGAAATGCAGCAGGCCAGAAACAATCTTGAGCGCAATGATGCGGCTGTACGTGGTGCTTATGGTCAGTTCCTGCCTAACCTGACAGGTTCCCTAAGTGGCTCTCGTCAGTCCGGCCGTCAGTTTGACCAGGCTAACGTTACGTTCGATGAGTTTACCCAAAACTCCATCAGTGGTAGCATTAATACAAATATGCCGTTATTTACGGGCTGGCAAAACATCAGCAATCTGAGAGAAACGCGTGTAAACCGTGAAGCCGGTGAGGAAACCTTTCAGCGTTTGCGTGAAGACACCATTTTTCAGACGGCTCAAAGTTTTTTGCAGGTAATTTTGAACAAAGAGCTGCTTGAAATTGCTAAAGATAATCTGGAAACGGCTAAAAAACAGCTAGAACAGGTAGATGCTCAGGTTGAAGTTGGCATGCGCCCGATAGTGGATTTGTTTAATCAGGAGGCTGAGGTAGCTAACAACGAGCTATTAGTTATCCAGCGCCAGCGTGATGTGAACACAAGTAAAGTATCGCTTATGCGATTTCTCCAGCTTGATGCTCTCAACGACTATGAATTTGTAGTACCGGATATTGAGACAGAAGGCATCATCCCTCAGGAGTTCAACCTTGTTGAACTGATTGATGCAGCTATGGAAAGCCGCAGAGACCTTCGTGCAGCCGAGCTCAATGTGGAAGGTTCTGAATTTGCCCTTCGCTCTGCCCGTAGCGGCTACTGGCCAACACTGAGCCTTTCTGCCGGTGTGAATACTTCCTACGGTGACCGTTACCGCGTACTTGGCGAGCCGGTAAGTTTCTCCGATCAGTTTTTTGATCAGCGTATTAACCGGAGCATTGGTGTCAGTCTGAGTATTCCCATATTCGATCGTTTCCAAACCCGCACAAATGTAATAAACCGCTCAATTGATCTTAAGAACGACCGGTTGTCTTTAATCGACAGAAAGTCGCTTGTTTATCAGGAAGTGCGTCAGGCGTATGAGGATTATATTACCCTTTCCCAGGAATTGGTGTCTTCAGAAACTGCTCTTCGTGCTGCAGAAAAAGCTTTTGAAACCCAGCAGGAGCGCTACAACGTAGGTTCCACAACGCTAATTGAGCTTACTCAAGCTAACAATGCATTCTTTCAGGCAAGTTCACAACGTGTACAAACTGTATATCAGTTTATTTTCCAGGAGAAGCTTCTTGACTACTTCCTTGGAAAAATCACTGAAGATGTATCGCTTTAAGATATTTATTGAAACCGTTTGTCCCAAACGACGTAATAGTCGGAGCGGGCAATGAAGATTCAAGGCTCCTTCGGGAGCCTTTTTTATTTACATCAAATAATATCTCTTATGAACACGGAAGCACCAATGATCGACATCCGGGAAATGACCAAGTCTTATATAATGGGAGAGCAGCGGGTTGATGCACTGCGTGGCGTTTCACTTAGTATCAAGAAAAACGAGTACGTTGCCATTATGGGCCCATCGGGATCTGGAAAATCCACGCTCATGAATATGATCGGATGTCTGGATACGCCCACGTCAGGTAACTATTTCCTGAATGGCAGCGACGTGAGCAGTCTTTCGGACGATGAACTGGCAACGGTCCGAAATAAAGAGATTGGTTTTGTATTTCAGACGTTCAATTTGCTGCCAAGATCGAGCTGCCTGGCCAATGTAGAGCTTCCGCTTATCTATGCCGGTATGCCGGCTACAGAGCGCAGAGAGCGCGCCATAAAAATGCTTGAAAGCGTAAACTTAGGTGATAGGGTACATCACAGACCAAACGAGCTTTCAGGAGGGCAGAGGCAACGTGTGGCTGTTGCAAGGGCGCTTATAAACCGGCCCTCCATCATCCTGGCTGATGAGCCTACCGGAAATCTGGACAGTAAGACAGGCGTGGAAATTATGAAGCTGTTCGAGACCCTCTATCAGGACGGAAATACCATCATCCTGGTAACACACGAAGAAGATATAGCCGGGCACGCACGCAGAATTGTGCGATTAAAGGACGGGCTTCTGGAAAGCGACGAGCAGGTTCATCACCCTGCAATGGATGTACTGGTGTAACTGAATTTGAAAATATTAAGCATAAAAAAAGGTCTTAACCGAAGTTAAGACCCTTTTTATGTGTACCGCGTACGGGATTCGAACCCGTGCTACCGCCGTGAAAGGGCGGCGTCCTA
>JAIUMA010000018.1 GCA_022565795.1 Balneolia bacterium
CTGCACAGGTTCTACTTGCCGTAATGGCCGGTGCTTATGCGGTTTACCACGGTCCTGAAGGACTAAAGCGCATCGCTTCCCGAATTAACGGTATGGCCCGTCTGGCCGAAAAAGGGCTGGAAGGCCTTGGTTTCACGCAAACCAACGCGGTCTATTTCGATACTCTCAAAATTGAAGTTGAGTCAGCCGAATTCAGAGATGCAGTTCGCAAAGAAGCAGAATCCCGCGAGGTGAACTTCCGCTATTTCGACACCAACCATATCGGTATGTCGTTCGACCAGAAAAAAGAACCGGAAGACGTAGCTGAAATAGTTGATATATTTGCTACCGTGATGGGCAAAAATGCAGGCTTTGATCTTGCGAAGGCCTCTGAGGGCATCACCATAAGCTTTCCTGAAACCATCACGCGCAACACAGAGTATCTTACGCACGAGGTCTTCAACATGTACCATAGCGAGCACGAGATGCTCCGCTACCTCAAGCGCCTGGAAAACCGTGATCTTTCCCTTACGCACTCGATGATTTCGCTCGGATCGTGTACGATGAAGCTGAATGCCACCACCGAGATGATTCCGGTGACCTGGCCCAAGCTTGGCTCGATTCATCCGTTTGTGCCGGTAAATCAGGCGCAGGGATACAAACAAATGATTGATGATCTAACGAGCTGGCTGTCTGAAATTACCGGATTTCACACCGTATCTATGCAGCCAAATTCCGGTGCACAGGGCGAGTATGCCGGCTTGATGGCCATTCGTGCCTACCACATCGCTAATGGTAATGCTAACCGTAACGTGGCAATTGTGCCTTCGTCAGCACACGGGACCAACCCTGCAAGCGCGGTGATGGCGGGGATGAAGGTAGTCATTACTAAATGCGACGAGAAAGGGAACATCAACGTGGATGACCTTCGCGAAAAGGCAGATAAGTACAAAGATGATCTTGCCGCGCTGATGGTAACCTACCCGTCGACACATGGCGTTTTCGAAGCTGATATCCGCGAAATCTGTGAGATTATTCACGAGCGTGGCGGTCAGGTTTACATGGATGGTGCCAATATGAATGCGCAGGTGGGATTAACTTCCCCAGGAATTATCGGCGCTGATGTGTGTCACCTCAACCTGCACAAAACGTTCTGTATTCCTCACGGCGGCGGCGGACCCGGAATGGGGCCGATTGGTGTTGCTAAGCACCTCGCGCCTTTCCTTGCCGGACACGTTACGCTCGAAAACGAGAAGACCAATACCACTGCGATTTCCGCTGCTCCGTACGGTAGTGCGAGTATTCTGGCGATTTCGTACGCCTACATTCGTATGATGGGTGCTGAAGGCCTCACAAACGCGACGAAGCTGGCTATTCTCAACGCAAACTACATTAAGGCGCGTCTTGAAGGCCATTATGAAGTGTTGTACAAAGGCGAAACCGGCCGTGTCGCCCACGAGATGATCGTAGAGCTGCGCCCGTTCAAAGCTGAATGCGGTATCGAAGCTGTTGACATCGCAAAACGCATGATGGACTACGGCTATCACGCGCCGACTATGTCGTTCCCGGTTGCCGGAACCATTATGATTGAGCCGACCGAGAGCGAGTCGATCGCTGAGCTGGATCGCTTCTGCGATATGATGATATCAATTCGCAAAGAAATTCGGGACATAGCTGAAGGGCGTGCCGATAAGGAAGACAACCCGCTGAAGCTTGCTCCGCACACCTCCGAAGTTGTTACAGCCGATGAGTGGAACCACAGCTATACGCGCAGGCAGGCTGCTTATCCGTTGCCATGGATTTCGAGATCAAAATTCTGGCCTACCGTTAGCCGTATCGACGATGCTTACGGAGACAGAAATCTGATTTGCAGCTGCGCAGACGTATCATCCTATGAAAGCGAAAGCGAGCTGGAAAGCGTCTCCTAAACGATTGTAAGACAGCTAAATAAAAAAAGAGCATTCATTTTTGATGGATGCTCTTTTTTTTTGACACATAGAAGTTATGCATTACGCATTACTAGTTGTTGGCGAGATGACCTCGAGCTACACAGGACTTTTTCAAAGAGCACACGACGCTCGACGAAAAAGACAGGACCATAACCAACAGTCCATAGGTAAGATCTGAAAAGCCGGCGCCGGTGAACGGCCCCGGCTTTTTTATGGATTTAAATCCGGGAACAGGCTTTGCAGAAACTCTTTGTATGCTCGGGTATACTCCTGAGATTCAGGCAGGTCGTTATGGCCACCTCCGCGAACAATCTTAAGTGTTTTTTTCGGTGATGCTGACGCTTCGTAAAGTTTTTCCGCCATCACCTTTGGCGTTACCTGATCATCACCACCCGTTACAATAAACAGAGGTATTTGTGTGGTTTCAACGTTAGTTACATTGTTTTGGCTGCCGATTGCATCATCCACGCTAAAGCGTATGAAAGGCCGCAGAAGCCATGGCACCAGTCTTCTGGTCCAGTCTCTTACGTTGGAAATCGGGCTTTCCAGAATATAACCAGCGGCATTAGTTTCATTAGCAAGACGACCTGCCATGAACGAACCCATCGAGTGGCCATGCAGAACAATGCTTTCCCCGCTGATCCCCTGCGTTTCGGTAAGGAATTGAAAAGCTGACCGCGAATCGTCTATCAGCCCGTCTACGCTGGGAGAACCGCTGCTGAGACCGTAGCCACGATAATCGAACATCAAAACGTTGACGGGAACCTGTTCGAAATGACGAATCCATGGCCGAGCTTTCACCAGTAGAAAACCGTTACCACCGAAGTAGAGCACCGTAGCTTCGGCATCGTCACGGGTAAACCACCATGCATTAAGCGTTTCCCCGTCGCTGGTGCTGATTTCCGTTTCAGTAAGCGTAAACACGTCAGACCGAAAGCTCTCCGGAGTAACGGTTCTGTGGTTATCGAAGGCATCCTGCTCGGTTATGTCGATAGTCGTACAAGACAGCAGGAAAAACAAAGCGGGCAATAATGACCATTTGAGCTGGTTTTTTGCGAAGGTAAAATTCATGCAGATTGTTTAAGGCGATTATGAGGATTGTTTCGTTGTAACCAGAGTAAAAACATTTTTGTGGGGGAAAGGTTCATAAAAGTTTTTTCTGAATTCTCTTTATCAATTTCTTTTTTTATATTTCGAGATATGAAGACCATAAAACTCTTTTACGCCTCTATTTTTATTGGGTTTCTGCTAATGGCAGCCAACACGGTTGTTATTACACAATTCCTTGCAGATATACCGGATCCCAATAAAAATGAGATAAAGCTAACCTGGGTAGCTCAGGACGAGGTGAATTTACAGCATTACGAAATACGCCGCAAAATGGTTCGTGATCAGGAGTTTTACACAATAGCAACGGTGGCGCCACAACCACCATCAGCTACTCCGAACTCGTACGAATATACCGATAGAAATGTCTTCAGAAATAATGAAAATTCAGAACCTGTCACGTACGAACTTAATGCAGTCTTCACGAACGGAGACCGATCTTTTGTAGGTCAGGCGGAAGTAAACTACACATCGACCGCCGTTCGCAGGACCTGGGGCAGCATTAAAGCAATGTTCCAGTAGGCATTATGACCGATACGCTTCGGCCTCAGCTTATTCTGATGGATCCCGCGAGGGTTAAGCGTACGGTACGCAGAATGGCATTCCAGCTTGCTGAAGGAATATCTAATCCCGAAAACGTTGTACTGGTGGGCCTAAACGTACGCGGACAAATTATTGCTTCTCTTTTGGGGGAGGATTTGTCTAAAGCGATTAAATATTCCATCCCTGTATATCAGACCGATGTGAATACAACCGAACTGCCTGAACCCGGATTTGATACCCAAAATAAAGACATCATCCTGGTAGACGACGTGCTTTTTTCAGGTCGTACCATGTCAAGAGCTCTCAGCGTAGTAAGCGCAGAAGGGGAACCTGAACGCATTAGAATAGCTGTTTTGGTAGACCGTGGTCACCGCACATTTCCGCTTTATCCGGAAGTCTCCGGAATGCGATACCCCACCAAATTCGATGAGCATGTGGAAGTGGTGCCGTCAGATTCAGATCAGTCGGTCTCTGTTTTACTGTTTGAAAACAGCTAAATAATTATTGTCTGCTTATCGGTAGAGAATTTTTTCAGGCAGGTTAAAAAGTTCTTAATAAAAAGCGTCTTAAAAGTCGTAAAATCCGTTTTTTTTATTATTTTAAGCACTAATACTGAGACAACGTCGCATATTTCTTACTGAATGTTAATCAAACTGTACCTTTATACATGAAAAAGTTACTGTTAGCGCTATTTTGTGCAGCCATCTTTTCTACAACAGCAAACGCCGATGCCGGACTGGGCGGCGTAGAATGGGGCGAAGTACCCCCGGATTCCGTTTCTCCATGGAAACTTGAACTAAGAGGTAGTCTTAATGGCTCGCAGGCCAGCTATCGTAACTGGGAGCAAGGTGGTGTAAATACAGTTGCTGTTAGTGCAGCAACAAACTTTAACGCACTGTACAGAAGCGAGCGCTGGGGATATAATCTAGATATAGCACTTCTCTATGGCCAGGCTAAATTAGATGATGACTTCAGAAAAACAGATGATGAAATCCGAATCAGAAACACTGGCCGGTATTTTCTTAATGATGAGCGCTGGAGCATCGTGGCTAGCGTTAACTTCGATTCCCAGTTCGACCGTGGTTTCGATAACAATCGCGAGTTTGTTATTTCACGCTTTATGTCGCCTGCTTACCTCACAGAAACACTGGGTATTTCATTTAAGCCCGTTTCTTATTTTAATATCGACTTTGGTGCTGCAGCAAAGCAGACTATTGTGCTGGAGGATGGTCTGGCAGGAGTGAGAGGGGGCGAGCCTATTACGTATCGTGCGCGATACGGTCTGGATGAAGACCAAAGCGTAAGAAATGAGCTTGGTTTTTCGTTGCTGCTTCAGTTCGACAAGGAGCTTTTTGAAAACGTACGCTACGTTTCCACGCTCGAGACGTTTACCAATGCAAACAGAAATCCGGATCGCTCCGACTTCCGTTTTCACAACGAGCTGATTGGCCGCATCAACAACTTTATGAACACCACGCTGCGTTTCACGATGTTGTACAATGATGATATCTCTGATAAACTACAGCTTCGTCAGACGCTTTCCGTGGGCGTTTCATTTCGTCTTATCTAAATTAAACCATGTTTAAAGAGCTGCTTCCTTATCTGAGCAAGTGGTTTGAGCAGGCTGAAATTCGGGGATATTCCATCCCCCCAACATACGGAAAAGAACATACTAAGGGACATTCGGATGCTTCATCCGGTGTCCCTTCTTCATTTGACCTGGATGAGGTTTTTGAAGAGTTTGTCGACCGCATGAAGCTCAACTACCCGTTTCATCATCCCGACTATGCCGGGCAGATGCTAAAACCGCCGCATCCAGTTGCATGGTTGGCCTATAGCATGGCCATGAGCGTGAATACCAACAACCACGCGCTAGATGGCGGACCTCCAACTTCGGAAATGGAAAAAGAGGTGGTGGCAAAACTGGCAAAAATGTTTGGTTACGGTGATGTGTTTCTGGGCCATCTCACCAGCGGAGGCACCATAGCCAACCTTGAGGCGCTTTGGATCTCAAAAAGCCTTCACCCTGACAAACCTGTGCTGTTTTCCGATGCATCTCATTACACGCATAAAAGAATGTGTGACGTGCTCGGTGTGGAAAGCCGCTCTGTGTCACTGGCAGAAGACGAGAACTTTGAGCAGCGACTTAAAGCAGAGCTGAAGGAAGCCGGTACACTCGTGGTCACGGTTGGAACTACTGGCACTGGCGTTATTGAGCCTCTGCATCGCCTTTTGCCTCTTTGCCGTGAAGCAGGCGTTCGCATCCACGTAGACGCGGCCTATGGTGGCTTCTTTAAACTGCTTGCCGGTTCAGGACTGATTGACTCAAAGCCCTGGGATGTTATCCATGAGGTGGACAGCATTGTAGTCGATCCTCACAAGCACGGGCTTCAGCCTTACGGCTGTGGATGTGTACTCTTTAAAGATCCGGCTGTTGGTCGTTTTTATAAGCACGACTCACCCTATACCTATTTTTCATCGGATGAGCTTCACCTTGGTGAAATTACCCTTGAGTGCTCCAGAGCAGGAGCCGCTGCAGCTGCACTTTGGTTTACGCTGAAGTGCTTTGGGTTAAGCAGCAGATCACCCTTCGCGGCCATGCTTGAGGACTGTGTAAAAGCAGCTAAGGATTTTGCTAATCGTATGGAAAATGCCCGTGATTTTGGTCTTTACATTCGTCCGGAGACCGATATTGTGGTCTACTTTCCGAAGGCAGAAAACACCGCAGAGGTCAGCCGTCTGAGCCGGGAGATCTTTCAGGACTCCATGCGGCAGGGGCAGCAGTCGCTTTATCTCAGTCTGTTTAAAGTTGATGCGAAATATTTCACCCGAAACTTTCCTGATGTTGAGCTAAGCGAAGGTGAGGAGCAGGTGACTTTATTGCGAAGCGTTTTTATGAAGCCGTCTCACCTTGCGTTCACCGGTGAAATGGAAATACGTCTGAACGCTTCATTAAAACGGATTAACAGCTAAGATTTTAATTTCAGGCAGATTAGGTTATTTTAAGTTCGACAATCTAATCTTAAGAAAGCATAAGGACTGGTTTGAATCGCCTGAATACCTTTTTAAGCAGCGTAATAGCTGTTTTTATCGTTTTAATTCTCGCAGCATCGCCTGCACTCTCACAACAAACAGACATTGAGGAATCACTTTACTATCGGGTGACTGTCCCGATAGCTAACAGCGAGACGATCCGCACCATTGGTGATCTCGGGCTTCCCATCGATCATGTGCATTACCACGAAAGGGTGATGCATGCCGAGTTCAGCGGTTACGATCTTAATCTGCTCACCGAAGCAGGAATCGATTGTCAGATTTACCAGGCGGACATGGCTTCGTACTATGAGCAGAAGCTGACCTCAGACGAGCTTTTCCACAGCCGTGATCTTACGGGTAGCGGTGCTCCGCAGAATTTCAAACTGGGATCTATGGGTGGGCATCTCACTTTGGACGAGGTAATTGATGAAATGGATCTGATGCATGAACTTTTCCCCAATCTCATCACCGAAAAATTCAGCATTGGTCAGTCCTATGAAGGCCGCGATATTTGGACCGTATGGATGGGAACCGAGCTGGATGAGGAGAAGCCACAGGCGTACTATAACTCTCTGATACACGCCCGCGAGCCTATGAGTATGATGAATCTGGTCTACTATATGTGGTGGCTGCTGGAGAATTATGGGGAAGATGAAATGGCTACCTTTCTGCTCGATGAGCGGCATTTGGCGTTCACCCTGGTACTTAATCCCGATGGCTATGAGTTCAACAGGCAAAACAGCCCAAACGGAGGCGGCATGCACCGCAAGAATATGCGTCCCAACGGCACCACAAATCCAGGGGTGGACCTGAACAGAAACTTTGGTCCGGAAATTTTCTGGGATCATCCTAACGGCGGCTCTTCAACATCTCCCTCCAGCGATACCTACAGAGGACCTGCACCATTCAGCGAACCTGAAACGCAGGCGCTGAAGGCATTTGTGCTGGAAAACAGCTTCAGAACGGTTTTTAACTACCACAACTTTTCAGACCTGCTTATCTACCCCTATGGTGCGCTTCAGCGCCAAACGGCAGATGCTCACATATTTTTGCCGTATGCGAAGCAAATGACGGCATTCAACAATTATCTGTATGGAACAGATCAGGAAACGGTTAACTATAGTACCCGAGGTGGCGCAGATGACTGGTTTTATGGTTTTGAAGAGGGCAATGATAACCGGGTAAACGCTATTTCAATGACGCCGGAAGTTGGAAGCGTAAGTGACGGTACAGGAGGCGTCTGGGGTGCATTCTGGGCAAGAGCTGACAGAATTGTGAGATTGTCTCAGGATAATATATATCCAAATCAGCTTTTGGCTCTATTTGCTGGTCCTGCATTAAGACAAACAGAACTTACATCAATTGGAGCATTTCAACCATACCAATCTCTCAGCCCTGAAATTTCGCTCAACTCTGCTGAGGCAGGGGGTGAGACATTTTTTAATCTGTTTTTTGATGAGGTGCTTTATAACGCCGGGCGGTATGGTATGGAGGTGAACCTCACGGCTTCGACTGATGCGGAGTTTGTGGCCTTCATGGAAAATACGGTAAGCTTCACTGTTGATATCGATGACAGCTTTGCCGGAAGTACACCCGAATTCGTGATGGAGCTCGACTCTGAAGTGCCGGATGATATGGAGTTTGTGGTCACTATAGATATGGATATCCCGTTCACTCAGGACAGCTTCAGCTGGGACTTTATTTTTACCACATTCGGCAGTCCTGTTAGCGCAGAGCCTGGACATGAATTGCCGCGCAAGGTAGCGCTCAAGCAAAACTATCCAAATCCGTTTAATCCTGACACCAGCATTCAGTTCATGCTTCCAGAAAGCGCGGAGGTCACCCTTGAGGTCTATGACACCATGGGGCGCCGGGTGCAAACGCTGGTTAACGGTTCCATGAGCGCAGGCGAGCACAGAGTGAACTTCGATGCTTCATCACTTTCGAGCGGTGTGTATCTCTACCGTCTGACAACAGGAAGCGAAGCCCACGTTCGAAAAATGACATTGCTGAAATAGGGGGAATAAAGAATAAGTAATTAACAATAAATAATAAGGCAATGAGGATCAGAAATTGTTTGTAGCCATCAATTGCCCATTCCATTCTGCGTCCTCGGACAGTCAAAGATCAGCAATCTACAATCAGAAATCAGAGTGCTTTAGCCCTATGATATTTACTTCGGGTTCGAGGTGAATTCCGAATTTCTGCTCTACATCATCGCGAATGTTTCGGGCAAGGGCTAGCAGCTCCCTTCCTGATGCCTTGCCGAAGTTTACGAGCACAAGCGCCTGATGCGGCCAGGTTCCGGCATCACCGTTTCTGGCTCCTTTCCATCCGGCGTGTTGAATCAGCCAGCCGGCGGGTACTTTGGTGAACCCTTCACCGGCGGGGTAGGAGGGCACTTCCGGACGCGCTTCTTTCAGCTGTTCAAACTGCGCATCGGGTATGACCGGATTTTTGAAGAAACTTCCCGCGTTGCCGTATTTTTTCCAGTCAGGCAGCTTCGATTCCCTTATTTTGATGACTGCACTAGACACATCGCGTGGAGTCGGATTATCTGCCCCTATTTCCCCCAGCGTTTGAGCAATAGCTCCGTAGCTTGTGTTAACCTCTGCGTGTTCGGCATCAGTCAGGCGAAGGGTGATGGCGCTGATGATGTATTTATCTTTCAGCTCTTCCTTAAAAACGCTGGTGCGGTAGCCAAAACGGCATTCTTGAGGACTAAAGGTTTTCAGCTCACCGGTCAGGCGATCGATAGCCTCAAGTGAGTGAAATACGTCCTTGAGCTCAACGCCGTAGGCTCCGATATTCTGCATGGGAGCCGCGCCGCAGCAGCCCGGAATGAGGGACAGGTTCTCGATACCCGCAAGGTTCGCATCAAGAGTGTGCATCACAAGGTCGTGCCATACGACTCCGGCACCCGCCCGTACAAAACTAGTGCCATCATCCTGCTTTTCTATGCTAATACCTGAAATGGATATCTGAAGCAGGTCGAATGCGGGCTCGTCTACGAAAAGTACGTTACTTCCGCCTCCCAAAACCATCGCTTGTGATGCGCTATGAGGGTTTGCCTTTAGATAATCGCGGTAGTCCTGCACCGAATTGATTTGAATGAGACGCGGGGCCGTAACGTCTATTCCGAAGGTGGTATAATTTTTTAGACTTACCGAGGTCCGTATGTTCACAGCTTGTTGGTTGGGTTATTATGAGGCATCCTGAGTTTGCGGAGGAAATTCGCTCACAAAATAACAAAATAATCCTACAGAATTGGAATTAAGAGCGGGAGCAACGGCCGGAGGCCGACTGTCAAAAGTCACTAAAAATTCTTAAATTATTGAGTTACAATCGTTTTCAAAGCTGGAGTTTTGGCGCGTCTGAGCTGGTGAGCATTCTGCAAATATGTGAACGCAGAGCAAGATGTTTCTCGTTAATAAAGCGCAATACATCATGCAAAACTAACGGCCTCAAACGCCTGCTCACTAAACCTATCACACTTTACCATATAACTATCTTGGTATACGTTACCCGAAAAGTTCACTTCAACGCTGCTCACCGGCTTGTTAATCCGGCGAAGAGCGAGGAATGGAATGCAGAGACTTACGGCAAGTGCAACTACCCGAACTGGCACGGACATAACTATGTTATGGAAGTTACGGTTTGCGGAATGCCTGATCCTGATACGGGTTACGTGATTGATTTAGGCAAGCTCAAGGAAATTCTGAAGCGTCGTATTACAGATAAGTGCGACCACAGGAATCTCAACATGGATGTGGATTTTCTAAAAGGAGTAATTCCATCTACTGAAAACCTTGTTATCAAATTTTTTGCTGAACTGGAGGACGAAGTAAAACTAAACGCATCAGAGGGATCTCGTCTTTACTCAGTCAGACTTTTTGAAACAGAGCGGAATTTTGCGGAATACCGACCAAATGATACTCTCAAAAACACATAGATTTATTTATGATTACATCTAATCTCAAACGTATCTACGACCCTACGTTCGTGGTTACAGACGAATACAAAAAATCACTGCCCGATTTGCAAAACGGCCCTGCTTCTTTAATTGAGGGCGCAAACGTTCCTATTCAACAAGTAGGTATTTCCAATTTCAAACTTCCGCTCAAATTCCCGACGCGGGATGGCGACATTCTTACGCTCGAAGTTACCGTAGATGGTTACGTAGAGCTTGATGCCGGTAAGAAAGGCATCAATATGAGCCGTATTATGCGCTCGTTCTATAAGTTTCAGGATGAAGTGTTTCATCCTGAGGTTCTGGAATACGTGCTTCAGATGTATAAAAAAGACCTCGATGCTCAGAAAAGTTATCTGAAGCTAAGCTTCAACTATCCGATGCTGAAGGAGAGTCTTCGGTCAGGTCTGAAAGGTTATCAGTACTATGCGGTATCGCTTGAAGCCACTATGGATGAATCGGATAAAGTCACCAACTTCATGCATCTGGACTTTGTGTACAGTAGTGCCTGCCCGTGCTCATATGAGCTGGCCGAGCACGCCCGTGAGACGCGCGAAGTTGCGGCTATCCCGCACTCACAGCGTTCAGAAGCATACCTGACCGTACAGCTACAGGATAACGTAACCATCGAGGAGATGGTCGAGCTTTGCCGCGACGCATTGCAGACCGAAACTCAGGTGATGGTGAAGCGTGAAGACGAGCAGGCCTTTGCCGAACTCAACGGAGCATACCAGAAGTTCGTAGAAGATGCGGCGCGCCTTATGTACGACAAGCTGAATCCACATCCTGCCGTAAGAGATTTTGTGGTTCGCTGCGTACACATGGAAAGCCTGCACAGCCACGATGCCGTAAGCCGAATCTGCAAGGGATTGCCCGGAGGACTGCGCTAACCTACACCGGCTGATTTACATTAAAAAAGGCTTACCTGCTAGTAGCGGGTAAGCCTTTTTTGTTTAAATGCAGTGCAGAATCATTTTAATAACCGTACCTGGCTGCGCAGAACCTTCATTAAAACGGAATTGTGACTCCAATTGCTGGTAGCATTAGCGTGCTGCCGTTAGACGATGACGATCCCGGAAAAATAAACAGGATGAAGTCCACAGCCGCCCTGCCCGGGTAGTAGCGCTGACCAATAGATAAAATAGCCAACTCTGAGCTTGAAGGGGCGAAATAGTTCTCTGTAATAAAGGCAAAACGCGTGCTATATCTGAGGTGCGCGTTGATGCCAATTATTGGCTCATTGTTTAGCCGGCTGCCGTTACTGAATCCGAAGCCTGTGCTCAGGCTGGCGTTGTATCTCTGGTTGCCTAAAGTCGCCTTGGTGAATGCTATACCCCCCAGCGTATTCGTGCCTCTTTCAAGAGTGCTGAAGAGGTAAAACCCGCCCGATACGTTAAGCCAGTCCGATTGAATGGGTAACGTGATTTCAGGTTTGATGTAAACGGGAGTTTCAATATTGATGAGAAAGCCGGGATAAAGCCGGCTGTGAACGAAATATTATCAGTTATTCCATAGCTAAGAGAGTTGACAAAAACCATGAAGTTGTTATAAATAAAGCGACCCTGCTCAATACCCAGCGAATTGCTGGACAGTACATAACGATTGTAGCCCTGATAATCCCGTGCTGTGACGTCGTTAGAGTAGGAAGACTGCGCCATCAACTGCTGTGCCGGGACTGCGAGCATATAGATAATTGCTGCAAATAATGCCAGATAGCGAAATCGTGGGGTGATAGATAAATTTATCATATCTGTAGATATTCAGTTAGATTGATAATCTCTGAGCCGTGAGAATAACATTAACCCTATAATTGAGGACTTTGTTCTGAGTGGATATAAAATAGCTGTTTATGGATAATTATCAATTATGAAATAGTTCCGTTTTTTACACTATTCCGGGACGTTGAAACCTGAAAATGTGCATGGTTGCCGTTTCGCTGCGACGGATTCAATAGCGGGTTGCTTAAGGGCACTGTGGATGGCGTTATTTGGGCCGATGAGGAATCCTAAGGTTGTTTGAATTGGTAAAGGACTAAAATCAAAACGCAGATATATCGCACAAAACCAGAATTTAGCAGTGCCGTCAGGCACGATCAATATTGTAAACCCGGATTTTAATCCGGGTTTAACAAGCAAAACAAAGCTACGAGTGCCGTCAGGCACGGTGCATATTAGAAGATTTAGATCATTTGTTTCTGTTCTGATCCGGCGATTTCGTAAGGCAGATTCCGGGATCGAATTCCCCGCGACGGGTTGAAACCCGTCGCTACCATATCGGGGCGTACCCTGAAAGGCACTATTGATGGCGTTATTTGGGTAGATGAGAAATTCTAAAGTGCAGGCAGGTGCTTCCCATAAAAGTACCAGTAGCCACCGATTTTAATCGGTAAGCGGTGAACTATCATCTGAAAAACATTCAAGACAATAGTCGTAAGTGCTAAAATCAAACTTGAAATTTGTTTTCAATAGACGTTGTAGATTTTCTACATGCTTGGGTTTAATATCATGTACCATGATTAACTCAGGGTCACCTTGATAAGGAGTAAATATCTCCAATAAATCCTGTAGTGAAATTTGACCAATAGGTATTCCCCCAATATACAAGTCACTTCTTTTATTATACCTTGTGATATACCTGTTTATTTCTCTATCCATATGATTTAACTAGCTAAATAAGCGTTAACTTGGGGAAATCTACTAAAATATTCCCATTTTAGATGACGAAATATTAGGATGAAGAGGAGGGGGATATTGGCAGAGTCACACCCGGCCTTTCTTTGAATTAGGATTCGGTGGATTTAAGGATTAAGATGATTTCTTGGAAAGTACGCCGGGTGAGTTGCTTACCTTGAATCAAATTACCACCCAGATATCCTCAAAATTCCCATCAACATTGTGTTCCTCACTAAGTGGTCAGAAGATTGTATAGAGTTTGTATTTTAACATGATCAACCAAGTTTATATATCCTCAGCACTCAGATAGACTACATTAAGCTCTTTTATTTTTCTAAAATCTATATCTGCCGTGAGTAGCGGAGCGTCCAAATAAATAGCTGTAGCACTTACGATAGCGTCAGGGAGCTTCAGGCTGTATTTTTGTAAGAGTTTTTTTGTGATGCTTTTAATTTCCGCATTGATATCAAGAACGAAGCAGCTTTCAATCAAACGCCTATTTCCTTCAACTCTTTTTTTTGCAAACCTTTCTTTCCGAATAATTCTAATTCGGAAATTACCGATATCCACACTTGTTTACCATCAAGTGCGTCCGCTGCAATCGGTGACAGGGGTTCTTCTCCATTTAGAATATAAATAAGCGGATTTGTATCAGAAACGATGCTAATCCCACTCATAGCGTTTGCTTTTTTGGTAGACAACAGGATCTTCTTCCCACTTCACCTTACCGTAGTGTTCACTGGATTTGAATACTTTTGCAGGCTTGATTTGCCTGATCTTTTTGTCAAGTTCCTTTCCCGTGTTTTCTTTTTTTGTTTTGATAACCATAGAGTAGAAATTAGCTGTAAGTGAAAGGTTGAAACAAATATTTGTACTTTAACATACTACAAACGATGAATATTTCAAATTTTGCTTGTCTGAAACATCTGAGCTATAAAAAGGAGTTGAGAAGTTGTTTTAAACTTTCTGACTACTGGGAAAGATTACATAAACTACCCCCCCCGGCCTTCCTCAAAATCCTTAAATCCTTCACATTCTGAGTCAGATAGCCCCAATGTGTATCTTCCATCCCATAAAAAAAAGCTCCCCGATACATTCAGGGAGCTTTGGAATCGGAATTTAGAAACCTGATTTCAGAGAGAGGCATTTCCGTCCTTACTTCGCTTCAAACCCATCCCGTACCAGCCCGTCGAAGCCGCCAACGTTGAAGACGTTTTCAAAGCCTTCCTGCTTCATCATGCGGGCGGCCTGACCGCTTCTGTTGCCGGAGCGGCAGTAGAGATAGTAGGTTTTGTCTTTGTCCATTTCGGTTATGGCCTTCTGGAATTCGCCATTCAAAACGTCGAGGTTGGTATCGGTAATTTTGAGCTGTCCTTCGCTGTTCTCTCCGGCTGTCCTTACATCGATTACTACGCCCCGCTCGTTCTCGAGCTTCTGGCGAAAATCATCGCTTGAAATGTCGATGTCGTTTGCTGATTTATTGAAAAAGTTAAACATAGCTATTGAAATTATGAGAGTGAAAAATATAAATGTGATGTTTTTTGTCATGGCTGTGTTCATTTGAGCACATCACAACGAATGTGATAAAGGTTGAATAATTGACCTTTCGGTTTTAGAAAAATGTGTAGTAGAAGAACAGTACGGAAACAATAAGGAACAGTACCGTCATTCCGCCGCCCGCCTTAAAGTAATCTTTGGTCTTATAACCGCCGGCAGTCATCATTAGTGCATTCACCTGATGAGTTGGTAAGATAAAAGAGTTTCCGGCGTTTACAGCGGCTAAAAGCACGAGCGGTCTCGGATCAACGCCGGCCAACAGGCCGATGCTTACTACCAAGGGCGCAAGTACGACAACAGCACCCACGTTCGACATTACCAGTGAAAATCCCGTAGAGAGGAGGGCAACGGTAAAGAGCAGCACGATGAGTGGACTGCCTTCGACTATCCGCATCACGCTTTCGGCCAGGAATTCAGCCGTACCGCTGTTTTGCATGGCAATACCCAGCGGAATTAAGCCGACAAGCAGGAACACCACTTTCCATTCGATGGCCTTGTAGGCCTCCTGTATGGTCATTACTTTACCCAGTACCATCACAATAGCGCCCGTAAGAAAAGAAATAGAGATAGAGAAACCGCTCATGGCGAGCACAATCGCAAGGATAAAACTTCCTGCAGCGTGCATGGTTTTACCCGGCTGTTTAGGTTCGAAATTGTAGGGTGTGGCCACTACAAAAAACTCAGAGTTCTGAAGGTCTTTAACGTTATCCCATGGGCCGTAGATTACAAAGGTGTCACCGGCTCGGATTTCGGTATCAGAGAAGTCGCCTTCAACGCGCTCGCCTTTGCTGAAAAGCATTACAGGCTCCACGGCAAAACGCTTGCGCATTCCGAACTCGCGAAGGGTTTGGCCAACAAGCTCAGATCTAGGAGGAACGATTACTTCCACAAAACCTGACTCAATAGGATCACCAAGTATTTCAAACTGCGGCTGTATTCCTGTGTTTTCGAGCTGGAAATCGGCTGCGAACTGCTTCATACGCTCGTCGTCTCCGTAGATCGCAATCACCTGACCTTCATCGAGCTGGGTTTGCCTCCATGGCGCATAATCCACGTGCTTGTCGTGGGAAATGGCAAGAATATTCAGATCATACGTATTCCATATCCCTGATTCTTCCACAGACTTGCCACTAAGCGGGCTTCCCTTTGTAATGGTGAAATAGCTTATGTCTTTCTTGAGATTGAAGGCATCGATGAGCTTTTCTTGTTCGGTCTGCTTTTTTTCGCCACCTGAGCGCTCCTGCGGCAGGAAAATTTTGCCAAAGAATACGAAGAAGAGCATAGCTGAGACCAAAAGAGCAATACCAACGGGTGTTACGGCGAAAAGTCCGTAAGGGGCCAGGTCGGCGCTTTCCAAAAGGTCGTTGGTGAGAATAAGGTGACCTGATCCTACCATAGTGAGCGTACCGCCGATAATGGCCGCGAAGCCAATCGGCATAATCAGCACGGATGCTGATACTTTGATGCGTCTGGCTATGTCCATAATGCTCGGCAGGAAAAGAGCCGCTGCACCGATATTCTGAATCACACCTGATAAGGTACCAACTGAGAGCGTGAGAGAGCCAAGCACGCGGTTTTTGTCGCTTCCTACTTTTTTGAGCAGCCATTTAGAAAAGCGTGACATCATGCCCGTTTTGGCGACGCCTTCACCCAGAATCATCACTGCAATCATGGCGACCACGGCGTTACTTGAGAACCCGGATAACGCTTCGCTGCTGGTGAGAATACCTGTCCAGCTGAGCAAAAGCATGGTAATGATGGCGGTTACGTCGATTCGCACCAGCTCGGTTACCAGCATAAAGATGGTAAATCCCATGATGGCCAGTACTATCATTATTTGTGGATCCATAAGCCCTTTTATTTCCCTCTAGTTTGTGTGTGTAGCATTTTCTGATGATTTCTCAGCGTCTGCCAGTATTTCGCTGTGATAATATTTTAAAGCGTCCTCTATATCGAGGAAGAAGCTCTGATCTTCCATGGTTCCAGGAATGCCGCACTTTTGGAGTTTATCACGAACGGGCCAGTGAATACCGGCTATCACGAAATGAATGCGACGCTCTTTGAGATTCCCGATTACCTTGCGAAGCACGTGCATACCCGTAGAGTCGATGTCGTTAATTGATGATGCGTCCAGAATTACAAGACGAAGCGCATCACCATGTTCAGACATTCGGTCTTCGAGGGTTTGCTCGAAATGTTCGGTGTTGGCAAAGTAGAGGACAGCATCAAAACGGTAAATGAGCACGTCTTTGCTGGTTACCGCATCAGGATAGCGGTTGATGTTCCGGAAAATGCGGCTGTCGCCAATACGACCAACTTCTGCAGTATGTGGCCGGGCACTGTTGAAGGTGACCATCACAACAGATAAGACCACGCCGGCTATAATACCCTGCTCAATACCTGCAAAGAGCGTCACGAAAAAGGTGATGCCCAGAAGCACCAGATCTTTTCTGTCGTTTCTCCAGAGGAATCCGATTTCTTTGTAGTCAAAAAGCGAAACGACCGCAAGTATAATGATGGCCGCCAGGATTGCCATTGGCAGATAATAGAACAGCGGCGTGAGAAACAAGAGCGTTGCGGCAACCAAAAGCGCACTGATAACTGAAGACATAGTTGTGCGTCCGCCTGATTGAGCATTTACGGCCGTGCGGGAGAAGCCGCCCGTTGTAGGAAAAGCCTGGAAAAATGATCCGGCAAGGTTGGCTGCTCCCAAACCTATAAGCTCCTGGTTGGCATCAATTTTATACCCTTTTTTAGTCGCAATGGCTTTGGCAACGGCAATAGACTCCATAAAACTAATGAAGGAAATGGCAAGAATCGTAGGCCAGAGGAGTGTAATGTCGCTAAGGGAGACGGCAACAGTTTCAAAAACGGGGAGTCCCGATGGAATCTCTCCAATAATGCGAAGACCACGGTCCTCAAGGTTGAACAGCCATGCGGCCATAATTCCGAGAACTACTACCGTAATGGCTGCTGGCACGGCAGGGCGTATTTTTTTGATAATGAGCATCAGAGCGATAGCTCCGAGTCCGGTTGCTGCCGCCGGTATATTGATGTCGCTGAAATTTGAGAAAAGCACAGCAACGATTTCATATACGGCACTGTCGCGGGGGATGGCTATACCAAAGAGATTTCCAATCTGGCTGGCACCAATAATAATCGCGGCTGCTGAAACGAAGCCGCTAAGCACGGGATGAGATAAAAAGTTTACGAGGAATCCGCCTTTGAGCAGACCCATGAGAAGCTGTACCACACCTACTGAAAAAGCGGTAAGGATGGCAAGCTGTATGAAGCGGTCAGTGCCCGGTTCGGCATGTTCACTAACACCGGCAAGTACCAGCAGCGACAGCAATGCTACAGGACCAAATCCAAGATGGCGCGAGGTTCCAAGCCCGGCATAAATAAAAAGAGGTACGAGTGAAGCATAAAGTCCGTAAACGGGGGGGAGGCCTGCAAGAACGGCATATGCCATGCCCTGTGGAATCAGCATCACGCCAACGGTCAGGCCGGCGTTTAAGTCACCTCTGAAATCATCTTTGCTGTACCGGGTAATCCAGTCGAGCATTGGAATGTAGCGTTTCAATATGGAGGATTGCTGTTTCAAGGGTTGTGGTAGTTCCTATAAGGTGGGTTTTGCGTAAGCAGGTGGTGGTTAGATTCAGATCTGTTGAAATTCAGAAGGCAGGCAAAGCTGCAGGCGGGAAGAGTTAAAAAAAAGAGGGCCGGCCTGCCTGCAAGCCTGACCAGCCCTCTTGTTATCTATCGTTTGAAACTTGAGATCACCAGAAGTGATTAAGCTTCAGCTTTTTGGGTCATGTACTGTGTGAACTCATCATCCACGAGTACTACATCATGACCTTCACGCTTCAGGTATGCGCTCGCAACCGCAGAGCGTCCACCGGACATACAGTGTACAAGATACTTGCTTCCCTGAGGAATTTCGTCCTTGCGGTTAAACAGACGCGTATGGGCATAGTTAAGCGCTCCGTCGAAAGAACGTTCGCTGAACTCGCTGCCTTTACGCACGTCGAGGATTTTGTAATCGCTCTGCTGAGCTCTTTTTTCCATCTCTTCGAAATCGATGGTCTCGAGAGTATCCATTTTCCCGCCCTGATTTTTGAACAGGCGCAAATCAGCTGGAGTGATGAAGCCTTCGATGTTGTCTAGTCCGATACGGATGAGGTCAGTTACCGCTTCTTTAACGCGGTGCTCTTCTACAACCAGGTAGATTTTCTCATCTTCATCCACATACGAACCGGCAACAGTGTTGAACTGCTTGTTGAGCGGGGAAAGCAGCGAGCCGGGAATGTGGCCTGCAGCAAACTGATCGCGCTCACGGGTATCGATGATTGCAACGTCTTTACCTTTTTCGGCCAGCTTCATAATCTCACCGATGTTGAGCTGCTTTGGATTTGGGAGACCTTTCAGAAGCTTAGGGCCAATTTTGTTATCACGCTTCATGCGGGCAAAGTACATTGGCGGCTCAGGCTGACCTTCGAGGATGAACTTCACAAAGTTGTCTTCGGAAGAGGCAGACTTCAGAGAGTTGTTGAAACGAAGCTCGTAGCCAACGGTAGTTTCAGGAATGGCGCCAAGTGCTTTACCACAGGCAGAACCTGCACCGTGTCCGGGCCAGATCTGAATGTACTCAGGAAGTCCTTTGAACTCTTCTACGGTTTTGTAGAGCGTACGGGCAGATGGTTCCATTACGTTTTCTTGTCCGGCAGCTGACTCAAGAAGATCAGGACGACCTACGTCGCCTACGAATACAAAGTCGCCGGTTGCGACACCGATTGGTACGTCTGCTGCGGCTCCGTCGGTAACGAAGTAGCTAAGGTGCTCAGGCGTGTGGCCGGGTGTATGCCACGCTTTAATGGTGATGTTACCAAGCTTGATTTCATCATTGTTCTTTAGCAGCTCGTAGTCGTAGCTGCTGCCCATGAGCCACTCATACTTCCAGTCGGCATCACCTTCATCAGAACCGTACACTTTAACGCCGCGCTCGGCGAACTCACGAAGGCCTGAAATGTAGTCGGCGTGAATGTGGGTATCCAGCGCCATGGTGATTTTGAGGTTCTCTTTGGTAGCAGCCTGAATGTACTGATCGATGTCGCGCATCGGGTCAATTACGATAGCTTCGCCAAGAGCCTGGCAGCCGATCAGGTAGGAGTACTGTGCGAGTTTTTCATCAAAGAATTGCTTGTAATACATGGTGTTTCTCCGTTATTGGATGGTTTTTTGTTTGTTTAAAATCTTTAGGTGCACTCTTAATGAGGCAGTTTGGTTCTTAGGGCGCCGTAGGTCCAGGTGCCGGCTAAGGCAGCAAGAATAGGCACGATGATGATAGTGATGCCGCTGCCGAGCAGGGCAAACATCGGTCCGGGGCAGGCGCCAAGAAGGGCCCAGCCGAGACCGAACATACTTCCGCCAACGATGTAGCGGGTAACCTGTTTAGGATCCTTAGGCGGGATTGTAATAATGTTGCCCTCAAGGTCCTTTACGTTTTTGCGCTTAATAATCTGTACAGAGATGAGGCCTACGAATATGGCAAGGCCGATAATGCCGTACATATGAAACGAGTCGAAGCGAAACATCTCCTGAATACGGAACCAGGATACTACTTCAGATTTCATGAGAACAAAACCGAAGAGTGTTCCGGCGCTCAGGTATTTTAAAAAGTCTTTTGCTGATATCATTGTGAAAAGCTGTTTAGAGAATGATTGGGTAGATGAACCAGGTCATGAGCAGACCGCCGATAAAGAAGCCGATTACGGCAATCAGTGAGGCAAGCTGCAGATCCGAAAGACCGGAAATAGCGTGCCCGGATGTACAGCCGCCGGCATATCGTGCGCCGAAGCCAACCAGGAATCCGCCAAGTACGAGAACGATTAGACCGGTTCCGCTTCCCAGTACTTCCCATGTAAATAGTTCGGCAGGAACAAAGCCGGTGAAGTCGGTTATTCCGAGCTCGCGCAGATCATTAATAGTAGAGGCCGCAAGCTGGATGGGTTCAGGGTTGGCAAAGATATACCCGCCCAGGAAGCCGCCGAAAACCACACCAATTAGAAAAGTGAGGTTCCAGGCGCCGTTTTTCTTCCAGTCGTAGTTGAAGAATTCAACGTTACCAATGTTGCAGGCAGCGCAGGCGTGTCTGAGGTTTTCAGAAATACCGAACATCTTTCCACCCATAATTAATAGCATTGGCACGGTAAGGCCGACAATCGGTCCGGCTATGTACCAGGGCCAGGGCTGTGTTAAAAGATCGAACATAATCAAAAATTGTTTATTTGTGTGGTTGGTTAACTGACTTGTTTTTGTTTTCTGACCCAAATATAAAGCTGATATTACTACTTGTCAATACAAGTTGAACTTGTTTGGTGCTAAAGCGTATGTGTGTGTAACATTGGTTACCAAAACAAGCTTTATATCTGTATGTAGAGTGATTTATGCAACGTGGAAGACCTGCTTGTATTATGTATCTACTTGTATTGACCAATTCATTTTATCATCATATATTACATGCGTAAATACAAAACAACCATTCTGTACTATGGAACTCAGAAACAATATACCACGCCACGAACAAATAAGTACATGGCTTCGCTCGCAAATCGCAGACGGCCGTTTCGGAAAGGACGAAAAACTCCCTTCCGAACAGGAATTGTCTAAACGTTTCGACGTGAGCCGTGTAACCGTACGCCGCGCGCTCCAGACTTTGGAAAACGATAAGATGATCTATCGGTGCCAGGGGCTGGGCTCTTTTGTGAAAGGGGAGAAGTCTACACCCAAAATGATTCACCTTACCGATTTCATGGAGGATATGCGGCAGTCGGGCAAAGAGGCCCGCTCTGAAGTAATTGAGGTGAAGCAGGAACCGGCCGATGAGCTGGTAGCATCAAGACTGAACGTAAAGCCTGGTCAGCATGTGCTCAGGCTGGACCGGCTTCGCCTTGGTGATGATCAGCCGGTAGCCTACGATACCACCTGGTTTCCGATTTTCTACGGGCAGCTGATTGTAGATCACGAGCTGGCCGACAATACCATCTTTCGTATTCTGGAGGAAGAGTACGAAATCCCTATTATTCGCGGTACTTATGAAATACAGGCGTGTGTAGCTACCGAAAAGATTGCCGCTCACCTTCAGGTACTAAAAGGTGCGCCGCTGCTTATGTTCGATCGCCTTTCTGTAACCGTGAATGATAAGCCGGTATATTTTCAGCGTCGATACTACCGCGCCGACAAAATCAGCTGGCAGGTTAGTCTGGAAAGAAACCCTTCTGCGAAAGGCAGCGATGAAGATATGCCTCTGAAGGAATTCGTGCCCGTATTCCGATAAGAGATTTCAGTCCTTAATTTTGACTGATGCTATCTAATGGCTTACTTTATCGTTCAGAATCGTTAATCAATCAAAAAATGTATCACCAATGACCTACAGATTTGAGCTTCCAATAAGCGTTCGGGACTACGAACTTGATGTGCAGGGTGTCGTGAATAATGCCGTATATCAGAATTACTTCGAACACGCTCGTCATGAGTTTCTTCGCTTTATCGGCCTTAATTTCGTGGAACTTCATAATAAGGGGTACGATGCCGTTGTCCATAAGATTGAAATCCAGTATAAAAAAGCACTTATGGCTGGTGATAACTTCGTGGTGAAAGTAGCCGTGGAGCAGGAGGGGCCACTCAGGTTTATTTTTCATCAGCAGATTGAGCGGACTTCGGATAAAGTGGTGACTACAATTGCTAAGGTCACAACGGTGTTCATGAATAACGGCCGACCTATACGTCCGCCTGCCGAAGTACTTGAAGCCGTGCAGGCACACCAGAATACCGCAGGGGAAGTGTAGGCTTACGTCACCTTCATTCTGCGAAGCACTTTGTTAAGCAGGCCGGGAAAAAACCTCTTTAGGTAAACGGCGTACACTTCCTTGCCGCCTATGTAGATTTCGGTTTTTCGCTTTTCAAGCTTTGGAACAAGTTTTTCTGCGAATGCTTCGGCCGACATGGCCGTTTGCTGTCCGGTACCCATCTTGCCAAATCGCTTACCGTCTGCTGTTAGCGCATTCACAGTAATTGGAGTCTTTACATAGCCCGGACAAACGAGGGTGACATCCACATTATAATCGTACATCTCCTGGCGCAGGCAGTCGAACCACCCCTGAAGGGCATGCTTGGAAGCCGCGTACGTGGATCTGAACTTGGTCCCGAACTTGCCCATAACGCTGCTTACTACCACAACATAGCCGGATTTCCGCTTCGTGAAGTGCGGCAGGATGGCCTTGGTAAGGGCGATGGTTCCAAAGAAGTTTACCTCCATAATCTGCCGGATAACGTCGAGGCTGGCTTCCATAGCCGTTGCCCTTTGGCTCATTCCACCGTTGTTAATAAGCACATCTACATGACCGAACAGCTTCACGGCCGCATCGGCTTTTGAGTTTAGGCTGGAGGTCTGGCTTAAATCAAGAGGGAGAATCATGATATGATCCTGATTTCCGGGGCAGGAGACCTTCACCCTTTCCAGTTCATCCTCACGTCTGGCCGATAAAATTAACCTGGCGCCACGCTTGCTGAATGCATAGGCCAGCGCCTCGCCGATTCCGGAAGATGCTCCGGTTATCCAGATTACAGATTCAGAAATGGAAGGACGATCAGACATAAGGCGAACTTAAGGTTAAGGTTAAAGTATCGGTATAACCAATATATAAAAAAATAGCAGTGACTCACCGGATTGTACGCGTATGTGTTAGGGATTCATCATACACGTTGTTTTACGTTCCTTACAGGTTTTAAAAACTCATGGCTGGTTATCCCGTGTTAGATTCGTTATAATATTGAAATACAATTATTTAAAGCCTGAAGTGAGATATAATTTTATAATGAAACTGAAGCACAGGAAATGTGCTGAGTCTTTGGGTAAGGGAAGGCTTAAATCAGTCCTTCCAAGAGTGGTAATGTTCATCAAAAAAATATTTTAGATATGAGTAGTAAGGTAGCCCTGTTAGGCTGGAGTTTGCCAGCAATTGAAAGTGTACAGAAAATGAATAAGCCCTATGTGGTGGTTAGTTTTCCTGACTTTGAGCCGTATGCCAAAGAAAACGGAATCCCTTTCGTCTCATGGAAGTTTGACGACTGGAATGAAAAACACAATGCGCTGCAGCTCAAAGAGCTTTTAGATGCGGAGGGAGCTGAATACGCGGTTGCTTTGTACGAAGAAACGGTGGAATGGGCCGGAGCGCTGAACTCGCTCTATCGCGATGACCCACGTGTTTTAAACCGCGCCTATCTGTTCCGAAACAAATCTCTGATGAAGCGGAAAGCGATGCTGGCTGGTTTGCGCGTCGGATATTTTGAAGAGGTGTATAAAAAGGCAGATGTCGTAAAGTTTATGGACCGTCTGAACGAAGCTAATCTTCAATTAGAAGGAGAAGAAGACGCATGGGTACACCTTAAGCCGTTTAGCGCGGCAGGAACCGTCGGGCATAAATTGCTGCGCAGTAAGCAGGATATAGACGATCGTGTTGAGGATGAAGACTTCCCGTGTATGGTTGAAAGCCACCTGCCGGGTAAAGAATTTTCCTGTGAAGCCTTCATTCACGACGGCAAAATCCGTTTTCTTAATATCACCGAGTATGTAAAGCTTGGCTTTTCCAACTTTATTCCTTGTGGTGAAGAACTTCAGTCCAAGCGTCCTCTTATCGCTGAGGCCATGCAGAAACTGGTCGATTCATTTGGAATCAAATACGGCGTTATTCATCCGGAATGGTTCCTTACGGAAGACAACACAATCAGTTTTGGTGAGGTAGCCAGTCGTATCCCGGGTGGACATATTTTTGAGCTCATTCAGTCTGCCTATGGTTTTGATGCCATTCAGGCACTTATTCTGGTGAATGATCCGAAGGTCACCCAGGAAGAAATCGATACCTTTTTCCCGAAATCGGAAGCCGATTTTCAAACCTATGCCGGAAGCGTGATGGTATATCCGAAGCCGGGTTACATTAAGCGTCTGCAAATACCCGACGAGCTCAAGGAAGATCCATTCTTTAATCATCATACGCTTTATGAGCCGGTTGAGCATAAAGTTTCGAACACCCGTGAAGGATTTGGCAATCACTACGGTACGGTTTTCTTTAAAGGTGATGATCCCGTTCGTATGAAAGAGCTCCTCACCCATTATCAGGATGCTGATTTTTACGGAAGAGACTAGCGTAAATCAGCTGTATTTTATGTTCGACTTTCATATTTAATCCGGAAAACATCATTCAAAAAACGAAATCATTGCCTGAACTATCAGACAAAATGAAACAGAACCTGAGCGATGCGCTCAGCGAACTATCCGATTCAATGCCTGTACTCAGGCAGGAAAAGGTGAAAAAAGTACTCAGCCTAGCCGATCAGCTTACGGATACTCAGGAAGGAATTGAGCTACTTTATGAAGCGATACCTAAGCTGCATGAGGCCGGTGCCTTCTCCGAAAGTATGTGGGAAAATCCGGAAAAACTTGTTCCGGCACTGGTCGGAGGTACGCTTAAAGCCGGCGGCCAGACCACCGTCATGGAGATTATGAGCGAACTTCGTATGCTTGCCATAAGTGAAAAGCGTATTAAAGTGAGCAACTTCTCTGATAAGCTCGCAAGCAGATTTCTGCGGTTTGTAATTGTAGCAAATCTGGATTTGATTTTTCCGGATGCCTCCGAAGAGTTAAGGGAACTCGACACGGTCACCACCCGTAAAATTACAGGTCTGTTTTCTTTTCTGAAGGAGTTTCTCCCGCTTGAAACCATTCGGGAAGACCTTGCAGAAGAAATTGATCAGATATGCCTGCAGCGTCCTGTTATCACTGAAAGAGCGCTTCATATTTTGAGTACGGTTCGTAACGAGCTAAAGCTGGATAATACTCATAAGGCTGACCGCAAACTGCTTAAATATGTTAACGCAGCATTTTCACCTACGGAGAAGTCGCGTTCATCTGATCCTGAAGCATATGCGGCATATTTAGAAAATGCCGATGAGGAAGAGCTTCATGCTGAGTCCGGAGCCATAGGATCAAGCATGCGGGATACCGGACTCTCATCCGAATATCACGCTGTGTTTCTTCGTAATGTGAGAAACCGCCCGGTATTGCTAAAAAGGGCTTTGGGTCTTGACAGCAGCGGCCGGGCCGAGCTGGATAAACACCGTGAGTTTGTAGCCAGGTTGATTGAAGAAGTCATTCATCCGGAAACCAGCCGTTCATGCTATGGTCTTGCACGGTTTCTTGAGCGGGCGCTGCTTTCGCATCAGCCGGTGAAAAGCGGACTTGAGCGCCTTCTCACGACAACGCTTCATCCTGAAGTAAGCAAGAATTTGCGGATATCACGACCTAAAGCGAACCTGAAACCGGAACAGCTTTTAGTTGCCGAATGCCTCGGTATTCTGGGGCAGCCGCTGGGTATTGGTCAGGGCTGGAATCCTACCTGCCAGTCGGCAAGGGGAATCAGCTTGTGGAGCAGGCATGCACCTGGCAAACTACTCAGGCTTATTGAAACAGCGGCGAAGACAAATAATCTAACGATGCGCTTCGAAGCTTATCTGCTTTCTTCATCCGAGCTTTCGGCAGGACTCGCCAAAAACTTCGACTACAACCTGGATGCCGTTTCCGTTGTTCTGGTGCCTCATCTTGATAAAATCTACAACCGCATGATGGAGCTGGCCGCACTTCGCGGGGAAGATCCGCACAAGTGGGTTAACCCGGCAATGTATGGCCACTGGATTCCGGTTGGGTTCATTTCAGCGTACGACGACGCTTCGCACTCCATTAAGGATTATGAAAAGTTTCTCAGAACATTCTATATAACGCATCATCCCGGATACAACGGCGGTCATGATTTAGTCTACCCGAATCCGGTGGGTATTTTTCTTACCGGAGCAAACGGTGCGCTGCTTGGGTTCCATGCCGTTTCAATTCTGAGAGTTGCCAAATATGAAAATGAGTACAGAATCTATTTCCTGAATCCGAATAATGAAGGTCGCCAGCAATGGCAGTCGGATATCCGGCCTACCGTATCCGGACACGGAGAACGGGTCGGAGAATCTTCGCTGCCGTTTTTCCAGTTTGCATCACGATTGTATGCGTTTCATTTCAATCCAAGCGATATGAAAGATCTCAACGAGGTGCGTAAGGAAGAAATTGATCAGGTAGCAGAAATTGCTAAAAATAGCTGGGGAGTATCCTATACCTGGACAGCCGGCACCGAACTTGGTTTAACCTCTCTTTTGCACTAAAGTTCGAAGCCGAATACACGAACAGGACTACCTAAGGAAAAATGAATTGAAGGAAAACATAAAATGGTCAAACACTCATCCCGAATTGAACTTAGCCAGTCGGCTTTAAAGACGAATTTTAAATTTATCAGAAACAAGATTGGTGAGAAGCCGATTATCTCATCCGTTGTTAAGGCGAATGCATTCGGCCATGGAATAGATCCGTTCGTTTCTATGGCTGAAGACTGCGGTATTAACCATTTTGCCGTCGCCTCGAGTTATGAAGCCTGGGAAGTAATCCAGGCCAGAAAACGTCCCGAAAGCAAAGTGATGATAATGGGTATACTGTACGAATCGGACCTTGACTGGGTTATTAAAAACGGTGTTGAGTTCTTTGTGTATGATTTCAGAAGGCTGGAGCAGGCCAGAAATGCAGCTAAAAGGCTTGGCAAAAAAGCCATTATCCACCTCGAGGTTGAGACGGGCGGCAACCGAACTGGTTTAAGCGACAAAGAGCTGATGCCATCGCTGCGATTCCTCAAAAACAATCAGGACTTTCTTCAGTTTGAAGGATTCTGCACACACTTTGCCGGTATTGAAAGTCTGGCAAATCAGTTTCGTGTGCAGCGCCAGCTCAAGAAGTTTAATGAGCTTTATGCCAGAGTTAAAAAGTTTGGTTATCTTCCCAGATTAAAGCATACGGCCTGCTCTGCTGCCGCACTGGCGTTTCCTGAAACGGTGATGGATCTCGTTCGGGTAGGAACGGCTCAGTTTGGTCTCTGGCCAAGTCCGGATATCTATAACCTTCATCTTATGGAAGCCAAAAAGGTGAAGGATGCGCCACTGAAGCGAATTCTTACCTGGAAGACAGACATCATGCATCTCAAAGAGATTAAGAAAGATGAGTTTGTCGGTTATGGAACCAGTTATCAGGCGCCACGGGATATGCGCATTGCTGTTATACCGATTGGCTACAGCAACGGATATCCACGTTCGCTATCCAATAAAGGTCAGGTTTTGATAAACGGCAAGAAGGCTGCTGTTGTAGGGCTCATTAATATGAATGTATTTATGGTTGATGTAACTCATATTCGTGATGTGGAGCTCACAGACGATGTAACCCTTATTGGTCGTGAAAAGCACAATTCTATTACAATTAAATCATTTTCAGAGTTTACAAACGCTATTAACAACGAGCTGGTTAGCCGCTTGCCTTCTGCTGTGCCGCGAAAAAGAGTGCGTTAACTCTTAACGGACACCGGCTTCATAAACCACGTATTTCTGAATGGATAGTGATAACGGCTTTCTTTATCTTAAGATTTATTAATAATAAGGCGCTCAATAAAGCACCGCTGCTGTTATTAAGTATATTTATCAATATTTAAATTGTGCCCCATGCAGGATATGTTTGAGAATCTTCCGGGATTGTTGTTTAGCTACAGCCTTAAAGTGGAAAAAAGAGAATTTAAGTTTCTGAAGACAGCCGGAGCTTTAGATGTAATACCCGGCGTATCGGCAGATCAGTTTGAAACAAATCCCGAGCTTTTCTTCAGTAAGATTCACTCCGGGGATCAGTCACGCTTTTGGGATGTAATTGTTCAGGAGGCTCTGGCCGGAAACGACTGGGGCTGCACCTTTCAGGTTTCCGATGGCGAAGATTCGATTTGGATGGACTGCTCGGCAAACGTTAAGCAAATTGATTCACAGGGATGCAGTGGTCATGGAATTATTACTCCAATGAGAAATGTCCATTTAAGCCTAAAGAAGAGTGAAGAACAGCTCCAAAAGCTGAATCAGCTGAATCAGCTCACTTCAGATATTGCGGCTACGCTTGTTCAGTCGGTTCATGGTGAAGTGTTTGCTTCAATAGAAAATACACTAAGGCGTCTCGGGGAATATAGTAATACAGACCGTGTTTACATATTTGAGTATGATAAGTCCCGTGATGTAATCAACAATACGTTTGAGTGGTGCGCTTCCGGAATAAGTGCGGAGATGGAAAACCTGCAGGGGCTTCCGTTTGGCATGATTCCTGACTGGAAAGAGAATTTCACTCAAAATAAACCGGTGTACATTCCAAATGTCACTTTGCTGGGCCCGGATAAACAGCAGTTACGCGATGTGCTTGAGCCACAGGAAATCAAATCTTTACTTGCAACCCCCATGTACAGCGGGGAAACCTTTATCGGATTTATCGGCTTCGATTCGGTTCGTGGTCTCAGAGACTGGAGTGAGGGAGAAATTCAGCTTATACAGCTGGCAGGTAATATCATAGCGGGTACGATTTATAGGACGAGATTTGAGAACGAGCTGATTGCGGCCAGAAAAGCAGCGGAGGAAGCCAACCTTTCAAAATCTGAGTTTCTGGCCAACATGAGCCACGAAATAAGAACGCCCATGAACGCAATTCTGGGCTTCAGTGAAATAATGCTGAATACAGCAGAAACGGAGCGCGACAAAAACTACCTGGGTACAATTACCAGCGCGGGACGCACGCTTCTGGCACTGATCAATGATATTCTGGACCTGTCGAAAGTTGAGTCAGGCAAGGTTAAGCTCCAGCCGGTTCCTACAGACCTTTCGATGCTTTTTGAAGAGCTGACCGGGCTCTTTGATACCACTGCCGGAGAAAAGGGGCTTGAGCTCCATACGGAAATTGACAGGAAACTACCTCAGGTAGTGCTCATCGATGCGGTAAGGCTAAGACAAGTGCTTTATAACCTCATCGGTAACGCCATCAAATTCACCTATGAAGGCAGCGTAAAAATCTTTGTGCGCTATGTAGATAAGGATGAACACAACCCAGTAAACAGGCTGGAAATTTCGGTATCAGATACGGGGGTGGGAATTGCTCAGGAGCATCAGCATGATATTTTTGAATCCTTCTTCCAGATCGAAACAGGATATACCAGAAAAGAGGGCGGAACCGGACTCGGGCTCACCATCACCAGGAAAGTGGTTGAGCTGATGGGTGGCAGCATCTCCTTAATGAGCAACCCGGGTCGCGGCTCAACATTTACCATCACGTTTAAAGACATAGAAACCTCGGCTCTGAAGTTAAGACGAGATACGACATACGACTGGAGCAAAGTAAAAATAACGTTCAATCCGGCAAAAGTTTTGATAGTAGATGATGTGCTCATGAACCGCAAACTGGTATCGGCGTTTTTAAAAACCTTCGATTTCGACTTACATGAGGCTGTTAACGGTAAAGAGGCCGTAAAGAAAGCAAAAGAAATCATACCGGATATAATACTCATGGATCTTCGAATGCCGGAGATGAGCGGATATGATGCGACCAGAGTACTAAGTAATCTTGGGGCTACATCACATATACCGATTGTTGCGTTTACGGCTTCGGCCATGAGCCATGAAGATGAGCTCATTAAGCAGCTTTTCGACGGATACCTCAGGAAGCCCGTTTCCAGGTACGAGCTACTTACCATGCTGGCTAACCATCTTGAGCACGAGATTGAGGAAAGCATAGAAAAAGAATAAACGGCTTCGTTGCATACGTGGTTATCTATCAGACTCCGGCCATCCATCTGGTCTGAAGTCGATTATTTTGCTATTTTAGCCGACTTTTACGCAGGTTAAGCCGTTCATACCGGTCGCCTGAAAATGCAACGCTGAAAACCTCTTTAAACCCCGCAGATGAACGCTTTCTCTGAGTACTGCCGACAGATTGCACGTACCCGCTGGTTCAACAACTTTATTCTGATCGTAATTCTTGCAGCCGGTGTGCTTGTAGGTATACAAACCTATGGCGAACAGGTAGCCGAATACAAAACGCTCCTGCTGATTATCGATCAGATTATTCTGTTCATCTTTTTGGTAGAGATTATCATCAAGATGGCGGCAGAGGGGAATAGACCTTTGCGGTACTTCAAAGACCCATGGAATATTTTTGATTTCAGCATTGTGTTCGTCTGTTACGCGGCCATGCTGCTGCCGGACGTTGATGGCTTCATGGTTGCTGTACTTCGTCTTGCCCGTGTGCTTCGCGTATTCCGTCTGGTGCGAACCATCCCGAAGCTTCAGCTTTTGGTAAACGCCCTGCTGAAATCGATCCCGTCTATTGGCTATGTGGGCGTACTTCTTGGGGTGATATTCTACATTTACGCTACTATGGGCGTCTTCATGTTCTACACGAATGATCCCGTGCACTTCGGCAACCTGCAGCTTAGTCTGTTATCGCTGTTCAGAATTGTGACGCTGGAAGACTGGACCGACATCATGTACATTAATATGTACGGGTGCGATCATACTATTTGGGGCTATACAGAGGCTGATGGCTGCGTGGCGCCACAGGCGTATGGCGTTTGGGCGGCTCTTTACTTTGTCTCTTTTGTTATGATAGGCACCATGGTTGTCCTGAACCTTTTCATTGGTGTAATTATGAATAGTATGGATGAGGCTAAGTCTGATGCATTCGATGAGGCTTACGCGCTACGTGACCGCAGCGCCGACAAGACCGAAGAGGATGAACTGCTCGAGCTGTCCCAAAAAATGGATGAGCTAAAAAAGCAGATCGATATGCTGGCCTATAAACGAACCCGGAAATAAAGTTCGATTAGAAATCCGGACTTATTTGCCGAATGGAAACATGCGATAGATATCCCAGTGCTTTCCATTATGCTTCAGCAGCGTGAGATTGTCTGCGGTGAAATGACCTTGAAACGGACGTACTTTTAACTCAAGCCAGGCGCGGTTAAACGCCTCCTCCGTGAGATCACGCGTTGCGATCGTCATATGCGGGTGAATTCTCCCGGAAACCTGCTTGTCGGTTAGTCCGGTCTTAATTAGTAAAAATGGCCTCAATCGGTGATGAAGCTCGTTTATCGGCTCATGATTCATCACCCTTACAAAAAGCACCCTTGGCGGAAAACAGTCGAAGCCGTTTAGATCAACCTCAAACGGTGCAGATTCAGCAGCACACTCTTCAAGGGACACGATGATGCGCTGCTCGTCCGATTCCTGCATCCGGAAAGGCATCTGCAGGGTGATATGAGCAGGCGATTTCAGCGCATGAGATGCTCCGAAGCGCTCCTTCATCTCGAGCTTCAGGGCTTTCACCCGTTCTCGAAGCTCTTCACCAGGCAGTAGTGCGATATAGTATAGTTGAAGCTTATTACTCATTGGTGTCCGGAATCATATAGTCTTTTCTGATTAACACAAACATCTAAGCATCTGATACGATTCCTTTGGCACAATGCTGACCAAAATGTTAGTCCACATCTGTAGTTGATACGTTATCCGTCTGATAAATCAGTTTCCAATGGATAGTATTTATTTGCGCTCTGTGATACTACGATAACGATTTACTTGTAGTTTTTCCTTCCAGAAATAAAAAAGCCTTCTCTGCTGTGGCCGGCAGAGAAGGCTTTGCGCTGACTTGTTGTGCTGTTAACAAGTGCAGGTTAGGGTGCAGCTTCCTGCTGCCAGGGAATGGCCATACTGTGGGTATTTAGGTCAGTATGGGGCGTAGCCGGGTACTCATCGATAACTTCGCCATCGATGCTTATCATCATAAAGTGCTGGTGAGGGCCGTGTATAGTACCGATGATGGCACCACGCTGGGATTTAGCACGCTTCAGATACCATGCAGTACCTTCGTGGTCGCGACCCAGCGGGCGGCTCGAAACGCCCCAGTTGCCATCACCTAAATAGACAACTCCGGTCGGGTCGATTTGCCCGTTTCGAATTGGGAACGTGCGTTTGTAAACATGATCGTGGTTTTCGAAAGCGACCCGTACGCCATATTCCTCAAAAAGGGGCACAAAGTTTTCGCGAACTTTAACTTGTAGTGAGCCCTCCGGGCTGCGTACCGACGGAAATGCAGGAACATGATACGCAGGGAAGACATGAGGCACGTGGGTTCTTTCGGCGAGCGCCTGCTCCAGCCATTCGCTTTGCTGACCTTCAACCGGATTGGTATGATCGGTATCGAGCAGTATGATGCTCATATAGTCGCCAAAGTCCAGCGCACCGTAGCCTGGCTGTCCCGGGAATGCAAACAGCTCGTAGTAGTAGGGCGCATATGCAGCCCGGATTTCATCGGTTTGCTCGTATTCCGGCAGAGGCGTTCCTGCACGATCTTCGCGCCAGTAGTAGCCGCCTTTCACCTCGTGGTTTCCAATCGAAGCCAGAATGGGAATCTGGCGCCCGTCCGGGGCTATGAGCGTATTCATCACAGAATCCATAAAGTCGAACCAGCGGTAGTTTCTGTCTGGCTGACCGTTAGCATAGGCCAGGTCGCCTCCCCACACGATAAAGTCAGGGTCGTACTGCACTACCCGGCGATTCATCTCATCCATCCATTCTATTCGATGGCGAACATCCCCGCCGGAGGCAAAACGGATGGGGCGGTTTGCGGTTTCCGGCATAGTTCGGAAAAAGCGCACGCGGGTGTAGTCGCCTACCCGGAATTCGTACATGGTGTCCGGCGAAAGACCCGTGACCTCAACGCGGTGGATGAGACGCTCGGAATACGGATAGTCCCTGTTTCCGCCTGACACAATTTGCCATTCGTCGCCGCCTTTCTCACGATAAACAAGGGTCGAATTAGTATCATTGGTACCAGTGTGCCAGTCGATGGTCATAGTAGTAAGCGGATCCTGCTGCCAACTTAGAATCATCCCGAGGGGATCGAAGGATGAAGAGCCTTCAGAATAAACTTTAGGAGAAAGTGATAATCCTGAAATGAGAAGGATTAGTATCAGTTTTGCAGCTTTTGATGTGTTTTGAAGCATCATATTGTGTTTTTGATATTCAGTTGGATTAAAAATCACCGACCGGAATTCCTCCCGGCCGGTGATGCTTTTTTTACGTCAATCAGATCTTCGGTCTACATTCTGTAGCGAATGCCAAGCTGTCCCCACCATGAGTTCCAGTTCTCGCGATAGGGGAAGCGCTCGTCGAGGTAGTAATCCATGTTAGAGTCGTCGAGCAGGTTCTTGAGCTCAAGGAAGACATAGGTTCCGCGAAGCACACGCTGGCTTGCCGATACGTCGAGCGAGCCAAAAGAGTCACGGTAGCGATCTGGGAAGGCGCCTTCACGCTCTGCAATTACGCTTGGTAATCTGGTGCTGGTACTCAGGAATGAACTGCTTTGGTAGTTGTAAGAGAGCATGCCGGAAAAGCCCAGATAATCGAAAGACAGCGCGGTGTTAAGCACATGCGGCACCTGGTACGGAAGCGGGTATTTCTCGTCTCTTCCGTAATCGGCTTCCGAATAGGTATAGGTATAGTTTGCAAACAAACCGAGACCGCTCAGTGCTCCGGGCAGGAAGGTGAAGCGCTGCTGCCAGCCAAACTCCATACCCCAGACCAGAGCGTTATCGCCGTTCAGAGGGGTTTCCTGAATCCAGCCTGCAAATTCACCGGCAGCTATTTCTGAAGACTCAAAGAAGGTGAAATCAGAAATGTATTTGTAGAACGCGCCTGCTGATACCATACCCACGTTCATGAAGTAATGCTCAACTGACAGATCCAGATTTGTAGAACGGAGAGATACCAACCCCGGATTTCCAACCTGGAGAACCTGGTCGTCGAAGTCTACAATTCTGTATGGAGACAGATCTCTGTAATTCGGGCGCTGAATGGTCTGGGTAACTGCAAAACGAACGTTGGTTCTGTCGGTGAGGCTGTACCGGGTGTGGAATGCAGGGAAGAAGTCGATGAAGCTGTCGCTGATATCAAGCGACCTGATGCCGTTGAAATCTCCGTTTTCATCGAATTGTACCTCATTGGCCTGATTGTCCATATAGGTGAACTCAGCTCGTACACCACCGAGGAACATCCAACGGCCAACGTTGTGGGTAACCATGGCATAGGCAGAAGGAATTACCTCTGTATTGCGGAATATCTGGTCCTGGCCATAGTAGGAATTGTACTCTTCGTCGGGAATCAGACGATCTGCAAACAGGCGCTCGAAATTTTCATTCGCCCAGTCGAAATCGAAATAGAATGGAATCTGCCATCCCTGGTTACCGCGCAGGTTGTAGGCATCACCCAGACGAAAGTCGGCCATGGTAATCGGCTCGGCAAATGAATATCGGGTGCGGTTACGCTCGCGTTCTTTTAGAGACCAGCGAATATCACCTCCTGTTTTAAATGCCCCGTCGGAACCAGACATCATGTATGGAATTTCAATGTTGAAATTCGCCGAGGCTTCATGGTTCGTACCGAAGTTCGGGCTTTCGTAGTAGCTGTTCATAACCACATCTTCCGGGCGGATTGGCGGGCCTATCATACTGACTTGACCGGCCGTACGGTTTGAAATGTCGTAGGCGTAATCGAAGCCGTTGTCCTTACGGAATCCGTAGCGCGGGTTGTTTCCCCGGGCTCCGTCGAATCCGTACGAGTACGCTGCACGGTAATCCACATTAAAACCTGCCAGCCTGTGATTACCACCTGCGTTTATCGTATATAAATCTGTTACCCGTGGATCCCAGCGTGCATTGTAATCAAAACGTCCACGCTCACCGGTAGTAATTCCGCCAGGCAGGTAGGTTCCGCGGTCGAGTCTGTTAGTTACACGAATACGGGTATTCTCGTTATTTCTGCGGCTGTAGGTTGCGCGCAGGGAGTAAGATGAAACGGTTGTCGGGTAGAAGTCGAAGGCCGCACTAAAGTTGTAGCGCTGACGATCGATAGGGTAGAGTGATGGCTCCAGTCTCTCAAGCACATCCTCGGCCACTCCGTCGCCGGTCAAATCAACCGCTCCCCATCTGTGCCTTAAATCCTGCTGAAGGCGGTTGTCGCGACGGAAGCTGGCATTTATTACATAACTCAGCGTTTCGTTGCTTTCACCGTAGGTGAGGCCGGCATGGTAGTTCAGATCGGCCGGGGAGAAGCTGTTCACGCTATTGTTGTAGCCGGAGCTGGCCGTGAAGTTTACTATCCTGCTGTGGCCCACCGGGCGACGCGTAATCAGGTTGATGGAACCGCTCACCGCATCGGCGTTCATGTCCGGAGTAAATGACTTATGGACCTCTACGGCCGCAATCATATCCGAAGAGATACCGCGCACATCGGTTTCTCGTCCGGTTCTGGAAGTAGATGGCATGCGCTGTCCGTCTACAGTAACGTTTCCGAACTCAGGTCCAAGACCGCGAATCATAACGTCACCGGCCTCTCCGCGGTCGTGTACGGTTGCGATGCCGGGAACGCGCTGAAGCGCATCAGCGATGGTAGGATCTGGGAAACGCTCCATTTGTTCGGAAGACACTACATTGCGCGAGTTCGAAGCCTGCCTCATCTGGGTGAAGGCACGAGACTGCCCGCGCTGTACGCCCATCACAATAACATCTTCGTTAATGACCAAATTTTCGGATAATTCGAAGCTAAGCTCCAGTCGCTGATTGGCTTCGAGGGTGATTTCCTCACGGTGCACATCATAGCCAATAAAACTAACTACAATTGTGTACTCACCTGCTGGAACACGCCTAACGAGAAACGCTCCGTTTTGGTCGGCGGCATCGCCCAGGCGGGTGCCTTCGAGCACAACGGTTGCGCCCTGCATCGGCTCACCGGTTGATTTATCACGAACCGTACCCGTTACAGAAGCCAACTGCTGCCGGGGATCGGTATCTGATGTTCCTGATTCTACGTTTGAAGAAGCAGGAGAGGCCGGAGCATAAACGCCGGCATAAGCAAGTTCTGAAGCACTTAAGCTGAAAAGTGAAAGCAGAACTACAGCTATACGTTTACCTTGTTTGTATAGATTTAGCCCATTCATTTTATTAAGTGTTACATGATTGAAGGAATTGATACAGCCCGACGGTATATCCGGCTTCACTAAACTCTATGTCTTATGTTATCCCTGGGTAAACTAAATGTGAAAATCCTGTTAAGTGGCTTCAACCAGATTTAATTGATAGGCGCCTTGTGGCCCATTGAACGGTGTTAAGTCATGTTACCTCAATGTTTTGTGGAAAACTTGTGATAAACAGGTAGGAGAATTTCTTCACATGGCTGAAAAGTGATCCCGAAAATGCCCTTCAAATTTGGTTATTTTAAAAGCGGGAATAGAGCACATTTTAAGTGAACAGGAACCCTCCGGAATTACTATGATTGGAAGCCTTAAAAGATGGATGAAGAAAAGAGACGTTGCGAGCTGGCGCACGGCCGTGGCGGCTGTCCGGCGGGAGTACACAGGAGAACCGCTTACTGAGGAGCGCGCCGGTGATGATCCGTTTAGCCTGTTTGAGAAATGGTATGCCGATGCGGCTGAACAAAGCCTGTTCGACGCCAATTCTTTTGTCCTCTCAACCGCAGTTGATGGCAAACCACGCTCACGGGTTGTCCTTCTGAAAGGATTTGATGGAAAAGGCTTCGTATTCTATACCAACTACGAAAGTGATAAAGGAAGGGAGATAGAGGCAAATCCACACGTTTGTGTAAATTTCAACTGGCCGGAGTCATTTCGTCAGCTCAGAATCGAAGGGACGGCCGAAAAGATAAGTGATGAGGAGTCTGATGTCTATTTTAACTCAAGACCGTTTGAAAGCAATCTGAGCGCGGTTGCGTCTCCCCAAAGCAGAAAAGTGAGCAGCCGCGAGGAGCTGGAGATGGCACAGTCACGACTGCGGGAGGAGCACCGGAAAGGAATGAAGCCGCTGAAGAGACCATCAAATTGGGGCGGCTACCGGATTTTACCCCAAAAGTATGAGTTTTGGCAGGGAAGAACGGGACGGCTTCATGACCGCATCATCTTCGAAAAAAACAGCGACGGAAAAAGCTGGCTAAAATCCAGACTGGCACCTTGATACAGCATTTTAGTGCCGGCAGTGTTTCTATAAGCTAAATCGCCACCGGGTAGTATTTGCTTTCGTCGAAGTTAAGCAGGGCTTCGATGATGGGCTGAGGGGTGTCGTGCTGCATGAGTTCCATGCGCAATTGCTTGCCGTTGCGAATTCCTTTCAGATAGTTGCCGTAGTGCTTTTTCATGGTGATAACGCCATATTTCTCGCCGTGGTGATGCACCGAGGCCCGAAGCTGATCCGCACAAACTTCCAGGCGGTCGCGCAGTGTTGGTTCGGGCAGCAGCTCACCAGTTTCGAGGTAGACTTTCACCTGTTTGAAAATCCACGGATTCCCGATGGCTGCGCGTCCGATCATGATGCCGTCAACGCCGGTGCTTTCAAATACGTGCCTGGCTTCCTGAGGAGTGGTGATATCACCATTTCCAATAATCGGTATCTCAAGACCGGGTGTGTCTTTCAGGATTTTGAGGTATTCCCAGCGCGCTTCACCTTTATATCCCTGTGCACGGGTTCGGCAGTGTACAGTAAGCGCCTTTACGCCAATTCGCTGAAGCATAAGCGCAACTTCCTGAATACGAATGGAGTCTTCATCCCAGCCAAGCCGGGTTTTTACCGTTACGGGCAGGCTTGTAGCTCCGACTACTTTCTCGGTCATTCTTTCCATTAGTCCAAGATCGCGCAGACAGGCTGACCCGGCGTTTTTCTTCACCACTTTGTAAACAGGGCACCCAAAGTTGATATCAATAAAATCCGGGTGATTATCAGCGGCAATCTGCGCAGCGCCTTCCATAGCTTCCTCACGTCCGCCAAAAATCTGAATACCAAACGGGCGCTCCATTTCTTCGAACCTCATTTTATGGAGGGACTTATCTGAATCACGGATGATGGCTTCCGAGCTGATGAACTCAGTGTAGACCACATCGGCGCCAAGCTTCTTACAAACCTGCCGGAAAGGCGAGTCGCTTACGTCTTCCATAGGAGCAAGAAGTACCGGTTTTTCAGAGAGCTGGATGTGTGAAATGTTCATGCGGAAAGTGCGTTCAGAATTGATTTAGGATAAGTTTTAAATATACGCAAAATATAGAAGAGAGGCACACCTGCCGGAAGAACAGGAGCGTTTGCCTGAGTCCTTTAAACATATCCTGATCATACGAACATGGCGTTTAAAAAGCTCAATATATAAAAGCGCTTTTATGTTAAGGGTTCACAAAAACTGAATATGCGTGTTTAAAATCTCATACTTCTATTCAAAATTGAATTTCAAAAATGGTATATTACGCGCATTCAATGTTATGAAAACAACCTTAGGAGGTTTAACACAAAATGGCATTATCATTATCCAAAATTGAGCAGCTTTTAGCTGGAGAAGCAGACACACTTCTCAACCACGAGTGCAAGACTATACCCAAATCTTCTGTGCACCTTCCATCATCCGACTTTGTAGATAACGTTTGGGCACACTCCGACCGTAACATCCGCGTGCTTCGGAATATGCAGTCAATTTACAACACCGGCCGCCTTGCCGGAACCGGCTACATGTCGATTCTTCCTGTAGATCAGGGTATCGAGCATTCAGCGGGTGCATCCTTTGCAAAGAACCCTATTTATTTCGACCCTGAGAACATCGTAAAACTTGCTATTGAAGGTGGCTGTAACGCTGTTGCTTCCACATTTGGCGTGCTCGGTTCTGTAGCCCGCAAGTATGCGCACAAAATTCCTTTTGTGGTTAAGATTAACCACAACGAGCTGATGACCTATCCGAACAACTACGATCAGATTATGTACGGAACGATCGATCAGGCCTACGAAATGGGTGCTGCTGCCATTGGAGCAACCATCTACTTCGGTTCTGAAGAGTCCAATCGTCAGATTATTGAAGTTGCACAGGCTTTTGCCTATGCGCACGAGCTCGGAATGGCTACTATTCTTTGGTGCTACACGCGTAACGATGCCTTCAAAAAAGACGGCGTTGATTACCACGTAGCTGCTGACCTTACCGGCCAGGCTAACCACCTTGGTGTTACCATCGAAGCCGACATCATTAAGCAGAAGCTTCCTGAAGTAAACGGCGGATTTAAAGCGCTGAACGCAGGTGACTCTTCTTATGGCAAGCTCGACGAGCGTATCTACACTGAGCTCACCAGCGATCACCCGATCGACCTTACCCGCTACCAGCTGGCCAACTGCTACATGGGCCGTGCCAACCTGATTAACTCAGGCGGAGCATCTGGTTCCAACGACTTCGCTGATGCGGTTAAGACTGCTGTTATCAATAAGCGTGCAGGTGGTGCTGGTCTCATTTCCGGCCGTAAGGCGTTCCAGCGCCCAATGGCAGAAGGAGCAGAGCTGCTTCAGGCTATTCAGGATGTGTATCTTAATGACAAGATTACCATCGCATAAATACCTGCTGTTTTCAGCACGTTTTACTACCTTAATGGAGCCGGATATTTCTTCCGGTTCCATTTTTTTTGTCCGAAATTTATCCAGCGAATAACCTTTCACATTAAGACAAACACACAGAACCCGACTGATTGATGAAGAACAGAATCTGCAGTTTATTTGGTATTCAATATCCGATTATTCAGGCCGGTATGGTTTGGTGCTCCGGCTGGAGGCTTGCAGCAGCAGTATCCGAAAAGGGAGGACTCGGCATAATCGGCGCAGGGTCTATGTATCCTGAAGTACTTCGGGAGCACATTACAAAGCTTAAAGCAGCAACGGATAAGCCTTTTGCAGTGAACGTGCCGCTTTTGTATCCGGATATTGACAAGATTATGCAGATCATTGTGGATGAAGAAGTGCCCATCGTATTTACTTCAGCTGGAAACCCCGCCGCCTGGACCGGCTGGCTGAAGGAGCGGGACAAAACTGTGGTTCACGTTGTTCCTAGCGTAAAGCTTGCTCTGAAGTGTCAGGAACGGGGAGTTGATGCTGTTGTTTGTGAAGGCTTCGAAGCCGGCGGACACAACGGAAAAGATGAAATAACCAGCATGTGCCTTATTCCGCAGGTCGCTGACGCTGTAACCGTTCCGGTTATTGCCGCCGGAGGAATTGGTGACGGTCGCGCGATTGCGGCCGCTCTCGCTCTGGGAGCAGATGCAGTTCAGATCGGATCGCGTTTTGCGGCCACGGCAGAAAGCTCGGCCCATCAAAACTTCAAACAAAAGGTAGTAGAGGCAGACGATACGGCTACGGTCCTCACCATGAAAAACGTGGTTCCGGTCAGGCTGATAAAAAATAGCTTCTACGATAGAATTCTGGAAGCCGAACAGCGATGCGCAACACCGGATGAGATTCGTGAAATACTCGGTAAACGACGCGCTAAAGCTGGAATATTCGAGGGTGATATGACTGAAGGCGAGCTGGAAATTGGTCAGGTTGCCGGCCTTATTAAAGATGTGCCGACGGCTGCAGAACTTTTTGATCGCCTACTCGAAGAATACCGGGAAGCGACTGCATCTCTGACGCAGCTTTAGTTCACGAAAAATTGCCAGGGGCCGGGGTGTTAATCAAACATCCGATTTCAGGATTATGTATCTTGCGAGCTTGCTAGTCGGTCGGTTATAACCAGAACTTTCAGCAATACTTTCAATATTTGTCGGATTCCCAGAAATATATCGCGCAGTCTCCGAAAGACTTATTTTCGAGTAAGTACCTCTTTGTATCGATTTCGCTAAGCGTCATTGCCACGGCTATTGTGCTCTACTTCACGTACACCCCTGAAGGATGGGAATATGTCGTTCTGAAGCGCATGCCCGGTCTGGTGATTGCCTGCTTTGTGCTTTTTCTCAAAATCTGGTGGACAGCCGCCAAGATTCGTCTTCTCGCTGATAATAAACTGACCTGGGCCGGTGCTTTTCGGATTGTGATATCATGGGATTTTGCATCAGCCATTACGCCTTCTACCATCGGCGGTGCTCCGCTTGGAATCTACGCCATGACCCGCGAGCATATTCCGTTGGGCAAAGCGAGCGCCATCACTCTGTATAGTTTGCTGCTGGATCAGATGTTTTATATAACCGTGATTCCAATACTGCTCATTGCCGGAATCTATTTGGAGGTCATTCCGGACAGCACGGGCTTCATCGGGAAATCAGCCATGGCGGTGGTGTATATCAGCCTGCTTGGCTATGGTCTCATTCTTGCCTATGGCGTGCTTGTGAACCCCATGTCGCTCAAAAAAGCAGTGAGAGCGCTATTTAAACTACCATTTTTGCGGAAACATGCGGATACGGTCGAGCGCGAGCTGGATAATCTTGTTGATACCTCAGAAGGGCTTCGTAAAAAACCAATCAGCTTTCTGGTGAAGACCTATATTCTTGCATCACTCGCCTGGATGGCCCGGGCATCGCTTCCTGCAATTGTAGTGCTCAGTTTTCTTCCGGCCGATGAACTGCTTCTCTTCCTGCGCAGTTTTGCGATGTCTTTTGCCAGCTTATTTATGCCAACGCCTGGAGGCAGCGGTGGCGTTGAGGCCCTGTTTGTCATTTTTCTTGGACCGTTATTTGCGCGCGAGGCTTTTATTGGTATTGCAACATTCATGTGGCGATTCATCACCTTTTATTCGCTTATCGGTATCGGTATAATGGTGATGAGCTGGTATCTGAACAATGCGGTAGTAAATACTTTTGGTGAGCTGGCCGCAAAAGAGAAGAAGACTTCGGGTGATGAGTTGTCCGGGTCCGATGCCGACTCTGCCAATGCTTCATATTTTTCCGGTAATGGTTCAGATCCGGGGCATAAACCGAAAGAAAATCCCGACAGGGCTTAAGAGAAAATTGTGTAATCATGGCTAAAGCGAAAACAAGCTATCAGTGTAAAGAGTGCGGATATATGACCAGCCGCTGGCTCGGCAACTGCCCAACCTGTAAAAGCTGGAACAGTTTTGAGGAAGTCACTCAGGAGTCTGAGTCATCTGCACAAAAAACGCATCGCGCCAGACTGGAGACGCCCGGTAATGATAATACAACCGAAGCCCGCAAGCTCAGCGAAATCCGTATTGATGAAACCGCGCGTGAAACGACCGGAATGAGTGAGTTTGACCGTGTTCTCGGCGGCGGTATGGTGAAAGGCTCCTTTACTCTGCTGGGCGGTGATCCCGGCGTGGGAAAATCCACATTGGCCCTCCAGCTGGCGGGGAGAAGAAGCGACCTCACAATTTTGTACTGCTCGGGAGAGGAATCCGCAGGTCAGATTCGTCAGCGTGCCGATCGTATGAAGGTAACTTCCGAAAACCTGCACGTCTATACAGAAACGGACATCAGCAAAATTCAGCAGGCGGTAGATAAGCTGAAGCCGGATGTGCTAATCATCGATTCTATACAAACCGTCTATCGTCCGGAAATCACCAGTATGCCCGGTAGCGTAGCTCAGATACGAGAATGCGCCGGACTGCTGATGCGCCTTGCCAAACTCACGAACCTGACTACTTTTGTAATCGGGCACGTTACTAAGGACGGAGATTTAGCCGGTCCGCGCGTTTTGGAGCATATGGTAGACGTAGTGCTACAGTTTGAAGGTGACAAACAGCTGAACTATCGCCTGCTTAGGACGTTAAAAAACCGATTCGGTCGCACCCACGAAGTTGGCGTGTTTGAGATGAATGAAGCGGGACTGCGTGATGTCACCAATCCGTCAGAGCTGTTTCTTTCAGGCTTCACGGAAGGAATAAGCGGGAATGCGGCTGCATGCATAATGGAGGGAAACCGTGCCATCATCCTTGAAGTACAGGCGCTCGTAACGCCCGCCTCTTACGGCACACCGCAGCGCACGGCATCTGGATACGATCAGAAACGTCTTTCTCTGCTCATAGCCGTTCTTGAAAAAAGGCTGGGCTATCGTTTCGGTGATAAAGATGTATTCCTGAATGTGGCCGGCGGAATTAAGCTCAGCGATACTGCATCTGACCTTGCCATTGTATCTGCGCTTGTATCAAGCTACCTCGACAAAGCCATACCTGAGCGTAATCTGCTGATAGGTGAGGTAGGACTAGGAGCCGAAATACGTCACGTAAGCGGGCTTGAAACCAGAATAAGAGAGGCAGAAAAAACAGGTTTCAGGAGAATCTTCGTACCGGGAGGCACATCAGAAAGGGGAAGTAAAAAAACGGAGTTTGTCAACCAGCTTCATCAGGTGAACAGACATCTGTTTGGAGACAAAAAATGATGTTGCGTGTTGAGTGGGGCTCAAGCTCTGATTTCGATACATACATCTCGAATGTGACAAACCCTGAGCCTTGGACCCTTGGCTTTTGTCCAGGGTCTTTTGTGTTTCGTCCAATCAATGCTGATTGTCCACTGATTCCCGGGCAAAAAAAAACCGTCGGGAGATGACGGTTTTAAAAAACTATACAGGATGATGAAGCTATGAAAGCATCACATCCTAAAAATCAGCGAAAGCCGAATCGGTTTACAGAATTAGTAGTTGAAACGCTGGCGGCGACGCTCTTCACGCACGCTCTTCTTAAGCGCTTCACGCTTTTCTTCAGAAGGCTTGGTATATTGCTGACGCTCCTTATATTCCATCAAAATTCTGGAACGGGTGATAAGTTTTTTAAAACGGTTGATCGCGCGATCAACGCTTTCGTTATCTTTAACTTTAACTCCGATCATGTACTCTTAAAAAGATTAAAAATTAAATAGGTGATTACGTCTAAATGTTGACAATCTCTAATATAACACTTTTTATTTCCAACTTCTGCATTTTCTCAAAACTTAATTTTCAGGCGAGTAAAGGAGACCGAATCGGCCTTGTAGGGCCAAACGGGGCAGGTAAAACAACATTGCTAAGACTAATCGCGGGTCGTTATGAACCGGAGCAGGGTTCGGTTAACCTCCAGAAAGACAGTAAGGTAGGCTTTCTCGAGCAGGACGTATTGGAAATCAGTCTGGACCAGTCTGTCCGCGAATTTGCGCTTCATGCTTTTGATGAGGTGAAGGATATCGAAAAGAGGTTAAACGAAATTGGTCTTAAAATATCCGAGCAAACCGACTATGAGAGCGAAGGATACATGAAGCTGCTCGAAGAGATGGAGCGACTCAACAATCGGTTTGTGATGCTTGAGGGAGACCGGATTGAGTCAAAAACCGAGGAAGTTCTTGAAGGGCTTGGTTTTTCTACTGAGGAGCTTTCCCAGCCGCTGGAGCGCTTCAGCGGAGGATGGCGGATGAGGGCGGTATTGGCTAAGCTACTTCTTCAGCGTCCGGATGTGCTCATGCTTGATGAGCCAACCAACCACCTTGATATCGACTCCATCGAGTGGCTCGAGCAGTATCTGAAAACCTATGAAGGCGCAGTTGTAATTGTGAGTCACGACCGCTTTTTCCTGAATAGAATGGTGACCCAAATCGCAGAGCTGCGTAATAAGAAAATCTTCACCTACACGGGCAATTACGACAAATTCGAGGTTCAGCGGCAGGAGCAGGTTGAGCAGCAGCAGCGTGAGTTTGAAGCCCAGCAGAAAGAGATTGCCGAGACAGAGCGCTTCATAGAGCGCTTCCGCTATAAAGCCACCAAAGCCAAGCAGGTGCAGAGCAGGGTGAAGGCGCTCGATAAGGTGGAGCGAATCGAGGAGCCTGATGGCGGCAATAAGCAGATGGCTTTTCGTTTTCCGGATCCGCCGCAGTCAGGAAAAGTGGTGATGGAAATCAAAAATCTCCTTAAAACCTATCCGGTGCCTGACGGAGGCAAAAACGTTCGCGTTTTCACTGAGGCTCAGGATCTTCATATTGAGCGCGGAGACAAAATTGCACTCATTGGTCCGAATGGTGCCGGAAAGTCCACGCTCGCCCGAATTTTATATGGTCAGGAGCCTTTTGATGGCAGCAGATCAGAGGGCCATAATGTACTCATGACTTTTTTCGCGCAGCACCTGGCGGACGTGCTGGAATCCAACCGAACGGTACTTGAAGAGATGGAATCCGAAGCCCGCACATCTGAGGTCAGGTCGCGTATCCGGAGTATACTGGGAAGCTTTTTGTTTTCAGGTGATGATGTGTTCAAGCCTATTTCTGTGCTTAGCGGTGGTGAGCGAGGGAGGGTGGCTCTTGCGAAAACGTTGCTTCAGCCGGCCAACTTCCTCATTCTTGATGAGCCTACTAACCACCTGGACATGAGCTCAAAAGAAGTGCTTATTCAGGCTCTGAATGAGTATAAAGGAACCATTCTGGCAGTAAGTCACGACCGCTATTTCCTAAGTCAGTTTGCCACTAAAATCTGGAGGGTTGAAGGCGGACGCGTTATGGAGTACGATGGCGGCTACGATTACTATGAGTGGAAGAGAGGCAAACAGCAGGAAGAGTCAGCGCAGTCTGAATCCGTTAAAAAATCCCATACTGAAAAGGACAAAAAAGCAATTCCCCAACAACCTGATGACAGGCGTGCAGGTCCTAAAAGCAAGGATCAGAAGCGTATGGAAGCCGAGATCCGCAAGAAGTTTGGCAACAGGACGCGAGTCCTTCGCAAAGAGATAGCTGAGTGCGAAAAACAGATGGCAGAGTTTGAGTCTCAAAAAGCCGAGCTCGATAACAAGCTTGCAGACACTGATTTTTATCAGTCGGAGGGAGCGGCTGATGCGGTTAAAGAGCACAGTCGTCTGGTTAGAAAGCTCGATGAAATCACGGAGAAGTGGGCCGAACGTTCTGAGGAGCTTGAACAAATTGAACAGGCTCAGGAAGGTGAACTGGAAAAACTTGCCGCTCAGAGCTGAAATTTTCTAACGGCTTAGTCTTAAGGTAGCCGGAAGAGGCTTCGTTCAGGGTAATCGGTTAATGTAAGGCGCTGAAAGTAAGCGTATTGCATCAAATATTATACCTAATGCACCCGTTCTATATTATCTTTATATTATGATTTCGCTAAAGTGCGCGATCTATTAAACAGAGTGTAGAACAACGGTATGGCCGACAAACTGCAGAAGCAGCGTTTTGAGTATAAATATCACGTTAATGAGTACACCGCTCTTGCGATTCGTGATTTTGTCTCTTCCTACCTGGATTTGGATGAATATGGTGCTACGCGCCCGGATTTATCTTATCCCGTGCACAGTCTGTATTTGGATTCACCTGGCTATAAAACCTACATGGATACCATAAACGGTGAGCGTAACAGGTATAAGCTTCGGATACGCTATTACGAAACCGGCGTCGATGGACCGGTCTTTTTTGAGATGAAACGACGCATAAATCAAATTATAGCCAAAAAGCGGGCCAAGGTTTACCGAAGCGCTGCCGAATCCATTCTTAATGGCCACTTTGCAGTTGAAGAAGATCTCGTAGACCCGAATCCTGACAGTCTTGACGCCATCATCTCAATTTCAGAAAAGATTAATCACATTTCTGCGCGTCCGGCGGTTCACGTTTCCTACATGCGAGAAGCCTGGATGGCTGATGGTAATAACAAGATTCGTGTCACTATGGACCGGAACGTTCAGTCTGAACCTGTAGACGGGCTGGTTTTTAAGAATGAGATGATTGACCCAATCAGCGTTTTTGGAAATACCGTAATTCTGGAACTCAAATTTACGGACCGTTTTCCAGACTGGTTTAAAACGCTTGTACAGATTTTCGGTCTAAGACAAGGCTCTGCTGCCAAATATGTTGACGGCCTTCAGTATCTCGGGAGACAGCACAGGGTACCAATCAGGTTTTAATTACTAATTCGAAATAAATATATAAGTATGAACGAATGGCTGTTTTTCGGGGACACAGCTCCGCTGCCAACTGATGTTCCTACGCTTGTGATGGCACTTCTCCTGGCATTTATGTGTGGTCAGGTGATGGCTTGGGTTTACATGTACACCCACACCGGCTTATCCTACTCAAGGAACTTTGTAAGCTCACTCATTATCCTTCCTGTAACCGTGGCCACGGTAATGACCGTGCTGGATAACAACCTTGTTACCGCCTTCAGTCTTCTTGCGGTGTTTGCCATTGTGCGATTCAGAAATATTGTGCGGGATACGCTGGATGCCATCTACATTCTCAGCATGATTGTGGTAGGTATGGCCTGTGGAACGCAAAAGTTTACTACCGCTGCTATTGCAACCCTCACCATGGGACTGATTCTCATTTATCTTTGGTACACTTCTTTCGGAAGTCGTCAGCGCTACGACATCATCCTGAACATGAACTGGGTAAGGCCGCTGTCCGAGATTTCTGCTCTTCATAAGCTGCTCGACCGGCATTCCCTTAAAAAGGTGCTGGTGAGCGAACGCACAACGGGTGAAGACAGAGGTGTTGATGTCTCTTTCAGACTGCTTCTGCGTGATCCGAACCGCACCGATTTGCTTATCAATGAACTGCGCCAAATGGAAGGCATTCAGCGCCTTACGAGCATGAAGGCCGAAGACGAGTCGGAGGTATAAATCATGAATCAGTCTCAGAATCAGAACTTCGACCAAAAACCGGTACCGATTCCACCCAGCCAGCGCTGGCGTGAGTTTCGCATTCGTTTTATTCCGGTAATCATGTTTGGGATTGCCCTCATCGTTATTCTCACGCTTTGGGAAGAGCGCGTACGGTCACCCGATTTTATTGGCAGGGTGATGGCACCCCAGGCGGTAATCACCGCTCCCTCAGACGGACTTCTAACCTCAGTTGATGTCGCTGACTTCAGCTTTGTGGAGTCGGGTATGGCATTTGCCAGAATCAACCGTGCTGTTCCGGAAGAACTGAACGCGCGTCGGAATCAGGTTTTGGCCGAAATAGACTACATCCGCACATCAATGTATCCGGTTCAAACCCAACAGCGCAGCTTCGTTGACTACCAGGGATTGCGTCTGGACTGGATGGAAAAGCGCCTTGAGCAGTCAGCGCTACGTGCTGATTCTGTTTTTATCGAGAATGAGTTCCGCCGCACGCAACGACTTTTCGAATCCGGTTTTGTTGAAGAACAAGTGTTTGATGAAGTGAGCGCGCGTCGTGAAGTCAATAACGTGAGCCTTCGTGAGGTAACTGCGCTTATGCAGGATCTGGAGCAGCAGTTTGAAAACATCGGGGAAACCATCAGCTTTTCGGAAGACTACAGCGCGCGTACTATTGATGCCGCCATTCAGGTGCAGCTGGCCGAGCTGGAAGTAATTGAGAATGAATTTGGAAGTATTTTGGTGTCGTCGCCGGTATCCGGAATTCTGCTTGATCTGACAAAAAGCGCTGGCTCTTGGATCTCAAGGGGGGATACCATCGCCGTTGTTGAAGCACGTGAATCAGAATATATCGTAGGATATCTGAGACAGCCTTTCTCTGTTCGTCCGGAAGTTGGGATGAAGGTTGAAGTTAGAAGCCGCAAAGTTGACCGCAGTCGTTATGAGGCCGAAATTTCAGAGATGGGCGCGCAGATCAGGCCCATCAGTCAGGATATGCAGCGTCCTGGAATGACATTTGAAAGCGGCCTTCCCGTAAAGATTAAGATTAGTGAAGAGTTTGCTGATGTATTCTATCCAGGCGAGCTGGTCGATTTAATTCTGCAGCCTGCACTTTAAGCAAAGGCTAATGTTATATAAAAATAAGCCCGCCTGATCTCTCAGGCGGGCTTATGCGTTTAATAGCGTTTTTTAACTCTCTCTTTAGGAAATAGCTGTGTTCTCAGGTTAATCAAGTGTCTGAGGCAAAGATATGAGGTCGTGGTGACAGCATAGTGTCACTGCTTTTTTTGTTTATAGAAAAATTTTTTAGATATGTTCGGGGATGGATGTTCAGATGCCTGAATCGGCGATTTCCACCTGTTTCACCACGAGGGGTTGAAACCCCTCGCTACGATGTCCGCCGTACCCAGAAGGGCACTTTGGATTCAGGCATATTTGTCACAATCATCCATCAAATCCTAGGTATCCTGGTCTTCCTTAATAATCACTAAACTACCTCCCAAAGCCCGAATTTGACCCGTGTGCCCACAGGCTGTAGGCCTGAACGGTCATAGCCCGGCGGCAACGCCCCGGGTGTATGACGCACCGCAGATTCCCAGGCTGTAAGCCTGGACCAGACGGGATTTTAAATCACCACGAAATTCGATCGCTGTTTTATATAGCTGAACTCACCTTGCAGCCTCTGGATTGAATGTAGCTCAGATATTCGCCTTTGGGCTCGTGCAGGCCTACAGCCTGCGCATAATGGGTGGATTCATAACCTGAGGCGTTGCCTCAGGCTATGACCGTTGAGGCTTACAGCCTCTGGATGTGATCCCAAAAAATATTGGGGCTATCTAAATTAGGATGAATAGGAATTAAGGAGTTTTAGGATATCCGGGTCATAGAAAACTAACTCCAGTATCGACTCATGATGCCTGTCTAACCACGAGCAAAGCCCCTCTCCTGCATAAGAAACTGAAGAAAATCCTTCCTGGTATTCAAGGAGAGGGGTTGGGGTGAGGTCTAACACGGCAGGCGAACCATGATTTTCTTGATGTGTATGATGACCGGGATTGTACAGGGCGGTATTCACCTTTACAGAACCGAATTGTACTTTATTCATAGAATCCAACGTGGTCATCGTGCAGGTCTAC
>JAIUMA010000019.1 GCA_022565795.1 Balneolia bacterium
CATTTTAGAAGCGATTATTCGGTTTGATTTAGTTTTCCCCGGACAACAGTGATTAGCAATAAATAATTAGCAATGATTTGTCCCATTCATCCATCTATTCTGAACTGTGATTCGTGTGATTAGTTGATGGGCTGTGATTTTTGATGGGCTACGGGGCAATGAAATCCTTCTTGTCCTTAAATCTCATTCATCTTAATTCAGATGAAGATGATGGTTGAAACCGTACATAGTCCCAAATGGTCGCCAAATTGTCAATAATTTGTATTACCACCCCGCTGGCTGAGCCTGCCTGCCGGAAGGCTCGTTCCGGGGTGGGTAGCGGCTTATGCCTCAAAAAGTTTAGCAGGATATTAGCCTTGGAAAGCCTTATTTTTAGGGCTTTCTGTTAAACAAAACGCTATGATGCAATCAATCTTTGGACTGTGAACGATGGAGAGCAGCCGTTGTTTTGGTTATATATTTTTAGATGAACGACTTTTCAACACGAATGAATAAACACGTTAAACAAGCCGAATGGAGCCCGGAGAGCTGGAGAAGCCTTCCGATTAGTCAGCTACCCGATTACCCTGATACCGACCAACTTGAAAAAGCGTACCGAGAGCTGCGCACCTACCCGCCGCTGGTAACCTCCTGGGAGATCGATTCGCTAAAGAAAAAGCTGGCCAGCGCTGCCAGAGGGGAGATGTTCCTGCTTCAGGGCGGTGACTGCGCCGAGACATTCGAGCATTGTAACGACGGCCATATTGTGAAGCTTCTAAAGGTTTTACTTCAGATGAGCTTTATCATGATCCACGAAATGAACATTGGTGTTGTTCGTGTAGGTCGTATTGCGGGACAGTATGCGAAGCCGCGCTCAAATTCGCACGAGCGCATCGGTGATCTTGAATATCCGATCTATCGCGGTGACCTTGTAAATGCTTTCGATGTGGATGCCGAGCTTAGGGTGCCGTCACCCCAAAGACTTGTTGAAGCTTATCACAAATCGGGGCTAACGCTCAATTTTATTCGTGCGCTTACTGAAAACGGCGGATTTGCCGATCTCCATCATCCTGAGTACTGGGAGCTGGATTTTATGCGCAAAAATAAGTACTACGAAGAATATGCTCAGCTTGTGAAGTCTATCACCAACGCCGTGCGCTTTATGGAAGGCATCATGCCGACCGAGCAGCTGAATGTGCGTCAGGTTGAAATGTTTACAAGCCACGAGGCGCTCAATCTGTATTATGACTCAGCCCAAACGCGACAGTCGCCGCACAAGAAGGGATGGTACAATATGAGCACGCATATGCCGTGGATTGGAAACCGTACCCGCGATCCGGGTGAGGCGCATGTTGAGTACTTCCGTGGTATCAACAATCCGGTTGGTCTGAAAGTGGGCCCTCCGTATGATGTGGATGAAATTGTTGACCTTGTGAAAATCCTGAATCCGGATAACGAAGAGGGTAAAATCACCATTATTTCTCGCTTTGGAAGCAAGAAGGTGGCAAATGGCCTGCCCGAGTTGATCGACAAAATCCAAAGCCGTGGACACAAGGTATTATGGAGCGCTGATCCTATGCACGGAAATACCTTCGCGACCGATGAGGGCATCAAAACGCGCGCTTTTGACGATATTCTGTCCGAGATTAAGCAGAGCTTTGCTATCCATAAGGAAGCCGGCACTATACTCGGAGGCGTTCACCTCGAAATGACGGGCGAAGACGTAACCGAATGCGTGGGCGGAGCCAATGGTCTCAACGCAAACGGTCTGAGCACAAACTACCAGAGCTACTGCGATCCACGCCTCAACTACGAGCAGAGCCTGGAGCTGGCGTTTCTGATCTCAAGAGAATGGAAGGAGCACGCGTCGCTGCGCTCCTAATGGTGAATGGTGAATTGTGAATTGTGAATTGGGGACGAGATCGAGCTAAACGTAACGGTTTCTCCCCATCACCCACTCACCCTATCTCCCGCTCATACCTTTGCAAACTCTGCGCTAAGCTTCGCGATCTTTGCGTGCAAAACAGGAAGTCGTCAGTTTCCCAAGTGTAGAATTTCGTTTGGGATGGGCAGGTGGTAGAGCATTGCATCGGAGTCGCTAACCAGGAACAGCAGGTTGTTTTCCCTGTCGCCGGCTATGCCTTCGGTATCGTTCAGCCCGTGGTGAAAGGCTGCCAGGGTTTCGCCTTCCGTGCTCAGGATAAAGATCGCTCTGGATTCGTCGCTTACCAGCCAGATCACATCATCCTGCGCATCATACCACAAACCCGCCATGCTGATGCCGGCTCCTCCCGTCAGGGCTCCGAAGTTCATTTCCTGCAGTCGGAGCACATCACCCTGCGGACTGATTTCCAGAAATAGTCTCGGGTTTCTCTTGTTCACCGCATAAAAGTTGAACGTCTCCGGATGGATGGTCAATCCTTCGATACCGTTGTTGGGGTCACTGCCCGGAATGTCAAGCTCAATTCTCCCTAGCGTGTAGCCAAGCGTATCGATGTTCACCAGCGCGCGCTGCCGCTCTTCGGCGATCCAGAGGGAGAAATTGCCGGGATGCTGGGCTATGCCCTCGGTGTCTTCACCCTGATACCGGTCGAGCGTCTTTATGACTTCACCCGTTCGGCTCACTTTATAGACTGAGTCTCCGGGATTGTCGCCAACGATCCAAAGGTCCGGCCCGCCCGTTGCATCGGCAGAAATTCCGGACGGATCTCCGATATTGAGCTGGTATGATGCTTCGGCTTCCAGCGTGTCGAGGCTATTGGCCATGCCCGGACTAGGTGTAGTAAACGGCAGGATGAACTGCGTATTAAATCCGTTGAAACGGTACAGTCCGGTAGAAATAACAGGGTGATTATAGTTTTCCGGTATATCAAAAAAGTCGATTTCTGTACCGTTGGGGTCGAGCATGGTTAGCCTTCCGCCATCCCCGGTGAGTTCAATTCCGGTATTGAAACTGTCTGAAAATTCAGGGCTGTCGGGTCTCATCCAAAGCAGGAGATAGCGGCCAGGCGACAGTGTAAGACCCGCCGGAAAACGAAAGGTGGTTCCAGTTCCGCTGTAGGACAGCTCCCAGTCGCGAAGGGCGATGGTTTCGTCAGTCGGGTTGTAGAGCTCGATCCACCCGTGCCTGGTTTCGGCGCCTTCAGGCCCGAAAAGCTGCTGGGCCGGCCCCATGATTTCATTAATAATAATCGATCCGGGATCAAACGACTCCGGCGGTTCGATGATGTTATCGGTGCAGGAAAGGCCTGTGGGTAGTAAAAAAAGCGAAAGAAGAATAAGGGTGATGCGCATCGAAGCTGAGTCGGAATTTTTTTGTTAGCTTGGCGCCTCAGAAGAAGCGCTGGAACAAGATACCAAATCGGATTAAATCCCACAGCCGGAATCGGGCCGGGATTTTGGCTGTGGCTGACGCCCTGTCACATCATAGTGAAAGTTTTGCAGAACGGGGCTGACTCCTTTTCATACCGTCTGAAATTATGAATGTTCCGCGCTGTCACTCTGCCCATACCTCATACCAAACTGGCACAAAAACAGACTTTTATGCCAATGGCACGTGGTTTGCCTTTATCTCTGTGAACGCAATCATACACTGTTAAACACCAAAAAAAGGAGTCAGTCATGACACTCGTAAGATTTAGAAACGACCGCAATCTCGACAACCCGGTACCAAAAACCTTTTCAGATATGCTCGACAGTTTTTTTGACAACGCCATCACACATAACCTTGAAATGCGCGATTTTCAGCCGCATGTCGATATTCTTGAGCACGATACCAGTTTTGAGCTGAAGGTTACCTTGCCAGGCCTCAAAAAAGAGGAAATTAACATCGAGCTTGAGGACAACATTTTGACCATCAGCGGTGAGCGGAAGCATGAGACCGAGGAGAAGAACAAGAAATATCATTTGGTAGAAAGCCGTTACGGCAAATTCACCCGCTCATTCACCCTTCCGCGTAATGTCAATCGTGAGGGCATCAAGGCCACCATGGAAGACGGAATCCTCAGCATCAGCGTGGAGAAGAGCGAGGAAGCGGTAAGCCGCAAAATCAATATTGGATAGAATACAAATCTCCTGAGACGAGATAATTAGTTGATAGAATAAGCACAAAACAAAGCAATAAGCCAGAGAGGCCGTCCTGATTGGGCGGCCTCTTTTTTTGTATAGCTGCGCTTCAGCGTGGTAAGCCGGAGCAAAACTGCTTATATTCGGCCATGCGTTTAGACCAGAAATACTTTATTCCGTTTATGCTGATTGTGGGCGCTATTTGCGTGATCATGATCATCTATTTTAACATCAGTTTTATGGGGTCCCAGCAGGAGCGTTTCCTGCAGCGGGTTGGAGACGGCACGGAGCACCTCGGGCAGGAATACCCGCTTTTCTTCGATGATGGAAGCCTCACGCCCGCTGATTTAACCGGTGAAGGACCTGTGCTCATTCTATTCTGGGCATCGTGGTCGGCCCGGTCCGTGGAGGCTCAGGAGTACCTTGTTGGACTAATAAATCAATCTGAACTCGATATCACCGTAATTTCTGCTGCAGTAAAGGATGATGCGGACTACATCATTGAGACAATCGGCACCTCACCAGAAGACTTCCCCTTTGTTATCGTAGACGGAACGGAGCATTATAACGATGTGCGCCTTCCCGGGCTGCCCAGCCTCATTGCCTGGAATACCGACGGCTCGCTCTATGGCGCGCAGCTTGGCTTTCGGCAGACCTCAGACTACGATTTCCTGAAAACACTTTTTGAAATTCCGCGGCATGAGTGAGCTCGTGATATTTAACAACCAGCTTGTACCTGCGACCGAAGCGATGTTGCCGGCCGACTGCCGCGCCGTTTCTCTTGGTGAAAGCTGCTTCGAAACTTTTCGGGTCCGCGCCGGAGCCAGCGTGCTCGGTTTTGAGCTGCATCTTCAGCGTATGATGCGTGGTGCCGTAATGCTCGGCTACGATGTGAGAAAACACGCATCATTTTTTCTCGCGGCTGACTGCGCTGTTCAGATCATCACCCTTCTTGAAAAGCAGAAGCTGACGCACACCGATGCCCGGGTACGTATCCAAATCGGAAGGTTGGACCGCAGCGGAATTAGCGGGCAGGGTGAACCGGAGTTTTTTTATCTCATTAAAGCAGCTGAAGCGACAAAGGCGGGTCAGCCTGTAAAGATTGACTTCAACGCCCGGGAGCGCATTCCTGCCGGGGCGTCTGACTCATCGGTGAAGTGGAGCTACTACGCGCCGAACGTGATGGAGCTGAACAAAGCAAAATCACAGGGGTTTGATGATGCGCTGCTGAATGATGCAGAAGGAAACGTGAGCTGTACCACAACCGCTAACGTCTTTTTTGTGAAGGACAACGAAATCATTACTCCCTGGCTGCAGTCGGGTGCGCTGCATGGCATAACCCGAAAGCTGCTAATTGGCGTACTGCTGGAAAAGGGAATTCATGTGAATGAAAAGCCGGTTACCAGAGCTGAGGCAGAAGAGTGCGACGCGGCATTCATCACCAGTTCGGTGAGAGAGATTTCTGCTGTGACCAGGCTGGGAGAATTCGAAAAAGATGCGCATCACCCTTTACTTCAAGACGTAATGCAGACATTTGCGGAGTACAGGCGCAATCACCGGAAAAATCTGGCGGATTTATGAATAGTGTTCATCTGCCGTGTGAGGCGTTCAAAAATCTGATTCCGACGCTCGAAAAAGAGGGACCTGTTGTGCTGCTGGAAACCCAGGATGAAGGAAAATCATTGCTGGCATTTGGCGAGCTGGCGTCCCTCAAATGCTACGGTGAGCGCTGTATCATCCGTGGAAAGGAACTGAGTGGAGCGATTGAAAAAAAGATGAACCCATGGGATGCGCTGCGGGAATTTCGAGGGGATCAGCGCGGGAAGTGGCTGTTCGGATATTTGGGATATGACCTCAAAAACCACCTCGAAAAGCTTGCGTCAGAAAATCCTGATGCCGTTAATGCGCCCGACCTGTGGATGATTTCTCCGGAAATGGTGATGCGCTACGATGCCAAAAGCGAACTGTTAGAGCTGATAACAGATGAAGGCGGGCGTGGGCTGGATAAGCTGGTGAGTATGCCTGCAGCTTCGAACGTGGACTGTAGCTTTGTGATGGATGATGCCTCAGATTCCGATGATGAGCGCCTGAGGTACACCGAAATCGTCCGGCAGGCGCAAAAAGAGATTTATGAAGGCGACTATTATGAAATCAACCTGAGTCGTCAGCTGATGGGCAGGATTAAGGGTGATTCGTTTGCGCTTTATGAGCAAATGCGGGGCAGGGGTGCCGTGCCGTTTGCGGCTTATTTAGCTCTTGATGATTTGCAAATTTGCTGCTCGTCGCCTGAGCGTTTTCTCAAAAAAGAGGGCATAAAGCTGATGTCTCAGCCCATCAAGGGTACGGCGGGCGTATCGGATGATGAGGAGCAAAACCGTCAGATACGGAAAGAGCTGGAGCGTTCGGAAAAGAACAAGGCCGAAAACCTGATGATAGTGGATTTGGTTCGTCATGACCTCAACAGCGTGTGTCGGCCCGGTTCGGTGAAGGTGCCCGAGCTGTTTAAGGTGCATCGTTTTCCGACGGTGTTTCAGATGATTTCAACCGTGGAGGGGGAGATTCGCGACGGGGTTGATCCCGTTTCTGCTATAGCGGCCTGTTTCCCGATGGGCTCGATGACCGGTGCTCCGAAAATCAGCGCCATGAAGGCCATCGAGAGGCTCGAAAACTACCGAAGAGGAATCTACAGCGGTGCCATCGGCTACATAAACCCGGACGATGACTTCGACTTCAACGTGGTGATTCGCACGGCCATCTGCCGCAACGGCAAACTACTCTACAGCTCAGGTGGCGCCATCACGGCCGACTCCGACCCTGAAGAGGAGTGGGAAGAAACCAGAGTTAAAACCAGAGCGCTGAGGAAATCTGATATCTAATTGTTGATATCTGATATGCGATATGCGAAGGGATAGTAATGAATATATCTATGCTTTAAATATCGTTTTAGTGGTTTTTCCTTTTTTCTTTTTAGTGTTTATGTAAAAAGCCCGCTTTGCCTCGCCGCATAATCATGCCGATTGATTTTTAAAATGCATGCCCGAAAATCTGAATTAATTAATCTGGCTCAGGGTTTAGAATCAGACACGCACTAAATAAATATTAGTGTTCAAAGACTGCTAACATCACAAAATCTATTGGTACAACTATGGTTACCAGCGCAAAAACGCTTGGCGCATTACGAGACTCCGGATGGACTTCAAAATCGGTAAAGGAAGAGCTCAGGATCAATCTCATCCGGTATATGAAAGAAGGCACGGAGGTTTTCGAGGGTATCAAAGGATATGAAAAGACGGTTCTCCCGCAAATACAGCACGCGCTTTTATCAAAACACGATTTTATTCTTCTGGGACTGCGGGGACAGGCTAAAACTAAGATGATCCGCCTCTTGCCGCGTCTGCTCGACGAATATATTCCGGTTATAAAAGGTTCTGAGCTGATGGATGATCCGTTTGAACCCATCTCCAGCTTTGGAAAGAGTCTCGTTAAGGAATTAGGCGATGACACACCGATTGAGTGGATTCACCGCACGCAGCGTTTCGCCGAGAAGCTGGCGACACCGGATACCAGCGTTGCCGATCTTATCGGGGATATTGATCCGATTAAAGCTGCCACCGAAAAACGTTCTTTGGCCGATGAGCTTGTGATAAATTACGGTCTCATTCCCCGCATGAACCGCGGCATTTTTGCCATCAACGAGCTGCCTGATCTTCAGCCGCGCATACAGGTTGCGCTGCTGAACATCATGCAGGAAAGAGATATTCAGATTCGCGGTTTCAATATTCGCATCCCGCTTGATGTGCTGATGGTGTTTTCGGCCAACCCGGAGGATTATACCAACCGTGGCAACATCATCACGCCTCTGAAAGACCGAATCGACTCGCAGATCATCACCCACTATCCGAAAACGATAGATATTGGCGTAGAGATTACGGGTCAGGAAGCATGGGCGAACCGAAACGGGTCGGATACCGTTATTCCGAACTTCATTCGTGAGATTGTAGAGCAGGTTGCGTTTGAAGCGCGTAAGTCGGAATATGTCGATCAGAAAAGCGGCGTGTCTGCCCGAATGACCATCACCGCTATGGAGCAATTGGTATCCTCAGCCGAAAGACGCAGCATTGCAACCGGTGAGCCGCTATCCATCCGGATTTGTGACGTGTACCACATGGTTCCGGCGCTGACCGGAAAACTCGAGCTGGTTTATGAAGGCGAGCAGGAGGGAGCGGTCAGCGTAGCCAAGGTGCTGATTGGTAAAGCCATCAATACCATCTTCAAGAAATATTTTCCTGATCCGCAGAAGAAGAAAGAAGCCAATAAGGAGTACCAGCGGATTGTGCAGTGGTTCTCGAAAGGCGGGAGCGTTGAGCTGCCTGACAGCCTGAAGCAAGCGGATTATCAAAAGCGTCTGGCTTCGGTAGACGGACTTGAGGACCTGGTGAAGAAGTACGCAAAGCCAGCCAAAGCGTCTGAGGCGTTTATATTCATGGATTTTGTACTCGACGCCATGCACCAGAACTCCATGCTTGGCCGTGATGATCTCGACGACAGCACTACCTACTCCGACATGGTTGGCAGCATGCTGGGATCTATCGGATTCGATGAAAGCGATACCGACGACTTCGACGAATCCCGGTTTTAGAGAAGGAGGACGCAGATTAGCGCAGATTAGGTCGCAGATTAACGCAAAGAAATAATTTAATACTTTGCGCTCCTTTGTGGTATAATCTGTGTTCCTTTGCGTCCTATCACCCTTCGAAGTTTACTTCTTTGTGGGTGCCGTCGCAGAATGGTTTGGTTGATGATGCCCCGCAGCGGCAGAGCGCCACGCCTTTATCGGATTTCCGGGGCTCCATATCATTCGATTCCATTATGTAGCTCCCTTCCAGAATCGCGGGTCCGTTTTTCATCAGCTTTATTTTGAGTCTGCCGTTGCTATTGCCGTTTTGTGGTGACGGCAGTTTTTCGGGATTTGCCTTTGCATCGGCTTCCCATTTGATCTTTTCATGCGAATTATCACAAGCGGGCTTATTCGACGAAGCTCCGCATCTGCAGAGCGCAAAACGGGTGTCTTCCAAAACGGTATTTCCCTCATGATCCTGAACCTCAAGGTCACCGAAAAAGTAGACCGGTCCGTTGGCCGTGAGCTGAATGCGGTTTGGTGATTCCGGAGATTCGGTACGATCCGCATTCTTCAGCTCATAATGCAGCGCACCGGTAGGGCAGCGCTCGATAACGTCGGCAATTTCTCCCGCATCGGCCTTGTCGGGATCAATCCACGGTTTGCGCTTAGGATCAAAGACCCCGGGCAATCCCTTCACACATTCCGCCGCGTGAATGCAGCGCTTTATATCGTAGCTGACTTTAATATCATCATTCTGGTAGGTAAGCGTCTTGGAATCCATGAGAGGGTATCCTTTTTATTTAATAAGCTGATTAATCGTTTGTAGTAGTGCTCCATATTAATAGCCCGGGGCGAGGAATGCAAAAAGAACTCTGATATACGATATTTGATATTCGATTTATGATTTTTTGGGGTTCTCAGAGCTTTCCTTTGACCAATTTGGTGATGTGACATTTTCAACTTCCCTTATATGCATAAAAGTCATTAATTTGCGGTTATGTAATTGGTCTGACAAAAATGTGCCGGTCAGCTCTTTTTTTGCACTTTATTGAGGAGGAATTCGATATGGAAATATCTCAGTTTAACCATACTTTCAAGGTATTGAGCAATATGTGCGATTCCAAAAGCCTGATGCGATTTCGGCTTTTGATGATCTGCTTCTGTACCGTAGCGCTGATTGCAGGATGCGGAGGTAACTCGGACGATAACCTGGCAACCGGTTCTTTCAGTGCTGAAATATCTGGAGCTATTGATCACAGCTTTGGCGGGATATCCGCCTATGGTGTGCAGCAGATTGGTCCACCGGTTGGTAACATCTTCGTACTGACCAACAACTCTACCGGCAGCGGACCGGTATTTGCGGTGAATCTGAGCATGCAGACCGAATCCCTGCCGGGAACGGGTACGCATCAGATAGGAGCGGACGGCAGCACATCCGGTGCGCAGTTCATTCGCTACAGCGGAAACAACGAGGACATGCTCCATTTTGGCTCCGTATCGGGACAAATGACCATTAACCGGACGTCCTCTGAGCGGATAGAAGGTGAGTTTAACTTCACCGGCAAAAACAGCGAGCAGCAAGAAGTGAACGTAAGCGTACGATTCAACGCCCGCTGTATTCAGGCACCCTCGGTGAGCTGTAATTGATGGGATTCGGGCGTTAAACGAAACCGTGTGGTTTCTCGCGAAGACGTCAAGTCGCAAAGGTTTTTAAGGGTTGAGGTGTTAATCACATCAATCATAAAAATCATAATTAATCAAAGTTCAGCAAAGGGGATCAAGGTGTGAAATTCAGCATGTAGTAATCCTGCACATCTTTTAATCATGAGAATCTTGTCCGCGATAGCAGGCTCGGTGGGCCTTCGGCTCCGCCTGCCATCCCGGCAGACAGGCTCAGGCCCCGGGTGGAGTCGAAAATCGATTGCAACAGCAAACCTGAAGGCTCAAAGGAACGCAAAGCTTTTTTAAGGGTTGAGGTGTTAATCACATCAATCATAAAAATCACAGTTCAACGCTTCCGGAATCCTTAACCCGATGCGGTGGTTAAGGTTGTAATAAATGTGTTCACATTTTTTATTCATTAGCCTGATCGTTATGAAAACTCTGCTCTACCTTCTTTTTTTGCTCTTACTGATCAACACCCAGAGCACCGCCGAGGCTCAGTCCAATTCGGCCCTTGTGCTCGATGGCGTTCATGTGCTTACCATGGAATCTGAAGAAATCCTGCGTAACCAAACTATCCTTATCGAAGACGGTATTATTTCTGCGATGGGCGAACAGGGTACAGTTTCGTTTCCGGATGGCGCAGAAGTTATAGAGGGGCCGTTTTATGTGATGCCGGGCATGGCCGAAATGCATGCGCATATTCCACCGGAGCGTCAGGGTGAGGCCTATATGCTGCAGACGCTGGCGCTGTATCTGTCGCAGGGTATCACCACGATCCGGGGGATGCTGGGCGAGCCGGCTCATCTGGATCTGCGCGACCGGGCTGCGAATGGCGAAATTGTGAGCCCGCGGATTTTTACCTCCGGACCATCATTCAGCGGGACCTCAGTCACCAGTCTGGAGCGCGCCAGGAATATGGTGATGGAACAGGCCGATGCCGGATATGATCTGCTCAAATTTCATCCCGGTCTGACGGTCGAAAAATTCGAGGTGATTGTTGAGGCCGCTGCGGAGGCGGAAATCGAGTTCTCCGGACACATTTCGCACGCGGTCGGGCTGGAACGAAGCCTTGCAGCCGGAAAAGGTACAATCGATCACCTTGACCGCTATATGGAGTTTTTGTCCGGTAACCCCGAAGACCGGGAGGATCCGTCAATTATTTATTTCGGGTACGATCTGGCCTATGATGCCGATGAAAGCCTTATATCCGAGGCCGTGCGCCTGACCCGCGAAGCCGGCGTCTGGAACGTGCCGACCAACACGCTGATGCACAACGTATTCAATCCGGACCTCACGACAGACATCATGCGCGAGTGGCCCGGCATGGAGTACATGCCTGAGCAGCTGGTTAATAACTGGGCCCGTTTCGTAAATGAGCTGCGGCAGGGTGATGATTATGATGAAGAAAAAGCCCGGCGTTTTCTCGAGCTCCGGGATACGCTCACTCTTGCGCTTCATGATGGCGGAGCAGGATTATTACTCGGAGCCGACGCGCCCCAAATTTTTAACCCGCCGGGATATTCGGCCCACCGCGAGCTGAGGCTGCTGGTTGATGCCGGCCTCACGCCGTTCGAAGCCCTTCAAACCGGAACCACCAACGTGGGCGTCTATCTCAATGAAGAGGAGCTGACCGGCAAAGTTTCATCAGGCTTCCTGGCCGATCTGGTCCTCACCGAATCCAACCCGCTGGAGTCGATTCCGTTTCATGATAAGATCCTGGGCGTAGTTGCATCGGGTGTGTATTTCAGCACCGATGAACTTAAAGAGATAATCCAGCCGGGTGAGTGAGGTTACTCAACAAGGTCAAACGCCCCCGCATTAAAAACAACCCCATTCACCAAAAGCTCAATTTTATGCTCGCCCGGATAGTGCGTTCGGGTCGTCATTTTTTTGAGGGACACTTTTGCACTGAGCTCCGCGGTTTCTCCGGCAGATATCCGGAGCTCTTTTAGTTTGAAGACTTTGGAGTTGGCCTGACCGTTTGCCTTCACATAATGGACGCAGAAATCGACCAGCAGCTCTTCGGCTTTTGCACCGGTGTTTTTCAGGGTGAAGGTCAGCCGGACGGCATCACCCTTTCGGGCTTCTTTTGGTTCGATCTGCGATTTCAGCAGCTCAATATTTTTCGGAGCTCCGTAGCCCAGAACGGCCAGCGCCCGCGGGTGTCCCTGCTTGATGAGCGAGCGCAGGGCGTGCCGCACAATCCACTGCCGGTCAGGGATTGCATTCTCCGACCAGCGCTCTGCCGTATCCAGCAGCACCTCCGGATTATCCTTGCCGATGTCGTTCAGGTTATTGGCCACCGATCGTCGGACGTAAAGCGATTCATCATCTTTTAACTCTTCCAAAAGTGCAATCACCGGAGCCGGATCCTCCTGAAAGCGCTTCAGCCTTGAACCCCATGGCAGACGGGGACGGGTGCCTTCCGAAACCAGCCGGCGCACGTGCTCGTCGGGATCACGGGTCCACTGCATCAGCCGGTCGAGCGTCTGCTTTTCGTAGCGCTCCAGAAACGGACGAATGCTGAACTCGGCGGTAAAGAGCCTGGTCAGCTCGTACTGCGCGGTCATCGACTCCTCAAAATGATCCAGTCCGTATTTGCTCACATATTTGGTGAAGGGAAGATGCAGGAAACGATAGATCGGGCTCTCCTCATACACTTCGGAGGGCTCAACAGACGCGGCTTTCACTAAAAGGGTGATAGCATCCGGGTAGGAATCGGGCATGTATTTGTGCAGCAGCTCTGCCAGAAAATCACCCCGCTCCATCAGGCTGAGGGATTCGGGCACAGGCGTGGCATCACTCAGGAACGCATCACCCTTAAACTCCGGCCAGACGGACTTCACCATATGGCACATACTGCGCGGAATTTTGTCACCGTAGTATGAAATGAGTGGTTCAGCCATATTATCTAAATCGTTAGAGGACGCAGATTCACGCAGATTATACCGCGGATTAACGCAAAGTGTACTATTCTTTTTTGCGTTAATCTGCGTCGTAATCTGTGTTCCTCTGCGTCCTAAATCAAAAGCCGGCAGCCTGGCCATCGGTTCTGGACTCGGAGGCTCCGTAAAGAACGCCCGTTTCCGGATCTCTCATGATGCCCTGATAGCGGCCAAAGAATCCGCCGCCAATCTGTACCGTGTGACCTCGTGCGCGTAGTCCCCGTACAACCTGGAAGTCGATGGATGATTCGATGAATGCTCGTCCACCGTCGGTGAGCAGATCAGACGTTGAGTCGGTGGGCTCGGTTGATCCGGCGTGATCCCAGCGAAGGGCATCACCGGCCTCCTGAATGTTCATGCCGAAGTCAATCACGTTCGTGATGATGCTCACATGGCCAATCGGCTGATAGCCACCGCCCATGTTCCCGAATGCAAACCACGGGCGACCGTCCTTCATGGCAAATCCCGGAATGATAGTGTGGAACGGACGCTTGCCAGGCTCGTACACGTTCGGATGATCCGGATCGAGGGAAAACAGCTCGCCTCGGTTCTGAAAGCTGAATCCAGTGCCAGGAACCACAAAACCCGAACCCATGCCGCGGAAGTTGCTCTGTATGAGCGAAACCATGTTGCCCTGCTCATCGGCAGTGGCGAGGTAGATAGTGTCTCCATCACGCAGACCGCTGATGCCCGTGGTTAGCCTGCGTGCAGCCCGGTCGCCAATCAGCTCACGGCGTTCGTCTGCATACTCTTTTGAAATCAGCCGGTCGATCGGCTGATCATAAAAATCGCTATCGGCATAGTGACGCGCACGATCTTCGAAAGCAAGCTTTTTGGCCTCAATCATAAGGTGAAGCGTCTCCTCGCTGGCGAATCCTTTTGAAGCGAGATCGTAGCCTTCAAGAATATTCAGCATCTGGAGCACGGCTGTACCCTGATTGTTGCCGCCAATCTGGAATATGTCGTATCCGCGATAGTTGGTGCTTATCGGGTCTACCCATTCGGATCGATGCTGATCGAAATCTTCAAAACGCAGGTAGCCATCATTCTCGCGCATCCACTCGTCGATTTTCTCGGCAATTTCACCACGGTAAAACGCATCGCGTCCCTGCTCGGCAAGCAGTCGGAAGGTGTTGCCAAGATCGGGGTTACGGAATACTTCACCCTTTTCCGGTCCGTGGCCGTCGATGGCAAAGGTATCCATAAATGCCCCCGGCTGACTCCCGAGAATGCGCACGCTGCGAATCCAGGCGGCGGAAATGTCTTCAGTTACGGGAAAGCCGTTTTCAGCGTAGAATATTGGTTCTTCAAGAATGTCGTGCATGCTCATGGAGCCGAAACGCTCATGCATTTCGAACCATCCGTCCACGGCTCCCGGAACTGAAAGGGCGAGCAGGTCACGGGGAGGAATGGAGTTGGTACCAAGCTCGTCGAGTCGGGCCATGAGGTCATCGTAAGAAAGCCCGAGAGGTGAGCGCCCGCTGGCGTTCAGGCCGTAAAGCGTTTGCGACTCCTCGTGCCAGATAAGTGCGAACAGGTCACCACCGATTCCGTTTCCGGTGGGTTCCATGAGCCCAACCGCGGCATTCGCTGCAATTGCAGCATCTATGGCATTACCGCCTTCCCGAAGCACCTGCAGTCCGACCTGCGTGGCCAGAGACTGACTCGTAGCCACCATGCCGCGTGTGGCAATGACCTCGGAGCGTGTGGCAAAGGGCTCGCCGGTTGGCCGGTCGATTTGAGCAATTGCATTATTGAAATCGAATGAGAAAAAAAGCAGCGAAGCAGCTGCAGTAAAAATCAGCTTTTTGATATCCATAAGTATGATGTTCTGTTTGGGTCTTAAAATCTTCAGATACAGAATCGTAAAACGGGATGGAAAGGACAAACGTTTTCTCGCATGCGCTCGTGATTTTAAATTTTGAGTTTTGAATGTTAGATGGTTTAATCTGCGAAAATTTGGGAATTAATCTGCGGGAATCAGCGTCCAAACCATTCAAAAACTTAAAATTGATCCCGATCCCATCTGTATATGGCTCTTCGGTGGTCGCTGCTGCTGTTTGCGCATGTGTATAGCCTTCCGGATTCGGTCCATTGGTATTCGTAGGTATGTGTTCCTATAAGAACTGGCTTATCTTCCGGGTTGCCATCAATGCGAATAACATAGGAGGAGCTTGGGGCAGAGAAACCGAGTAGTCCGGTTTCGCTTATCCGGTATGCTGTAAATTTGCCATCCTTAGACGGTGTGAAACTGTGCTTCCAGCTTGGATCGTCCGGAGCAAAAAGGCCAATTCTGCGGCTGAATCTGCTGCGTGGGTAATGAACAGCTGCGGGGCTTCCATCCATTCTGAAAATTCGGACTTCCTTGTCCGAGGTTTGTTCAACTACGAGCGCCGGAGGTTCTGGAACGGGTGCATCAGCGCATTCGATTTCACTGGTTAATCTGTAGGTTAGCGGCGTTACGCTTAAATCCACCGTGAAAAAAGTACGCTCCACCTGACGGGGACCCGTCATTTCTGTCCTGCTGAAATAAAGCTTTTGGCTTTCAGGGTTAAAGCAGCCTAATCCTTCGGGCCGCTGGCCGTTGTCTCTGAGCTCTGCCGTTTGAGCATCAAACATAATCTCTCTTCTTTGTCCCGATTCTATGTCAAAAAGCAGCGTTTTTCTAAATCGCACAGGCCTGTCCGGGTCAGGTCCTGGTTCTTCCGCAAGTTCTGTAAGTACAATCCAGCGTTCATCGGGTGATACCGAAAAGTCGCAGCTGAGATTTTGAGATGAGGTTACTACCGGTGCTCCGAGTGTATCAGGGTAATGTATTTCTGTACAGGCAAAAAGGGCAGCAGTGCTTATGATCGCAATGAAAGATAAATCCGAAAGTTTCGGGAATGGATTCATAATTGGGTGTCTCTGGTTTGCGGGGTGGAATTGAAGTATAATAAAACTTTGAAATAGAATAATTATAATAATCTGTTACAGACATATCATTTCTGCTATTCCCTATGAACAAAAAATATATCATCCCTGTACTGGCTGGCTTTACCTTTTTACTTGGTCTTGCTGCACTGACGCTACCCTTCCTACCCATAGGATGGCCGCTTATGGCAATCACGGCACTTTTAGTGATGCCTTACTTCAAAAAAGCACAAAAAGGCTTTAGCTGGATTGCTGATAAAGACTCCAGCGGACTACTTCTAAAAGGAGCTGATGCTGTCATCGAGCTCTACCACTGGGCCGATGAAGACAAAAAAGCCGATGAAATTGATGATGCAGTAAACGGGGATTAGGGTGGGCGCTTCGCTTAATGTTGAGTGTTGAATGGGCGGGGTGAGTTCGTGAATTGATTTAATATTGCACTAACGATTTGAACGCGACCATCCCAAAATCATGGGCCATCAACCAAATTCCATAAATCATGTTCCTTCTTACTTAGTTATAATCCCACCTCAAAAGCCCCAAAAACAGGCAATCTAACATGTATGTCTTCTTGATAATTAATCACGCGTAAAAGCAGGGCTGACCCATCCGGAAAATCAGTGAAAAATTATTTCATAAAATTGTCAGCGTATAGTGGGTTGTGATTGAGGGAGATGCCTTCTGAAAGCGGTTTGCAAAGACGTGTATAGCGTTTCCGGGAGCGGTTTGTCGTTTGAAATGCCTGCAAAAAGTGATAACTTAGCCATGTTGTCTCAGTATCCTTATGTCTCGTGCGAAGAGTATGAAAAAAATATATGACTGATAAGCAATTTTATGTCATCAGGGTTGCACTAATTGTTGCGCTTGGTGGCTTTTTGATGGGGTTTGATGCCTCGGTTATCTCAGGAGTTGTACGCTACATTGGCCCGGAATTCGGTCTCTCGAGCCTGCAAATTGGCTGGGCCGTTGGTTCACTCACGCTTACTTCTACGCTGGCCATGCTCTTTGCAGGTCCGCTATCAGACCGCTTCGGTCGCCGGGGGATTCTTAAGGCAGCGGCAGTACTTTTCGCCATCTCAGCTATTGGCTCGGCTTTGGCTACTGACTTCACCACTTTTGTAATTGCCCGCATGATTGGCGGATTCGGCGTGGGCGCTGCCCTGATTATTGCGCCCATGTATATAGCCGAAATTGCTCCACCGAAAAGCAGGGGCAGGCTTGTCAGCTTTAATCAGTTGAACATTGTTGTTGGTATCTCAGCCGCGTTTTTTAGCAACTATCTCATCCTGCAGTGGTCCCAAAGCGATGCCGTGTGGGTGCAGTCAGTATTGATGGATGAGCACGCCTGGCGCTGGATGCTGGGAGTGGAGACTATTCCTGCCGTTCTTTACTTCGTTGGTTTGATGTACGTGCCGCAGAGTCCGAGATGGCAAATGATGAAAGGTATGCGCAATGAGGCCCGCAATACTCTGAACCTGGTATTTGAAGAGGCCGATACCGAACGACAGCTCGATGATGTAGAGCGCAGCCTCGAAGCCGATAAAACCCGTGAGAAAGTTTCGCTTAAGGAAATTTTTCATCCTGCGTTAAGGTACGTTCTGCTTATTGGCGTAACCCTGGCTATTCTGCAGCAGATTACGGGTATTAACGCCGTCTTCTTTTATGCGCCGATGATATTCGAACAGTCAGGCATTGGCGCTGACGCCTCATTTATGCAGGCGGTGCTGGTTGGCCTTACGAATCTCGCCTTCACCATTGTGGCCATTTTGCTAATTGATAAACTTGGCCGGCGTCCATTGCTGATTGGTGGCATGGCGGGCATCACTCTGATGATGATGCTTCTGGCCTATGGATTTGGTTCGGCCACCTACGAAGTATCAGACGAGAGCCTGCAGACTACTGAGCTTCCGGTGGAAGCCCGTGAACTGCTGGCAGGCATGCACGGTATTAGCTATTCAAACGACGTTGCTTTTAAGAATGCCTTGATCGAAACGCTCGGAGATGAAACGGCCGCACAGTTTCAGTCAGAACTAATCATCGCCGCAATTGATATTAATCCGCGCCTTATTCTGTTTGCGATTCTCGGTTTCGTAGCATCATTTGCGGTTTCCATCGGCCCCGTTATGTGGGTGATGTTTTCCGAGCTTTTCCCGCTGCGCGTGCGCGGATTAGCAATATCATTTGCGGGTTTCATTAATTCAGGCGTCAGTTTTCTTGTACAGCTTGTTTTCCCGTGGGAGCTTGCCACGCTCGGAAACAGCCTCACCTTTTTGATATACGGCCTTTTTGCCGCGGCCGGACTTTTCTTCATTTGGAAAGTCGTACCGGAAACAAAGAATAAATCACTCGAAGAATTAGAAGATCAACTTGTAACGAAAGATTCATGACCATCAGCCTTAGCCATTTTATTCCGGTTTTTATACTTGTAACTGCGCTGCTCTTTGCGGCCTGCTCTCAGCCTCAGGACGACGATTCCCCGCTTTATCTCGACCCGAACGCCTCCATAGACGACCGCGTAGAGGATCTCCTAAGCCGAATGACGATTGAGGAAAAGGTTGGGCAGATGAATCAGCTTGATATCTCCGTCATCAGTCAGGATGATGCAGAGACCATGGTTGAAATCGACCTGGACAAAGCCCGTGAGTTCATTCTTGAGCATAACACCGGCTCGTTCATTAATGGTGAGGCTGTTCCGCCTCAGCAGTGGTATGAATTTCTGTCGCAGCTTACGCGCATAGCCGTTGAAGAAAGCCGCCTCGGCATCCCTATCATTTTTGGTATCGATCATGTGCACGGGCCGAGCTACATGTCGGAAACCACTATTTTTCCGCACAACACAAATTTGGGCGCTTCATTCAACAGAGAAAACGCCTATAACTCGGGCTGGGTGACTGCGCTTGAGATGGCTGATGTAGGCCATCACTGGAATTTTGCGCCAACCCTTGACGTAGGCGTGAATCAGCTTTGGTCAAGATATTACGAAACGCTCGGAGAAGATCCGCATTTGGTTGCCGAGATGGGGCGTGCGTATCTCGACGGCTACAAAAACAATGAGGAGATCTATCCGTACCGCCTTGCTTCCAATGCCAAGCATTTTATCGGCTACTCCGCAACAGAAACCGGATGGAATAAAACGCCGGTTCAGATTGGAATCCAGGAGCTGTATGAAAAGCACCTTCCTCCGTTTCAGGCCGCTTTTGAGTCCGGTCTGATGTCCATAATGATCAGCAGCTCTGATCTGAACGGCACGCCAACGCATGCCTCTTACGAGATCATCACTGAGTTGCTACGTGAGGATTTGGGTTTTGAAGGCGTCGTCCTAACCGATTGGGATGAGGTTGGAAAACTGGTAGGCTTTCACCGCTCGGCTCCGGATTTCAAGGAGGCTACTTATATGGCCGTTATGGCGGGAATTGATATTAGCATGACCCCGCTTCATCTTGGTTTTTACGGCAATCTGCTGGAGCTTGTTGAGGAGGGTCGCATCAGCGAGCAGCGCATTGATGAGTCCGTTCGCCGCATCCTTCGCATGAAGTTTGAAATTGGCCTTTTCGAGAATCCCTTTCCGCGCAACGACCGGTTCGATCGCATCGGTACGGAAGAAAGTCGCCTTAAGTCGCTGCAGGCCGCTCAGGAATCTATCGTCCTCATGAAGAATGAAGACAACCTGCTTCCGCTTCAAAGTCCGTCGCGAATTGTGCTTACCGGGCCTTCGGCTGACAGCAAGCGAAATCTGGCCGGCGGCTGGACCATTGCATGGCAGGGCGGGGAAGAAGAGCAGTACCCGGAAAGCATGCACACTATTTACACTGCACTGCAGGAAGAGTTTCCAAACGCAACGATTGAATTCATTCCGGAGCTTCCGTCGCGTTCGGCCCAGCTCATGAATCGTCTGAATCGCGCTGATGTGATCATTTATGCAGGAGGCGAAGAGCCTTACTCCGAGTTTTTGGGTAACATCACCGATTACAATCTGCCGGGTGATCAGCTGGAGGAGCTTAGCATGCTGGCTTCGTCAAATACGCCGGTTGCCTTGGTATTGGTTCAGGGGCGTCCAAGACTAATCACCGATGTCTACGATGATCTGTCAGCTGTACTGCACGCCGGACTACCCGGCTTTGAAGGCGCCGAGGCCATCGCGAATGTTCTCAGCGGCTCGGCTAACCCGAGCGGACGCCTGCCGTTTTCTTATCCGCGCTATCACGGCCACTACGTGAACTATAACTACAAGCCGAGCGAGATGTTTTTCTTCCATCCGGATAATCAGAATCCGTTTGAGGAACCTAATCCCGGAACCATGCTGCATATGTTTGGTCATGGCCTCAGCTATACAGATTATGCCTATAGCGACCTGGTGTTAAGCGCCGATGAAGTCCGCAAGGGTGAAAGCATCACGGCCAGTGTAACTATCACGAATGAAGGCGAAATTGCCGGGCGCCATTCTGCATTATGGTACCTCACTCAGAAAGTAGGTACGGTTCCGAGACCGGTTCGGGAGCTGAAGCATTTCGAGAGCATCCATCTGGAGCCGGGTGAGAGCAAAACGCTCACGTTTGAGATTCAGCCTGAGCAGTCGCTTTGGTACCCGAACTCACGACGTGAAAGAGTGTACGAGGGGGGAGAGTTTCTGGTGAGGGCCGGAGATCTGGTGCTTCCTTTTAATTTCGTCACAGACTAAAAAAGCAAAATGCGCATCGCAAGGGGTGGTGCGCTTTTAATCAAAAAGTGTTAACTGGAAAATACGTTGATATCGACTAAACCGTCAGTAAGAACGGGACAAAATGAATCGATGGGCACGATGGTGCTCAACTTTTGGAATGGAAACCGTTCTGAGGAAAGGCAGGACTACGAGCGTAAAGTACTCATCACGCTTCTTGAAGCCACCGAACCCGAATGGGGAGGCTGGGAGATTCAGGAGCATTTGGATACGTATCCGGGCGATGAAGAGTCACGCGCTTTCACTCACAAAGGCCATGATGTGCTGGTGACCGTAGCCGGAAACCTGAAGTTTGAAGGGCAGAAGTTGCACATCATCCCGGATCCTCTCACGCGTAACCTGCTTGGCTATCGCATCCCAGTTATCCGAAAAAGTGATGCGCATCTTTTTCGCAATATTGAACAAATTGAGGAATTGAGAAAGCTGACCCACGGCATTCCTGAAACCTGGAGCGACGCAGAAATTTTCCGCCAAAATGGTTTTAAAGTTGCTGAAGAAGGGACTATTGACTCTATCTTCGACCTGCTTGAATCCGGCCGCTTCGACTACACCGCGCTTGGGGCGAATGAAATTCTGAGCATGTGCAGCAATCTCCACGAAACGCATCCTGACCTCATGATTGAGCCATCGCTGATGCTCTGCTATCCAATTCCGCTTGTCTTTTATGTGCATCCCGATCAGCACGAAATAGCCAATAGGATTGAAGTCGGCATGAAACGGATTTCAATCTCAGGCGATTTGGATGATCTTTTCAAAGCCCACTATGGCGACATCCCTGAAAAACTCAGCCTCAGAAACCGTAAGACGTTCACGCTGGAAAACCCTATCGTCCCCGAAGCCTGCCGCTCTGCCATGCCAGAAACAGGAGAGATTTGATTTAAGGGCCGGAAGCGTAAAACTTCATCGGATTGATCGAGAACCTGTCCCCATTCAAAACGCAACACTTTTAAAATTAAAAATCGGGAGCGATAGCGACCACCTTACATTCCCGGCTGACGGATCTCGTAATTCAGTCTCTCCTTTTCGGCCTGCACCATTTGGCGCACGTCTTCAAGCAGCTGTTTAGCGTCGAAAATGATGCCGTCTTTTATCGTGTACTTCACCCCGCCGGAGCGAACGGCTTCGTTGTTTTCGTTCAGGGTGATGGCGCCCGTGCCATATAGCAGCTGCAGGTTTTCGAGCGGGTTTGCGTCGATTATGACCAAATCCGCCAGCTTGCCCGGCTCTATAGTTCCAATCTGATCGTCCATGCCGATTGCCTCAGCACCTTTAATAGTTGCCGCCTGAATAACCTCCAGCGGATGAAAACCGGCTTCACGAAGCATTTCCAGCTCGCGGATGTATCCAAAGCCGTAGGTCTGAAAGATATAGCCCGAATCTGAACCCGCAGCAACACGCCCACCCCGGTTTTTGTACTCGTTGATGAACTGCATCCAGATGCGATAGTTCTCTTTCCACTGTATTTCCTGTTCTGTCCCCCAGTTGAACCAGTAAGAGCCGTGCGCAATCCTGCTCGGCTGGAAAAACTCCCATAGCGAGGGCAGGGTGTACTCTTCGTGCCACTCGGCCCGGCGGGCGCGCATCAGATCGCGGTTAGCATCGTAAATGTTGAAGGTCGGCACCATGGTGAAGTCGCGCCCGATGAGGGTATCCATCACGTAATTCCACCGCTCTGATCCCGGCTCGGCAGCCTGCTGCCAGAGCTTGCCGGCTTCCTCAAAACGGTGCTGCTCGTTCATGTAGTTGTAGTCGAGACGGTAGTCCTGAATAACGCGGTCGGTGAACAGCGCCTCGGGCAGACCGTACCAGTGCTCCATAGTTGTAAGACCCAGGGCAGAGGAGTCCAGTACGTTCATGCGGGTCACGTTCAGCTGGTTATGGTGTGAGGCCGAGCCCAGCCCGCGACGGTTGGCCTCATCAAGTGCGGCCTCCATAATATCGGGCCTCAACCCGAAAAATTTGATGCCATCGCCGCCCGCATCAGCTAAATTCCGAACCCAGCTGCGCGCCTGATCCGGCGTGGTGATTGGGCCGGCGTGACCTCTTCCGAAGCTCAGGTATACGTGCAGCCTCGGAGCCGTGATCTCATTCCGCTCGCTGCGGTGCTTTTGCTCCAGCGACCACTCCAGGCCGTTATAGCTTCCCGGATCCCGAACGGTGGTAATACCATGCGCCATCCAAAGCTTGAATACGTATTCGGCGGGAGTTCCCTGAGCCGATCCGCCCATATGGCCGTGAAGGTCCACAAACCCAGGCAGAATGTACATGCCTTCGACGTCAAGCTCGCGGGTGTTTTCGTCTGCCTGTGGTCTTCGCTGCTCATTGATGGGAACGCCCGGGTAGCCCACATTCACAATGTTCACAATCCTGTTGTTTTCTATGATGATATCCACCGGGCCGGTAGGCGGAGCTCCTGTGCCGCTGATGAGTATTCCGCCCCGGATGATGAGCCGGTCAAAAGGGCCTTCGCCCTCCGCGCGATCGGGTGCAGATGCCACTTGTGCGATTAGAGCTGATGAGCAAAAAAACGTGAGTGCAAGAAGAACGATGAGAGAAGAAATTCTGGAAACCATGATATGCTGGTAAAATCTTAAAAATCAGTTAATCGTGAGTTTGGTGCAGGAATCTAAGTAAAAATGTCGGAATTTCTGCACTGCTATCATCATGAATCAATTTTATTCGCACATAAAGCCTGTCTTTAGTAGTTTGGCTGTGTCCGATTCCGAATGCAATCACCTAACTTTACTTTTGTACAATGAATGATATTACGATCACGGGGCGTATCACCCTTGGGCTCACAGCTCTCTTCTTTCTATTCCTAACCGCCTGTTCAAGCGAACCTGAACCCATCAGAATTGGTGCCACTATGTCGCTGACCGGATCACTGGCGACTCAGGGCGTCGCGGCGCATAACGGCTACAGACTGTGTGAAGAGCATCTCAATGAAAGAGGCGGGCTGCTTGACCGGCCGGTTGATTTTATCATTTATGATGATGAATCGAGCTCGGATCGGGCGGTAGAGCTGTATCGGCAGCTGATTACCGAAGACGGCGTGGATGCGGTGATGGGACCTTATGGATCCACGCTAACCGAAGCCGTGGCGCCGGTGACGGAGCAATATCGGATGGTGCATGTATCACCGTTGGCAGCAACGACCTCAATCTGGGAGCAGGGGCGCGAATATCTTTTTATGGTGCTTCCTCCCGCCGAGCTGTTTCTGGCAGGTGTGATTGATATGGCCGACGAAAACGGACTCAGCAGGGTGGCCGTCATTCAGCAGGACGCTCTCTTCCCGAGAGCAGCCGGTGCTGGCGCGGCCGAAATGGCTGAAGACCGGGGCATGAACGTCGTCATAAATGAAACGTATGAAACTGGAACCGAAGACTTCAGCGAGCTTATCGAGCGCATTCGTGATGAAGAGATTGAAGTAGTTGCCATGGCGGCCTCAGCGCTGGATGATTTCATTAAAGTGATGCGCCAGATGTACGAGCATGACGTGAATGTGAAGATGTTTGGTACGTCCGGTGCGGTAAATCAGTTCCGTGATGATTTGGGCGAGCTGGCAGAATATGCCTACGGGCTTTCCGCCTGGGAGCCGGTGCTGGATAATCCGGGCATTGATGAGTTTACGGATTCCTACCGCGAGTCATTTGGCATCGAGCCAAGCTTCCACGCGGCCGGTGCCTATGGCAGCTGCGAGCTGTTTGCGGAAGCGGTGCGACAGGCCGGCAGTATGAATCAGGAGCTGATTAGAAACAAGCTTCTGAACCTTGAGATGCAGACGGTTTTCAGTAGCTATGCTGTAGACGAGCGCGGATATCAGACGGCGAATACGGGATTAATCATTCAATGGCAGGATGGCGAAAAAGTAGTAGTCTGGCCGGAGGAGGTAGCCACCGCAGATGCCAGATTCCCGACTCCGGCATGGAGCGAAAGAGGAAATCGGTGAGCAGTGTGTGAATTAACAATAAGCAATTACCAAGGTGGTGCCCGGCAGGCAGTCCCGGTGGGTAATCCCGGGATATGATATAATTGTTTTTAAAACCTGAATGGGTTCAACTCGCCAGGATTTATATACATCCACAATCCGGAAAAAAAGAAGGCTGCTCTCCGGTTGGGAAGCAGCCTTTCTTGAATCATTTAAAACCGATCTGGTTAAAAATCAGCCGGTGGTACCGAGTCCGCTTGCGATGGCGTTCAGTACCAGCAGCATTTCCGGAAGCATGGCTTTGGCTTCTTCATCCTTGCCCTGCTTTTTGAGCTCTCTCCATGTTTTGAGCTGCTCAATCTGTACCTTATGAAGCGGTTTCAGCCTCTCAGAGCGAAACTCAATCATCTGGTACATGCGTGGACGGCGCTGATCGAGCTTGTGCCCGTACAGATGTTCCAGCATATCGCGCGTGAGCTCATATTCTTTGTTGATCTTGCTGAAATACTCGTCTGCCATCGCCTGATCAGCGACCAGGTTGCAATATTCACGCATGATCTTGGTATCGGTTAATGCGATAGCTGACGATGCGTTTGTAATGATGTAGCGAAACGGCATGTAATCGACTGCGTGCTTGCTTAGAAACTCAAACGACTCTTTATCTTCGTTTCTCAGCTGCTCAAGTGCAGAACCCACTCCGTACCATCCTGTGAGGAAAAAGCGTGACTGACTCCAGCTGAACACCCATGGAATAGCCCTCAGGTCTCCGAAGGTGCGTTTGCCGGTTCTTCTGGCTGGTCTGGAACCAATGCTACTCGATTCAATGATGTCGATAGGCGTTGCTTCAGCGAAAAACTTCACAAAATTATCTGATTTCACCAGGCCCTGATAGCTTTTGAGGCTGTAGTTGTACAGTTTGTTAACGATCTCTCTGAGTCTGTTGTTAATTTCCTGCTGTTCGGCATCGAAGGTAGCCTGGCGCTTTTTATCATACACACCCAGCGTTAGTCCCGCTGTACCCGCCTGAAGCAGCTCCAGGTTGTATAGTGCCGTAACCGGGTTGGCGTATTTTTGGGAAATTACTTCACCCTGTTCGGTAAGACGCATATCGCCCCGAATGGTGCCTGCCGGCAGACCAGCAATGAAACGATGAGTAGGCCCCGCGCCACGGCTGATTGTTCCGCCGCGTCCGTGGAAGAAGCGAATTCTGATGCCGTGTTTTCTTCCGGTATCGCTCAGTGCTTTCTGGGCAATGGTAAGGCTCCACAAGCTGGCAAGAATACCGCCGTCTTTGTTGCTATCGCTGTAGCCAACCATTATTTGCTGGGACGGATCTGAGCCAGGGCGCTGTTCCTTTCTGAATTCGAAGCTGCGTTTAGAAACCGGATGCGATAGGAAGCTGTCCAGTATTTCCGGCCCTTTTTCAAGATCTTCGATGGTTTCGAGTAGCGGCACAACGGGCAGCCAGCTGGCCATACCCTCGTCGGTGATCTCCATAAGTCCGGCTTCCCTGCAGAGCACGTACACAACCAGAAGGTCAGACAGGCTGCGGGTCATACTTACAATGAGGGACCCGATTCCCTGGCTACCGTAGTTGCGAATGTACTTGCGTAGTACGCGGTAGCAGCCTAAAACGGCGTCTGCTTCGGTACCAAGTCCATGGCGATGTCGTACAAACGGTCGTGAACTTTTTAACTCTTCGCTCAGAAATGCTACACGTTTTTCCTCCGGCCACTCAGAGAAGTTTTCTCCGTCTTCAATTCCGGCTTTAACCAGCAGCTGCGAAAGAGCTTTATCATGGAATGTACTGTTCTGTCGGATATCAAGGGCTGCAAGATGGAAGCCAAAAGTCTCAACCTTACGGGTTAACGGCTGAATATCTGTTTTGCAAACACGATTTGCTCCAATTTCAATGAGTGATTCAGACAGAAGCTCAAGGTCTCTGATCACCTGATCTGCAGATGAGTAGAACAGATTGTCATCGGGCTTTTCAATAGGTTCGTCTTCTTCATCCAGCGGTATAAAATGCTGCATGAGATTCAGAAATTGCCTCCATGGCTCGTCTGGATTTCTTAGCAGAGCTGTTTTAGCTCCCTCACCACCTTTAGAAACGAGTTCAGTAAGGCGTGCCTTAAGTTTTTGGGGTATAGCGGTTTCAAATCCGGAAATACTGATTTTACGGGCAAGATTATGGAGATCATCACGCAGCATAACCAAAGCGTTCTTTCTGAGCTCCATAAGGGTTTTACGGGTAACCTCATCAGTTACGAATGGATGCCCGTCGCGGTCGCCGCCAACCCAGTTTCCAAAGCTGATCTTAGGGAGCTTGTCACGACCTTCAATAAGCTGAGGATTAAAGCCGGTTTCCTGCCAGGCGTCGCGCAGTCGCTGATCAAGATGAGGAATTACGCGTGGAAATATGTTCTTCAGATAATGAAGAACGTTTCGGAATTCGTCATCTATAGAGGGTTTATGAAGGAAAACCTGACCGGTGAACCAAAGCCGCTGCATGGCTGCAATTACTTCGTTTTCAATCTGTTGCTCTTCATATTTTGTCCAGACTTTATTTTCCCGTTTTACCATGAGCAGGTAAATTGAGCGAAGCTGGTCGATCATGGTTGAGCGCTTAGACTCGGTAGGGTGAGCCGTAAGTACGGGTTCAATAGAGGTAAAAGGAAGCTGATTTGCTATTGTGCTCTCGTCAATACCGTTTTCTTTTAAGTCGTGCAGCGTCTTACCCCAAAGGCCTGAAATGCGGGATAAGCCATGTTCGTCCTCAAGCTTACGGCGAAGCTGAACTGCTGCATTTTCTTCAACTATGGTGATGAGCTGAAAATAGAGTGACGCTGCTTTAGTTAGCTTTTCCTTTGATGCGTTGCCTATTTTACCGTTTTCAAAGAAGTTAGCGACATCGTTTTCGCTCGCTTCGCGAAGCATTTGCACAAAACAGGAGTGAAGGTAACCAAGATCTGATTTAATTTTATCGAGCTGAATACTGTCGTCGGTGGTGCTGAAATACATAGCTTTTTAAGTAAAGTAAGAGATTCTCATTTTTTGTAGCATACATCGGATAAATATAATACCAATATACGATTTTGCTGTCTATTAAGTAAATGGGGATGACTTAAATCTTTATAAAAATTGCGATAATCCCTACTTTTGAATCCTCCTGAAGGTTTGTAAATACAGTAGTGACAATATTTAAGGATGACTGCGAACCCTTCAGGAGTGTCCGGCCGGGAACATTTCGCAGTTTTAACAGACGGAGTTTAGCTATGAATGGAATTGATGAAGTCATTAAGCAGATGGATAGAATTGTGAACCAGTGCAGCCGGGAAAATAATCCGGCAGGCTTTTTTGCGGTACTATACCGTCTGGTTACGATTGAAATAAAAGAGCAAATGGAAGCAGGGGCATTCGACAGCAACGAGCGTGTGGAGCTGCTTGATAAGATTTTTGCCCAGCGCTTTTTTGATGCCTTTGATGCATGGTATTCCGGCAATTCAGATGGTGTAACCGATAGCTGGCGCGTAGCTTTTGAAGCAGCTGAGCAAAACAGCTATATGGTTCTTCAGCACATGCTGTTGGGTATTAATGCGCACATCAATCTGGATTTAGGCATTGCGGCTGCAGAGACTATGGAAGGGAAAGAGATGAAGCCGCTTCGGGATGATTACAATAAGGTGAACCACATTCTCAGTTCTCTGGTACAGAGGGTGAAGGCGAATATCGGGAGCACATCTTTTCTTTTTAACCCGATGATGCGACTGGCTTCCGGACGTGATGAAATGCTCATTAATTTCAGCATAGCAGCGGCAAGAGAAGGGGCATGGCATTTTGCCTTGCGATATAAAAACAGCAGCAACAAAAGGGAAATCCTAATAAACCGAGACCGAGCTATTGCCGGAATTGGACGGCAGCTAATTCATCCACGCAGATTCACAAGGCTGATTGTAAGGGTGATTCGCCTCGGAGAGCGCAATAGTGTGCCTGAGACGATGATCCGGCTGGCGGCGGCTGCGAAACCATGAGGGGTGTTTAAAATAGAAATGAAACCCAGCGATTGCCGAAACCACTGAGGGGTTTCAGATGCGGGATAGATTATTAACAGCTTATGCCTATTGAATAGCATTTGTAAAAGCTGTATATTTGAAATCTGTACAGAAATTGACATTGCAAAAGCAAGTAACGTTACTATGGCTAAAAAAGACATACATCCGGAATACAACGAGATTACCGTTTTGATGAGTGATGGTTCTGAGATTACAACCAGAAGCACCATGAGCACAAAAGACGGCGTTTATCGTGCTGAAGTTGATTCCAAAAATCACCCGTTCTACAATGAAGATCTTAAGATGATCACCACTGCCGGACGTGTTGATAAATTCAACAAGCGCTACGGCAAAAAATCCTGATCAGATTTTAACGCTGTAAACAACTTGAGGCGGTTTTCACCATGTGGAAGCCGCCTTTTTTGTGTAATATACCCGGATCCCTAAAGCATTAGATCTGTAAAACCTTTAAACTGAGTAATCAAGCCAATTTGTAAACTATGCATATCGAAACGCTTACCGTTAATCCGTTCAGCCAGAATACCTATCTGCTTATTCAGAACAACAACGCGCTGCTTGTAGACGCAGGATTTGCCTCGGCATCGGAGCTTAACCGGATGATTGACGTGCTCCGTGAGCATAAAGCCGAGCTAAAAGCCATCATTATAACTCACGCCCATATCGATCACATTATGGGACTGCAGCGAACTATCGACCGTTTTGACGTGCCGGTTTATATTTCACATGAAGATCTGTATTTATGGGAAAACTCATATGCGCAGGGTAAGTTTTTTGATGTAGATCTAAAGCGGTTCGACTTTATTCCCGAGCCATTGCCTTCTGACGCCCCTTTTGAAGTTGCGGGTTTTAAAATGATCGTATTGTTTACTCCCGGCCATTCCCCCGATCACGTTTCGCTCTATTTCGAAAACGAAGGTGTTCTCATCGCCGGTGACGTTCTTTTCCACGGCAGCATCGGTCGTACTGATTTGTATAAAGGTAACTTCGATATACTTGCAAAAAGTATCCGTGAAAAGCTCTATCTGCTGCCTGATTCAACCGAGGTCTATTCCGGGCATGGACCTAAGACGCTTATCGGTCACGAGAAAAAGTTTAATGAGTTTGTGAAAGCAGCTGATTCAGAAGAGTAGGGAATGTTTCTTCTTAAAGGGTGATGGCATTCGGACCAAAATAAAATCCGATTGCTAATTCCTTTTTTTGTTTTTGCCCTTGGAGGGCTTTTTGTCCTGCTGCTGAGCCGTGAGATATTCGGAAAGCTGCTCAATTTTTGCTTCACAGTCTTCGGCACGATGCGGCTCGCGCCGTTTGATTTGCTCATACGCCTTTATGGCCTGTTCGTACTGCTGCTGATCTTCGTAGATACGTGCCAGGGTCGGGGTTGCAATGCCATCACCCACTTTTAGTGGCAAATGCCTGACCTCATGCTCCGAAGCTTTTTTCAGCTTGATACGCTGCGCCTCAGGGCTTGAAAGCTTGGTGATGAGACTGTCGATGTTAATGAAGAAGCGGCTGTCGGAGCTACTGCCGTCGCGGCCGGTTGGCTTCATCTGGCGGGAATCATCCGGAAGCCAGGCCTCAAAGCGGGAAGGATGTTTAAAGTAATACGGTAAATAGTTAAAAAATGGTGAGCCCGGGGCGAAGGCTTTAGCCTTGGCAGCACAATATCGGGCTTCCTCATCCTTACCTTGCTGAAGGAAAAACCAACCCAGCAGAAAATAACCTACTGCATCATTGCCGCGCCTTTTTAAATGGCGCATGAGCATGCCTGTAGCTTTTTCCGGATCTTTTTCGAAGAGTTCCAGATGGCTTTTGAGCGAGTCGGGTAGTTGAAATGGAAAGGTATTCATCGGGCGCTAAAAATCGGTAAAATTGCACTGCCGTTCAACAGAATATAGCAGATAATTAGCACCTGCTTTTGTAAAACCCTCAGTAATTTGAACTTCCGTCCGAAATCTGTTTTTTTAGCGGCTTTTACCAGTCACCCAAAGCATCGTTGAACATGTTTCTGGCGATACTGAGCATGGCTTCAAGAGCTGCTTCCCGTTCACCGTCGATCGGGTCTTCATTGGGGTCAAACTCAAATACGCCGTTAAAATTTCTGTCCCATTCCGGCTCATCTTCCGTACGGTATTTAAAGCTTGCCCGTACGGTAACTTCAACACGGTTGAGGTCGGTGCGAGTCTCGCCGGCCACGCTGAACGGTCTGTTGCGGTAGTTTACGATGCTTCCGTCGAGCACAATGTCGGCTTCGTCCGGGTCGGAGGATAGCCTCAAGCGGCTTTGATTTACAAATCGATCAACCAGCGCCTCATTCAGATCTTCGGAGAGAAAGCTTAAGCCGGAGTTCGAGTTGTCGGGAAAGAAGGGGATGTGAACCGTTCGAACATCAGACGGAATTGAGACGCCCGTAAAGCTGTAGGAAAAACAGGAGGTGAGCATCAGCGATGCAACCATTACGGTAAGAAGTCGGCCCATTGAAAAGGTATTCATACTTGTTAACTGATGAGTCCGTACTGATCCAGCTTGCGGTAGAGCGTCCTTTCGCTCATGCCGAGCGTTTCAGCAGCTTTGCGTCTGTTGCCTTCAAAACGCTCAAGCGCCAGTTTTATGAGGAACTTCTCGGCGTCTTCAACGGATGGGATGCTTTCCATCTTCCGGAAATACTCCATTAAATCCTGCGGCTCGTCTATGTCCTCGTGGTGAGCATCGTAGCTGTCACCAAAATTCTTTTTGTTGTATCCAAGCGGGATTTCGTCACCACCTGTGTGCACGTAATCATTAACCGGATCGGACTGCTCACGGGGCTGTCGCGATGCATGGCCGGATGCTGATGTCAGTAGTGGCAGCGCACGAGACGGCTTTCCGTCTTTGTCCATATTGTTGTATATGAATGAACCGAGCATTTTCTTCATGTCCGATATCTCGCTGCGAAGGTCAATCAAAGCGCGGTACAACAGCTCACGCTCCTGCTCACCAAAACCATTGCTGTATCGTTCGGACTCATCTTTATAAGCCGATGATTTAATTGGCATGGGCAGGTTGTCGGCCGAGCCGGTATGCTGCCTGCCTTTGAGATATTTCTGAAGCTTCTCTGCGGTTACAAACTGAGAGCGCTCGAGCACCACAAGCTGCTCGGCCACGCTTCTGAGCTCACGGATATTCCCCGGCCAGCGGTAGGAAATCAAAAGCTCGCGGGCATCATCCGAAAACCCCTGAAACACGGAGTCGTATTTTCGGGCAAACTCTTCAACGAAGCTTCGGAAAATGAGCGGAGTGTCTTCTTTGCGCTCGCGAAGGGGCGGCAGATGTACCGTAACGGTATCGAGGCGGTAATAGAGATCTTCCCGGAAGTGGCCTTTTTCAACATCATCCCACAAATCCCGGTTGGTGGCAGTGATGATGCGTACGTCGGTTTTGCGAACCTGTGAGGAGCCTACGCGGTAGTATTCGCCGTTTTCCAAAATCCGGAGCAGCTTAACCTGCACGTTTTTGGGTGTGTCGCCAATTTCATCGAGGAAGATGGTTCCTCCGTTGGCCATTTCAAAGTAGCCCTGGCGCGTTTGATCTGCTCCGGTGAAGGAACCTTTTTCATGGCCAAAAAGCTCACTTTCGATGATGCCCTCCGGAATCGCCCCGCAGTTCACAATCACCAGTTTTTCATCTTTGCGTTCGCTCAGACCGTGAATGACGCGTGCCATAACGTCTTTTCCAACGCCACTCTCGCCGCGCAGCAGAATATTGATTTTAGTGGGAGCAACCAGCGCCGCTTTTTCCAGCACGCGGGTAAGGGCATCTGAACTACCTATAAGCCCGAACTTTTCCTGCACCTTTTGTATGTCTGCTGTCATTATCGGATGAAGTTTATTGGTAATCGAATAGAGAAACCAGTACTGATGCCGGAGCCGGTATCAGGCGCTATGCATCACCGGAACTGTGCTGCCGTACCGCTGATTGAATTCAGTAATCGAAGTCTTATGCAGGCCACGGCCCATTAAAGTGGCAGATGTGGAGCCCGTGATTTCAACGGCAACATAATCTCCAATTTCGAAATCGGCGCGGTCAAATACCACCATTTTGTTAGTGTCTGTGCGGCCGTTAATCTGGTCCTCGTTTCTCTTGCTTGTTCTCTCAACAAGAACAAGATGGGTTCTTCCGGTTTCGAGCTGATTCGATTTTTCCTGATTACCCATCTGCAGGTCGATGATTTCACTGAGACGGCGCTTTTTTACCTCCTCAGGTACATCATCTTCATACTTTCTGTGAGCGAGAGTTCGCTCGCGCTCGGAATAGGCAAACATATAGGCAAGATCATAATTTACCGTGCGAATAAGCGAGAGCGTATCTTCATGCTGCTCTTCGGTCTCGCCACAGAAACCTGTAATTAGGTCGGTTGATAACGTCACTTCCGGAATGATTTCGCGCATTCTTTCGGTGAGTGCAAGATACTCCTCGCGGGTGTACGGGCGTCTCATGCGCTTGAGAACCTCTGTGCTGCCAGACTGAGCCGGGATATGAATATAGTTGCACAAGTTCGGACGCTCGGCAATCATGTGAAGCAACGGCTCCGGAAAATCTTTCGGGTGAGGTGAAGAAAAACGGAAGCGAATTTCGGGGTGACGGCTGCTGGCTTCATCCATTAAGCGGGTGAAGTCGGCGTCTTCGTACAGGTAGGAGTTTACATTCTGGCCCAGAAGGGTTACTTCCTTGTAGCCATTCTCGCTAAGCTGCTCAATCTCCTGTAAGATGCTTGTCATCGGGCGGCTGCGCTCACGACCTCTTGTAAACGGCACCACGCAAAACGAGCACATATTGTCGCAACCTCTCATGATGGATACAAACGCGGTGACACCATTACCTGTAGTTCGTACAGGGGCAATATCGGCGTAGGTTTCTTCCAGAGAAAGGATAACGTTCACGGCTTTTCTGCCATCATCGACCTGCGAGAGAAGATTCGGGATATCGCGGTAGGCGTCCGGGCCCACAACGAGATCAACCAGCTTATGTTCGTCCAAAAACTTTTCGCGAATTCGCTCGGCCATACAGCCAAGAACGCCTACGATTTTATCCTGCTTCTTTTTCGTACGAAGCGAGCGGAAATATTTCAACCGATCCCAAACCTTGCGCTCTGCATTGTCGCGAATCGAACAGGTGTTCACAAAAATAACGTCGGCCTGTTCGGGGCTTGGCGCTGCCGTATGACCCTGCTCCAGCATAATCGAATTCACGATTTCGGAGTCAGCAAAGTTCATCTGGCAGCCGTAGGTTTCAATAAAGTAGGTTTTCGAATCCAAGGTATTCTGTTTTGATGTGTTTTTGTTCAAAAAATTCTAAGCGATTAAAATACGAAATATTCCTGCGATATGACATAATGCCATACTATGTCATAATCGATTTCGGGCGGGGTCTTTAAGCTGAAAGGTTGGCGAGCTGATCGCAAATGTACTGCATCTCTTTTATACACGAATCGGCTTCAGGAGTATCGGGCAGACCCGATGAATCAGTTCTGCCGGCGGATTCATCAGGCGACCACAACTTTAGCTGATTATCGATCGCAGGTATGATACTAACTATATCTTCTGCAGGAAGCTCAAGCAGGTCGTGATGAAGGGTGTACAGTTCATTGCTGATTCGCTGCGCCATCAGAACGATGGCCGCCGTGTAGATTTCATCAAAATCTGCGTCTTCGTAACGCTTCAGAATATTACGGTACGCCTGCATGTTCAGGGTGATGGCATCTGCGCGTGCAGCAAACTCCGGGATGGATATCAGCGTACCGGTAGCACCATCCTCATCCACCTGCGAATCTTCGTACCTCCGGTTGTTGTAGCTCAGGCGCTGAATGGTGCCTAATGCCAGAATATGGGACGCGCCCCAAAGCCTGAAGTCGTTTTTGTTGGCGGAGTTACTCATAGGTATAGCGGTTGCTGCAGTGCAGGAGCTCTCCGCAAAAGAATCGACGGGGAGTTTCCTAAAACGATTTGAACTGTATCAGATTTTCTGACGCGGCCAGGTGTCCGGATCTTCGCGCCACTGGTTTAGCAGCTCAAGATCTTTTTGAGCGACATAGCCATACTTTACACCTGCTTCAATAAGCGTGGCGTAGTCGGTATGGTAGTGCAGAGGCAGTCCGCGCTCCTCAAAGCGCCCGCGCGCCTGATCGAAGCCGTAGCTGAAGATTGATACCACGCCCAGAACCTCAACGCCAACAAATTCGAGGGCTTTGGCTACAGAAATGGCCGATTCACCTGTTGAAATCAAGTCTTCGATAATAACCGCTTTTTCGCCCTGCTGGATACCGCCTTCAATCTGGTTGGTGGTTCCGTGCTGCTTAGGCTTGCTTCGCACGTAGCACATAGGCTTATTCATGCGGTCAGCAATCCACGATGCATGGGGAATTCCTGCTGTAGAAGTTCCGGCAATTACATCAACCTGCGGATACTCTTTTTTAATAAACTCGGTGAAACTATCGGCCAGTTTGCTGCGAAGCTCCGGGTAGCGAAGGGTGAGCCTGTTATCGCAATAGATAGGCGAGCTCCATCCGGAAGTCCATTTGAACGGTGTATGAGGACGCAGTACAACGGCATTGATTTCGAGCAGCTTCAGGGCTAACTCTTTTGCAAAGTCTTTGTTAATAATCATGTAGCTAAATAGATAAAAAAGTCTGGTAAAAATTGGCTCTCGTCCGGCCTTGCAGTAAAAAACTCCGGTTGACTTGATAACGGGCTTAGCGTGCACACATTATTTAGTCAGATGCATCCTTTTGTGCCGGGAACACAGAATTACGAATCATTTCGGCCGGAAAGCCTGAAATTAATTAAGCTAACAATATAACAATTTTCAGAATGATAAGCGCATAGAGCCCGGCAAGCAGATCGTCGGCAAGAATACCGGTGCCGGCACCCAGTTTTTCAGCCTTTTTTATTCCCAGCGGCTTGAAGATGTCAAACAGGCGAAAGAGGATAAATCCAAGCGCCAAAATCCACCCGTCTGCAGCTATATCTCCGGTGAAGGCGATGCCCACAAATGGAACCGCCTGACCAGCCCATTCGTCAGCTACGAAGCGGGAAGGGTCATCACCGTAGAAAAGCTCAAAAGCAGGGGCGGTGAGCAGGCTGATTAAAATCCAGACAAACAGAAAAATCGCAATGCCTAATGTACCCCAATACAAGCCCGACGCATATATGAAGGGAAGAGCAAGAAGGCTGCCGGCCGTACCGGGTGCAAACGGAGAGAGACCTGAGTACAGACCGGTTCCCAGAAAAAGACTAAGCGTTCCGGGCTTTTGCGGGTTTGAAGATTTCACGATTGTTGTAAATATATTGAAAGCCGGTGTAGACTGTAAAGACCATCACCCCTAAATAAAGCCATGTTAGCAGGCCGCTGTCGAACAGCCATACGGTCATGAACTCATTTGTGATCGGAATCATAACAAGGGTGAAAGCAAGCAGTGCTATATAAAGAAAGATAAGCTGTATCGCCGTTTTTAGCTTGGCGGTGTAGCTCGTTTGCATCGCCTTGCCGCGCTTGTTGGCGAGCGTGCGCATCCATGTTACAAAAACATCTCTGCCCACAATCAGGGCAAATGCCCACCAGGGAAATAGTTCCGCGTTAAGAATACTCAGGGATGCAAAGCCCAGAAAGGTGAGTACTTTATCGGCCAGTGGATCCATGAAGTTGCCAAAGGCCGAGTGCGCCTGCAGCACTCGGGCAAGGTATCCGTCGAGATAATCGGTAATGGCCGCCACGGTAAAAACGATTACGGCAGCAAGTCTCATCATCCAGTCTTCCTGAAGAAAGAGAATGAGAAAAACGGGCGCGAGCATAATCCGGATGAGCGTAAGCAGATTCGGAATGCGCTTCAGAGCAGGATAGTCGGTTGTGTTAAAGTTGGAATTGGGAAATAAATTCATGTGCCGAAGCAATGTTTAAAGACAGTGCGGGAAAATAGAAGTAAACCCCCTCAATTAAAAGCGTGCTTTACTAAAACCATTTTCTGGTGGTGAAGCTGAATACGTGCGAATCTCAAGCTTTATATAAGTCTCAACAGATCTAAAAATACACAATCCTAATACATAAAATCGGAACACTATTGTAGATGCTGTGGGTTTGTTCCTGTGAGACGAATCCCTATTTTTGAGCAAAAACAAATCCCGGATGAGAGCTAGCATTCTTACGATTGGCAACGAACTTCTGATTGGTGACATCATCAACACCAACGCAGCCTGGCTGGGCACCTTTCTTACTCTCCATCATATAGAAATGGTCCGAAGCGTGACCGTAGGCGACAGCGAGGCTGAGATTGTGCATATGCTTAAAGACTGCAGCAAGGTTTCGGATCTCATTATTATTACCGGCGGTCTGGGGCCGACCCACGATGACATCACCAAGCACACGCTGGCGTCCTTCACCGGCGGCAAGCTTATTGAACACACGCCAACGCGTGATTTCATTGTAAAAAACTTCGAGAAGCGCGGCATTCCGGTAAGTCCTTCCAATTTGCTTCAGGCTCAGGTTCCGGATACATGCGAAGTGCTTTTTAATACGCACGGCACGGCTCCGGGTATGTGGTTCAAAAAAGATGATACCATCCTTGTCTCGCTTCCGGGTGTGCCTTCGGAAATGAAGCACCTCATGGAAAAAGAAGTATGGCCGAAGCTAGCCGAACAAATCGGAGCCAACGGTACGCTCTACCGGCACTACCTCCATACGGCCGGCGTAGGCGAAAGCACCCTCAGCGACCTGGAAATTGGTGATATAAGCCACCTGCTTGTCAATGGCGTTACGCTGGCCTTTCTGCCGCACACGCACGGAGTTACCATGCGCATAAACTCGACAGGTAAAAGTGATGAAGAAGCCAGAGCAAAGACAAAACCCTTATTAGAACACATCAGAAAAAAGGCTGGTCAGCACATCTTTTCCGAGCTGTATGATGACGACCTGCCGCGTGCTTTCGGGCGGTTGATGACCGAGAAAAAGCTCACGGTTGCCGCTGCAGAAAGCTGTACGGGCGGGCTCCTTGGCAGCAAAATTACCGATGTTCCCGGCTCGAGCCGCTGGTACAACGGCAGCATCACAGCCTACCAAAACGAGCTCAAAACCAAACTGCTGAACGTACCCGAATCTGTTTTGAAGGCACACGGTGCCGTTAGCAAGGAAACAGCGCTGATCATGGCTCGTGAAGTTGCGAAACAAACGGGCAGTGACATTGGTATATCAACCACGGGCATCGCCGGGCCCGATGGTGGTACAGACGAAAAGCCTGTCGGCCTGGTCTGGTTTGGCTTTTGGAGCGCAGAACGCCATTTTGCGATGAAGGCACAGTTTTTTAAAAACAGAATCACCAACAAAGAGCGAACCGCACTGGTGGCGCTGGATCTGATGCGTCGTGCACTTAGCGATATTGAATCCATGCCTTACAACGCTCCAGTCTTTAACGTCTGATGACCCTGATTGCCTCCATTTTACTGTACTCGTGGCTGTTTTTTACAGCCTCAGCAGACACTGTTGAGGTGCCTCAGGTTCCCATCCATGAAGACACCCTGACCACCGTACCGCTTGATACACTCGAGCTGCCGGGCCTGCCGGATGAGGAGCCCGAACGGCCACAGCCACGTATTGTACCCATGGAGGTTTCGCTAAATCCCGGCTTTCAGAAAGTTTTTGGCGACAGTCTGTTGCGCTGGGAGCAGTGGTATAACCTGGCTGAGAGAAAGCAGGCTAACCGCGGGGCCGTATCCTACCGACTGGGCGCTCACGGAAGGAACGATGCCATCATCTATCGGGCCCATGAGCCGCGCCATCAGCTTTTTTTGTATGAAGGCATCCCGCTGAACGACCCGGTGAGCGGGACGATGAATTCAAATGTGCTTCCACTGGACCGGATGCGAAACTTCTCTGAGAACACGCAGGGCATTCGTTATACCTCTGAGTACACGCTTAACCGGTTCTATGTGAACAAGCCGCTCACCTGGATTAATTTTGAGGATACCCGGAACAACTATCGGCGCGCAGAGGTGATTCTGACCCAAAATATTAGCCGGCGCGGGAATATAGAGCTCGCCTACCGCGGTAACAACGATGATGGTGAATACCGTAGAGCGGAGCTGGACGGGCGTCAGGCTTCGGTTAGATACACGCACTATGTTTCCAACAACTGGACGGCTCAGGGTATGCTCACCTACAATAATTTTCAGCTGCAGGAGTCTGATGGCTACCAGATAGAGGACCCGTTGTTTTTTAACTTTGAACCGCTTCAGGTTAATCCGGTGCTTTCGAATGCGACTTCATCGTTCAGGAATACATTGGTTACGGCTTCATTTTACCACCGACCGGATACCCTTTCACCGCAACAGAGCCGCATTCACCTGTATCATCAGCGAAACCGAAGGGTTTTTAATGATATTGATCTTCGTGAGTTTCACCGTACGCTCAGCTATGGTATTTATGGAGATACGCGCTTAACAGCCGGCCCGTTCACCCTGCAGCCGCATATTCATGCCAAGGCAACGGTGCTCGATGATGATTCCAACACGCTTATTAACCGCTCAGCCTGGACGGAAGCAAGCGCAGGTGCCCGTCTGGAGTTCGAACCCGCTCCTCTGGTGCGGCTCACCGGCTGGGGAACCGCCGACTACCGATCAGATTCGCAGACCGGCTACGATATCGGCTACCGGATTGACTTAAATCCGGTGCGAAGTTTCAGGATTTATCAGTCGCTCTCGATTGGAGAAGTGATGCCAACCATTCAGCAGCTCTTTTGGTTTTCAAACGATTTCAATGGAAACCCGGACTTAAGCAGCGAGCAGATAATACGCGCTGAAGGGGGGATCGAGTGGTCACGTGGATGGATCAGCGCCCTGGGCCTGAAGGGATACGGAAGCCTTATCAGCTCGCCCATTGTGATAAATACAGGGAGCGGAGAGTTCCAAAATATCGCATCTTACGGCACAATCGGAGCTGAAGCCTACGCAGAAATGGAGACCAATTTTATTGAAACTGGAATCTCAGCGACTGTACATCAGTATGAAAGCAGCTCCACGCGTGATGAAAACCTGTTCCTTGCCGATAGTGGCATCAGAAACACCAACCGGGCTTATTTCTATCTTAAGAACTACTTTTTCGATTTTGCGACCTTTACGAAAATAGGTGCTTCATTTACTTTTTCTCCGAATGCTTATTTTTCATCAACCTACTACTCGAGGCTGGATTACTGGGATCCGTTGTCGGTTGACGCGCCGGTGCCATCATACTACAGGCTGGATCTGGAGGCAAGCGCCCGCGTCCGCACGGTTATGATGCTGTTTAAATACGAAAACGTACTTGATGGTGTTGGCCAGGCCGGCTACTTTGAGACTTCGCGCTATCCGATGCCGCCCCGCCGTTTCAGAATCGGAATTCGCTGGATCTTGAGAAACTAGCAGATAGCGCAAATTCAAATATGATAAATTGCCGTTCGATAGCTAATTTACGTCAGTCTGACTTCAGAACTAATCACCTTTTCAATACCTGACATCTTTCATGAGTTTCTCCTATGTGCTTCGCGAAGGCGTTGCCGGTTTCAAAAGAGCGCGGCTTTCGGCTTTTTCATCTATTGTAGCCATGATGCTCGCCGTAATTCTCATCGGCGTTCTGATACGCGTGAGTACCAATGCGTATGAACTTGCGCAGGCCATCAAGCAAGATGTACAGGTAGAAATTTTCCTTGAAGACGTCGGTGACAGCCGTACTGCAGAGATCGAACGCATGCTCAACGAGACGGAAATTATTTATGAAGTTGAGTACATCAGCCGCGAGCAGGCGATGGAGCTTTTTCGGGAAGAGTTTGGTGCTGAAAGTGATTTGCTTGGTGATGTGCTCTTTCTTCCGGCCAGCTTCAGAGTGAGAACAACCACGGATGCTCAGGCTTCCCAAATTGTATCATTCGTGGATGAAATGCGCGTCTATCGCGGCGTTGAGGAGGTCCGGTTTAATCAGCGCGGCCTTGAAATACTGGAAGAACGCCTTCAGCTTTTCATAATCGGAGGCGTGCTACTCGGACTATTTATTGGACTAACCGCCATGGTTCTGGTTTTCAACACCATTCGTTTGACCATCTACGCAAAGCGGGACCTGATTAAAGCTATGAAGCTGGTCGGTGCCACAAACGGCTTCATAAAGCGGCCATTCATGGTGGAAGGTATTATTCAGGGTGTAATTGCGGGCGGACTCGGTGCGGTTGCCGTATGGGCGATATTCCACCTGCTCATTCCGGGTTATATTCCACAGGTTGGCATAATGACCTGGCCCTTTGGACGCTGGTATTTTCTTACCGGCTTTATGGTAGCCATGGGAATAATTCTCGGCTTCTGGGGCTCCCGGTGGGCCGCCAGAAAATTCATCAAAGAGACTACAATCGGTTCCTGATAACCCGGGCGTACATAGCCGCAGAAGGAGTTATTCCTTATCCTGGCGCTGCTCTTTTTTCTTAAGGTCCGACTTTCGGGTGCAGGTTGAAGGATCGCTGCAGTGGCCGTAAAAATGCAGGGAATGACCGGAAATTTCGAAGTCGTAGAGCTTCTTCATCATGCTCTGAATCTCGAAAATACGAGGATCGCAAAATTCGATGATGGCACCGCAGTCGTCACATATCATGTGATCATGCTGGCGATAGGCATAGGCACGCTCGTAATACGACTGGTTCTGACGAAACTGATGGCGCTGGACCAGTCCGCACTCAACGAGCAGATCAAGCGTATTGTAAACCGTGGCGCGGGAAACGCGGTAGCCGGTCTCTTTCATGCGGAAATACATATCGTCGGCATCAAAGTGACCGTCGGCTTTATAGATCTCTTCCAAAACCGTAAAGCGTTCGGGTGTCTGCCTGTGACCATTCGTCTTCAGGTAGGTTCTGAATAGTTCCTTTACTTCATCGATCGTTTCCTGGAGAGCAGGCGTTGCCATAGTGTTCGGAGTTTTTGAAAAAAGTGGTTGAAATCCGGTTTGAAGTCCTGGAGTGGCTTCGGATGTAAAATACGACTTTCATTAAGAAAAAGTATATGAGTCTGCTCCTTCGTTCCTGAAGCAAGATCCCGAGCCACACTTAGGGCATCCTCAGATGATGGAGAAAGTCCGTAAAGTGAATGCGGTTGTGCTGCCACGTTGCTTCATAGCCGCTGTAAACGACAAGCATTCCGTAATTTTCCGAGCTTAAATCAACGATTTCGGTGTGGATTTGGATGTCTTCATCAAAAGAGTAAACAGAGGTGGTAGACTTATAACCGGTTTCCAGCGCTTCGGTGTCATCACCCATATTTAAAAGCTCGCCCCATTGCTGCTTAAAATCCGGCGATGAGGGTGAGTCGACATAAAGCAGCGTAATGGTGCCCTGCGAATATCCAGCCTGCGTGCCATCGGGGGAAGTCCCGGTCGAAAAGACAAAGGCCTGCGTCCGTTCACCAAGCACAGACTCAAAATCATCGATCAGGGTAATCATGAAATAGTAGGGAATTGAGGCCGCCCAGCCATGATCGGATGTTACGGTGATAGCGTCATTTTCGACCTGCAGTTTAATGTTTTCCGGTATCTCGTGGTGCGTATCGAAATCGGGATGCTCATCAGATTTGATTTCATTGAAGACGTGTGCACCACCAATTACGCCAAGTGGCTCCGCCCAGAAGAACAGTGCTTCAAGCAGTGGAGCGCCTTTTTTGAGAATGGACCCGGATTCATCGTAGATATGCTTCACCTTTGCATTGATCATCATATATAAATACTCACGAAGGGGTGCCATGCTTTGGGGCGGAATCTGATGGTAGTTTTCATAGAGCTCATCCACAAAGTCTAAGGCTGCTTCTTCCAGAGCGGATGGTGGCATCACGTCGATCTGAAGTGGCTCGGTCGAGTAGGATACCCGCCCTGACTGTGCATTCGAAAGTTCAGGCAGACTGACGATCAGTATTGAGAACAGAAGTGCGAAAAATGAGCGGGTCATTAATGTGAATTTGATGCTGTTGATGTTGGATGCTGAAAAGGTACAAAAATGAGACTTATTTCCTGATGCTCGTTTCAGTAAATAGTAACAAATTAAAAGCCATGTTTCTATGCACTGAGTTTACAGGTGAATCCTCATGGGCTTAATGCTGTTATGGCTTACCAATCGACTCTGAAAATTGATGTGTATTTTATCTATATTCGAACGATTGCGACTGAATTCATCATTTATTTACTCAATTTTGACTTGCAGGCCGGAAGGCGTGCAGTTACCTGGAACTTAATCAGATAATATGCCGACTATTGTAGATTTCAAGACCATCCCGGAGCTGTTTTACGAATTATCTTTAAAGACTAAGGGGCAGAACAAGACAGCATACGCGTACAAACCCGGGCCAGATGAAGATTATACAGAGATTTCGTGGGACCGATTTGTTAAGGATGTTTATGCACTGGCAGCATATATGATGGATGTCGGGCTGAAGAAAGGCGATCGTTTTGCTATCCTCAGCGAGAACCGCTACGAGTGGGCGCTTGTGGATTTTGCGGGTCAGGTTATTGGTGGTATAAACGTTTCGCTCTATGCAACCCTTCCGGCTGAGCAGTGCGAGTACATTATTAATGATTCCGGATCGAAGCTTTTCTTTGTTTCAACCGGTATTCAGCTTAAGAAGGCTGTTGAAATCAAGGACAACACCAAGTCGGTAAAGCAGATTATCGCTTTCGATACGCCTCCAAACAAAAAGCTGTTAGAAACAAAAGATACCTTCCTCATGGAGGCGGTGCTGGAACAGGGGCGACAGCTGTATCAGAAGTATGCTGATAAGATCAATAAGGTACTTAAGGAAGTTTCCGAGGAAGACCTCAGTACGTTGATTTACACATCCGGTACAACTGGAAAGCCAAAAGGGGTGATGCTTACCAACGCCAATCTAGTCAGCAACGTGATGGCCGCTCATCAGGTTATTGATATTGGCCCCGAAGATCGTACGCTTTCCTTCCTTCCGCTTTGCCATGCTTTCGAAAGAGTGGCAGGATACTATGCCATGCTCGCCGGCGGTGCTGAAATATTCTATGCTGAAAGCGTCGATACCGTTTCTAAAAACCTCACGGAAGCGCACCCGACCGTTGTGGTGAGCGTGCCTCGTTTGTTCGAGAAGATGTACAACATTGTTCTCAAGAATGTACAGGCAGGCTCTGCGGTGAAAAAAGGAATTTTCAACTGGGGTATTGGCATTGGTAAGAAGTCTGTTAATTCATCCGGTCCGCTGCTTAATCTTCAGAAAAAGCTGGCTGATAAGCTAATATTTGATAAGCTAAAGGAGCGTACGGGCGGTCGCATTCGTATTTTTGTATCAGGAGGTGCAGCGCTTCCGGGCGAAATCGGAACCTTTTTCCAGGCTGCAGGTCTGAAGATAACCGAAGGGTACGGGCTCACAGAAACGTCACCAGTTATGACGGTTAACCCTTGGGGTGCTGAGCGCTACGGTACGGTTGGTCATGTGATTCCCGGCGTAACCGTTGGTATTCAGCGAGTGGAAGACTCAAAGATAATAGCACAGCTTAGCGGCGATGACTACCCAAGTACGCTCAGCAGCGACGAAGGTGAAATCCTGTGTAAAGGCCCGAACGTGATGAAGGGTTACTACAACAAGAAAAAGGAAACCGAAGAGGTAATTGATAAAGACGGCTGGTTCCATACCGGAGATATTGGTCGTTTTGTGGATGGCTATCTGCAGATTACGGACCGCCTGAAGCATATGATTGTGAACGCAGGTGGTAAGAATATCTATCCGGGCCCGATTGAGGATATGATCAAAACGAGCATGTATGTAGATCAGGCGGTGGTTGTAGGTGAAGGCCAACAGTTTATGTCTGCATTGATCGTGCCTGATTTCGAAGCCGTTCGCGGATACTGCAAGCAAAACGGAATCAATCCGGGAACCGACGAGAATATTCGTCAGAGTTCTGAGGTACGTAAGTTGTTTGATAACGAGCTTCGTACGCTCAATAAAAAGCTGGCGTCACATGAGAAAATTCGCCAGTTCCGTCTGCTGCTCGAGCCGTTTACTGTAGAAAACGGAATCCTCACGCCAACGCTTAAGGTGAAGCGTAAAGTGCTCGAAGCTGAGTACAAAGACCTCATTGAGTCGATTTACGCCGAGCAGGCATAAGCGGCTACGGAAGCCATCACCCTGCAAACAACATTTCTTAAAACATAAACTGATTAATGCTTCAACCTGAAAAGCTCGAGTTTCTCGAGGATTTGCTCTCAACCCCAAGCCCTACCGGATACGAAACGGCCGGTCAGCAGGTTTGGCTCGATTATATCGGCAAATTTGCTGACCGAACAGAAACCGATGCCTACGGATCAGCTGCAGCATGGCTGGAAGTCGACAAAAAGGCTATCACTGTAATGCTGGAGGCTCATTGCGATGAAATCGGGATGGTTGTTCAGTACATCGATGACAACGGTTTTGTCTACATAAACAGAATAGGAGGCTCAGATCCGGCCATCACCCGGGCTAAGAAGGTTTCGATTCACTCAGCCAAAGGCGTTGTTCGCGGCCTGATTGGTAACACGGCCATTCACCTTCAAGACCGGAATAGCAATAAGTCTCCCGACTGGAAGGATCTGTTTGTCGATATCGGAGTCTCTACCCGAGATGAAGCGCTGGAAATGGTGCGCGTGGGCGATCCGATCACCTTTTCGGAAGACATCGAGTTCTTTTCCGATGACCTTATCGTGGCACGCGCAATAGACAACCGGATTGGCGGATTTATCATCGCTGAGGCTTTTGAGCGTCTTGCCGAAATGAAATCAGAGCTACAGGTTAATGTGGTTGCTGTAAACGCGGTCCAGGAAGAAATCGGCGGGTTCGGCGCCCGGATGATGAGCTACGGCATTCATCCTGATGTAGCGCTGGTAACCGACGTGACGCACGCTACCGACAGCCCGGGGATCAACCAGAAAGAACACGGTAGTATCAAGCTGGGTGAAGGCGCTGTAGTAACGCACGGAACGGCGAATCAACGGCGCGTGGTAGAACGGCTTGTTGATGTTGCTGAAAAGCAGAAAATCAGCATACAGCACGAGGCTTCCAGCATTCGCACCGGAACCGATACCGATAGTATCTTCCACTCAAAAACAGGTATTCCGTCAGCACTGATTTCCACTCCGCTAAGGTATATGCACTCTCCAACCGAGATGGCAAACCTGCAGGATACGGAGGCTGTTGCCAGTCTGATGGTAGAATTTGTACGCTCACTTTCTCCCAAAGAGAACTTTGATCTTTTTGGCAAATAAGACCGTTTATACTCAAGCCCGCACCAATGCGGGCTTTTTTATGTGAAAAAAACACAGCTCACCTATGAAAGCAATCACCCTATCTTTTTCACTTGTTCTGTTTATGATGTCGGCAGTTTTCATGTCGACTGCAGAAGTCACGGCTCAGGATGACAGAAGCCTCCATGACCTTTTCGAACCTTTGACGCTCGAACAGTTTCCACCAAATCGAACGGCCAGCGGTAAGCCATCGCACACCTACTGGCAAAATGAAACCGATTACATGATCAGCGTGAGGCTGGATGATGAAAACCATCGGATTGAGGGTTCGGTAAGCATCACGTATACCAATAACAGTCCGGATGAGCTGAGTTTTTTATGGGTTCTTCTCGAGCAAAACCTATTTAAGGAAGGCTCGAAAGGGGGACGGGCCACGCCGGTAGAGGGCGGTCGCTTTGCTAGTACAGGGTTCGATGGCGGGTACGAAATTGAGCGGGTCAGGATAGAATATGGAGAAGAAATCTATGAGCCGGAATATCTTATTACAGATACGAGAATGCGGGTAGATCTCGTGGAGAAGCTCGGTTCATCCGGAGACTCTGTTCAGGTGCATATCGATTATGCGTTTAACATTCCGGAATTTGGTGCCGACCGGATGGGGCGGATAGAATTACGCGACGGATGGGTGTATACCATGGCACAGTGGTATCCGAATATGGCTGTTTATGATGAGCTCAACGGGTGGAATACGCGCCCGTATTTAGGAGCTGGTGAATTTTACCGGAACTTTGGAACCATAGAATATGAAATCACCCTGCCGTGGGACTTCATTGTAGGCGGATCGGGAACCTTGCTCAATCCCGAAGAAGTACTAACGCAAACTCAAATCGAAAGGCTTGAGCAGGCCGTGGAATCCGACTCAACCAGCTTCATAATTAGCCCGGATGAAATCGGCGATCCCGCAAGCAGGCCGGTGCATGAAGGGGAATTAATATGGCGGTACCGAATGGAACAGACCCGCGATGTAGCGTGGGCGGCATCAAGGGGATTTATCTGGGACGCAGCGCGTGCCGAGATGCCGAGCGGGAGAGTTGTTACCGCCATGTCGCTGTATCCGCAGGAAAGTGCAGGTGAGTCACGCTGGGGCAGGTCCACGGAGTACACCCGTGCAAGCATCGTGCACTATTCGGAAATGTGGTACGAATATCCCTGGGACACTGCGATTAATGTGGCCGGAATTGTAGGCGGCATGGAATATCCGGGCGTTTCCTTCTGCGGCTACGACAGAGGAGGAGCTTCGCTCTGGGGCGTTACCGATCATGAGTTCGGTCATAACTGGTTTCCAATGATAGTAGGCTCCAACGAGCGCAAATGGTTCTGGATGGATGAAGGTCTTAATACCTTTATTGGCCACTTGAGCACTCTTGCGTTCAACGACGGTGAATATGCGCCATGGATTCGCTCAATGGATCAGTTCGTGCCTACGCTGCTGCGCGACGACGTTCAGCCGATTATGACACACGCCGATCGTATTCAGCCTCAGGATCTTGGGTTCGTCTCCTATTTTAAGCCGGCGCTTGGGCTATTGATGCTTCGCAATCACATTCTTGGAGAAGAGATTTTCGATAAGGCTTTCCGCGCCTATATTGAGCGCTGGGCGTATAAGCATCCGTCGCCGATTGATTTTTTCAGAACGATGAATGATGTCTCAGGTGAAAACCTGGACTGGTTCTGGCGCGGCTGGTTCTACGAAAATCGTAACATCAATCTGGCTGTCGAGAAGGTTCAGGACATCACCACGCGCAGAGGAAACTATGAAGGTGCGCTCATCACCATCACCAGTCCGGGTGATCTTGTGATGCCAGTTGCGCTGCGATTGGTTTACGAAGATGGCGACACCCGGGATATTCGTCTCCCGGTTGAAATCTGGCATCGCTCGCGATCCTGGACGTTTCAGCACGACGATCCAAGAAAAATTACCCGCATTATTATCGATCCGGATCGATTGATTGCCGATGTGAACCGCTCAAACAATGAGTGGACAAGGCCAAGAGACCGTACCGGAAACAGGTAGATTTGTTTTTATCTCCATGCCTTTCATAGACTCAGCATGCAAGTGATTAACTGTTGTAAACAAAGCCGGAGGATACTACAAAACTGCGGGCAATTATGTATTTTTCGGACGTTGTACAAGCAGGGCGAATGAACAACAAAAGTATGTTGTTTTAAGCCGCACAGAGCAGGAAAACAAGACCAGATTCGACTACTATTTCTGTTTCAGATCTTAAAAGTATTTCACTCAAACTTATTAGTATACTATGAATAAGCTGTTTGACCGGGAACGTTTTGAACATCGCCACAATAGCGCGACTCCGGATGACGTCACAAAAATGCTGGAAGTCATCGGTGTTTCTTCGCTGGATGAATTGATTGACAGCACAATACCTGAATCTATTCGTCTCCAAAAGCCGCTCAATCTTCCGGAGCCTCTGAGCGAGCATCATTTTCTGGACGAATTCCGCAGTATTGCCGCGAAGAACAAAATCTTCAAGACATATATCGGAATGGGATATTACGACACGGTAACGCCGCCGGTCATCCAGCGAAATATTCTTGAGAATCCGGGCTGGTATACGGCCTACACGCCATACCAGGCGGAGATAGCACAGGGGAGACTTGAAGCTCTGATTAATTTCCAGACCATGGTAATCGACCTCACCGGAATGGAACTGGCTAATGCATCCCTGCTGGATGAGGCGACCGCCGCTGCGGAAGCTATGAGCATGATGTTTGCCACCCGAAAAGGGTCACGCAAAAAGGCCACAAAATTATTTGTTTCGGACGACTGCTTCCCACAGACTATCGACGTGCTGAAAACCAGATCAGAGCCGATCGGAATCGAACTCCATATTGCTCCGCTTGAGTCATTCAACGCTGAGGACGAGACTATTTTTGGTGCCATCTTCCAGTATCCTGACAGCAATGGTGAAGTGAAGGACATCAGCGGCCCGATAGCCGATGCTGTTAAGAATGATGTGAAGGTGACCGTAGCGGCTGATCTGCTGAGTCTCACCTTGCTGAAGTCGCCTGGAGAAATGGGCGCTGATGCAGTAGTCGGAAGCACACAGCGTTTCGGAATTCCGCTTGGTTACGGCGGACCACACGCCGCATATTTTGCCACAAAGGAAGAAAACAAGCGCCAGATTCCTGGTCGCATTATTGGCCTCTCGGTCGATAAAAACGGAAAGAACGCCTATCGCATGGCGCTTCAGACCCGTGAGCAGCATATACGCCGTGAAAAGGCGACATCAAACATTTGTACTGCACAG
>JAIUMA010000020.1 GCA_022565795.1 Balneolia bacterium
CAAAGCCTACGAAGTTAGCTGTCGGGTTCGGGCAGAGAGAATTAGCCCTATCAGAAGAATCTGAATTCACCCCAAAAATTGTTGGGTCCTCCGTTCAGGCATTAATTGCCTGATTAAGCTGATAAATAATAGCAGAATTGTCTTTCACTTCAAAATATTTGTGCCTTTATTGTTGCATCAAATGTTTTTCCAAAAAGCTTAAAGTGTTCAATAACTGATTTTTTTTTGGCAAGTGGAGTTCTGACTGAGCAAATCTAATAAACAAATCTTTTTTATGAAACGAAGCGTGATAGTCACCGGGGGCGCAAACGGGCTGGGTAAAGCAATAGCCTCTGGGTTCGCCGAAAAACGATACAATGTCGTAATCGCGGACGTAGATACGACTAACGGGAAAGCCCATGCTGAAGATCTCAAAAAGAGAGGATTTGATTCTTTGTTTGTGAAGTGTGATGTATCCCGTCCTGTCGATATCAAACGTATTGTTTCGACGACGCTGGAGAAGTTTGGCAGGATTGATGTCATCATAAACAACGCTGGCGTTTCTGAATTTACCCCTCCCCTTGATCTTGACGTAAAGGACTGGGACCGCATTTTGAATACAAATCTCAGATCGGCTTTTCTGCTTAGCAAGGAAGCCATGCCTGCTATGAAATCGGCCGAAGGGGGTGCAATCATAAATATTGCGTCGACGCGTGCGCTCATGTCCGAGCAAAACGCTGAGGCTTATGCGGCATCCAAAGGCGGACTGCTGGCTCTCACGCATGCCATGGCCGTTTCGTTTACTGAATACGGGGTTCGGGTGAACTGCATCAGTCCCGGCTGGATACACACCGGAGACTATAATAAACTTCGTGATGTTGATCATAACCAACACCCAAGCCGAAGAGTCGGGAAGCCGGATGATATAGCCCGGGCCTGTCTTTTCCTGTCAGATCCCGAAAATAATTTCATTAACGGCGAGAACCTCGTAATTGACGGCGGCATGACCCGAAAGATGATTTACGAACATTAATAGTGCCCCATCGCTGTAATCAGTTTCCTGAGGCCATCACCTTAAAAGCAAAAAGGGACAGCTCCGAGTGAAGCTGTCCCTTTGAAATCCTGTTGCCAATTGCGGCAAGGTATTTTAAAATCAGATCAGATTATTCATCATCACCATTTTCATCGTCATCGTCGTCGTCATCATCATCGTCGTCGTCACCGTTGTCGCCGTTTCCGTTTGATGGCTCCAGCTGAATAACACCGGCGTCGGTTCGCTCACCGAGGTCAACTTCGAGGCCTTCAACAGTAGCCGGCTCGAAATCGCCTGTAGTAGCAGTGACATTAAGGTCATAGGTCTGTGCTTCCAAACCTACCAACAGGAATTCACCGCCTGAGTTGGCAAACGTTGTTGTATAAACCGTATCGGCTACAATCGCCTGAATCTGCGCATTAGCTTCAGCAGGAACGACCGTTCCGGCTATGGTTCCGGTAAGTGCTTCCTCATAAGCGCGGATTACCGGCTTCAGTATGAAGTCGTTAACAGGTGAGTTTCCGGTTCTAACCAGCGACTTGGATACATCAAAATCAAGAACAAGGGTATAGCGTACGCCCGGCTCCAGTTCTGCATCAACGTTGATTTTGAGTCCGCTCTGCTGTGCGCTAGGTGTCTTCAGGCTGAAAACTTCTCCGTCATGAGATACCACGCTGTTTTCTTCACCAAGGATGAGTCGCACCTGATTGTAATGGCCACCTTCTACCTCTTCCTCACCCAGCGTGACGAAGTTTCCGTTCACAAGATCAAGCAGATTGTATATTTCATCGGGCTCGCCAATGGTTACCCACCCGTTGCCGTTGGAGCTGTTTACACGTACTTCTTTCACCTGAACATTTACCTCGGCAATGTTCTCTACAGGAGTGTCGTGCATTCTGATTTCAAAAATGGCCGGCGCGTCGCTCGAAGGGCTGCTTGCGTTATCGCATGCAAAAAGGCCAAATGCCAGAACGGCGCTCATCAGAATCCCTGATACAGTTTTAGCTGAATTCAACATAGTTTTTTTCTTTAATTGATGTTTAGTTTTGACTTCAACCCGCGGGAAGTCTCTTGATGTGGTTTACCCGCGCAAGTTTGTCTCAAGTCATAGTTTTAGTTGTCCACGATACAACTATTACACATTACAATTGTGCCATACCCACATAGAAACTGATTTTCAAAAAGATTCCGGAAGGTTAAGAATATCGTAAAGTACAGGGCCTGTCGATCCGGAGAAATCAATACCCAGAAGTCTTGCAGCAGTTGGAGCTACTGAACGGGCGTCGATAAGTTCCAGCTGAGTTCCTTTTTTGATTCCCCGGCCTGAAGCCACAAACAAAGAATGCATTTGTGGAAAATCTGAGTGAAACCCGTGGTGACCAGCGCTGTAATCAATATCGCGGCTGCTTACAAGCGTCTCCATCGATGCCAACGAGGCGGAAAGGCCATATCCCGGTTTTGTAAAAATTGCCAGCTCTCCCGATTGATCACTTTCTGAAGGAAGTGGTAAGCCATGATGTGGAAAATCCTCAGCCCTTACTACCTTATAGATTCCTTCGTGATCTTCAAACAGTACTTTTACCTGTTCAATAGCTTCATAGTCAGAGGGATCTTCAAAATAGATCATACCAAAACCACCATTGACGATAGCCTGGGCCCGACCCGCTTTGACAGAGTTATTCTCATCAACCTCCAGAAATCCGGCATTAATCAGGAGCCGGTTGGGGAGTATTGCCTTGTTGGTATTGCTAAATCCATGATCAGAAACGATAAAAATAGTGGTTCGATCACGAATGCCCCGGTCTTCTAAAGCCCGGACAACATCACCAACCTGATAGTCGGCCAGCGCCATAGCGGTATAACCGGTCTCAGTGTGCACACCCTGCCGGTGAAGCGTGGTATCTACGTTAAGCAGGTGCAGCATGAGCAGATTCGGCATTCGATTTTCAATGAGGTGAATCGCGGCACGTGTCCAGACGTCATCGCGGCCGGCGCTGCTGTTGCGCCACAAGGCCATGGTATTCATGTCCTCGAGTATTCCGGCTTCGAATAAATCCCACAGAAGATCTTCAGTCATGTGTCCGACATTATCGGGTGTATCCGGAAAACTGTCATGCAGGGTTCCTGCATTTCGCGTAACGGGCCAGTTAATCTCGCCGGTAGTCAAACCTTTGGCAAAAGCCACATCATACAGCGTTTCAACAGGAGTAAGCTCTTCTTTGTCGAACGGAGGCTGTACGCGCACGGGCAATCCGCCGTTTGATCTTACCACGCGTCCGTTAAATAGAACATGATGTTTTTCTGAGCCCACTCCGGAGATCAACGTTGTGTGGTTGGGCCAGGTCAGTGACGGATTCGACGGAACCAGACCTTCAGCCCACGCACCCTCTCTGGCAAGCGAACGAATGACTGGTGCCGGAACGCGATGATCCCAGAGCGCTTGTGCAGAAAAGCCATCAATACTTATAATAACGACATAGTGTTCAGCAACAGCTTTCTGATCAGTGGCAATCGCTCGATTTGATACCATGCCATTTAACATGATGACAACGGCAATCATTATCACATAAGAGAAAAAACTTTTTTCCATTTGCGCGGCATATTGAGATTCCAGACCGGAATTAATTGAATCAAACAAATTATCCATGTACAAATACTTTTTGAGCAGCTTTTTATAATAAAAATAGCAACTCCCGTTGCGGAGTTGGGTGGTGATCTGATAAATACTTTACTGCCGGATTGCTTTCCTATAATAATATTTTGTCCGGCAGGGTGTAAGATACTCTTTTTGGCACATAGTATCGGCATGCATAGCCTTATGTAATCTTGCCCGCCCGAGACCATTTTTAGAATACCTATCTCAGCTGAAAGCTGATTCCGCCCATGAGATAGTTTATCCATGCGAAGTTGTACACATCATCAGTATCAGCACCGCCGTCGAGGAAGCGGTATCCCGCGAACAGGCTCCAGTTTTCATTAAGGCGGAAATTACCGTGGAGCGTAGCGTCAATCGCTCTTCCCTGCTGTGCAAACAGACCTTCGGCATCCAGCACGGCAGAAAAGCGATCGGTTAAGTTAGCGCTTGTGCGGAAGTGAAGCAGCGGCACAAATCCCAGATCGGAGTTAGAATCGCGGAGATCACCCTGTACCAGCTCTACTTCTGCGTCGCGAATAAGAACAGCTGCTCCTGCTCCGATTTCCCAGCGGTCATCGCGGAAGAAATCGTACCTGTAGGTTGCACGATAGGTATTGAAACGATACGATCCTTCGGTGGGCAGGCCCGCAGCAAACTCGGACTGTTCAAAAAAGACCGGCTCTTCGAGTATACCTGTACCGGTTTTAGTTAGCGGCGCAAAAAGCAGCCGCACATTATGGCGTTCACCAAAGCCCATGTTTAGGTTGAGGCGAATATAGGCATCTGCTCCGGTACCAATCAGATCAAGCATATCGAATTTAGTACCCTCATCTCCGGGAATGCGGACTTCGTTCTGTGAAAACCAAAAGCCACCTGTTTCAATATCCAGACCCACGCGGAATCCGGGTAGTTCATCGGCTGGGTTAACCGCTTCGCCAATCACAATCGGATCCTCAATATCCTGGGCAATCAGCCCATTTTGCAAACCAATAATAAGCAGCACAGACAGAAAGAATGCCGAGGTGATTTTTTTCAAATAATTGATGTCACTGTGTGTTTGAATAGCTTTCATAATCAGGGAGTTTATCATCTGTTGGTTGATATCTTCTTTCCGATATAAATGTTAGAAATCAGCTGATAATTCCCGTAACTGCCTCTCTAAGTGGTTGCATCACATAAAAATGCCCGCCTCTGTTTTATACAAAGGCGGGCACCTGCAGCTTTTAAAACCGCTAACCTTAGAGTGAATACTACTTTACAAGCATCATTTTTCCGGTCAGCATTTCGCCTGCTGCCTGAAGCCTGTAGAAATAGACACCGCTTGGAAGACCGGAGGCATTAAAATACACGGAGTGGGTTCCGGCCGCGTATGCGCCTGAGGCGAGCTGACTTACCATTCGTCCGCCAACATCATATACCGTAAGGCTTATTTCAACATTTTCTCGCAGCGTAAACTCAATCTGTGCGCCGGGGTTGAACGGGTTCGGGTAGTTTTGCCCGAGAGTAATGGTCCGGGGTAAGTCTAACTCTTCGATGGAAACAACGGCACCTTCAGTGGTCCAAAATCTTCCGCTTGTACCCACGGCCCAGCCGCTGCCGTTGTCGAAAAAGTGAAAGCCGGTTACGGTCGCAAATGAAGTGAACTCATCTTCGTCCCAGTCAATACCGCCGTTACCCGTGCTGAAAATACCGCTGAATACGCCGGCATAGCCAACGCTTTCGGAGACAAACCAGATATCACGCGTAATGAAATCAAGCTCACCGACTTCATTCCACTCCGTACCGTTTGTAGTACGATATACATTCCCGTTTTGGGATGCCATGAATCCGTTTTGCGCATCGATCATGTGAATACTGATGAGCGTCTCCTGATCGCCGGTTAGAAAGTTTCCCCAGCTTTCGCCACCGTTTGTGGTGTAGTGCGTGTTACCACTGAGTCCGGAAATCCAGCCGCGCTGCCCATCAATAAAAAAGACATCGTATAGAGCGTGATTCCCAAGCTCGTTTTGCATCACATTCCATGTTTCGCCTCCGTTGCTGCTGTGAGCTATCACCTGATTACCCTGTGCACCTCCCACGGCCCAGATATTCTGATCATCTGCCGCGTAAGCTGATTCCAAAAACCAAAGATCATCATCATCAAATGAAGTCCAGGTCTCGCCACCGTCATTGGTATGGAAAATAATTCCGGAGCTGAAAATCTCACCTCCGACCGCCACGCCGTTTGAAGGCGATGTGAAGGCAATTTTCGTTAATTCAAGCTCGTCATTTTCATCCTGGTACTGAATGCTCCAGGTTTCACCACCGTCGGAGGTGTGAAGAATGGTTCCGCGCTCGCCTGCGGCCCAGCCGAGATCATCATTAACAAAATGAATATCGTAAAGCGTCATATTGATACCCTCAAACGTGCGGGGTGTCCAGTCGGCCTGAGCAAATGCCTGGTTCGGGTTAAAAACCAAAAGCACTGTCAGGGAGATAAATAGTGGGTAGATTATTTTCATGAACTAATAGTTAGGTTTGGAGAAAAAGGCCTGAATAGCCCTTCAATCCAATGCGTAAAAATCCCCTGAGTTGTGCACCTTCACCCGAATTTTTTTTGAGTAAATGTAAAAAGATGGAAAGGGTAATGGCCTCAGTGCCCGATTTCACGCTTCGGGGCAAACCCGTAAATCAGAATTTCATACATTGACGGACATCAATATTTTTGGTGATGCTTCCCCGAAGCCATCACCCTGCAACTTCAAACATAACCAAACTCCTATCGAGCCTATGCGATACCTGCTCATTATTATTCTATTTTTCTTCGTTTCTTGCGCTGCCACGGGCCAAAGCGGCACCCCAAGCGACAAGCGCCCGCTTGACCACAGCGACTTTGACCAGTGGCGCTCTATCAGCAATCCTGAATTTACCCGCGACGGCGGATTTCTTGTCTATGCGCTCAACCCTCAGGAAGGCGATGGCGAGCTGGTTGTTCGCAACCTGAGCACCAATAGCGACACTTCGCTTGAGCGCGGTCGTAACTTCCAGCTCAACTACGATGGCACCCATCTTGCCTACTTTATTTCTCCGACATACGCCGATCAACGCCAGGCGAGAATCGACGGAAAGCGTCCGTCCAGCGTTTTCGACGACACGCTTGCTGTTTTCATCCTTTCATCCGGTGATTTAGAAAAAATTGCCGAAGTCACCTCCTTCAAGATGCCCGAGAAATCGGGTGAATGGCTTGCTTTTCTCTACGACCGCGAGCTTAATGATGCAGAAGAAAACGAAGAGCCTGAAGAAGACCGTGCTTCTGCACAGCAGGATGATGTGTCTAACGGCGTAATCGAAACGGAGAACGATCTTGTTGTCCGCAATCTTCGCAACGGCACAGAAATTGTAATTAACTACGTGGAAAATTACTATTTCTCAAAACACGGCGAGCGTCTGATCTTTACAACCGCACCCGACGATACCCTTCAGCAGAACGGCGTTTATGTGCTTGATCTCGCTTCGGGCAAACGCATGAACATCAGCAGCGGACTTGAAAACTACCGTTCCGTCACTATGGATTCCACCGGATCGCAGGTTGCCTTCCTGGCCATGCCCGCCAAAGCCGATGATAATGATGAAAGCGACGAAGAAAGCGAAAATGGCAATGGCAACGGGAACAATTATGACGACGATGCACCGGATTACTACGGTCTCTACTACTGGGCTATGGGGCAGGATCAAGCCCGCCTGATTGCCGATCAGGAGTCCGAGTGGCTGACCGACTCGTGGATGATTAACGAGCACAGCCGTCCGTCGTTCTCCTATGATGGCTCCCGTCTGCTTTTCGGAACAGCACCTGAGCCCATGCGCCGTGACCGCTCCGTGGAAGAAATTGACATGGCCGATGTGGACGTCTGGAGCTGGACAGACGAGCGCCTGCAGACCCAGCAGCTGGTTCAGCTCAATCAGGACCGCCGCAATACCTATCGGGCTGTTTATCACATTTCTGATGAGCGTTTTGTGCAGCTCGAAGACCGTGAAATGGAGAACATAAGTATTCCGAATCGCAACAACGCTGATTTTGCCATCGGTACGCAAAACCGCCACTACCTTCACCTTACCCAATGGGCCGGATTCCCTGCACTCACCGATATCTACACTGTTGATGTCTCCACCGGTGAGCGCACCCTTTTTGCAGAGCGCGTGAAAGCATCCAGTAGTTTCTCGCCGGATGGTAACTACTTCATCTGGTACGACTACGCCGACCAGAACTGGCATACGCTTCACCTGGCAAGCGGAGAAGTACGCAACCTGACCGGACATCTGGACGTGCCTTTCTACAACGAGCTTCACGACAGTCCGTCGGATCCTGGCCCCCTTGGTATCGAAGGCTGGACTGAAGGTGATGAGCACGTCATCATCAGAGATTTCTTTGACCTTTGGGTATTTGACCCTTCGCAGGAAAACGGAGGGCGTCTGCTCACCGGCGGATACGGACGTGACAATAACATCATCCTGCGCAGCTTTAATCCGGACCGGGAATCCAGATATTTCAGCAGCGACGAGGTGTATCTGAGCGCGTTTTATGATGAGGACAAATCATCCGGATTCTACCGCACAATCTTCAGCGCTGATGAAAGTCCGAATCAGCTCTGGCGTGATGCTTACCGTGCTTTTACTCCTGTTAAAGCAGACGATTCTGACCAATGGATGGTTCGTAAATCAACCTTCCAGAAGTACCAGGACATTTATCTGACCGACCGCAATTTCAGCAGATTTAATCAGATTACTGAAGCTAATCCGCAGCAGTCCGATTATCTATGGGGTGATGTACAGCTGTTCCGTTTCAACACGCTCGACGGTGAAGAAATGGACGGTTTGCTTTATCTGCCTGAAAACTTCGATCCGGAAAGAGAGTACCCGATGATTGTGTACTTCTACGAACGTACGTCAAACCGCAAGCACTGGTACCGCGCTCCTGCGCCGTCGGCATCGACTATTACACCGGCATTCTACACAAGCCGCGGCTACATCGTGGCCATGCCGGATATTGTGTATCGTGAAGGCCTTCCCGGCCGCAGCGCTGAAGACGCCGTTATCGGAATGACGCTCCACCTGCTCGACAGAGGTTTTGTCGCAAGAGACCGGATTGCTCTTCAGGGTCAGAGCTGGGGCGGCTATCAGATTGCGCACATCATTACCCGCACCGATATGTTTGCGGCGGCCATGGCAGGCGCACCTGTAGTGAACATGATAAGCGCTTATGGCGGTATTCGCTGGGCAAGCGGCCTCAACAGACAGTTCCAGTATGAGCAGACCCAAAGCCGGATTGGCGGCACCTTATGGGAGCGTCAGCAATATTATATCGAGAACTCACCCATTTTCTTTGCCGACCGCGTAAGCACTCCGCTTCTGATGATGCATAACGACGAAGACGGCGCGGTGCCGTGGTATCAGGGTATCGAGTTTTTCACCGCTCTGAAACGACTTGATCAGCCTGTGTGGATGCTCAACTACAACGGCGAAGCTCACAACCTTCGCGATCGCGTGAACCGCAAGGATCTGTCGGTGCGCATGCAGCAGTTCTTCGATCACTACCTGATGGACGCGCCCATGCCCGTCTGGATGAAGTACGGCGTACCAGCCGTCGAAAAAGGCCTGCATCAGGGTTTTGAGCTTGTTGAATAAAGGAATTAATCAAATAGACACATAAAAAAGGGTGATGGCGTTCAGGATGCCATCACCCTTTTTTTGTTTAATACTATAGTATGCGGTAAAAGCATAAAGCAGACCATGGGTAACCGAATCTCATTCAGGCTATCTGGCTGACATCGTACCTGGCAATCATCATAGCGGCGGCATAAATCAAAGCTTCATCTATGTCTTCTATTTCAAGCGACGGGTGCTGTTCCAGAATTTCAACTTTTGTGCATCCCCTTGATATACAATCCAGAATTGTTTGAACCGTAACGCCTTTTCCCCTGATAACAGGACTGCCGTCTTTGCTATGTTCCTCGATGATAATTCTGCCAAATGATTTCATGATAATTTGTTTGTAATAGCGGTTATACGGGATTTTCACAACAGCCGCGAAGACACTTTCAGATTTAATGTTTTTTTTGAACATAAGCAATACAAATCATTCCTGATTTTGGACTTGACCCTTGCTGGATTCCCGCTTACGGATGTGAAATTGGATGGCAGTTGGCTCACGTTAAAAATAAATATTGCAGAAATGTTAGTGTATTAGTACATTAATACACCAATACATAATCTAACTACTCCTTATGATTTCTGTCGATAACATTTCATACAGCTATAAAGGAAAGCAGCCTCTGTTTAGCGGGCTTTCTTTAGAAACCAGACCGGACACTATTTACGGCTTGTTTGGACTGAACAGCGCAGGCAAAACTACCCTGTTAAAACTTATATCGGGTCTTTTATATCCAGACTCAGGATCATGCACTGTGTTGGGAGCAGCTTCTTCACAGAGAAAACCTTCAATACTCAGCAGTATGTTTTTTCTGCCTGAACAGTTCGAGCTGCCCCTGATGTCAGCCAAAACCTACATAAAGCTCTACGCTCCGTTTTATCCAAACTTTGATGCTCAGCAGCTGGCAGACTTGCTCGCATTTTTCGATCTCAACCTTAATGAAAACCTCAGAGAGCTTTCACTGGGACAGCAAAAAAAGTTTCTGATAGCCTTTGGTCTGGCAGCAAATACCAAAGTATTGTTACTGGATGAACCCACGAACGGGCTGGATATACCGGGTAAAAGTCAGTTTCGAAAAGCGCTGGCCTCACATGTAACAGAAGAGCGCAGCGTAATTATCTCGACTCATCAAATCAGAGATTTAGGGCAGACCATGGATCATATCATCATACTCCATGAGGGTGAGATTCTGCTTAATACAGACTTGATAAACATCACCAAAAAACTTTCAACTGTGCAAATGCCGGAAGCTGATGCCGGTCGGCTAATTTACTCCGAGCCTTCGCTAGGCGGTGTGAAAGGGCTCATTTCCACAGATGACATTCCGGAACATCAGGCCCAGGAGTTTGACATGGAGCTGTTTTTTAATGCGGCTACCCGCCAGCCCGAAAAAATTAAACACAATCTGCAGGAGGTTACAGCATGAACTCTGACAGCACGCTAAACAATCGAAATACCAGCATGTCCGCCGACACCTTTTCGCCTCAGCGCGTATTTCAGCTGGTAAAGCACTTTATAAGTATCCATCAAAAAAGCCTGAGAAACGGAGCTCTTTTTGTAGTAGCGGTATTTTCAGCAATAATCGTTTTGGTTTATGCTTTCAGCAGCAATACTTCTTCAAGCCCGGCAGGTGATATCTCAGGCTATTACCAGCTCTATCTGCTGCTCGGCTGTATTTTTACCAGCCGTATTTTTGCTGAGCTGCATAAACCAGAGACCGGTTGGCAGCTGCTTTCGCTTCCGGCAAGCAATCCGGAAAAATTTACGGCTGCCTGGCTGGTCACGTTCTTCGTCTATACCCTGGTAGCAGTGGCAACAATTTTTATAATTGTTCTTATCTCGGGTGTAGCAAGCCTTGTGGCTACCTCCTCTCTGCCTTCGTATAGTATACAACTGGGTACTACTGTAAGATACTTCTTCTATTACCTTTTTTTGAACAGCTACTTTCTCTGGGGTGGATTATACTTTTCCCGATACCGCTTCATTCTAAGTGGAATTGGTTTCATTCTGCTTTCTATACTGTCCATCCTCCTTTATCTGTCCATTCTGTATTTCAGCGGGCAATTTGAGAACGCCCTGTTTATTTTTAGCGGGCAGCATACAGACACTACCCCGATAAGGCTCATGGCAATAGGCATGTATTCCAGCCTGCTACTGCTGCTGCTCTACTCGGCGTATGACCGTCTGGTTAAAAAGGAGATTTCACAATGAGATTCGATGAATCACGCCCTATATATCTCCAGATTGCTGAGCATTTCTGTGACAAAATCATGAATGAAGACTGGCCTCCTGGTGAGCGGGTGCCTTCTGTTAGAGAAATAGCTGCCCTGATTGAGGTCAACCCCAATACAGCTATGCGGGCATTTCACCTTCTGCTTGAGAGCAATATCCTGGTGCAGCAGCGCGGGGTTGGCTACTTTACCACATCAACGGCTAAAAGCAAAGTGGTAGAAATGCGGAAAGAGCAGTTCCTGAATGAGGAGCTTCCCGAGCTGTTCAGCAAGATGAAGCAGCTCGGCTTTACCCCCGAAGACCTGCAGAAAAAGTATCAGAAATGGGAAGAGCAGAACTGACTCACCCGGCATCATCCTTTAAACTTACACAACTAGCCATGAAAGTTAAAATAGTCTTAGCATCCCTGTTCGTTTTGTTCACCGCGGGATTTTTCCTGCTTATCTTTACAACAGAGCGGCCGCAAACACCCCCTTCAACTTCAGCTGATTATACCTTTGAGCTTGATCTAGAACTCACAGAGGATTCGTTCACCTTTTCTAATGCCAAAGGGTTTAATTTAACTAATAACAATATGCCCCTCTCAAATATCAGCGTTTCAATCCCGAATGACCGAAGACCGATCATCGGTGAATGGGGCATAGTTATGGATCATACACAGTCAGATTCTGATTCTACAAGAATTGAAAACGCCGATTTCGCTTTTCAGGTTTTCCATGAAGACGGAACCGTGAGTATGGAGAGCCTGAAAGGGACAAATTGGAAGAGCGTGAGCTTCACCTGCAGAAATACTCCATGTAAGCACAAGGTAACTAACATGGGCATCTCCCGCGTGACAAACTAGCCAGGCTTATAAATCACCAATTCATCTACCGGTATGATCTATGATTATGCTAATAACACTCCTGATTTTTGCAATCCTTTCAAGTGCGCCGGTTAAACATCAGCTTGATACGACCAACCAACCGATACAAGGCCAGATAACAGACAAGGACACCGGTGAACCCGTAGGGTATGCTCATCTTTTGATAATGGGAACCTCGCAAGGCACAGCCTCAAATGCTGAAGGGAGATTCAGCTTACCTCATTCTTTATTAGATGATTCTGATGTTGAAATAAGGGTAAGCGCTGTTGGGTATCAAACGTCTTACTTTAAACTTGAGGATTTGTTTGAAGCCGACAGCAACCAAATTGAAATATCACTCCCGACCTTGGTCTATGAACAGGATTCTGCTGTTGTTACGAGCAGCAAAATGCGAGCGTTCAGAGAAAACAATATCGGATTTTGGTGGCGAATGGGTTTCAACAGAACCGCAACGGGCATCATGAGCCATAACTACCTCGATGAATATATTTCGATTTCTCTGGCACAACGAGTAGATCTGAAAGAACCCGGAACCGATCAGGTACCGGCATGGCTACAGCAGCTTGATCTGTTTATTGGCAGTATTTCTGGCGGTGACCCACAACATACTGACAGTCTGAGCATACGACTTAGAATTACCGACATAGATGATCATAACCTTCCTGGCGAAACGCAGTATCTTAGGAGTCAGCTCATTCAAAATGTAGCCGCCGAAAGTGGACGCCTTCGGTTTGACCTGTCTGATTTAGATGTCCGAATTCCGGTAGAATCATTTTTTATCATTACAGAGCTAATCATACCCGACCCTGAAACCTATCACGGGCTGTTTCCGCTCTACAATGTGAATAATAGTGGCAAACATCCTTACCTAACGAGATTCAGAAGCTCCCAATCCTGGGAGCCACGCAGCAGGTTTTCTTTTGAACTTCATTATGATATCCGCTATCTGAAATAAAGCACATAATTATTCTGCAAAAAAAAGCCGGATGCAAAATGCATCCGGCTTTTAATTTTTCATGAGACCGGCTTTTTTTCAGTCCGGTGATTGAGACGGGTTGGGTTTAGAAGCCCATGCCTCCGCCCATTCCACCCATGCCGCCCATTCCGCTCATGTCAGGAGCTCCGCCGCCGGCGTTGTCGCCGTCTTTGGATGGCTTCTCAGAGATAACGGCTTCGGTTGTGAGCAGCAGACCTGCCACAGAAGCAGCGTTCTCAAGCGCTGTACGGGTTACTTTGGTTGGATCGATTACACCTGATTCAACAAGGTCTTCGTACACTTCTGTGCGAGCGTTGAATCCGAAATTGCCTTCACCTTCTTTCACACGCTGAACAACGATTGAGCCTTCGAGGCCGGCGTTGGATGCGATGGTACGAAGTGGTGATTCAATAGCGCGACGTACGATGTCAACACCAAGCTTGGTGTCCTGATTTTCGTGGTCGATACCATCAAGAGCAGCAACGCAGCGAACAAGCGCCACACCACCACCAGGCACGATACCTTCTTCAACGGCAGCGCGGGTAGCGTGAAGGGCATCTTCAACGCGGGCTTTTTTCTCTTTCATCTCTACTTCAGAAGCAGCACCGATGTACAGTACAGCAACACCGCCGCTCAGCTTGGCAAGACGTTCCTGCAGCTTCTCACGGTCGTAGTCTGATGTAGTGTTTTCGATCTGTGCTTTAATCTGATTTACACGAGCCTTGATATCGTCCTGCTTGCCTTTACCATCTACAACGGTGGTGTTGTCTTTATCGATAGTTACGCGTGCAGCCTGCCCGAGGTGCTCAATACCAGCGTTGTCGAGCTTATATCCTCGCTCTTCGCTGATTACAGTACCGCCGGTTAGAATCGCGATATCTTCAAGCATAGCCTTACGACGGTCGCCGAAGCCCGGAGCCTTTACAGCAGCAATCTTGAGCGTACCACGGAGTTTGTTTACTACCAGAGTAGCAAGTGCTTCGCCTTCGATGTCTTCAGCAATAATCAGAAGCGGCTTGCCGGTCTGAATTACTTTTTCGAGCACCGGAAGCAGATCCTTCATGCTGGAAATCTTCTTGTCGAAGATCAGGATGTAGGGATCTTCCATTTCGGTGGTCATGTTCTCGCTGTTGGTAACGAAGTACGGAGAGAGGTAACCACGGTCGAACTGCATACCTTCTACAGTTTCGAGGTAGGTTTCAGTACCTTTGGCTTCCTCAACGGTGATTACACCGTCTTTGCCAACTTTTTCCATAGCGTCGGCGATGTTGTTACCGATTTCTTCGTCGCCGTTAGCAGAGATGGTTCCAACCTGACGAATGCTTGCCATGCTGTCGCCAACCGGCTTGCTAAGCTTTTGAAGCTCGCTAACTACAACCTTAACAGCAGCATCAATACCGCGTTTCAGGTCCATTGGGTTTGCACCGGCAGTAACGTTCTTCAGACCGTTCTGAATGATAGACTGAGCAAGAACAGTAGCGGTGGTTGTTCCGTCGCCTGCGTTGTCGTTGGTTTTAGAAGCAACTTCACGCACCATCTGTGCGCCCATATTTTCTACTTTGTCTTCGAGCTCAATTTCTTTAGCTACGGTTACACCATCTTTGGTGATGGTAGGAGCGCCGAATGACTTTTCGATTACTACGTTACGTCCGCGCGGGCCGAGCGTAACCTTTACTGCGTTAGCCAGTTTGTCTACGCCGCGCTTCAGAGACTCGCGTGCATCTACGTTATAATGAACTAATTTTGACATAGTTGTCCGAATTATTTAATAGTTAATAGTCTGTGTGTTCTTTAAACAAGCTTAACAGCAATTCTTAGCTAACGATGCCAAGAATGTCGCTTTCGCGCATAATCATGAGCTCGTCGCCGTCGATGTTCAGCTCTGTTCCGGCATACTTGCCGTAAAGCACTTTATCGCCTTCTTTAAGCGACATGGCGATTTTAGTTCCGTTTTCGTAACGGCCTTCGCCTACAGCCACGACTGTACCACGCTGTGGCTTTTCTTTTGCTGTATCAGGAATAATAATGCCGCTTGAGGTTGTTTCCTCAGCTACGTCCGGCTTCACCAGTACGCGATCCGCCAAAGGTTTAATTGATGCCATATTGAATAACTCCTTTTGAGTTTTCTTGGTTATTTGTGTGATTGTAAATTTCGTGTGCCATTCAGCCTTTTTCGGGGCTGCAGGCATCTTTTAGTAAGATGTCTGCATTGTAGAAAAAACCGTGCCAAAGTCCTGAGAACCCTGACTTCATCATTTTGTCAGCCGGCACTTTGTTCCTCCAATCAATTTGTCACACAACAGCTCTGATGCTCTGACAAATGTGCACAAAAAAGCCGGACAGAATCGATGTGTTCTGCCCGGCCTTTAAAGCTTTTTTTCGATTCCTTCTGCTACTCTACCTCAATCGTTGTATACCCGCTGAAGGGTACTCCGTCTTCGGTGATGCCCGAAACCTCAATACGATATGTCCCCGGAATATCGCCGGTCCAGAACAGCACGGGCGTGCCGTTGCGACGAACCTCAATCGAAGGCTCAAAATGCAGGGTGATGCGGGCGTCGGTGCGCTCATCATCCCTGAGCGCGCCTCCGTAGCGTGGCGACAGAAAAGGCGGCACATCGCTGAATCCTTCGGCAAAAGCAACCAGTATCTGGCTATCAGGTCGCTCAATCTGACGTCCGCGAACCGAACGGATGGATACGACGCCGTTTCCTCCTCGTGCGCCAAAGCGGGCGAGCTCATCCGGTCTGCGAAGTACGATTACGGTAGCCACGTCACTGGCACGTAGTCCCCGAAGAAAATCTGCGGTAATCTCCGTTCCGTCTAACAAGATCAGTGGCTCACTTCCGCCACTCACGCTGGCCTGACCCACCCTTACGTTTATATTTTCATCGACTACAGAAACCCCCGGCAGCCGCTGAATAACCTCCAGGATGCTGAACGATTGGAGCACCGGATCGTCCTCAACCCTTATTTCTGAGCCCCCAATATCACCAGTTGCCAGTCTTCGGGAAATCTCCTCCCGATCGATCCTGGATGCGGTTACGGTAACGGCATCCAGATCCGTTTCAGCTATAATAAAGCTTTCGGTATCAACCTGTGCAATTGATGTTCTTTCAGCCATAGATACGCTGCCTTCAGCCAGCGGAGGAGCTGGTTCACCCGGCACGGCTAGCGGAAGCTTTCTACCCAGAACAGGAAGATGCTCGAACTGAGGGTTAAGCGACACTCTCACCTGACCAATACCCCTTGTGTCCGGTCCTCTCACCTGAAGACGCTCCACGCCCCTGATGTCCAGCTCATCGATAGCGAAGTTTCCGTCATCGTCGGCTTCAAGAACCACCAGTTGCTCATCGTCTTCTCCGATTGAGACAACCACAGCCGCTCCCGCAACGCCGCTCGTAAGCAGCCCCCGGCGAACCTGACCCGAAATAGTAAATCCGCGCTCGGGAAAGCTTTGCAGGGTGATGGACTCTTCGTCCCCAATACCACCATAGGTAAACGAACCGGCTGCGGATGTAAGCAATAGCACCTCTCGCAAATCATTGGAAGCGGAGAAGAATGAAGGGCCACTATACCACAAACTGTTATCGAGCTCTGTCGAAAAAAGGAGTGCATCCCGTATAGTGCCGTCCCCGTTTGAAGCCCGTGGCGCGGCTGACTCATCATAAATCGTAACGCTGGCCACGCCGCGCACGGGATTACCTTCATGGTCTCTTAACCGTATGATGGGCTCCACCCTGCCTCTCCTTTCCACGCTTGAGTTCTCTACCGCAATTTCAACTTCCGCTTCATCAAGTGGGTTTACGTTGAAGGCGTCGCGGGTACTCAGAACGTTGGCGGCCGCATCAAGCGCTACAAACCGTACGATACCCGATGGAAATAAATCCGGTGATACCCAAGTCATGCCCATTCCATCCTGCATGAATATTTCGCCCGCATGATAAATCTCGCCGCGAACGTGTCCCATCACCACAACGGATCCGTTATATCCGGTGTCGGCCGACTGCAGCTGCAGCACAAACTGACCGCCGGCATCACGGGTAGTCTTCAGCCTCATAGCTGAAGAGCCGGTTTCTGCTACCGGTATTTCGAAAAAACGCCCGTTGACCTCCATGGAGTAAGCTTGCCCGCTTTCGGGCTTCAGGCTGAATTTACCGTAACCGGGCACGCTGGTAGAAATATCTGCAATACGTTCTTCCCCGCTGAACAGGCCGCCTTCAAACGCAGCAGGCTTACCTTCCGAATCTACCGCGGTAAAGCCAATCAGACTTTCAGCGCCGGGAATTAGCGCTCCGCCTTCAGGAAAAAACGTGATGGACTCCACCGATTCGGCGCCTTCGAATTCGGCTGCCATCATATTTTCTGCGTCATGGACCAGCAATGGTTTTCTGAAAGCGTACGACTGACCAAAATTTAATCCCCATGCCGTGAATGCTACAAGCTCATACATGCCCGGCTGTACATTAGATTCATTCAGCGTTAGTACACCTTTGCCACGTCCCTCGTCTAATCGCACTATGCTTCGGTCCACTCGGTTGCCCTCATCATCATAAAGTTCGGCATACAGCACCGTACTGATGCCTGAAAAAGCGTTAGCTGAGCCCCCGAGCACGTAGGCAGAAAACCAGACGCGGTCGCCGGGAAAGTAGGAAGGCCGGTCGGTGTGCAGGTAAATGCGCTCCCGTGGCAAATCGGTCTGCAGGGCACTAAACTGCTGAAGGAAAGAGACAGGATCAGACGGCGGATCGGACAGGCCGGCGTGTGCACCTGCCTTTTGGAATACCCCGACAGAACATGAAAATAACGCCACAAAGATAAATAATGGTAGAAATAGCCTCATAATAAAGGAGTTGTTAGCTGATGATTTGATAAGTTTGGGTGATGCAACTGTCAGGTCTGTGCTTTCTGCTCTAACCTTTTTTTCTATACGGATGTTTCAGGATTTGTTACCAAAAATTTTAGTAGTAAGCGTGATAAACTCTTCGGGCATGAGCTGATCAGGTCTGAGGTTTAAATCGAAATCTATTGTCTCTTTGTTCTGCTGTTTTAATACCTGCTTCAGACTGTTTGAAAGCATTTTCCGCCGCTGATTAAACGAAGTGCGGACTACCGTTTTCAAGTCGGCCAGATGTACAGGCAGCTCTTTTTGCGAAGGTCTGAACTCGATTACGGCGCTTTCCACTTTCGGCTTTGGAAAGAAGACATGGCGGGAGACGTCGAACAAATATTCTACTTCACCCAAAAGCTGGGCCTGAACGCTCAGAATACCGTAAGCTTTCGTACCCGGCCCGGCCACCAGCCGCTCGGCTACTTCCTTTTGCATGAGCAGAACTGCCTTTCGAAAAACCGGGCCCGCATCCATAATTTTAAACAAAATCGGGCTGGTGATGTAGTAAGGTATGTTGCCCACGACCACGTTTCCCTTGCCAGCTGCAAGCACATCATCCCAATTTTCTTTTAGGATATCGCCGTGTCGGACTTTCAGATCGGGGAAGCGTTCACCAAGCATGTCAACAGCCCGGCCGTCGACTTCGATGGCGAGCACATCATCAAACGCCTGAAGCAACCATTCGGTCAGTGCGCCTTCACCGGGACCGATTTCAATAACGCGCTCATTTTTGCCGGCGCCCACCGCCATCGTAATTTTTCGCAAGATATTCTGATCGCGCAGAAAGTGCTGACCAAGGCTTTTTTTGGGTTTCAGGCTCATGAAGGCTGCTTATATATTTTGTTTAAAGAAACGAATTGAATTATTTTGCTTTACGCGCTTCGATGCGTTTTTATGTATTGAGTGTCGCCAAAATGGCTCTGTTTTCTTTCACGTATAACAACGCACCGCAGCTTTCTGCGGGCACATAATATAGCGTAAATTGCATGGAAATTTTGAACCCCGACGAATTTACCCGTAAGCTGGGTCTTGAAACGCTCGAAAAAACGCTGAAGAAAGAAAATGGCGGGGTTTCTCTACTTATTGGATTTCCGAAAGAGCGTTCCAACGATGAACACCGCGTGAGCATCACTCCGGGAGGAGTGTCTGTCTTAGTCGCCAACGGCCATGAAGTATTTATTGAGCGCGAGGCGGGCGAAGGTGCGAACTTTTCAGATGCGGAATATGCCGAAGCCGGAGCAGTGATGTGCAGCACGGCCAAAGAGCTCTTTAAAAAGAGTGAGTTCATCGTAAAAGTTGCTCCTCCTACCAAAGAAGAGCTTTCCTTTATGGAAGCCGGCCAGATACTGCTGTCGGCCATTCATCTCGGGAATGCCGATAAAGAGTTCTTTAACGAGCTAATTGGCAAGGGTATAACGGGAATCGGGTTCGAGTTTATGCAGCTCACCGATGGTTCCTTTCCCATCGTGCGGATGATGCACGAAATAACGGGCTCTATGTCCATGCAAATCGCGGCTCACTACCTCGAAAGCTACTCCTACGGACAGGGCATTATGATGGGCGGCATCTCGGGTATTCCGCCGGCAACGGTTGTCATTTTAGGCGCAGGGATCATTGCGGAGTATGCCGCGCGTACAGCTTTGGGATATGGCGCCCAGGTTTTTGTAATGGATAACGACCTGAGCAGACTTCGTCATCTTGAGAACTCACTCAACCGCCGGATTATCACAACCATGGCGAACCACCAGTATCTGAGTTCCGCTACCAAAGCGGCCGATGTCATAATCGGTGCGGCTCTGGTTGAAGGCCATCGCGCCCCTTGCTGGGTTACCGAGCAGATGGTCGAAACCATGAAACCGGGCAGCGTAATCGTCGATACGGTCATCGATCAGGGTGGCTGCATCGCAACAAGCCGGCCAACCAAACATTCCAAGCCTGTTTTCACTAAGCACGACGTAATCCATTACTGCGTGCCGAATATCCCGTCCGGCGTGGCGCGTACTGCCACCTATGCGCTGAATAACGTTATTGTCCCGTTCCTGCTCGAAATTGGTGATGAAGGCGGCTTCAAGCAGGCACTTTGGTCGAACCACAGCCTGCGAACCGGTACCTACGTCTATAAAAAGAATCTCACAAAGAAAACGCTCTCCAATTTTTTTGACATCCCCTACCGCGACATAGAAATGCTCATTGCGAGCAGAATCTGAGTTTGTACCAGAGCACTATGTTGTTTTCAGGGTGATGGCATCCTGCCCCGATACAGCTATTGAATAGTTCACAACACCAACCAACAACAAAACGGAATGAAGAAGCATATACTAACCCTCAGCATTTTTCTATTAAGCTCGTTCACCATTTTCTCGGCCTGTAACTCCGGTCCCGACCTGGAGCATGCGCGTTCCCTCATAACTGAAGATGGCATCATGAGCCATGTACAAGCGCTGGCGCACGACTCAACTATGGGCCGCGCACCGGGAACCGAAGGCGAGCAGATGACAGTAGATTACATCATTCGCCAGTTCGAGGAAATTGGCCTTGAAGGCGGCATGCCCGACGGCAGCTTTGTACAGCATGTACCGGCTATTGGCCAGCAGACCGCTCCCGGCTCGGTGATGCGCATCACCGACGGAAACCGCACTCTTCATGAATTTAATTACTACACCGAAATGATGGCATGGCCGGCCGCGGGTCAGCGCGAGGTTAACATCCGCGACGCCGAGCTCGTATATGTAGGTTACGGAATCATCGCACCGGAAGAAGACTGGGACGATTACAAAGGCATGGACATGACCGACAAAATCTTGGTGTTCAAAAACTCAGATCCAAGCACGCATCCAGACCGGTTTGCCGGAAATACCCGTCTCTACTATGGTCGCTGGAGCTACAAATATGAAATAGCTGAAGAGCTTGGCGCACTTGGGGCCATCATCATCCACACCCTTCCTACAGCGGGCTACGGCTGGAACGTAGTTTCCGGGGGATGGAGCCGCGAGCGTTTTGCCCTGGCCGATGAAATGCAGGAAGAATCAGATACTGAACTTAATGCGTGGCTGCAGTTTCCACAGTCAGAAGCCATGTTCAGCAGTGCAGGTCTCGATATTGATGAGCTGCTCGACCGAGCCGAAAGCCCGGATTTTGAGCCCGTTCCGCTTGAGGGCATTTACCTGGATATCGACCTTACAGCAACATACTCAACCCTTGAGTTCCAGAACGTGATAGCCAAGCTTCCGGGTAGCGACCGTAACCTGAGCGACGAACACGTTATTTTCTCTGCTCACCACGACCACCTGGGCGTTGCAGCCACACCCGTTGAAGGCGATTCAATTTTTAACGGTGCAATGGACAATGCCAGTGGAACCAGCGCCATGATTGAAATGGCCCGAGCGTTCAAATCAGTTCAACCGCACGTTAAGCGCTCGCTGCTTTTTGCAGCCGTTGGTGCGGAAGAGTCAGGCCTGCTGGGCTCACGCTATCTGGCAAACAACCTTCCGGTTCCGGTTGGCAAAGTATCAGCCAACATCAACATCGATATGATTAACGGATATGGCGAAACGCACGACATCGTCGTAGTTGGTAAAGGCCGCACCTCCATGGATAACATCATGGTTGAGGAAGCGGAGAAAATGGGCCGGGTAGTTGTTCCGGATCAGGATCCCGGTCAGGGCTTCTACTACCGTTCGGATCACTTCTCATTTGCGCGCGTAGGAATTCCGGCACTCTACCCAAACAACGGCGTTGAGTATCTCGAGGGTGAAGACTACCATCAGGAAGTTGTTGTTCCGCACCTTCAGAAGATCTACCACACCGTGCATGACACTATCGAAAACGTTATCACCTTTAAGGGCGCTGAGGCCGATATGAGACTGCTCTTCAACGTGGCTTACCGCATAGCCAACGACGACCGCATGCAGTCGTGGACCCCGGGCGATGAGTTCGAGGCCGCACGTCTTCAGGCGCTGGAAGAAGTCGGCAGCTAAAATTTCGCCGACGCCAAAAGCTGTCTTGAGATTACAGCCAATAAAGAGATATATTCCAAGCGGGCCGAACACAGCGTTCGGCCCGCTTTTTTGTTTCCCAAAGCCCCACATGTGTGTCAAAAGCCATGAGCTATTCCGAACTTTCTGAGCGTAACTACAAGCGTATCTGCTTTATTAACTGGAGTCTTACGCTGCCTTCTCTCGTTCTGTTCGCCTGGCCCTACTACCTTGTAGCCACATGGACCAACGTTTCTGCCCCTATTGCAAACCTGGGCGCCTTTATTTTTGCGCTGCCGTTTATGATGACCATCCTTCACGGACATGTTACCATGGCGCTGGGAGCACTTCACAGACATCATTATTACAACTGGCTGGCCAACTATCCCCTCAGCCTGGGTTTCTTTTTTCATCCTGTAATGTTTCGCACCCGCTTCAGGATTTCCATTGTTGTTCTCGCTCTTATTGTGATGATTCTTAGCTGGGTTTTCAGCTGGTAAATTATTGAGACGTAAACGTTTGATTTGCAGCACAACAGCTATTCTAACATCTCTATTACCTTTTATTTAAACCGCTTCCAAATAGCTTTAGAAGCGAATTTTGTAGGGTATGATTCAGTTTTCTGTGTTATGTTGTAGAAATACGTCAGAGATCAACCACTTAAACAATTTGAAGAATATGGAAAACAAGAATATCGACAGAAAGAACTTTTTCAAACAGGTCTCACTTCTTGGAATCGGTGCGATTGGTGCATCCACCCTGCTTAAAGCCTGCGGCGGTGGCGAAGAAGCTCCTCAGCCGGCTGCCGAAACAGCACCTGCACCGGCGGATGATCCGTGTAGTGACGTTTCAGGTCTTTCTGAAGCTGAAATTCAGGGCCGCGAAAGCCTTAACTATGTAGCTGAAACCCCTAATCCTGAAGAGCGCTGCGATAACTGTGCGCTTTGGATTGAGCCCCAAGGAGACAGCCCTTGCGGTGGTTGCTCTATCATGGCAGGCCCGATTCATCCGGGTGGCTGGTGCTCAGCATGGGTTGCAGGCTGATAACAGCTTAGAAACTCAATTAATAGTTCAACAAAAAAAGCGTCTCCACAGACGCTTTTTTTGTTTGACAGAATTCGAAATGCCTGATTCTTAAAAAAGTGCCTTCACTTCCTCCGCCAGAACCCCCTCCTCTACCTGAAGCTCAGCACTAATATCAGCCAGCACATCTTTCATCCTCAGGCTGATCTGCCGATGACCAAGTGCGGCAATTTCATCGATCGACAATCCCCAGCTCACTTTTCGAATACCGCTCCAGAATATCGCAGAAGCGCACATAGGGCATGGCTCGCAGGTTGTAATCAGGTGGCAACCGCTCAGGTCTTTGTTATTCCGCCTCGCTGAAGCTTCGCGAATTGCGTTAATTTCGGCGTGTGAGGTTGCATCTGCATCCTTTTTCACCCTGTTCGGAGCTAAGGCAATTATTTCGCCGTCAGCAGCTAAAATCATGCAGGTGTACGGGGTATCTTCACGACGACCAAGCTCTATCAGCCGTCTCATTTGTTTGTCTGTATTCATTTTACTTTAGGTTGATTGCACTTTTCTGATGCAATGAGGTCTGGCCGTATTTCATTCCGTTTCATCAAAAAACAGCCCGCCTGATTTCTCAGACGGGCTGCAAAAGTAAGTTTAGTGTTTCAGCCTAAACTAATAGCGCGCGATACCAACTACCTGATGCCCACCCGGCATTTGATTTCGCTTCATTCCATAGACTTTCCCACTTTGAAAAAGTGTTTTCACAGCGGCAAGGTCAATCAGATCTTCCGGCGTTTCACCATCAAGCTCCAGTCGCATTTCTGAATTGGTAACATCATAACGTCCCCAAATGTGTTCATCTGTACTGATGAACAGCGTTTCAATGCGTCCTGCTACTGCAGCCGGTACCACATCTTCGGTTTTGGTGAGCACCTTAGAGCTGCCGTTCAGATCTGTAAACTGTTTAGCGGCCTCATGTTGCTCCTGCTCAAATACCTCTGAAACGATTTCCCAGCTTTTCTCATGCAGGTCATCCAAGGTAAAGCTGTCCGGATTTCCTTTAACACCCAGTTTCAGTAAACCTTTATGGGAATTAACCTCATGGTAAATCGGATGCAGATAATCAACACCGGCAATTACAAGCGGCACATTGCGGTCATCGAGAAAGGAAGTAAGCTCCTTATTGATTTTGCGGAAAAACTGCTGAATCAAAGTCTTCTGATCATCTTCGGCTCCCCCGTGACCATGAAACAGGGCGGCCCGGCCGCCACCTGGTGTTGCAGGTCCACCGGTATGGAACTGCTGCGACTCCATAAATTCATCAATGCGCAGAGCTTTGGCCAGGTTTTCCGGCAGAAAAGAAGAATCGATCTCTTTGATGCTGTACCGGGTTCCCTCAAACAGCGCAACTTTATTTTGGCTGAGCGAGAGCACGTAGTATAATCCGTTGCCATTCAGAAGCGGAATGAGGGGCTTCAGATGGTAGCGGTGCGAAACAACCGCAAGCTCATCAAATGCTTCCGGAAACTGATTTACCTCAAAATGATTGGTTGAGCGAAAAAGTACCAGTCCATCGCTCATCGCCTGCCAGTTTGGTCCTTCATTCCGAAAGTCCTCAACTGGCTTCATTAAATGATCAATTTCTGAATCTCTCAGCCCTTTCCTTTTCAGAATATCAATAACGCCGTTAATCATATTTTTGAATCGTATCTGATCCTGGCGTATTTCATTGCCCACTCGGTGGGTTGGCATGTAGATAGATATTGAATTCGGATCTTGCTGGGCGTGAAGCGTTTCAAGGTAATCCAGACTTAGTCTTTCCATATATAGCTCCTTGGTTTAGGGATTGCCGATTAGGTTCATATTCTTTTGATATATACAACGAATCAGCCTAAAAGTCCATTCCGATTATTCCAAATTGAATACTTAGATAATATTTTTAACCTTCTGCCCGCCTGTTGTTTAAATATAATTGACACCGGTCGCAAGGTTTACAAAATTTCTCAGAACCTCAACTTCTTAACCGGTCAGCAAGTCCGCTGAAGCGAAGTGTTTTACGGGTGATAGCGCTTTTTAACATCTTTCTGCTCCCGGCAATAATCACCTTCTTTTTAGCTCGCGTAACGGCTGTATAGATAAGCTCCCGGGTAAGCACCGGCGAGTCCTCTTTTGGCAGTGCCAGAAAAATGGTGCCATATTCCGAACCCTGACTTTTGTGCACCGATAGCGCCCAACAGGTTTCCATTTCCTGCAGCTGAGCGACCGGACGCAGGCTTACTGCTTCAGACTTATCACCATCATCTGCGGTATCGAACGCCTCTACAGCCACTCTCAGCCGCCGCTGATCCGAATACTCATCACCGGATAGTACCGTGATTCCCGTATCGCCATTATAGAGCTTAAGCTGGTAATCGTTGCGGGTCATCATTACCGGTCGGCCTTCATACCACTGTCCGCCCTCTTTATCCGAAACCCGAATACCAAGTCTCCTTTCGATATCCACATTGATTTCATCTACGCCGCCTTCACCCTTTCGGTGGGCGCACAAAATCTGAAACCGCGTCATGTTCTGAAGCTTCTCTGAATGCGAAAGAGCCGAAGCCTTGTATGATTCAAACTGAGCCTTAATGTCCGGCATCACTTCACCCAAACAATCGAGCGGAGCTTTTTGGTGCCAGATGATGTCATCGTGCCCTTCTTCAAGCAGACGGATTGCTCCTTCTGCATCACCCTTATTGATTAACGAAGCCAGGCGGCCAATGCCGGACTCCGATGAAAACCGGCGCGAGTATTCCAGCTCAACAATAGCGTCATCCATTTCTGCAGCTTCCTCATCAGGAACAATATTCTCATCAGGAAGGGTGATGCCCGCTGATGAACAAAAGTCAGCGAATGAACGACTAAACCTGTTGAGTTCCGGACTTGAACAGATGTCGGCAAAGACCGCACCTGATTCCACCGAAGCAAGCTGATGCTTATCACCAAGCAGAATGAGCCTGCTGTTTCCGTGGAGCGCGTCGAGCAGTTTACTCATCAATGCGATATCGATCATGGAGGCTTCATCAATAATTATGATATCGTATGGCAGTGGGTTATCCCGGTTATGTTTGAACATGGTGCTGCGATACCTTGAGCCTAAAAGTCGATGAATCGTCTGCGCTTTTGATGGTATATGGTCCGCAATATCTTCAAATTCAGGCAGCTTTGCCTGTGATGACTTTCGAAGCTCATCCAGTCCGTTCGCAAGCGATTCACGCACTCTGTTGGCTGCCTTTCCGGTTGGTGCAGCTATGGCAATTGAGGGCGTGCGACCTTCTGACTGCGCAATCAGAAGCGTAAGGATCCGAAGCACGGCGTACGTTTTTCCAGTACCCGGGCCGCCTGTCACAACCGTTAGTCGACGGTTCAATGCCGCGACGCCCGAAACCCTTTGGTACAGCGACTCCGGTCCGGAATCGAAAAGTCCCCCGAACCAGCGCTTCAGCTCATCCGGGACCGCTTCACTATCAGAAGAACGGGCCGATGCCATTGAAAGCTTCCGGATCTTTTCGGAAATCTGATTTTCATAGCTGAAGAATCTGTTGAAATACAACCTCCGCCCATCGAGAATTACAGGAAGAACAGGCTGCTTCACTGCCGATGGAGCACCAATCATTTCACAGACGCTCAATGATTTCAGGTCTGCTTTATAGGAGCCGAAGGATGGCATCTCCTTCCCGGGACGACCAAAAATAGTAGCGGGGTTGTCATTCAGCAGCTCAATATCCAGTGCAGAGTGCCCTAATCTGTTCGAAGCCGAAAGCAGGCCGATGGTCAGAATAACCGACTCGTTCTTCACTCCTTTATGACGAAAAAAACGCATCAGCGCCAGATCAATTGATTCCAGCACCCCGGCTTCCCTGAGTTTTTCTGTAAGGCCTGGAAATTCCACTTCCGACTGCTTCGGCTTAGTATCAAACAGGTTCTGCTGCATGCTCTTCTCCTTTGAAATAGCTATCAAGTTCTTCGATGATTTCTTTCGACGGATTGTCGAAATAGATGCCTCCGGCGTTATCATCACCCGGCTGAATCCCTCTGAGGAAGAGATAGTAGGCTCCACCGATGTGATTTTCATATCGGAATTCATCACCCAGCTTAAGCTTTAAAAACCGCATCAGCGCAACAAGGTAAATGTGGTACTGGAACACATAGCCGCGCTCGTGCATCACGGCTTTGAGGGCTTCCGGTTCGTAGCTTTCCGGCTTATCACCAAGGTGATCACTCTTGTAATCCAGAATGTAGAATTTGCCCTCATGCTCAAACAGAAGATCTATGAAACCGGTCATGAAACCGTTTCGGTTTTCCATGAATGAATCCGGTCTTTTTCCATCAATGATTTGCTCAATTTCTGCCGCACCGGCTTTCGAAAGCGGAAAATAGAACTCCATCTCATCCACAGTCTGCGTCTGTCCTTTGGTGATAAGCGCCGCGCCCGAGCCGGGCAGCTTTTTTCTCAGCGAACGCTCAAGCATGCTGGTAATAGTGTCGGTCCAGTTTTCTTCATAACCGTCTTCTTCCAGGTACTGCGCCACCATAGAGCGCGCATCGGTTTCAAATCGGGTGAAGTCCAGATCTTCATAAAGCCTGTGCATAAAAGTACCTGCTCCGGCACCTTTCGGAAAATGAAACAGGTTGCAGTAATCGAGCTCTTTTACCGGATCTGCAGACGATGAAGACTCACTTCCACCAGCATCGGGGTTATGGTTGATTTTCTCCGAGATTGATGAATCCTCCTCGATTTCTACCTTCTCCGCCTCAGCCCTTTTTTTGATGCCGCTGTATGATGTGACGTACCAGTCCGGATCGGCCTTCAGCGTTTGTTCAAGCTTTCGAGCCTGCGGGGTGATGGTGACTGAGTCAGCTTCCAGCTTTAGCTCCTCATTATCTGAGACCGTTCGGCATACCGCCAGCTCCGCATGCTCATGCGCAAACCGTCTGATGCGGTTTAAATAGGCTTCGAAGTCAGATATTTTCTGATTCTTCAGCGTTTGATCCGCCCCGTTCATTACAAAATGGAGCGGACTTGTTCCAGCTGCTTTATCCTCATAAGCTCCCACAGAAATATAGCACCGGTAGCGTGCGCGGGTTAGCGCGACGTACATCAGGCGGATGTTTTCAGCAACGGTTTCTTCAATCACCCGCCCCTGAACGGATGCTTTAGAGTAGCCGGTAAGGTCAACTTTGGTTTTGCCATCGTCCGGATCATGATAGATCAAAGGATTTTTTAGCGTATTATTCTTCACTCCATGACTCCAAAGCGAATTGCAGAACACAATCGGATACTCGAGCCCTTTGCTGCTGTGCATGGTTACAATTTGAACGAGATCATCATCGCTTTCGAGGCGAATTTCATCATTCTCCTCGCTTTCTGCTTTCTGAATTTTGAGATTCAGCCATTTGTGGAGCTCTTCCATTCCGGGACGATGCTCGCGCTCATATGCATCAATCAGCTCATTAAGGTGCATCAGATTCGTGTACACGCGTTCGCCGTCGCTGAACTGCATGATTTTTTCGGTGACATGCACCGGTCTGCCCTCATCCAGCGCCAGAGTACTGTTCAAAAACTTCCTGAGCATTGCAGAGAATCCGTAGCGTTCGAGCGTCATTCGAAGCTCGATCAGCGACTCGGTCAGGGCGGTGTTTAATCCTGCGTCTTCTTCCAGTCTTCGCAGATCGCTGAGCCTGTACCCCATCACTCGATTAAACAAAAACATGCGAATCAGCGAAGGGTTCGGGCTGTCTTTTATAATCTGAATCAGACTGCTGATCAGACGAGCCTGATCGGTGTCAAATACGCTATTGCTCGACTTGAAAACGCTTTTGATATTTTTCCGAAGAAGCTCTTTACGAACGTTCTCTGCTTCGAAACGGCTGCTCACAAGTATTGCAACATCACCCTGACGAACAGGCCTTTTCTCCTTTTTTTCGAGAATGAAGGCTTCACCATTAGCCGATTTGTTAAGCAGTCGCGCAATCTCAGCCGCTGTCGCCTTGTTGATCTCCTTTGAAGCCTCATCTTTATTCACAGGCTCTTCGACTTCCGGCATCAGGAAGTGCATCGGTACAACGCCGTCATCATCACCCTCTATAAACAGCTCCTGCTCCGTACGCTGTGCATCAGACGGCTGAAACGCCAGGCCGCCCGGCCACTCTCTGCCGGGCTCCACAAATTGAAACAGCGCGTTCACTGCATCAACCATCGGCTTAACCGACCGGTAGTTTTTGCCAAGGGTGAACGTGCTCACTTTTTTATTCTTTGCCACGCTCAGATAGCTGTTGATATCGGCTCCGCGGAATTTGTAGACAGACTGCTTCGGATCACCAATCATGAACAGTCCGTTTTTTACGTCGGCATCGAAATAAAGCTTTTTAAATATGCCCAGCTGAATCGGGTCGGTATCCTGAAATTCATCGACAAGCGCAACGGGATACTGCTTCCTAAGCTTCATTCGCATCTCCTGATTGCTCTCAACAGCATGATGGGTTGAGGTCAGGATGTCATCAAAAGAGCGAATACGACGCTCGTCCTTCAGCTCGTCGTAGCGCTGCCGGAAATCGGAAGTCATCTGAATCAAAACCTGCTCGGCAATGAGCCCCGTATCGGTTTCAGTGAACGCCTGCATTGCGTCGAAGAATGGGTGCTGCGGTACAAGAGCACCGCCCTTAGTAGTTATGGCGCCGGATGCGAGCTTGAGCGCTTTGCCGGGCTGTGCAAAATGCCGCATCACAAAGCAGCTCTCAAAATCGTCCAGCATTGCCTCTACCTGCTTCGGCTTATACGACTTCTGATTCAGAATAGCCGGATCCATCACTGAGAGAATTTCCTCACGGTCATAGGTTTCCTTCAAGCTTCTGATAGCCTCATTCCACTGCTTCAGCATTGAGCGGTATTTCGTTTTCGGGACTTCTTCTGCAAATTCGAGATAAGGTTTACCGTTGAGGCTTTTTGCGATTGAAAGAAGTTCATCGGGCGTATTCGTTATGCTGAGCAGCAAATCCAGCTGACACCTTTCTCCTTCCCCTCCCTTTCCCAGTCGGTTAATCCAGCTTCTCCAGACGTCATCAGCCGCTTCAAGCAAAAGCTCTTCGGAATCCTTCATGTATTCAATACCGAAGCTGCTGTTACTTTCAACCACGTATTCCTGAAGCGCTTGTTTACAGAAACCGTGAATAGTGAACACCGAAGCCTGATCCATCTCAGTCATGGCCCTTTCCAGCCGCTGACGGGCCTTTTCATCATTTCCAAAACGAGCCTTTAGCTCAATCAGAAAACCATCATCTCCGGGCTCACTATCGCCTCGAAGCACCTCCGCCGAGTCACGAATTCGACGTGCTATCCGGTCGCGCAGCTCCTGGGTTGCAGCCGTGGTGAAGGTTACGACCAGTATACTTTTGGGCGATAACTCCCCGTGCTCCGCCAGCAGCCTGACCACCAGCCCCGAAATGGTATAGGTCTTACCCGTACCCGCAGAGGACTCTACCAGATTTATTCCCTTCACCGGCGATTCAAAAATATCAAACGGGTTCATTCTGATACCTCCGCTTCTTTAAAATGGCTATTTAGAGGTTCCCAGATCAGATTTGCAAGATGCATGAGCTCATCTTTTCTCTCTTCCGGCAGCTCAGCGTAAAACAACCCCGCGTACGGATCCTCTGCACCAAGAGTACTAAAACTGTTATAACCGTTATCTATGAAATATGCCTTCACTTTATTCCAATCCGAAACTGTTCTTTTATCTTCGGGTGTATTCATCCAGTTGTTGAATAAGCTGAGCATTTGGGCCGTAGCCGGTGGCGGCAGCGTTTTCATACGTAAATAGTATGTGAGAATTTCGCGAAGATACCGTTTCGGTTCATCGCATTTTATCCGAAAAACGACGGGCTCGTTACCTTTGCCTTTCTTACAAACATAGAGCGTTTGCACCTCTTCATCAGAGGAGGCCGCAACCAGCAAATGCTTCAGCCATACCTCTGCCCGGCGCTTGGGCTTATCAGCTGAATAGTGGATGATGAGCGACGTTCCGTTTACGGCCGGCTCAGCGTGCCCGCGGATCAGGTATTCTTTTTCTTCTGTCTTTATGCTGCACTCATGAAGCTCCGGCTTTTGCATCAGGTTTCCTTCCGAAGCGACTTTTACTTCCTCCATAAACGCCGCTGTATTTGCATAAATCTCATCGAATGAATAATCGCCTGTCGGGCCGTATGGCAGACTGCCCCTTAACCGGAAGTAGCGCCTCAGCATTTCAGCCTGATCCCCTTCACCGGAATCTTCACCGGCAAAAATATCCAGCAGCTTTTGATTTATTACATATTTACTGAGTCCCTCGAGTTTAAAGATATCCCGCTCCTCCTGCTCGTCTTCCTGTCTCGGCAGACGCATTCCCGCGCGGGTTTCCATCATCTCGCGAACCGGATGCCTCAACATTCTGATAAGTGAGCCCAGCTCAATCACATCATTGTCTGATTCCAGCTCCGCAGCCGGAAGCTCCAGGTCGAAACGCGCGGCTGAGTCGTCTTCCTGAGCCTGATACTGCATCCTGCGGCTGATCCCCTCCCGAACGACATCATACGTAAATAAACCTTTCTCACTACCAGCTAAATAGTCGCCGTGAAATCCGTGAAGCCTGTGCTTCACCAAAAGCGTTTCAGGCAGCTTTTTTACAGGCACACAGTTTGAAATCCCGCTCAAAAGTTCAGATATAACTAGTGATGGCGCAATCTCAGATCCGTCTTTAAAACTGAATCCCAGATAGCTGAGATGCAGCTTCTGTCCGGCTGTCAGCAGCGCGTCCAGAAAGAGCGCGCGGTTGCTGATTCGCTTATTCCGGTCGCCCTCTTCGGGATACTGAAGCATCAGATCAAATCCGGAGGCCTGCTCCCTGCCCGGGAAGCTGTCTTCATTCAGGCCAAGCACGGCAATGAATAGAAACGGCAAATGCCTGACCGGTACCATCGTGGAAAAAGTGATGCCGCCTGAGCGAAAACCCGAACCGGCCGAGCGTGTTTTAATTTGCTCATCCAGGCTGCTGTGAATCAATCTAACCGGAAGTTTCGGCTCCCCGCTCATGAAATCATCACACTCACTGAGCCGCTGCACGCTCCGGATGATTGGCTGAAGCGCACGCTGATCGTCGTTATCCGTTGGGAAAAAAGCGTCCATCAGCTTGTTGATCTCAACAATCCACTCTTCAACAGTATGAAGCTCCCCGGAAAATGATGACCACTCCTGAAGCGCGCCAAAAATATCGGCCAGCACTCCGGCTACTCTGAGATGAGAAGCGCCTTCAGCATCCGTGTAGGGCAGAATATCAAAAACCGGCTCATCAAGTCCAGCGGGCTGCATGATGCCCATCAGCAGACGGTTCAGGCCAAACTCCCACGAGAAAACTCCCTCATCACCACGGTCCTGAGCATCAGCGCCCCATCGAACGCCCGTTTCCCTCAACCAGTGCTCAATCAGCCCGATGTCGTCAGCAGAGAGCTCGTACCGCCTCCGCACCGGATCACGATCGATGATGCGCATCAGGCTGGCCGCCTTAAAGCGTGTTTCCCGAACCAGCATGATATCCGAAAGCAGTCCGAACATACGCAGCACGGGCGAAACGGACGGATCGCTAATGTGGTAAGGCAATCTCAGCTCCGGTGATGCCGGATGTCCAAATACGGCGTCAACGGCCGTAACGTGATCGCTAAGCTGCGGAGCAATCACGAGTACATCAGATGGGCCGGCATTCGGATTTTTCTGCAAAAAGTCAATAATGCTGTCCTGCAGGACTTCAATTTCACGAGTGGTGTTATGACAGGCGTGAACCTGAAGCGACGCATCAACCGGCAGCTCAAGCTCCTGCCCGAAGCGAATATTTTCCTGGAGCTGACCAAGAAGCGTCACAGAAGCCTGCTTCCCATCTTTGTTCTTCAGGGTGATGGTTTCCCTGCTCGTTTCAACACCGCTTGATAGTACGGCCTTTTCAAAAAGATCCTCGAGATCACGATGCTCTTTGTTGCACTGCAGTACAAACGGGTTGGGAGTCACATCACCGGCTTTTTCAGAACCTGCAACGGCCTTCACCTGATAGATATAGACATCGGTCAGCCGGGCCAAATGGATAATGGCTTCGGTATACATCGGCGGCTGCGCGGCGGTCATGAAATAATGGAGCGCATTTGGCAACCGTAGCTTTTTGTCTTCAATGGCTTCAAGCAGGCGGCGGTGGAGTGCCGGACGGTCAGTTAAGCCCTCATGATTTTTTCTGAGGTTCATCCACAGCTTCATCTGCCAGTCTGCGGTAGTGCTCTTTTCTATTCCCTCTGGCTGATTCCCCTCATTCCAGGCATCAATCCATGACGGACGAAACAGCTGGTACTGATCGAATATATCGGCTACTTTTACCGCGAGCTCGTACCTGCGAATCATAGCGCCGGATTCATCGCTACCCGACTGTCTGCTGCTGAGGTAGTTGTGAAGCGCCGGGTACTCGTTTTCCGTGTGATCGGGCGCCAATTCACCATAAATCATCCAGCCCAGTCGATATTTATCTGGCAGTCCAGACTCATAGCCCCCATCAACCTGTAGGTTTAGGGTGTGGATGAAGTTGGCCGGCAGAACGAACTCGAGATTCGCGCTTATACCCTGCTCGCGCGCACGTATTATCTGAACCCATCGAGAGATGTCACGATTCGGTACGATAACGGTGTCAGGCTGTAGTACATTTGATGATCCGCCCCGCGCCAGTTTTTTCTCAAACGCCCGGCGAAGCGAAGGCAAATCTCCTGATGTAATGATATGCAGCATAAATCGGTCGGTTTTCGAAATGCGGGTTTGGTTTCAGGCGCACTGCATCATAGTGCGGAAGCGGGATAATTGCAAGCACAGGTCTGCACAAACCGACCTGCCCGACCATCAATATAATACCACGGGGTGACAGATCATGTCACCATCATTTAAAAAACTCCAGCAAAGCTTAGACCAATCTGTCAGAACTCGACGGCAGATGCTACTCTGAAAAGCTCGGTTTCGGCGAAGTGCGGAGCCATAAACTGAATCCCAACCGGGAGACCATCATCCGGGTGGCTACCGGCCGGAACGCTTATGGCGGGTATTCCGGCCAAATTTGCCGAAATGGTATAGATGTCGCTCAGGTACATTTGGAGCGGATCATCAGTTTTTTCACCAATTTTGAAGGCCGTTGTGGGCGAGGTGGGCGAAACGATTACATCACATTGTGTAAACGCATTTTTGAAATCGTCCTGAATAAGACGGCGAATCTTCTGCGCCTTTGCGTAGTAGGCGTCATAATAGCCAGAGCTGAGTACATACGTGCCAAGCATAATCCGGCGCTTAACCTCCGTGCCAAAGCCTTCCGTGCGGCTTTGCTTGTACAGGCGTATGAGCGGCGAGTCGACAACAGACACATCTCCGCCAGCGTCTTGTATTTTCTTTTTTTCGGCGGCGAGTTCGGCCATCACTTTTTTCTGGTCGGCACGGTGTCCGTAGCGAATACCGTCGTAGCGGGCCAGATTACTGGAAGCTTCGGCGGTCGCAAGAATATAGTAGGTAGCAATCGCATACCTGGTGAGCGGGAGCTTCAGCGGTACGATAATGGCTCCGGCTTTTTCAAGCACGCCAATGCGGTCCATCACCAGCTTATGGACGTTTTTATCCAAACCTTCATTGAAATACTCTTCCGGCAGGCCAATACGAAGACCTTCAACAGACTTGCCAATTGCATCGGTGTACGAATCAACAGGCTGCGAGGATGAGGTTCCATCCATTGGGTCCTGACCGGCAAGTATCTCGAGAAGCAGCGCAGCATCTTCTACGTTTAACGTAAGCGGACCAATGCTGTCGAAAGATGAAGCATAGGCAATCAGCCCGTGTCTTGATACGCGTCCGTACGTCGGACGAAGTCCGACTACGCCGCAAAGTGAAGCAGGCTGACGGATCGAACCGCCCGTATCAGAGCCCAGAGCCGCATGGCACATTCCGGCTGCCACAGCAGCGGCGCTTCCGCCCGATGAGCCTCCTGGGACACAATCCGTATTATGCGGATTTCTGGTGACGCCAAACGCGGAATTCTCTGTCGATGAGCCCATTGCAAACTCATCCATATTCACGCGGCCGATGATGATTGCATCTTCGGCCAGAAGTTTTTTAACTGCAGTTGATCCGTACACACTCTCAAAGTGTTCGAGCATTTTTGAGCCCGCCGTAGCGATTTGTCCCTGCTCGACTATGGCTTCCTTCATCCCTATTACGACGCCTGCAAGTCTGCCGGCTGTTCCGTCTTTGATTTTTTTATCGATCTCCGCGGCACGTTTCAGGGCCGGTTCTGCCGATACAGAGGTGAATGCAAAAATCTCTTCGTTCTTGCTTTCAATTACAGATAAAAAGTTTTGTACGGTTTGAACAACGGAGGATTCCCCTTTGCTGAGCTGCTCACGGGTAGTCCTGATCGATGAAGACTGCAATGGAATAATGCGTTAGTTAACGGATTGGCTAAGCCCCTTTGCCGGGTTCGATAGTCCCGGCAGCAGGGATGTAAAGAACTACTTGTCGGCGGTGCCGGCTGACTTATTTTCTTTTTCCTGATCGGCAGCTGCGCTGTGCTTCTTGTCTGATTCGCGCGCACCATGCTCGATCTCGCTCTTAATCTCGTTTGAGGCCTTACGGAATTCGTTAATTCCCTGACCCATGCCACGGGCAAGTTCCGGTATTTTTTTTGCTCCAAACAGAAGCAAAACAACTAGTACGATAATGGCTATTTCCAGTCCGCCAAGAGATCCCATAAAATTATTTTCTGAGATTAAAATTTAATACATTCATGCGAATGCGCTATTTAGGAAATATAAGAAACAATAAACTGTTTCCACACCCGTAAATGCGCATAGAGCTGATTTTAAACATGGTTCATATTCCAGGCAATTAACCTTTTTGAGGGTGAAAAATTATTCTGAAAAATTGCCGTTATGCCCTTGTTATTTCGCTCAAGTTTGTTTTATTACTGCAACAAAATGAAAACTTATACAATTACACATTAAAATTTAACAGCAATGATCTGGACCGTTGAATTAGCTGCAACGCTTGAAGAAGCACCATGGCCGGCTACCCGCGAGGAACTCATCGAATGGAGCGAGCGTAACGGCTGTCCTCAGCAGGTGATCGATAACTTATACGAGCTCGACGAAGAAGACGACACTCCGTATGAAAATATTGAAGAGATTTGGCCCGACTACATCATGAAGGAAGATTTCTTCCATGGTGAAGAGGACGACGGCTTCGACTACGACGACGTTTAGGCCATTTTAAAGCTGGTTTTTCCGGCGGGAAAAGGAACAAAACATCTTTTCCTCAGTTAATATACATTATTGAAACAGACCGAAACGGCTGTGTGCTTGCATGCAGCCGTTTTTGTATTTTATTCGCTGGATCTTGTCTATCTGCTAAATACGTTTATCTGCATTGAGCGCCATTCAGTCCCAACCCTCTTCTTACCTTGCTGTATTTTCGCGACGCCCATCTATTCAGGGCGGCTGCATTGCTATAGCTGTATGGACGTTCATCCTATTTTTTTCGCTCACGCCTGCCGAATATCTCTATGCACAGAATAATCAGGACAGGCCGGCCATCGATGCAAACGGAGAAAGCGGACTCATTCGCGACGTTCGCTTCGAGGGGAACAGCGCTTTCGGAAACGGCGAGCTTCAAACCGTGGTACGAACCCGAACCAACCGTGAAATTTTCGGTATACCCGGAGCGACGCTCTGGCTGGGTCTGTACCGCATAAGCAGCCGGCTTGGGGAAGCCCCGCGCATGCTGGACCGCACTACGGTAGGTCAGGATGCTGAGCGGCTCCGCATATTCTACAACAACAACGGCTTCTTCAACGCAGAAATCGACACAACTATCGAGCGTTTGCGCGAAGAGCGCTACCGCGTCCGGTTCCGGATTGATGAAGGCGAACCTTCCGTAATACGAACAGTACGCTATGAAGGATTCCCCGATTTTGAGGATGAACGAGTCATGGATCGCTTTTTCAACCGGAGTTCCCTGATCCGTTCAGTGCTGGACGACAGCACCTTCACCGTAGACCGTCAATACACCGTTGATCTTCTCAGCCAGGAGCGGAACCGGATTCTGGCGCTGCTTCACAGAAACGGCTATGCATCGGCCAACAGAGATTCTATTATTGCATTGGTGAAGCGTGACCCCGACAACCCGCTTGTAATGGATATCCTCTACCGAATTAATCCGGGCGAGGTTTACTATTTCGGCGACGTACGTATCAACCTGGAGTCTCCCGAGGGTGAGTCCGGCACGGTTGACTCCGACACGCTCCGGGGCGAGCCGTTTACCATCGAGCCCTATGCGATGATTATCAACATCGACCGGGATACCCGCACACGCCCCCGTCTGCTTCAGCAGCGCGTGCTTTTTAAGCCTGGAGAACGCTTCAATCAGGATATTTACATGGCATCGGTAGGTCAGTTTCAGTCGCTCCAGATGCTAACGGTGCGCCAGTTCAGCCTTACGGAAAGCGGTGGTCAGCCTGATTACTCCAACGAGTATCTTCCGGTCCTGCTCAACCTGCAGACGCTTCCACGGCATCAGATTCGCACCGATTTCTTCGGAATGCAGCGGGTCGGGCTCGGTGCCGGAGCCGGGGCGCAATACAGCAACAATAACATTTTTGGCTCGGCTGAGCGACTCGAGGTAGGCATGAATGCCAGCTTCGAATACATTCCGGGAAGTACTAACGACCCGCGAAGCTTCGAAACCTTCATAAACTACAGCTTCCCGCGCTTTGCTTTTCCGTTCAGCTGGCTCAACAACAATCCGAACTTCCTAAACCCCAGTACACGCTTTCAGCTTAGCTACGGCCAGATTAGACAGATAAACTTCAACGTGGATGACAACGTGCGATTCAGCACCCGATTCCAGGCAAACCATGATCAGACCACAACCAGCTTTCTCGACCTGTTCGAACTCGAATGGTTTGATGCTAATATTTCGGCCAGCTTTCGTCAGGATATAGAAGAAAATATCGAAGATCCTCTGTTGGTACAGCTCATTCTTGAGGATTATCGTCCTCAGTTCAGCTCCATTACAGGCTATACCTTCCGTAATGCTGCCGTTCATCCTATTCGGCGGGATGATGGCTTTTTCCTTGAAACGAGACTCGAAGTAGGTGGTAACTTCCCACGCCTTATCGAAGAGGTATTCATTTCACGTGAAGATTCCCTGAGCGGTACGATTCCTTCATTCAGCGTTACAGGAAGGGAACTCGCCTACAGTCAGTTTGTTAAGACCTCGTTCGACTTCAGGAGATACTACCCAATTACAAACAACTCCGTTTTTGCATGGAGAGGGTTTGTTGGTCTGGCATATCCATACGGAATAAGCCGAACCATTCCGATTAACCGCCGTTTCTTTGCCGGCGGCGCGAACGACATCCGTGGCTGGGAGCCGCTAACGCTCGGGCCGGGCGATAACGACAGGAGTATCAACCCGATTAACGGAGGTGATATTAAGCTGGCCGGCTTCCTGGAATACCGCAACACATTCTCGCGCAACTTCTTGTCGACCAACTGGATTTTTGCCGCCTTCACTGATTTCGGCAACGTTTGGACTGGTCCGCGTAACGAAATTGATGAGGGCAAATTCAATTTCAACACCTTTTGGAACGAGATTGCCGTGGGCTCGGGAGTCGGTATCAGGCTCGACTGGGAGTTCGTGGTGGTTCGTTTAGATTTAGCCTACAGAGTTACCGATTTGGGAAACGAACCAGGCACATCCATTTTAGACAGAAATATCATACATTTCGGTATTGGTCACTCTTTCTGATTCCAACGATTTTCCTCCATTACTATGACTAAAAAAACCGGCTTTTTCGGCAGGATAAAAAAACAGAGCAGCATTGTATTCAACTCCCGCTTCCTCAATAATCTTTCCCATCTTGAGGCTTACGAGTTTATACAGCTGTGCCATCGCCGCAGATACGACAAGGATGAATACATCTATCACCAGAACGACCCGGGTAACGGCTTCTATATTCTTGAAAGCGGAGCTGTGGAGCTTATTATTGAGTCGGAGTCGTCTTCAGACGAGGAGCCTGCTGTCCCGGTTACTCTTCTGCTGGAAAGCCCCCAAAGCTTTGGAAATCTTAGCCTGAGCCATGAAATGAAGAGAATGTCATCGGCCCGCGCGACTGAAGACACCGTAGTTCTGGGCTTTTTCAGTCCCGATTTTGCCACGCTCGAAAAACGCTATCCGCAGATTGCAATCAAAGTTTTAGGGGAAATTAACAGGGTGATGGCCGTGCAGCTCGAATCCACCATCCGGGAGCTCAGCAAACTCAGTAGTCTCACCGATGCCTACAAACTTCAGTTCGAAACCTTCTATACGCAGGAAGACGACACGCTGATTTGATTATCAGCCCGATACCGCGTTTAGCTTATGTAAGACCCTGCAGATTCCGATTTGAGATCTGCGCTTTTCATTGAAATACATCACACATTTTTAAAAAGCTTCAAGCCATTTATGTCCGTTAAAAAAGGCTCCATAGCCGAAGTATCCATAGAGTCAGCAGCCTTTGAAGGTAAAGGGTTCGGCAAACTGAACGACCGCGCCTGTTTTGTTAAAAACACCGCCCCAGGTGATGTCGCCAAAGTCCGCATCATAAAAAAACGAAAAGGATATTTTGAGGGTCAGCTGGTTGAGCTTCTGGAAAAAGGCCCCGAACGCGTCGATCCTGTTTGTAAACACGCTGAGGTTTGCGGGGGTTGCACCTGGCAGCACGTTACCTATGCCGAGCAGCTACGTTTCAAAAGACAGCACGTGGAAGACCACATCCACCGTATAGGCGGGCTGCGTGAGGTTTTTCCAAAAGAGACGCTTGCCGCACCTGATACGCTCGGCTATCGGAACAAAATGGAATATTCCTTTGGCGACCGGCGCTGGCTCACGCGCGAGGAAATCGAGAGCGGCGTCGAGTTTAAAGACAAGGACGTGGCCGCAGGAATGCATGCGCCCGGCCGGTTCGACCGAATCCTTAACCTTGAGGAGTGCTATCTTCAGAAACCTTTTTCGTACCAGATTCTCGACTTTGTACGGGAATACGCGCTGAAACATGATATCCCATCATTTAATCCAATCAAAAAAGAAGGCTTTATCAGGAATGTGATGGTAAGGAACGGGCACTACACCGGAGACCTTATGGTAAATTTCGTGACTTTTCAGGATGATCTTAGCGTGATGGAGCCGTTGAAAGACGCTCTGCTTGAGCGCTTTCCTGAGGTGACAACCGTAGTAAACAATGTGAATGACACGCCCTCCCCGAGCTCCGAAGGGCGGTTTTCTCATGTGCTTCACGGACCGGGCTACATCACCGAAAAGATCGGTACAAACACGTTCCGCATTGATGCCAACACCTTCTTTCAAACCAACACGCTTCAGGCCGAGCGTTTGTACCAAACGGCTAAAGACTATGCCGAACTGAAGCCCGATGATCTTGTATTCGACCTCTACTGTGGCGTTGGATCGCTTACTTTATTCGTTGCTGATGCTGCCCGTGAGGTCGTAGGCATTGAGCTGAATCCTGTTTCGGTAGTCAATGCAAAAGACAATGCGGAGCGTAACGGCGTTTCCAACTGCGCGTTCGAAAACGGCGATATGAAGGATGTATTCACCGAAAAGTTTGTACAGAAATACGGAAAGCCTGACGTCATCATTACCGATCCGCCGCGAGCCGGAATGCATCCCGACGTGGTACAGACGCTGAACGAACTGGCCGTCGACCGACTTGTGTATGTGAGCTGCAACAGCTCAACTATGGCCCGTGATCTGGCCGAGCTCAACAAGGTCTACGATATAATCGAAGTGCAGCCGGTAGATATGTTCCCGCAGACGTACCACATCGAAACCGTAGCCAAACTGAAACGCAAACAGGCTTAAGAAACAGACAACCGCATGAAAAAAACCGTTGGAATTATCGGAGCAGGAATTGGCGGCCTCACCGCAGCTGCAAGGCTCGCATCGGAGGGACACAGCGTTACGGTTTGGGAGCGCAATGCCAAAGCCGGCGGCAAAATGAATGAAGTTGTAAAGAACGGCTACCGCTTCGATACCGGGCCAAGTTTGTTCACTATGCCTTTTGTACTCGAAGAGCTTTTTGAAAGCTGCGGGCGCAACTATACCGATTATCTGACGCTTGAGCCAGTCGATCCCCTCTGCCGCTACAACTGGCAGGACGGCACCACTTTCGACTGTTCAACAGATCTTCAGAAAACCCTTGGCCAGATTTCTGAGTTTGCTCCGGGTGATGCAGAGGCTTACGTGCGCTTTCTGGGTTATTCTGCTGACTTGTACGAGAAGACCGCTGAGACCTTCATTATGAATCCGCTTCAGACGGTGATGGATCTGCGCAATCTGAAAAAGTCCGATATTTTCAAGATTGATGCCTTTCCAACCGTAAGCACCAGAGTCGATAAATTCTTTGAGTCTCCCCACCTCAGGCAGGTATTCAAGCGATTTGCCACGTATAACGGCTCGTCTCCCTACCTCGCCCCTGCTACCATCAACGTAATCGCGTATGTGGAGCTTTGCCTGGGCGGTTACTATGTAAAAGGCGGACTCTATTCGATCAGCCGCGCGCTGGAAAAGCTTTGCACCGAGCTGGGCGTGGATATTCAGTACAATGTTGACATCAAAACAATCTTAACAGAAGATAAGAAGGCCGTTGGCGTTGCTTTTAACAGCGGCGAAACCGCCCGGGCTGATGTCATCTTCTCAAATTCCGATGCCACCTTCACCTACACCGATTTGATTGAGAAAGGCGTGCTAAAGAAGAAGCAGGTCAACAAAATCAGCGCTATTGAGCCCTCCTGCTCGGGCTTTGTGATGATGCTCGGAACCGACAAAAAATTCGACAAACTGAAGCATCACAACATCTTTTTCTCCCGCGATTATGAGAAAGAGTTTTCCGAGATTTTCCACCGAAAAATGCTTCCGGAAGATCCGACTATCTACGTCGCTAACACATCGGCTACCGATACAAACCATGCCCCTAATGGCGGCTCGAATCTTTTCATTTTGATTAACGCACCCTACCTCACCGAAAAGCTGGGATGGGATGAAGCACGATGCAAAGAGTACGGCGATCTCATTATACACAAGCTTGAGAATTTCGGTCTCGACGGGCTATCGGAAAGCATCAAAGTAAGAGAGCATATCAGTCCGCAGGATTTTTATGACACCTACCGTTCGAACCGCGGAAGCATCTACGGCACCTCGTCGAATCAGCAGCTGTCGGCTTTCATGAGGCCACGGAACAAATCACCCTACATAGATAACCTCTATCTGGTTGGCGGCTCCACCCATCCCGGTGGCGGTATTCCTCTGGTGATGATGTCAGCAAGGCATGCCGTTACAATATTTAACCGGCAGGTTGATAAAAGTTGATCAGCCAAATCAAGACTTTAATGTACTAAGCAGCCTGAAATCAGTCCCGGCTGGCTGTTGGTATACTTTGAGGTCAAACTCAGGCATCACAGCCAGAAGGTGATCAAATATATCGGCCTGAATGCCCTCATACTCGGCCCAGGCAGTAGTGTTGGTAAACACATAAACCTGAAGGGGCAGACCGCGGTCGGTGGGCTCCAGCTGCCTAACCAGTATGAGCAAATCCTTTTTAGCTCGTGGATGGTTTTTCAAATATTCGATAACATAAGCCCGAAAGGTGCCCACGTTCGTAAGCCATCTGGAATTTGTGAGAATAGACGGGTTTTCTTTCAGAAACTTTTCGTTGTACTCTCCTACCTCTTTCATTTTGGAATCGATATAGTCGCCCAAAAGATGCGTTTTGCGAAGGCGATTAATCTCCTTCATAGTTAGAAAACGGATAGTCGAAATATCGATGTTAAGCGATCGCATGATTCGGCGACCGCCCGCCTCACTCATTCCTCTCCAGTTCCGGAAACTGTGCTCCAGAAACTTATGCGTGGGAATTACAGTAATGGTCTTATCAAAGTTTTGTACGCGCACGGTGTTGAGCGAGATATCAATCACGTCCCCGTCAGCGCCGAAATTCGGCATTTCAATCCAGTCGCCAATTCGAATGAGGTCGTTATTCGTAAGCTGAACGCTGGCTACAAGCGAAAGCAACGTATCACGGAAAACCAGCAGCAGAATAGCGGTGATGGCGCCAATACCACTGAGAAAATACCAGGGTGACTGATCCGAGAGACTCGCAATAATAAAGATGATGGAAAAGAGGTAAACGATTACTTTCCCAAGCTGTATGTACGATTTAATGGGCCTCATGTGTGATTTTGGCAGCATCAGATATAGCGTATGCGCCGATGACAGCAGGGCATCGATTACGCGCGCGGCAACCAGGATCATGAGTGCGGCGGTCAGCCTGGTGATAAAACCCGAGAAAGCATCACTCAGCGAAGGAACAAGATCAATACCTATGTAGAGCACCATCAGCGGAATGAGCATAAGCGCCCGTTGAGGCAACTTATGACGCAGAATTGCCGCATACCATTCGGTTTCAGTTTTCTCATCCAGTCGCTGCAGTAAACGGATAATCCACACCCTGATAATGATGTGGATGATGGTCGATATCGAAAACAGGATTAGCAGCCCGACATAGGCTTCGGTCTCAACCGAAGCAAGCATTTCGTTAATCCGTTCTGAAAAATGGGCAAAAATTGAAAGAAACATACGTTAATTAGAATAGCATCAGGAAATTACTATGATAATATCATCTGGTTGAAGAAGGTAAGCCCTAATGGAGTTAATTACCAATAACCAATTATCACTTACCCATAATGTATCTCCATGCAAACCAATGTTGTGGCCAAATAAACCTTTGACCTTTAATACTTGCATTCCGCAGCGAGATACTTAGCGTTAATTTACGTCCAGCCCTCTCCAGAAAGTCTGAATTTCGTATCTTAACTTCCCAACTACATAAGTCTTTTTGATGCATATCCAGCCACGGAGCGCATCCCCCTTTACCACTCTATTCTTTTTCTTTCGTGATAAAATCAGGCTGTTTCAGCTTCTTTAAATCGTTTTTTCTCTCTCTTTTGTTTGTATGCGTGGGGTTTATCTTTGCACAGACAGACGCCAAGGCGCAATTGCTGCCTTCAATTGGTGAAACGGACGCAATGGGCGAGTTTGGCTGGCAGGTTCGTTCGGGTGCTGCTACAGCAGGCGAACTCCCGTTTTGGCTGTATGCCAATCAGTTTGGTCAGGTTGACCGCTTAAGCGCAAATGCAGCTCTGAATCTGTTCGGACATCAGGAGTACGTGTTCGACTCGGGATTCTCAATCGGTGCGGGAGCTGATCTTCTTCTGAGAGGCTCCGATCAGTCCGACATCTATTTCAGCCAGGCATTTCTTCAGGTCAGCTACGGTTTCTTTGAGCTGTGGGCGGGACGAAGACACGAGAATTATGGCCTGATTCACCCGCGACTTTCAACGGGTTCCATGGATCTGTCTCACAATGCAAGGCCGCTTCCTCAAATTGTATTTTCAACACGGGGGTTCATGCCGGTTCCCTTCACGCAGGGTTTTGTGTACGCCGATGCCTCCCTGGGGCATGGCTGGATGACCGACTACGATTACCGGTTTGTTGAGGGAACCGTTCGGGTTCACAGAAAGCATCTGTACCTGAGAATTTTCAACGAGAATGCTCCTCTGGTACTCCACGGCGGGTTTAAACATTTCGCCCAATGGGGAGGCAGCAGCCCCCTTCACGGTGAATCGCCGGTTAACCTGAGCTCTTTTCTGGATGTCTTCTTTTCGCGAGCAGCCGATTCCAATGAAATCATTAGCGGTGGCCAACTGCTGAACAGTGCTCAGAATCATTTGGGCACCTACGACTTTGCTGCATTGCTCAATACCGAGCGCTACACTATCTCGCTCAGCAGACAGTTTATGCTCGAAGACACGCCTAACGCCCGTTTCGGCACCCCGTTCGACGGGCTTTGGGGCGCGACGGTCACGCTTCGTCCGCCGGATGCTCCAAACCGCAGCTGGCGCAGAAGCTCACACCGCCCGGCCTCAACCGTGGCTTCACAGCCCGGCCGGCTTCATCGTGCAGAAAGCAATAGCTTCCGCCCCCTGCTGAAAACTATCCACTACGAGTATCTGGACGTAAAGGAAGGCATGTCACGCTTTCCCCAGCGCGCTCGTGACGAATACTTCAACTACTACAACCACTGGGCCTACCGCGGCGGCTGGACGCATTTTAATAAGGCGATAGGCAATGCGCTTTTCCTCACCAATCCAGACTATCTCGGCGTGGTGAACAACGAGATCATTGCGCACCATGTGGGCTTGGAAGGCTTCGCGGGTTTTACCGAATGGCGTTTCTTCACAACATACAGTCGAAACTACGGGGCTAACCGGGCTTCGCTCAGAACGAACCCAACCGGACGCGAAAACCTGCTGACTGAAAGACGGGATCAGTGGTCTTTTATGCTTGACCTAAGCACAACACAGCTTTTCCGAAACCTGGAAACGGGAATACGTCTCTCCTACGATACGGGTGATGTGCATCCTCAAAATTTCGGCGCAATGCTGAGCGTCCGCTGGAAATCAGGCCTAAACTGACTCTAAAATTCCGCAGTCTGAAACAGGTTTAGTCTACCACAAAGAAGTTGTAGAATCCGTGCAGCTTTCTGTCCCCCGGCAGATGAAGCTCACCCTCTCCGCGGAATTCAAGCACTTCACCACCGAGAAAAGAGCGTGCTGCTCTTCGGGCTACCCATGAGAGCTCAGAAAGCACGGAAAACCGCTCATCATCAATGGTTCGCTTAATGGTAACAATCTCGAGCCTGCCCTCAGGGTGAATCATCATCACTTCCATAGTTTGGGCAAATCGCTTGCCATGCGTACGTGACTGCTCCATCCGCTGTATATTGTTTGCCTCAAAGACATCAAGCTGACCATCAACGCTTTTGATTCGGTGACCGATAGCCATTTTGTCACGATCATCAGAAGGTAGCATGAAATAGATCACTTCCCAGTTGTCAGAATCAGTATGCGAAATAAACCGATAACCGCTGCTCATCAGGCGGGTTGTCGTTTGATTCTGGAAGGTGTGGTCCATATAGGCCGTACCGGAAACGCTGCGACGGTTGCCGTTAATCTCTACAAAGCCACTAGCCTTTGCATACGGGATATGCGTATAAATGCCTATTCGCTCGCTGCCAATCATATAGATGCCTTCACCCCATTTTACGCCCTGTACAATATCGCTGAGCTTCAGATGGATGTCGTAATCAACGCCGTCTTTGGAGGTTTCGACCCGTACTTCATGTTCGTTCGGCAGCTCGCCCTTAAACCAAACAGTTCTCTCAGGACGGGGCTCAAACTTGTAGTTCTCTTCATGCTGAACCAAGTGCTCAATAGGGTATTCCCTGGAAAGCTGATAGGTCTTGTCATCAAAGCCGTGTACGCTAACCCGCACTCCGGTAACCGGTGACTTCAGGCTGCCGAAGTTAGCCGCCGAAAAGGTGATGTGGACCTTAAGGCCATCATCCAGAAAAAAGTGATAGGTCCAGAATTCATTAAAGTGGCTGCCGCTTAGCGTCTGTGCACGAATGTACTCCGGAGATAACGACTGAAGCTCCCCGTCGGGATTTACCACCTGAGCCTGAGCCGGCTGTGCCAGAAAGAACAGCGTAACTATGGCGGAAGTTATAATGAGTGATGCGGCGGAAAGTTTCATAAGTCGTTGTTAGTACATTTTCCTGCCTCGGATCAGAGTTGGTAACTGCATCAGAGGATGGGTAGTATCGGTGGCCCGCACGGGTGAAACCGCCGGAGTTTAGGAAATGCCGGCGCGGTTTTTAAGATTCGCTAACAAAGCATCATATCCCCTACGGTTGATGATGCGCTGGAATGAGCGGCGGTAAGAATCAGCCGTGGAAACGCTGTCGATCGACATATCAATCACAATCCACTCGCCGTCTCTGTTCTCAAGCTCGTAAATAACCGGTGTTCTCACATTTTGTAGAGTTGCAATGGTTCGGGCCGTTACTCTGTTGCCGCCATCACGCACGTCGAAAGACTCATAAGTCACATCTGCGCGGTAAATATCCAGGCTATTAAGCGACTGATCGCGCACAACGCGGGCAAAAACATCTACAAACTCGTCTCTCTGTTCCGGCGAAAGCTCTTCCCAGGTGTCCTGAAGCGCGTGCTGTGCCATAGCTCTGTAGTCGATTACCTCGTTTATAATGTCCATCAGCTCCTGACGCTGCTCATCGGTATGTTCTGCTCCCTCAGGGCCGAGCAGGTCTTTAATTTCCTGATCGCGCTCAATAAGCATGGCGCGGACTTCATCTTCCACGTCCTGCGAAACGGCATAAACAGCCGTGCTGAACACAAGCGCGATAGACACTAATAAAGCAGACAAAAATAATACTCTCATATAAGCTCCTCTTTTAAACATAAACTTAATCATTATTCATAAAAAACTGATTCAAACTGTATCCGCTTGCGTTAAGCAAGCGTGCTAATCTCATATTGAACTCGTATGTACGCTGTTGCAGTTCTGCTTCGAGCTCAAGGTTTGCCCGAAGGGCTTCAGCCAGGTTCGTTACATCACCGAATCCGATGTCGTAATCGAGCTGTTCCTGTCGAAGCCAGTTGCGGCTTACTTCAAGCGCTCTGCTTGTTGACTCAATCCTTGAACGTGCGACAAGGGCATCTTTGTATTTATCATTTACATCCAGTTCTACACCGTCCTTTATGGCCTCTAAAGCGTAATCTGCCTGACGATATTGTAAACGTGAGCGCTCTTCACGGCTGTTCAGTACAAAAAAGTTCAGGTTCTGACGTATTCCGAGGCCGACGGTCAGCGCAGAGGTGTTGGCCGGATTGCTGATAAACGGATTCCGCTGTCTTGGTCTGTTAGACGCATAGGCGAAGCGATAGTTCGCACCAATAAACAGAGCCGGATAGCGCTGCGCACGGGTTGCTTCCATGCCGTGGCCTGCGGCTTCACGAATAGCTGTAAACTGCTGAACCTCAGAGCGAAACTGGCGCGCATGAACGAGGTAGTCTTCCACACTGCTTATTTCGGACTCCAGAGGATCCAGAAATCGCTCTGCAGGCAGGTAAACCACGCCGAACTCCCGGGAGCCCAGGGCCAGTGCCCATGCACGTTCCAGAAACTCCAGGTTTCGGTTCACCTCTTCGACCTGCGATTCAAACTGATGGATAAAGATTTCAAACTGGTAATAGTCTGCGTCGTCTATTTCGGCACTGCCTTCATCAAATAGCTCCTGAAGCTCCTCTTCGGCCATGCGCAGCGTACGCTCGGCATCATCAACCAGTCGTTTAAGCTCTACGGCAAGAAGTCTGCCCTGATACAACTGAAAAAGCTGGAGCTCTGTATTTCTCTGATCACCTTCATACTCAAAGCTGGCAATATCCACAGCCGCCTGTGAGGCACGTACCGCGCTTCTGATAGCTCCCCAGGTATACAGCGGCTGCAGCGCCGTAACTTCAAACTGATTGAAAAACGCCCAGTCTTCCCAGTCGTTTCGAAGTGATGGATCCAGATAAAGCTGCGAATTCGAAAAGTCTCCGGAGCCGCTAACACCCGGAACGAGTCCGTGCGCAGTAGTAATTTCGAAATTGGGAAGAAAACGGCTGGCTTTCACTTCACTCTCTCTCGCTTGTGCCATACCCACCGATTGTCTGCGCGCCTGCAATTCTTTTGAACGTTCAAGCGCAAGCTCCATAAACTCACTGAAAGAGATCTCGACAGTGTCCTGCTGTGCAGCAGAGCTGGCATAAACCGAACCATGAACGAAAGCTGCAATGATAAGAAAAGCGACTATGGCCGGTATGAAGGGAATTGACTTTGCTTTTAGCATATACGTTTTAATTCAGATAAATGAAGGCATGTAACGTACAGATGAGGCTTTATGATACAAAAAAAGCCCCCATAAAATGGGAGCTTTTTAAGGTTGCGGAGAGTGAGGGATTCGAACCCCCGGAGACTTGCGCCTCAACGGTTTTCAAG
>JAIUMA010000021.1 GCA_022565795.1 Balneolia bacterium
AATTTGGTTGAGCAAAAACATCGGGTACCCAGAGAATATTTCAAAAAGCTATCCGACACTTCCGGCATTTGGGAAGTTCGGATTCAATCCGGCTCAGACATTTTCAGGTTGCTTGGTTTTATTGATGATGGCAAATTTGTCGTTCTAACCAATGGCTTCGTTAAAAAGTCACAGAAGACACCTAAAAATGATACGAAGTACCGCGTAGCGCTATTGTAATCGCAGAAAACAGAAAATCCGATTATCTGAACAGAAAAGGAGAATCAACATGAGTGATTTACAAGCATACATCCGAAACCGAAAGCAATCAGACCCTGATTTTGCCTCTGATTATGATGCTGGTTATCAGCAGTTCAAGATTGGTGTGATGTTGAAACTGGCCCGAGAAGATGCCGGATTGACCCAGGAAGAAGTGGCCAAAAAAATGAATACCAAAAAATCAGCGATCTCCAGAATTGAAAATCACGCTGAGGATATTCGATTGTCAACGCTGGAAAAATACGCTCGTGCTTTTGGTAAAACGTTAAAATTAGAGCTTCAGGAAACCGTAGAGGTATAACAAAGCATTTACTGCTGACGTGTAAGCCATTGTTGCTTTTATTCGAACAAATCGCCCCGCAGCATAAACGCAGTGCCGTTAGGAAAAAAGAAGGTTATGCATCATTTGACTCTTTTAGTATTTTAAATCAACCCCGACAACCAGAGAACAGCTTATGGCCTCACTTACCTCAAACAAAATCCCTCTTCTCACTCTGGTTACATGTATGCTTGTGTTTTCGGCATGCGGTATTATTGGTTCGAATGACTCGAAATCATCCATCATCACTCTTAAACAGACCGAGTTCGGATTAGGTGATGAGGTGGTGGTCACTATTACAAACGACTTCAACCATGATATATATATTCACCGGCAGGGGATGTGGGCTCTTCAACAGAGAATTGCAGGCGAGTGGCAGACCATCTACACGCCCATCGCTGATACCGGCCCACCCAGGTTTGATCTTTTCTTGGAAAGCGGTGAGAGCACCACGTTAAATCTGCTATCTGTCCCCAACGGAGTTACCTTGGATGAACCGGAAAAATATGAGTACCGGTTTCGTTTTGGCTTCTTCAGCGAGCCTGCGTTGAGTTTTCCTTTGGCAGAGATTCACCGCACCAGCCCGAGTTTCCAGATTGTTGTTAATTAGCGTATGCGCGTAATGAGATTCAGGCAAGACATAACAGCTGTAATGTGCATTTTACAGGCCGTGCAGTCGTGCTAAGCATTTTTCTGTACTATGGGTCTTTGGCAGCGAAAGCACATAGTAAGCTTTATGATTCCGATAAGCTCTCTCAGGCTAAACACGGGAGTCTTTTTATTTGAGATAAACAGCTAAAAAGGGTGGATTGCCGGATGAGCTGCTGAGAGTATTTTTGTTCTGTTCAGTGCTGGATAGAATTTAAATAATCCGGCAAATCTGGCATGTCCGGCATTTAAATAAATACCATACTGGGTTTCCATGTCCTGTCTAAGGGTTTGAAGTATCTGATATTAATGCATATGAATAAGCATATGGGAAGGGGTGGGAAACGGGGGATGACGCTTGTGTGAGCAATTCGATAGCGTTAATTTTACGCTCTTTGATTAAACTTAAACTTCCTGGTTACTTTCTTATTTCATGCAAACACTCTCAATAGATAAGCTTCCTCCACCGCTAGACGACTTCTCAAATCTTGAAGCAAAGATTTGGAGAGATACTGGTACTAATTTGATTCAAAAAAGGAAGTTAACCGTTGATAACCTGATTCACCTCAAAAACCTTGTTTTTTGGGAGTCGCGAAAGGTTACTTTACAGGAAAATCTGAACGGCAATTTTACGATGGAGCAGATTACAATGCTTGAGGGTGGTCGGGTAAAACTGTTACCTCAGGTGCTGCTTATGAATTATAAAGCAGTACAGGATGAGATTAATGATCTTCGTTCTGAGTTTAACCTTTCGGCAGAGTCCCTGCAGTACATTTCCAATACCCCTCTGATACCGGACGAAGTTTACCAAAATCTTCCTGAGCTCTTCAAAAACTGCTGTGACTCAATTTTAAAGCCAAGAGACCGGGATGCCTTTTTTCTTCATTCGCTGCCAATACTTGCACATCATGTCAACAATGTCTCAATTGAACATGCCGACGGTCTGCTAAATCCATCTATGAAGCTTTTTCTGGTAAGCCAGGACGGGAGCTTAAGCTTTTATGGAAGGAAGTCCAGGGAAATTTTAAAAGTGCTTGAACGTCAAATCCTGGAAGGGAATGCTTCTTTAAAAAAGCCTTCTTTTTCGGAGATAAAATCTCCCGAGACAGTAGCAAAATATATAGAGGCCAATGGAGGTAAAATATTGATAGTGGAAAAAGGGCGTTCCAACTTTAAAGCCAATAGCTTCTTTGGGACTCAGATCTATGGAGAACTAATTGAACACAGTTTTAATTTAAAGCCTGTAAGGCTTAGCAAGGCTACTGACGAATATATAGTGGCAACACCGCTGGTTTGCGCGTCATTAAACGGACGTTTAGAAGATTTAGGAGCAGCTATTGCAAAGTTTGGTTACGGGCATGCTTATAACTACCTGATTTATCTTCATGACGAGCAGGGTTCATGGAAAAGCACGAGACCGAGTCAGGAGTCGAGGCAGTTATCGGAGAATATCCGGTACCTGTCAGCTGAAATGTATCAGCTTCATCGTCTTACATCCAAACGAAACAACTCTGTTGAAGTTACTCTCAACGAATCTCAATGGGAACTTATAGACGACACATTTAAGGAAAAGTCGGATTTGATAAACGACCTTGGCCTCTCCACTTCCATGGGGCTTATGGTTAGAAATGCTTCGGTCTATACATTGAAACTCGTGTCCCTGTTTCGTGGGATGAGATTCTCTGGAAGAAATGATGATTTACTGAAGCAATCTACACTAGGTGCAGGGAATGAGGATGTTACAGCCGCCTTATGGGTTGTTGATACACTGCTTAAACATGCTGTAAGAGTATATCAAAATATTCCGGTCATGCAGAATGAAGATAGCCGCGGAGACAGGTATCAACGTTATTATAATCTGTTGCCCATACTGTTCGATACCGCAGAAGCACTTGATATAGCTTCGAATCTATCGATACCCCAAAGGACTGCTAACCGCTATCTGAACAATTATTTTGAGCAAAAGCAGCTAAGGAAGCTGAAAAAAGGAGTTTATTACAAGACAGGATAAACCAGCAGTTCACTTAACTGGTAAGAAGTTCAAGCTCGGATGGAGGGAGATTTACAGAAAAAATTACATTGCCCTTCTCTCCGGACTTTAAATGAATGGAGGCACCCATTTTATCAGCAAGAATTCTTGCCAGAGTAAGGCCAACTCCTGTTCTGTCGGCTCGGGTTGTCTCGAATGGTTTAAAGATTTTGTCAGCATCTCCATCCGGTATTTGCTTTCCATTGCTCCTTATCTCGATATGATGCCCGGACTCAAAACTTATATAAACAAGGCTTTCTTTGTCGAGAGCATGGTCAAATGCGTTTTCTATGAGCAACGTGAGCACTGCTTTAAGTAGTTTACGGTTTCCACAAAAATGAATGTCTTTAGGGGAGTTGATTACAAGCCTAGAGTATTCATGAACAGCCTGGAATTCTATATCGGTGGTGATATCCTTTTGCAGAGACTTGAAAGATATCCTTTCATTTTGCTCTTTTTGGCTGTCGACAATTAAAGATTCGAATTGATCCAGCACTTCGGATATGCGTTGAGCACCCGAATTAATCTTTTCAAGATGGTTCTTTCGGCGGTTCTCGTCGTAGGTGTCGGTTAATAAATCGCTGTAGCCTTCTACAGCTGTTAGTGGAGACCTTAAACGGTGGAGCATCATACCGATTAGCTTTTGCGTTGTTTCGAGCGCATTGTCACCGGGTTTATTAAAAACCTTTTTCAGTGTGATTTTAACATAATCCTGGTTATTTAGCTCAAATGACTTTTCCTCTGTAAAAAACCAATTATTATTGAAATAGACTGGAGCGTTTTTGTCGCTGCTATTAAATAACACGATGTCTTTGATCTTTTTACCATAATAGTAGCTCCGCGAGACTGACTTAATCTCAGGTTGTACTTGATTTGTAGCTACTACAGTTCGTGAGTCACAACAAAGTATAAATGTGGGATCAGGCGAATCAGAAATCAAAACATTGATAACTGAGGCAACGGCCTTGATGTCATTTATTTTTAGAGTTGCACCCATATTCAAATGGTTTAATCGTGAGAATTAAAGTCGAAGGTCATTCAGACGGTCTCTTGTTTACTCATTATCAGCTTAAGGTGACCAATACTTAAACAAAAAATCTCGGGATTACGGGTATTGGAAAAAATTGCCTTGAAGCGGAATATTTGTTCCTGTGCATTTTCCTCGAGCAGAAAAAATCACCGTATACCGATCATTTTAGCTTTAAATAGCTAAGCATAGTGCATGGCACAAACATTGCAATAATGATAGCGCATATAAAGAGTATGTTTCAAATTTGCATCAAAAGTATCAATAACAGCCTTGATTCAATCAAAACAGAGAAATGAAATTTGTAGATAATAACACCAGTCAATTAATGGCAAAAGCGTTAGATACCTATACGCTCAGGCATCGTATTACTGCTGGAAATATTGCAAATATAGACACACCGGGCTATAAAAGGTTTGGTGTAGAGTTCGAGGAAGAGTTGCAAAGGGTACATCGAACAGGTGGTTCTGAGGCCATGAAAGAAGTGAATCCCCGCATAGTTTCTGAAGGTGAAGATGTAGTATTGGAGGATGAACTCATTGAAATGGCCGACACGCAAATACGTATGAATCTTGTTGTTAGGGGTTTGCGTCATCACTTTGAAATGCTCAGAACCGGAATTACCGGAATTAACAGATAAAAACAGAATAACGTCTAGAAACTTATGCTTCCTGAACGAATGTTTTCAACCTTTCAAACTGCTTCGCAAGGTCTTGCGGTGCAGCGCGATAAGATTGCAGTAGCATCAAGAAATATCGCAAATGCTCAAACCTCGTCTCCGGCCGGTTCTAACGATGTTTATCGTCCACAGGCCGTACAAACCTCTCAGCCCGATTCAGTAAACTTTCAGCGTGTGCTGGAGCAGAGTATGTCTTCACTTAAAACAACAAGCCCGAAACATATTTCTACTCCCGGATTAAGCACGATAATGGGTAGCAATTCAAACATGTCTAACCTTGGTCCTGTCTCGCAAATAACGGAGCAGGAGAGTTTCAGGTATGAATTTGACCCCAATCACCCTGACGCTGATGACAACGGTATGGTGCGCTATCCGGATGTTGATCTCATACGGGAGATGACGTCGCTTGTGAGCGCAAACAGGCTTTACGAGGCTAACCTAAGCAGTATTGAAGCAGAAAAAGAACTTATTAAACGTGCATTGGAGATTTAAGCCATGAATATCGATTCAATTTATCTGCAGCAAAGTGAAAGAATATCCAAAAACAGTGCATTAAGAAAGGCGGCCGCTGCCCCCGTGCTACCTAAGATTTCAGAAGACGAGATGTCGATGATTAACAAAAAATTTGCGGGAGCTAATTCCTTGCAAAGCTATACCAGCCAGGGAAAAATACAGGGAAGTGATTTTTTTGACAGAGGCCATCATATAGACAGGCACGTGTAAACTGAATCTGAACTAAAGTTTTAAAGTAACTAGAGCATAAAGCTATGAATCCAATTGAACTACGAGGAATACAGCAGCCTCAGAGTATCGAAATCAGGCCAAGGTCTGTTGAAATTCGTCCTGAAAGACCGGAAACCTCATTCTCAGACATGCTGACGCGAGCAATCGGGAGTGTAGACGGTGCGATGAAAACTTCCGAGCAGAATGTTGAGAACTTCATTGCCGGTAAAACAGATAATGTGCACGATGTGATGCTCTCATTACAAAAAGCGCAAACGAGTTTTCAGCTAATGGTTGAGATTCGTAATAAAGCGATTGAAACGTATCAGGAAATTAGCAGGATGCAGATTTAAGGTCGATAAATGTCAAGTGCTGTCGAAAAATTTCAGGCCTTTATCGGGCCTCTTAATCCTGCTCAGCGAAGTATGTTTGCCGGGCTGGCTGTTGTGTTTGTGGTTCTCATAGGCCTGATGTTTTATTGGGCTTTAAAACCGGATTACACACTTCTGTTTGGCTCCATGCAGCCCGATATTGCAGCCAATGTAGTAGAGCAATTGGATGCAGAAGGCGTAAGCTATCGTCTTGAAAATGGAGGAGCGTCTATTTACGTGCATTCCGATAAGGTACACGAATTACGTTTAAGGCTGGCTTCATCTGGTCTTATTCAGTCTGATATCAAAGGGTATGAGTTGTTTGATGAAAATGCTCTTGGTATGACGGACTTCATGCAGCAGGTCAACAAAAAGAGGGCATTGGAAGGTGAGTTGGCCAGGTCTATTAATAGTATTGATCAGGTAGATTTTTCACGAATACACCTGGTTCTGCCGGAAAGAAGACCCTTTCAGCAAACATCAGTAGCGGCTTCGGCTTCTGTTATTCTTACCATGAGAAATGGTGCCCGGCTGAGCCAGGATCAGGTGAAGGGCATGGTTTCACTGATTGCAGGTAGTGTTGAAGGGTTGGAACCTGATGACGTTGTAATTCTGGATCAGTCCGGAAACCGGCTTACTGATAGTTTGAGAGGTCAGGGCGGATTGGCGTCCGGATCAATGCAGCTTGAGCTTAGAGAAACCGTAGAAGCTTACCTCACAGAGCGCGCTCAAACGATGCTCGATATATCGCTTGGCCCGGGTAACAGTCTGGTACGCGTTTCAGTTGAGCATGATTTCGATCGAATCGTACGCGAGTCAGATATTATCGATCCCGACAGCAGAACCATTATTTCTGAGGAAAGGCGTTCGGAAAGCCTCATAGACGAGGCTTCTCAACAGGTTCCAATCGATGAGTTTACGCCTATAAACCAAAGGGGGCAGACTGTTGTAGTTAACAATCGAAACAACGAGTCTTCAACGCAAACCCGAAATTATGAAGTAAACAGAACCCGTGAGGTTTTTGAGAGGTCGCACGGTGATATTAAGCGTATATCTGCTTCAATCTTGCTTAATCAAAAGCGGGTACAGGTTGAAGATGAGAACGGAAATATGGTATGGGAAAATCAGCCTTTTCCACAGGACGAACTTAATGAGTTCAGAGAAGTAGTTCGGGTGGCTTTAGGTATGCAGCCGACTCGCGGAGACGAGCTGACGCTTACTCAGCTAGTATTTCATGATCCAAGAGGAGATTTTGGAGACAGCTTCTATGTTACTCAACCTCTTCAGACTTATGAAATAATCAGATGGTCTCTTGTGATAATCACCTTTTTGATTGTAATCGCACTGATTTACAGCATACGTAAGCGTATCGCAGCAGGTAATACCCAGCTCATTACAACTATGCCAAATGAGCAGTTCGATAATCTGAGTGAGCAGACCTATGTGATTAACGATGAGGAGGATGAAGAAACCCCTGAATTCATCGATAAGAAAAATAGTGGTAAAATTCGTAAGCAGCTTGAGGAAAAGACCTTCGCACTCGAAGAAATTAAAGATTTTGTTGAACTGAAACCGCTCGAAGCAGCTCAGGTTCTTCGTGCCATGATGATTAAAGACGAAAGCTAAAGGAATTCAAAATGGCCGATAGAAGGAAAAAACAGAATTCATTTGATGATATAAGCCAGCTTACTGGCGTTCAGAAAGTTGCGGCATTTATCATAGCTGTAGGCACAAAAACGTCTGCAGCAATGCTTAAGTCGATGAAGCAAAACGAAGTTGAGGAGATTACCCTCGAAATCGCTAAGATGAAAAATGTGAAGCCTGAAGTAATTGATGAAATACTTAAAGAGTATTACCAGTTGATGGAGGCAAAGAAGTACATCCTGGAGGGAGGTGTTGAGTATGCAGAACAGCTGCTAAACGAGTTAGGAGGCAATGCAAAGTCTGAGCAAATGCTTAAAAAGTTGAAAGCACAGACGGCCAGCAACGCGTTTGACGACTTTCAGGAAAGTAAAATTACCCAAGTTGCAAGCTTTATACAAAATGAGCATCCACAGGTAGCTGCACTAATATTCTCGCAGCTTCATACTGATAAATCGGCCGAAATTCTTAGCTATTTACCTCCGGAGATGCAGGCGGAAATCATTTATCGACTCGCCTCAATGGAAAAGGTATCTCTTGAGGTAATCCAGGAAATTGAGGAAGTGATTAAAGAGCATATGGGTGGTCTCGATACTATGGGTGATCGTGTGAATAGTGGTACTGCAACAGTAGCACAAATTCTGAACGATGCCGATATCGCCGTTGAGAAACATGTACTTGATATGATTAGCCAGAAAGATCCGCAGATGGCGAGTGATATTAAAGAGCAAATGTTCCTGTTCGAAGATATTATCCACTTCGATGACAAGACTGTACAGCTTATTGTTAATGAGATGGAGAAATCCGATCTGGTGCTGAGTTTGAAAGGAGTCGAGACCGAACTCACTCAGAAATTCCTCGGGAATATGTCTCAGCGAGCTGCTGCCATGCTTCAGGAAGATATGGAAGCCCTTGGACCAGTGCCGCTTAAAGATGTGAAAGAAGCGCAGCAAAAGGTAATCAAGAAAATCAAAGAGCTTGAAGAAAACGGACTTATTACTACGAGAAAAATGTCTGAGGAAGAAGTCGTTGAATAAGTGCTCTGCAGACTTTCTAAAAGAGGATTGAACATTGGAAAAGAAAAATGTTGCCAGGCTTAGCTATCAGATGATTTTTGAGGACTCAAAGCCTCACAATGCCGAGCCCACATTAGAGGAAAAGCTTGCTGAGGCTGAGAGGGTGCTTAAAGAAACAAACAGAAGGTGGCACAATAAGCTTAAAGCTGATGTTGAAAAAGCACAAAGGAAAGGTCTTGAAGAAGGTAAAGAGATAGGACGTAAAGAAGCCTACGATGAAATTGACAGCAAGATCGCAACTTTAAAAAAAGCATTTGAGCAGTCGCACGTGCAGTGGGCGGAACTGCAGGAAGATACCGCCCCGGCTATAATCAATCTGGCTTGTGACCTGTCGGATAAGATTATGGGGGCGAGGCCAGCGGAAGAAAGTACTGTTCTGGCCAGAATGAAACAGGAGCTGCGTGATGCTCTCAAAAAAATTGATGTGAAAACAAAGCCTGAACTTCGGATATGTGCGTCTGATGCAGATATAGTTTCACGGCTAATAGAACAGTATAGCGATGAAATGAGCATCAAAATTAAAGTAGATGAGTCATGTGGACCAGGTGAGTTTGTACTTGAAAATAATCAGACTAAAGTAGTTAGAAAATTCAGCGTTCTACTGGAAGATTTCCGAAAGAGTCTGGCGCTACCTGATTGGAATTAGAATCTCCTCATTAGTAGAAAGGGGACTTAGCGATGACCCCTGAAATAGTAAATGTTATGAATATGGAGCAAGGGCTAGGCAAGTATGTCGGACGGACGACCCACCAAATGAAGCAGTTTTCATTTGGTGTAAAACGTTTTGGCAAGGTTTCTTCAGCTGTAGGGACAATAGTTGAATGTACCGGTCTTGAAGCAAGTATTGGCGAAAGTTTTTGTATTCATACAGTATCCGGTAATAAGGTAGTTGCTGAAGCGGTGGGTATAAAAGACGGCAATACACTACTAATACCCTACGACAGGGTTGATGGTATTAAATCAGGCTGCTTCGTTGAAACGCTTGGACAGACGTTAACAGTACCAGTTGGCGAGGAACTCCTTGGACGTGTAATCGATGCTAACGCCGAGCCAATTGACAAGTTAGGCCCCATACATTGTAAAGAGAGAAGTCCGGTGTACAAACAGCCACCATCTCCAATGGACAGACAGCATATAGACAAGGTTATGTACACAGGCATACGCGCTATTGACTCCTTAAATACATTGGGCTTAGGCCAGCGTCTTGGGCTTTTTGCCGGTTCAGGAGTAGGAAAGAGCGTTCTTTTGGGAATGATAGCCAAGCACTCTGATGCAGATGTTAACGTAATTGCATTAATAGGAGAGAGGGGGCGTGAAGTCCAGGAGTTTATTACTGAATCCTTGGGAGAGAGGGGCCTCGAAAGATCCGTAGTTGTAGCGGTAACCTCCGACTCTGCCGCGATGAGCAGAATTAAAGGTGCTTTTACGGCAACGGCTATTGCGGAATATTTCCGTGATCGCGGAAAAAATGTCCTCTTAATGATGGACTCTGTAACTCGCGTGGCTATGGCACAAAGAGAAATTGGCCTGGCATCCGGCGAGCCTCCAACAACCAAAGGGTATACTCCAAGCGTGTTTTCAGTGCTCCCGAAATTGCTTGAGAGAGCGGGGAAAACAGACCAGGGAAGCATATCCGCCCTATATACTGTGCTTGTTGACAACGATGATATGAATGAGCCGATTGCTGATGCAGCCAGGTCTATATTAGATGGACATATCGTGCTCTCACGCAGATTAGCGCATAAAAATCACTATCCGGCGATTGATATTTTGCAAAGCATTTCACGAGTAATGCCTAAGATTATAAGTGATAAGGATAGGCACATTGCTATGAAGGCACGGGAGATTCTTGCAACATATCGTGAGGCGGAAGACCTCATAAATATTGGTGCTTATGTGAAGGGCTCAAATCCTAAAATTGATGAGGCAATCAAGAAAAATCCGGAATTGGAATCATTTTTGATACAGGACCTTAACGAAGCGGACTTCAGTGAGAATCTCTGGGAGTCTTTAAAAAAGATTATTCAGTAATTAGCAGACTAGAAAAATATGAAGTTTAATTTTCCACTTGATTCTGTACTAAAGGTTAGAAAGCACGAAGAGAGCGTGCAAAAACTAAAACTGGCTAAAGAGATTCAGAAGAAAACCCAGATTAATGAATTACAGGCTGATGTAAGCGAAAAGCTAAAGCAGTTTGTGCAGCACTCCAACGGCAACAGCGCTGAGTCGATTCATAACATAAGGGTTCATTCATTGTACCTGCAGCAAATACATTCGGATATGGAAAGTCTGAATGTAAAAGAGCACAAAGTAGAAAAGACCATAGAGTTAGAGAGAAAAGGACTTCAGGAAGCTTACAAAAAGCGCTACATACTTGAAAAAATGAAAGAATTCAAAAAGAAGGATTTCAATGAGGAAGTTCTGAAAGCCGAGCAGAGTTCACTTGATGAAATTTCCATTCAGTCTTTTAGTAAATAAGAATGCTTAATAAAGTCTTGAAAATACTAGGGATTTTATTCGTCCCCTTTCTGGTACTTCTGATAGTAATGTACTTCCTATACCCAAGAATCAATCCTGAGGGATATCAGGAAATTGTTGAAAGGTTTGATGAGACTTCAGCAGAGTCCGCAAGAATAGCAGATTTCAGGGGAATGGATATTAATCCACAGCATATGGATTCATTGCAGGCTGAGATGAACAGATTGCTTGCCGAGAGACAAAATCTGGAAGCAGTAGTGGACTCTCTAATGACGCAAAAAGAGCAGATGCTTAGCGTAATTGACACCCTGGAATCACAGCGGGATTCCGTAGAAATGCAGACTGTGTCTCTAAATGAAAGGGTTCCAGAGGGGCTGGAGGAAACAGCCGCATCAACACAGAGCAGCGAAGAGTTTGCTGAGAGAGTAAAAAGCTTATTAAATCTCGAGGAGGAAGAATTAGCCCCGATTTTAAGCAATCTTGAAGATCCTCAGCTAATAAGACTTTATTACAGCGCAGGTAGTATCCAAAGGGAAAAGCTGCTCAGATCGCTGTCACCGGAGCGAGCGGCCAGAATAATGCAAAAGATAATGTTATGATCAGGCCCTTCGACAATATAGTCACACCTGCTGATAAGCCGGCTGTTAGTACACAGAAATCGGCTGGCAGTACTAAAGATCCGGTATCGGGTAACAGTTTATTCCGGAACTATTATGAGAACCTGAAAAATAAGGGTGAAAAATCGGATTCTGCTAGTAAGCAAGAGACCGATACAGACACACCCCGTGATGAACAAAAGGTAGTGTCTTTAATTCCTGAAACAGAGTCTGCCGAATCATCAGACTCTGATTTGGCTGTTGTATACAGCGGTTATAATAGTCTTGCATCGGACGTGGGAACTGTAGAACCTGATAAGGTCATTTCAGGTTCTGCCAAAATAAATACCGCACTCGGAGCCGAAGATTCAGAAATTCGTGGAACCACTACAGTTTTGTCTTCTGATTTGCAGTCCGACAATAGGCTGGCTGTGGATCAGCAACTAAAACAGCCGCTTAAGGACTCCGGTTTTAAAAGCTCTACCGTTACGGTAAATCAGACGGCTCCAAGCCAGCCGCTACTCACCTCCTTAGGTCAAGGCCAGGCTCAGCCGGAAGGAGCCGTCAGTACTTCTATCCTGCAGCAGGCAATATCAGGAGTGCAAAAAAGTGCATATGAACCACTACCAGCAGAACAGCTTACAGAAAAGAATAATGCAGGAAAACTTGGCCATGTGGTATCTTCGGCAGCCTCGTCCGCTCCGGAATTGAGATCGGACAGCTCAGTTTTTTTGAATGTGGTATCTAAAACTGAAGAGGCAACCGCAAAACCTGCTGCATCCCTTTTAAAAGAGCAAAAGTCATCAGTTTTAGTTCAGCAGCAAGAATTAAGTAAAACAACAGCTAAAGGAAGCAAAACGGAGCTTGAGCCTGAAAAGGTAAAAGCTTCAGATGCCGGCCTGTTCACCATGAAACCTTCGGCAGGCAGAGCACACTTAGCAAACTTCCAGACTCCTTCTTTATCTCCCGGCTTTCAAGCAAAAGGTGATGCTGTTTTAAAGCAGCAACAGCTTGTAGCTTACGGCGAAAACGGAATTAAAAGTGACACGGAACAGCCCACAATTGCAGCTTATCCTGAAGCCGAAATACTTCAGGGTCAGATAAAAAGTAATCCTCAGCAAATTACAAAGCTGACCTCGGAGACAAAGCGCGACCGTCTGAATCTTAGTAATACTTTTGAGCGCAACCGGGGCGAAGCGCCCAAAAACATGCTCTCAACCGGTTCTTCCAGTGAAATGCATTATAGAGAATGGCAGCAAGCTGTAGCAGGAGAGGTATACTCAGATCCGGAAGCGGATAGCATGTTTGGCTATGCCAGCGAAACTCAAGAGATCGTTTTTAATGAGTTAGATTCTGCTGAGCAAAAAGTGTCTAATGTTACAAGTCCTTCAAACTATGCTTTTGGGAGTGTCACAATGAGAAAGGACTTGGTTACCGGATTATCGAGGATAGTACTGTCTACACCCACAAGTCCGAAGTCGCCTGAAGCATGGACCAAGCAGAACCTAACCCTTGAAGATGGAAGTAAGATTCACGTTGCATCCCGCGAGCAGGACGGGCTTATTCAGCTCCGTATTGGTTCTGTATCACCAGAGCTAAATAAACTTCTTCAGCTCCATCAGCAGGATATTCGTGCACATCTTGAGAAGGAATGCAGCCTTAAAGTCGAATTGCAGTTTGACAATGAACAAGACCAGTCTGGCTTTGCTTTTTTTGAAGAAGATTCAAGGCAGTCAATGAGCAGGCGAAACCAAATAAACCAAAATACCGCGTCTATACAAGCCGACGAAAAGCAAACTACTTCAAGGCAGAGTATAAGGCATTTTGGTTATAACAAGATGGAGTGGACAGCTTAACATAATTAACTATGGATATTCAAGCACTTAATTCACTTACCTCCCAGACGTTTAATCAGCGGGGTTCGGACAATAAAAACAAATTGGGACAGCAGGAGTTCTTGCACTTGCTTGTAACGCAAATGCGCAACCAGGACCCGATGAACCCTCTGGATGGCGCTGATTTCGCATCCCAGTTAGCACAATTTAATTCTGTTGAGCAGCTGATAGGTGTAAATAATGAGCTGCAAGTGCTCAGGCAGGGTCAAGACTTGATGAGTATGAGTATGATAAACTCAATGGCTACCTCTCTTACCGGCAAAACAGTTAAGGCGCTAAGTAATGAGGTCTATTTGTCGGCAGATAAAACACCTGAAATAAAATACGAGTTAAAAAATTCGGCAGAGGAAGTTGAGATTGTAATTCGTAACAGTGCTGGTGCTGAGGTACGCCGCGAGAAGCTTGAAGGTATTCCAAGTGGAGACAACAGCTGGACATGGGATGGCCTGAACGATAACGGTATTCAGCTAACAGACGGTGAGTATACAGTTGAGGTTGTCGCAACTAACGACGGCTCGAAAGTCCCGGCAATGGTATTCACAGAAGGTACCGTAGAAACGGTTCGCTTTGAATCAAACGGAGTATTTGTAATGGTCAATAATATTCCGATACCGATAGGAAATGTACAGGAAGTTAGTAACGGCCCTGGTAATGACCCTTCACAGTATCCTTCAGGAAATCCAAATGGCAGAGCTGAAGCCAGAGCATTCACTTTGTAAAGCTTTGATGGATTACCGACAAAAATTTTAATTAAGAACACCATAACCCAATAAAATAAAGAGTCATGTCATTAATTAGATCATTAAACTCAGGTGTAAGTGGTTTGAGAGCATTTCAAACCCGGATGGATGTTATTGGTAATAACATCGCGAATGTTGAAACTGCTGGCTTTAAATCCTCCAGAGTTACATTTACTGAAATGATGAACCAGCGTTTAGGCAGACCTGGCGGAGGCGGAGAGTCGTCACCGCAAAATAGTAACCAGGTTGGTTTGGGAGTTACTGTGGCATCAATCGACCGGAACTTTAGCCAGGGTGCAATCCAGACTACCGGGGTTGGAACAGACCTGGCTATTCAAGGTGAGGGGTTCTTCCTTGTAAATTCCGGTGGGCAAGATCTTCTAACTCGCGCGGGTAACTTCACCTTTAATAAAGACGGCTACCTTGTTGATCAAAGTGGTCGTTTCGTTCAGGGATATAATGCTGATAATGCCGGCAATATTCTGCCCGGTGGTATGACGAACAATATCATGGTCGATTTTGAAAACGCATTAGCTCCAAAACAAACAGATCTGGTTAAGATTGCAGGTAACCTTAATGCAAATACAAGCACAACTCAGGTTATTCAGGCGCTGAACGGTCTTACAACTGACGGTTCACATGCCGCTTTAGGTACAGACATCAATGATCTTGATCAAACCAACACCCCAATGGAAATTGGCGATGTTATTGAGATCGATGTCACATTGAACGATGGCACACAGCAAACCATAAGCTTCACGTACGGAACAGACGGAACCACTGTGGGTGAGATGATTGCAGCATTCAACGCCGATATAACACCTGAAGAGGGGGGGCTTTCACTGGTCGATGGAGTATTTGTTCTTCGTTCGAATTCATTAGGAGACAGCCAGCTTAATATAAACTCGATGCAGGTTAACGGCGCTGGTGAAATTACGCTTCCAAATTTCCAGATAACGCAAAACGGAAATACCAATTCTAAAACTATTAGTACTACCGTTTTCGACAATCTGGGACGAGCTCACTCTCTGATTCTAGAATTTACTCAGGTTAATGAGAATGAATGGGAGTACACTGCCAGATTCCCGGACGGGCAGGAGATTACGAGCGGTGGTACAGGAACTGTTTCCTTCGATTCAAAAGGTAATCTCGTATCCGATAATTCCTTTGCACTAACTTTTGAACCCGGGAATGGTGCGAATACAACTACATTCGATATTTCTTTCGGCAGTAATCAGGATGGAACTGGCTTCACCCAATATGCTGGTTCTAACAGTGCTAAAGTAATAAGCCAGGACGGTTATCAGCAGGGTCAGCTTGTAGACCTAAATATTGATGCTGATGGTCGCGTAATGGGTATATACGATAATGGACAAAGTATGACCCTGGCACAGCTTGCTTTAGCCCAGGTTCAAAACCAAAATGGGCTTGAACTTGTGGAAGGTGGTGTATTTATGGCTACGTCATCAGCAGGTGAGATGTTTAAAGATACCGTAGCTAATATGGCGGGTACCAACATTACAGCCGGTGCTTTAGAGAGTTCAAATGTAGACCTTGCTAAAGAGTTTACCGATATGATTGTTTCACAGAGAGCCTACCAGTCTAACGCAAGGGTTATTAGTACCTCAGATGATATGCTAATGGAGGCTGTGAATCTGAAGAGATAAATTTAAATTCAGAAGAGAACATCTGACGCTTCGTTTTTTACCTCTTTAGAGGTTAAGGCGAAGCGTTTGTTATTTTATAGCATTAACACATTATTAAAGATGCTCTTACGGCGATACTTCTTCTCAAGTAAAAAAATACAGATTTGTTTACCTCTCTTCTTTAAGCTTTCAAACCGAGAGCCGATAAGAAGGATATGCTAGACAAATCAACTATACTCGGATTTATTTCTGGTTTCGGTCTTATAATAGCCGCAATTCTGCTGCAAGGTGAGCTGGGACTATTCGTCAGCCTGACTTCGTTCCTGATTGTTAGTGGCGGAGTTATAGCAGCGACGATGATAAACTATAGCTTTGATAATATCAAAGATAGTTTTGCTGCATTTTCCAGACTTGCGGGCTCCAGCAATGTAGACCTGAGAACAGACATGGAGCTATTGAGCATGTTCTCAAGGAGGGTGAGATCAGGAGGCTTGTTGGTGCTTGATGACGATATTAAGTATATAGAAAACGATTTCCTTGAAAACAGCCTGAGACTAGCTGTAGACGGTTTCAAAAAAGAGAGTTTAGACAGTATTATGGTTGATGAGATAAAGAGTGCTGAAAGGCAGTCGGACATCTCCGTAAATGTAATGTTCTCCATGTCTGAGTATGCTCCAGCCTTCGGCATGATTGGTACCGTAATTGGTATGGTTCTGATGCTGCAGAATATCGAAGACCCGCAGTCTCTGGGCGCAGGCTTGTCGATTGCGTTGATAACTACGCTTTATGGTACCATATTTGCAAATATGTTTTTTGGGCCGCTTGCAGGAAAGATGGAACATTTAAGTAAGCTGGATATCAATCGTAAACAAATGATTCGCGTCGGTATTCTTTCGATGGTCGACGGGGAAAATCCCAGAATCATGGAAAAGAAAATGCTGATTTTCCTTGATCCTGCCAGCAGGGTTGAATACACCCGATACCATGAAGGGCTAAGAATTAGTAAAGAGAGAGATGAAAAGTTCTATAAGCATTGGATTGACCAACAAAACAAAGAATGGGAAGATCTAAGAAGAGTTCTGGAAACTGGTTAGTAACCTACAGCGACCTGGTGACGTTGTTGATGGTATTCTTTGTGTTGCTTTACGTGCTAACACCGGGGATCGACCAGTCTGTTTTCCAAAACTTTATCTCCTATTTTCAAAGTTCTGTTGGAGTGATGAATCAAAGTGCTGTTATCTCTCAACAGGATCAGGATATTGAAAACCAAAGAATTGATATAACCAATGAGTGGATAGTAGTAGAGGATTTTTTAGAGCAGCACGGTCTTTCAAATCAGGTTGAAATCGAAGCGATTCCTGAAGGTATCAAAATAACCCTTAGCGATTCTCTTACCTTTAACAGCGGCTCATCCCAAATACTGCCAATGGCAGAGCTTGTACTTGGGAAAATATCGGAGATGATTAATGAGGATGTACGGTCTATTGAGGTGCAGGGCCATACGGATAATGTCCCTGTGTCACCAACTTCTTATTACCGATCGAACTGGCATTTGGGCGCAGCAAGAGCTGTGTCGGTTGTTGAGTTTCTTCGCGGCAGTTCGGAGTTTGCGCCCGAAAATTTCAAGGCAAGCAGCTTTGGTGAGTACAGGCCTATAGATACCAACGAAACGTCGCGAGGCCGGAGGCAGAACAGAAGGGTGGAAATTTATTTCTTATACGAACAGTTGGCCGGAGGATATCAGTTTCTAAATGATCAGCAGACCCCGGTCCCACTTTTTGAACCAGTAGATTTTGGAGAATAAAACTATGGCAAAAACTGAAAAAGAAGTTGATGTAACCGACGCCAAGGAAGTAGGACCTGTTTTTCTTGTCTACGGAAAATATTTCCTGTTGGTTCTGTTACTCGTGCTGCAGGGGGTAGTCGCATATGCAGTAGTTGATAAAAATTATTCAAGGGCATATGGGGTGGTCAATTCCTTTTTTCAACAAGAAATGTCTGTTTATACTCTCGATGAGATTATTGTAAATCCCCATGGTTCCAGAGGGCAGCGATTTCTGGTAGTTCAAATATCTGTTGAAATAGCTGATAGCAAGCATATTGAGCTTATAGATAAAAATATGCCACGAATAAAGCATCATAAAAACCGCGCTATATCTTCACGCACTGTCGATCAGTTACTGGACTTTGAAGAGAGAGAAGAGCTCCGTGAGGAGCTGAAACATATGGTTAATCGGGAGATTGGTTCAGATTCGGTACGCAATTTGTATTTCACAAAATATGTTATGCAATAATGAACCAAGACCGAACCCATAATGAGTACGTCGAACCCTTATTCGGGGGGCAGAAGTAACGTAAAACGTATTGAAACCTATAATTTCAAACAGCCGAAACTGTTTAGTAAAGAGATTATGGGCAAGCTGCGTGCGTTGCATGATGTTTTGGCCCGTAATGTAAGCCGGGTTTTTAGCAACACCTTAAGGAAGAAGGTGGATGTAAGTGTTAACAGAATCGATCAGATCACTTCCAGAGACTTTCTTACTAATGTAGAAAGTCCAAGCGTGATATACCTTATTTCAGTTAAAGATATAACTGATGATATCATAACCGTTCTGCCGTCCGGATTTTGCATCTACATGATAGAGAAACAAAGCGGAGGTAAGGGGGGCGACATCACAGAAAAAAGGACGCTTACCACCATTGAGGAAAAAATTATTTCCCGAATTGCCGGCAATGTAAACAAAGAAATTGCTTTAGCATGGGAGCCTTACAAAGATTTCGAGATTGAATCTCTCATCTACGAGAGTAAGCCGGACAATATTCATTTAACATCGATAGATCCGGCAATTGTTGTAACACTTGGCATTGAATTGGATAACAGCCAAAAAGTAGAATTCAAGATATCCTATTCATACAGTTTGCTCAAAGAAGCTATGAGCAGTACGATTACTAAAGGTAGCAGTCGTTACAAGGCGGAAAAGATTTCAGACGAAGATTTTGCTTCCTACAAGAGAACGCTTTCCGACGCGACTGTCCAGTTGAGGCCGCTACTTGGTACAACCCGAATGTCTATTAAGCAGATTGCAAATCTTAACGTTGGCGACACTATCTCGTTAAGGCAGCGAACCGACAAACCGCTTACAGTTAAGGTTAACGGTACAGATAAAATGTCTGCTTTCCCGGGCATATTCAGAGGAAGAAGAGCTATTAAGATTTACGAAATTGATGAAGAAATAAACGAAAAGGAACTTCTATAAAATGGAAAAAATCAAAGACCTAATACAAGGTTGTCTGGCAGACGTTGAAAGCTTCCTTACAACAGTTTTGATGGAACAGACCAACATTGAAATTGTTGCTGATGAGTCCAGGGATAAAGAAGAGGTTGAAAAGCAGTCGGTTAAAGAGGATATCTTTCTCTTTAAAAAAGATGAAGGCTATAATGCCGAGTTCGTAATTGTACTCGACAAAGAGTGGTTTGGCTTGCTGTCGAGCATTATGCTCGGTGTTGAAGAAAAGAGTAACAATGAAATTACAAGAGATCTTCTTAAGAAGTTTTACGATGATCTGCACAAAGCTCTTGCTCCGAAGCTTAAAGAATTAGGCATAGAGCCGTCTGAAGGTAGTGTGGAAGTGCTCACCCAGGCGCAGTTGCTTCAAAAGCTGGGTCATTCAGAATATTTTCATGTAAAAATGGAAATTGATGGATTAGCAGACCACAAGGTAAGAGCTGAGATTTTCGCAGGTAACCCCGAAAAGATATTAAAAGCTGAAGAACCAGAAGCGGAAGAACCGGAAGCCAAGGCGGAAACTGAAGTTGTACCGGATAGTAATCAGTCTCCTGCGGCCACTAAGACATCTTTTCAGGAGGGCAATAACGAAAATGCAGGTCACGAAGACTCTCATTCAACTATTTCACAGGAAAACGTGATTTCTGCTAAAAGCGTGGAGTTTGAAAGTTTCCTGGAGCAGCCGGTATCTGTGGGTAATGGAAGTGCCAGAAGCATGGATCTGCTAATCGATGTTGAAATGGATGTATCTGTTGAACTTGGTCGCATTGGACTTCCCTTGGGTAAACTTCTACAGCTTTCCAAAGGCTCAGTTATTGAGCTCGAGAAGCTGGCTGGTGAGCCGGTAGATATCCTCGTGAATGGCCATATTATCGCCAAGGGTGAAGTAGTGGTTATAGACGAACATTTTGGTGTGCGTATATCAAGCCTTGTAACAACCAGACAACGATTATCCGAGCTATCCTGATGGACCTTCGTAAGATTTTATCTTCTACAAGCGCAAGCCCTCAGCAGGTACTCAAAATTGTTATTTCAGTATCAGTAGTATTACTGGTAGGATGGTTATTCCTCGTATCGCGTATGGAGCTGGATACCGGAAGCAGATCGTCAAGCCCGGAAATAACCGAACGAACGGACGGTCTTAGAAACTCAATATCGCCTGAAGGCATGCACGAGGATGTTTCTTCTCCTAATATTTTCATGAACGCTTTAAGTACGTTTCTCTTACTAGTAGTTGTCTTAATTGTTGTCTTAATTCTAACGAAAAAGTGGCAGGCAAAAGATAGCGGAGAAGAGCTCAACAAAATTGGTGAGCACGTGATCGGGCAGGGAGCGCAGCTTAAAATTTTGGAGATGAATGAGGAAATATGGGTGCTGGGGGTAACCTCCTCACAGGTGAATCTTTTGCACAGATACCCGAAATCCGAGTGGAAAGGAACTATAAAACCTGTGAAAAAAACTGACAGTAATTTCTACAAATTATTAAAAAATAAGATATGAGGCGGGTTAAAGCATATTTGTCGCCTAAACCGGTACGGTTTCTGGTTATGGTGTTGGGCTTTGTTTTTTTGATTCCTTTTTTGGGCCTTATATTGCCTGCCGGTTTTGCAAGCATTTTGCAGGGTTCACAGGCTCTAGGACAGGCTTTACCCCAAATCGATTTGACGGTCGGAGGTGAGGCCGAAGATTTTTCTCTGGCAATTCAGGCTCTAATTCTGATAACGATTCTTACATTTGGGCCCGCGTTTATAACAATGATGACGAGCTTTACCCGAATTATCGTCATTTTCTTTTTTCTAAGGATGGGTCTTGGTACACAGCAATCCCCGCCCAATCAGGTGCTGATTGGTCTGGCGCTCTTCCTCACTATATTCATTATGATGCCTACGTTCAACGAGATTAACGAGCGGGCAATTCAGCCATATATAGATGATGAAATGACTCAGATTGAAGCACTAACTGAAGCAGCAATTCCTTTGAAAGAGTTCATGGTTAGGCAAACCCGTGATCAGGATCTGCTCTTTTTTATGGACCTTGTGGATATAGATACTGTCGATAGCATTGAGAGTATCCCATTATACATAGTTGTTCCTTCTTTTATTATGAGTGAGCTGCGCATTGCATTCCAGATAGGGTTTTTAATTTACCTGCCTTTCATGGTTATCGACTTGGTGGTCGCATCTATGCTTCTTGCGATGGGTATCATATTTTTGCCGCCGGTGCTAGTATCCTTGCCATTTAAAATACTTGTGTTTGTACTCACAGACGGCTGGTATTTGCTGGTTCAATCAATGATAAGAAGTTTTAATTAGAGGTAGATATGAATACAGAGACAGGTATATACTGGCTTCAGGAAATGCTAATGGCGGTGGTTGTATTATCCACTCCCGTGCTGGCAGGTGCCCTCATTGTAGGACTTTCGATTGCCATCTTTCAGGCTGCAACATCCATTCAGGAAATGACCCTAAGCTATGTGCCTAAAATGATTGTGGTGGTTATTATTCTCTACTTCACATTTGGCATGATGCTTCAGTTTGCGATCGATTTTACAGTTCGCATTTTCGACTTCATTCCTCAAATAGCCCAATAAAAAGCATTAGTCTATGTGCTTTTCGCTGCGATTTTAGCTTAGAATAGTGCCGCAGTGATGCAAAAACAGTATAGGGCAGGGTATTGGTGATAGAAATTAACAAAACGGACTTGAAATAAGTTAGCACCCGATGGAACTGTTTGGTGTAGATTATATACTTGCTGCGTTCCTCATCTTTATTCGGGTGAGCAGTATGATTATGACTGCACCGTATTTTAGTACCGCTGCATTTCCGGTACAGGTTAAAATATTCCTGTCAATGATTATAAGTATTCTGCTCTATTCGGTAATTCCTGCAGAAAATGTATTTATGCCACCGGACGCCTCGGCTATTTTTATAGCAAGGGTAATAATTATCGAAGTATTGGTTGGTGCAGCAATGGGGCTTACTGGTCAGCTTGTTTTTGCAGGTCTTGAACTGGCGGGACGATTGATTAGCCTCAAGATTGTGCTCGGCTTTGCCAGCGTTGTAGACACCATGACCCAGCAGCAGAGTACGCTTATAAGCAACCTGTTCAGCATGATTGCTGTTCTTATATTCCTGGCTATTGACGGAGACAAAATTTATATCCTGGCGATGGTCAAAAGTTTCGAAGTAATTCCCTTAAGCCAGGCAGCTATTCATTTAACGGGGCCTTATTTACTTGATGTTGCTGTTTATTTATTTGTAATAGGCGTCCAAATTGCATCTCCGTTTCTGGTTGTTCTTTTCCTGCTTGATTTAGCGCTTGCCATTTTCGCGAGAATTATGCCTCAGGCTAATATCATGTTCATTGCTTTACCTATTAAGCTAGGTGTTGGCTTTGTTCTCCTGCTTCTTATTTCGCCCTATTTGCCCGCTGCATTTACGGTAATGCTCCAACAACTCTTTGATTTCTTGTTGGAATTACTCGAGGTTTTGACACCTGTTGCGCCGGGATAGTTTTAAGTTTTACTGGCCTAAATAGCTGAGTATCAGGTCTTGCGAAGCTCGCAGGACGAACAACTTTTCCTAAACCTGCAAATCCAGGTTATTGCCGATGTTTTTATCGGCTGATTGAGGGAGAGTTTCTTTTTTTGAGGGAGAAGAGGTTATTTTTTTAAAATTCCTTTTTTTCTCAAGCAACTCAGAGTTTTCGGGAGGGAAAACTGGTGACTGAGCATCATCTTTGCTCTCTTCGGCAGATTCTTTCTGAGCCTTTCTCTTTTTATTGAGAAGATGAGGAATTTTTGAGAGCTTCGGTATTTTATTAATCGCTGTCATAAGCAAATTGAATAAATATTAATTCAATTTACACACAAACCGAATAAGTTCAAACTAGTAAAAAATCAGCATTTATTTTTAAAGTGAGAACTCTTCTTTTGAGAGATTTTGTTTCAGCTTAAGCAGCAGTCTGCCTACAATTTGAGAAATTCTTGCCTCTGTAAGATCAAGAAGGAGCGCGATTTCGCTCATGGTCATATCTTCGTAATAGTATAAAGTGAGAATGAGACGATCACGCTCATTTAGGCTGCTTACTTTCTCTTTTAAAGTATTGACCATCTCTTTTCTTTCTAAGTCCTGATCCGGTGTTTGACTGTCGGGATCGGCGTATATATCATACAGATTTTCGGCATTATCAGAAGAAGAGCGGTCGAGAGACAGAGCGTTGCGCTGCTGCACTGTAGACAGCAGGTCGTGGTATTCTGCAAGCGGAATACCCAGCTCTTCAGCTACCTCGTCATCACTGGGCTCTCTACCGAGCTCCTGCAACTTTTTGGCAATAATGTTCTGAACCTGACCGTAGGACTTTCTCTTATTTCGTGGCAGGTTGTCAATCTTTCTTAAATAATCGATAATACTGCCTTGTATCCTATAGTAGGCAAAGGTATTGAACTGAATATTCTTGGAACTGTCGTAAGAATTAAGAGCTTCAATGAGCCCGCTTATTCCTACGCTTTCGAGGTCTTCGAGCTCGGCCAGTGGATTATTTGGTCTGCTAATCTTTCCAATAATGCTGCGTACCAGAGGTATAGACCTGCTGATTATTGAATTACGCAATGCATCAGCAGGGTCTTTGCTGCAAGAATCAACTAATTCCTGTAAAGAAAGATTGCCCATGTTTATTTTTCGTTAGTACTTGTACCTGCATTCCCTGCTGCTGAAACAGAAGGTGTAGAGGAAGAGCCATCCTTGCTGTCAGGATTCTCTTTGATTACATTTGTTAAAAATATAGTTAGATACATTATTGTAAACAAAACAAGAAAAACGAGCAGGCTTCTGTAAATAGCCACGTTAATTTCAGCCCCTGATATAAGTAAAAGCAGAAGAGTGATGAGGGATATTACTGTTATGAGTCTTAGTAACATAATCGCTTATACTATTTGTTTATGTTGAGTCTGGTGAAGTTCGTTCCGGTTAAAAAAACCGATAATGTTCTCGCATATATATTTAAGCTCTTTTTCGAAGATGGTCAATTCTCCGCCTTGTAACATGGTATGCTGACGGCTTACCAGTTCCCTGATCTCTTTACTCGAAGGTAAAAACCCGAAATGATCGGTTTCAGTATTGAGAAAATAGGCTAAAAGGTTATTGAATCTCTCGCTTGTATCGAAAGCAGATTGCTGACTTTGCGCATGGTTTACAATGTTTGCGAAATGGTATTTGGGATCGATATTATAGATATACTTGCAAAGCCTGTATGCGTCGAGTACAGAGGTAGGTTCATCGACAAGTACCAGTAAACCAATATCAGCCTGATCGAGTGCCCAAAGCGTTATTTCGCCTGCGCCGGCTGGAGTATCTATAAAAATAAAATCGTTAAATGATTTGAGGTATTCTGTAACCTGGTCTAAAGCGCTCATTAGAGTAGCCATGTTTTGGCCAGGCTCATCTGAGGCTGTAACAAGCGTAAATGCATCCAGGCTATGAGGCAAGTCTTCCAGGTAGCAATGTCCGGAAACCCAGTCGTAAACTGTGGCAGATACGTTTTCGTTAAGGAGAGTCGCACAATTGGATAAGCCGGCATCAGCATCAATAACAGCAACTCTATAGCCCAAATGGGTCAGCATTTCGGCTACATTAACGGTTGTTATACTTTTCCCAACACCACCTTTCCCACCGGTGACTGCTATAACGTGTGTTTGTTTATCTGATGGCAACTTTTTCATATCAATCATTTCTTTCAAGTATTTTTCTTGTAAGCCACTCTGGTTTGAACTCTTTAAGGCTTGTATTCAGGCAGTCGCCCAAACTAAGATATCTGGCATTGCAACCCATTTTCTCGAATAGCGGTATCACTGGGCCCCATTCTGATGTTTCATCCATGTGAGTAAGCGCGAGAAAATCCGGTTTCAGTGGATGGTTCAAGGCGGTACTGCTGTTAAAGTAATGCCTGCTATTAGATACATTAACCGTAAAATGCACTTCAAGCGATTTCAGTGATTCGAGCTCATCACGAAGTTTCCAGTATTCTCTGAAACTGCCCTTGTTTTGAAGCTTTAGAGACGGCGTATCAATATAAAAGCGGCTGTATTTGTCGGTGGCTAAATCCAGGTTCGTAAACCCTTCATCCATTGAGAAGGAAAAGTAATCAATCTTATGCGCTTTGCAAAAAGGCTCAAGTACGGTAAAGTAATTTGTGCTTTTCTCGCCTGAGGGCATAACTGATATAACCGCTGTTTTTCCCTTTGGTGTAAACTGATCATTGAGCAGCAGCTTCATTATTAAGGAAGTTTTTCCTGAGCCGGCCGGTCCTGCAAATAGCTGATATTTCGCTGGTTTATTTCTGGTACCGTTTGTTAAAGCATTCTTGATAATCGAAGATATCTCACCCATGAAATCATCCGGTCTGTTTTCCGGGTCAAATCCCTTCTCAACAGCTCTTCCAAACCACTCAAAGACCACGGCTGGCTGAATTCCAGTCTGTATAAGCTGTTGGAAAACCGGGTGGCTGGTATGGTTCAGGTTCGAACTTGCAAGCTGAGAATTCAAGAGCGCTTCAATTTTGTCGAATCGTTTGTGCAAGGCCTTTATTTCAAACTCATTTTTCCGCTCGAGCTGCTTTTCTGAGGGTAGCTCAGAAACTCCGGCAGCAATTCTTGGTTTAGACTCGTCGAACTTTGATAGCAATGACTTCGGGCCGAGAAGCTCTTTTTCTGCTTCCTGCTCGTCGAAAGGTTTTTCATGTGGGAGAGATTTTGCCTCAGTTTTATTCTTAAAAGAAGAACGCTTATAAACATCAAGCGGCTTCTCCTTTGGTGGTCGTGTAGCAGCAGGTGTTTTTGTTTCTGCGCCACTGTTAAACCGTTTGCCTTGCTTAAATCCGATGCGGGTTTTATTGGCCGCAGAGGCATCTGTGTCTGTCTGGGTTGCCGCAAGACGTCTGAGTGATTGTAGCTGATGGCTAAACTCTGTTTTATTATGATCATTATCAGAGGCTCCGCCGGAACGCTCAAAATAGACAGCACCAGGCTTCATTTTGCCATTTTTCTTCTGGCTGTTGGCTTTGCCTTTAGCCTTTCTCTTGTCTTCGGCAATAATTGAAATAACAGAATGTTCTTTACCCTTACCCGGAGTGGTTTTAAATACAGTGAAATTATCACCGTACATCTGTTTTGCACTCAGGATTGCTGCGTCAACCGTTTTTCCGAATATCTGCTTAAAAATCATGCTGGTACGTTCTCTTCAATTTCAGCTCTGTGAATGCTGATCCTGTCATAGGTTTTAAATTGTACATTTGCTGTAATGTCGTTATACGACAGTACATGTAAATCCGGCAAAATTGGTGCCAAAAACTCGTACATTGTTGCCCTCAATACCGGAGATGTGAGGAGTATGGGCTCATATTCGTCTCTTATCATCCGCTCAAAAACCGAAGACGAGTTTTTGTATATAGTTTCAACTGTATCAGGGGTAAGACCCAACGTATTGGAGTTCAGTTTTCCTTGCTGTGCCTGGCTGATAAGGTGCGATTCAAGCTGGGAATCCATCATTACAAGAACTATTACATTATCATCTCCCACAAACTGCCTCGTAATCGTTTCTGCAAGAGCAGCACGGCAGTATTCTGTAAGTACATCCACATTATTGGTCTGCTTACAGTAGTCTGCCAGCGTTTCGAGTATGGTTCCTAAGTCCTTGATGGGCACTCTTTCCTTAAGCAAGCGTTTAAGGACTTTTTGTATCTCTCCGACTTTCATGCCATCCGGAACAAGTTCATCTACCAGTGCAGGAGACTGCTCTTTGATGTTATCGATGAGCCGTTGTACCATTTGTCTGTCAATCAGCTTATGAGCATTTTTCTTCAAAACTTCCATCAAGTGCGTGGTAATGACGGCGCCTGCTTCGATAACGGAGAGACCATATTTTTCCGCTTCTGACTTATTTTTTCCGCTTACCCACATTGCATTCATGCCAAACGTCGGATCTTTTGTTGCAATACCCTGGATATTTGGTTTGAAATCTGCAGGTAAAAGCGTCATATAATAACCGGGAAGTAGCTCACCGCGGCCCTGCTCAATACCTTTCATCTTTATTGTGTATTGGTTCGCATTAAGCTGGACGTTATCTCTGATTCGAATTGAAGGTATGATGATGCCAAGCTCTGAAGCCAGCTGTTTTCTTAAGGACGCCATTCTTTCAAGAAGATCACCATCGCTTTGAGTCTCAACCATCGGAATGAGGCTATAGCCAATTTCAAGCTCTAGAGTGTCTAAAAGCAAATAGTCTTCAACTCTTTCCTGAGTTCCCGGCTCAAGTTGCTTGGCGGTTTCCACCTTTTCAAGCTCTTCTGTCTCTTTGTTTTTATTGTTCTTGGCATATGCTAAAAACAGGAAGCCTCCGGCAATGGTCCAGAAAGGGATTACAGGAAGACCGGGAACGGCACCAATTATGAAGACGAACATTGCGCCAATAACCAGTGTTTTAGGATTTCCGAGTACTTGGGTAGTAATTTCATCACTAAGATTGCCTTCTGAGGCCGCACGAGAGACGGTTATACCGGCAGCAGTTGATATTAAGAGCGCCGGAATCTGAGAAACAAGGCCATCACCAATGGTGAGCAGCGTATAAAGGGCCGCAGCATCTCCGATTGACATGCCCTGCTGCATGGTACCGATAATAAGACCCCCAATTATATTGATAAAAGTGATAAGCAATCCGGCGATTACATCGCCCCGCACGAATTTACTAGCACCATCCATCGCCCCGTAAAAATCCGCTTCTCTGGATACTTCTTTTCTTCTCTCCTTGGCTTCTTCATCAGATATCAATCCTGCCGCAAGATCTGCGTCTATAGACATCTGTTTACCCGGCATAGCATCGAGCGTAAAACGTGCCGCAACTTCTGCGATACGGGTTGCACCTTTTGTAATAACCACAAAGTTGATAATAACCAGAACGGCAAATATGATGATACCGATAATGAAATTACCCCTTACTATAAATCCCCCAAAAGATTCGATTACAGAACCGGCATAGCCCTCACTTAGAATCAGGCGGGTTGTACCCACATTCAGGGAGAGTCTGAATAGGGTAAGTATGAGAAGCATACCGGGGAATACTGCAAATTCAAGCGGCTTTAGCGTATAAAAAGCAACCAGAAGCACCAGTAAAGACAAGGATACATTCAACGCAAGGAAGATGTCCATTGCGCCTGCCGGCACAGGCACGATCATAATCATCAGGATCAAAATAATGCTAGAAGAAATCAAAACATCCGTTTTGAAAAACATCTGCTTAAACTGATCAAAGGTTAGTCCGCCGCTTGCCATGTTCTACGGTTTAAATTTGTTTGTTCTTAAGTTTATATACATATGCCAGAATTTCTGCTACCGCCCTGAACATATCTGAAGGGATGTGCTCATCTTCTTCAGCAGTAGCAAACAAAGCCCGTGCCACAGGTTTATTTTCCACTATAGGTATATCATATTCTTTGGCGAGTTCCTTTATTCTTAATGCCCGAAGCCGCTGTCCTTTAGCCATAACCATAGGGGCATCGTTGTATTCCGGGTCGTATTTAAGAGCAACTGCATAATGGGTAGGGTTCGTCACCACAACGTCGGAACTTAGCACGGCATGATCGAGGCGTTTCTGCTGTCTGAGGGACATACCCATCTTTTTCCGCTGCCCTTTTACGTGCGGGTCCCCTTCCATTTGTTTCATTTCATCCTTAACCTCTTGTTTGGTCATCCTCAGGTCTTTATGATGCTGGAACCGCTGGTACAAAGCGTCTGCCATTGCCAGAACAAAAAGGGCAGCTAAAATTTCACTCACGAAAACGAGGACCTTGGTGCCTGCATCTCCGAGCGTATATCCCAAAGGCATTACGATATAGCTGATGAAGTACTCCATTTCGCTTTGAACCGTGAAATAAACAATTACGACAACGATAAAAAGCTTTACGAAACCCTTGGCAAGCTCAACAATTCCTTTCATGGAAAAGATTTTCTTTAGGCCGCTGATTGGGTTAAGCTTGCTGCCCTTTGGCTGTATGGCCTTGGTTGAAAAAGCACCTTTTGTCTGTACTATATTAACCAAAGCGGCAGAAATAAAAATTACAATCAGAAAGGGCGTCATCATATCGAGTCCAATCCAGAGGGCATTTTCCAAAAACTCAATGGCCTGATCCTGATCATTAATAGGAGCTGCAGCATTGATCATGAACCCTTGGAAAAGAAGTTCGAGCTTTCCATATATATAGCCTCCTGTGCCAACAAGCATGATAATAGAAACCACCATTAGCACAACGGAAGATACTTCCTTGCTTATGCTTACATTTCCTTCCTCGCGGGCTTTTTCAATTTTCCGCTGGGTAGGTTCTTCGGTTTTTTCCTGATCTGACTTTTGTTCTGCCATGTTACCTACTATTCAAATAGAGTACCATATTTAGCCAGACGCAGAGAAAACAATTAAATTTATCTTAGCAGACCGATTTTTACAGAAAGCGTCTGTTTGCAGATTGCTCAGATGCAGCATAACCCTATTATGTGCGGTACAACTTTCCCTTTCCATGGAAAAACTTTCTGTTCGGGCCGCAGCTGTTGAATTCGTCTCACCGAAACCGTGCTTTCCGGATATCGGCAGATACTGCTACCGTTTTTGGCCTCATTCTAAGCAAGTAGGACATTTGGGCTGTTTTGTGCCAGCGTCTAGCTTTGTAAAGGGAAGCACTGCGCGGCATATGGCACGGATTTTGGAGGTTAGGTTGTCGTAACCATCATTTTAAAGATCTGAAACAATCTTAAACGGTGCTTTGGATTGATGCCCATGTAAAGAAAAACAAAGAAATTTTATGATAGACAGATTTCAAGTTCAGATGCAGGCCCTGCAGATGTTCTCGCGTGCCCAGGAGGTAACGGCGAATAATCTGGCGAACATAAATACGCCAGGCTATAAAGGTAGCACGCTTTTTTATAAGCTTCTGGATGAGAACGTAAACGGAGTGCAGACACAACGAACTGTGCCCATGAATCAAACGAACTTCAGCCAGGGAGAGCTAGAACTGACAGGGAACATGTTTGATATAGGAATTAGCGGAAGCGGATTCTTTATGGTAGAAGACGATGGGCAGCAGTTCCTAAGCCGTGACGGTCGCTTCAGGCTGGATACAGACGGGTACTTAGTTGATAGCAGCGGTGCAAACGTGATGGGCAGTGCCGGGCCGGTTCACATTCCCGAGTATTTTCAGACCTCAGATATTTACGGGAATAATTCAACTTTTGAAGTTTCAAAAGACGGCACCATTCGAATAAACGACCAGGTGCATGACAAAATAAGAGTAGTAAACGTAGCAGACCCGTCTCAGCTTGAAAGACGTGGAAACGCTTACTTTGCCGTAACGAACACAACTGCACTACAAGAGGAAGAGTCCCCTGAGCTAATGCAGGGATACTTCGAAAAAGGAAATGTGGATGCTTTACATGAAATGGTCGATATGATGAAGACCATGCAAATGTTCGACTCTCAGCAGCGGGCATTAAGAACAACGGATGAAACTCTGTCGGCCGCGATTAACAGTCTAGGTCGCTTTTAACCAGTAATAAACTAACCAACATATGTTTAGAGCTTTAAGTACGGGCGCCCTTGGCATGAGTGCCCAGCAAAAGTCGGTAGATAATATTGCGAATAATCTCGCAAACGTATCCACAACAGGTTTTAAGCGCAGTACTATTGCGTTCCAGGATTTGTTTTATGAGAAAATTGCCTCATCCAATCACGGCGCGGCTGTTAACAGGGTTTCGAACGATGCTCCTTCGCTGGAAATAGGGCACGGCTCGAGAGCAGTGGCAACGATTCGTAATTTTATGCAGGGATCAATTGCCGAGACCGGTAACGCCCTGGATCTTGCTATAAGTGGTTCCGGCTTCTTTCAGGTTGAAATGCCTGATGGAACCACCGCCTACACCCGGGACGGAAACTTCAGCAGAGATTCTACAGGTATGCTCGTGAATAATTCCGGCTTGCCTCTCGCAGATTTAATCGAAGTCCCGGTTGATGCACTTGCTATTGAGATTTCGCAGCATGGTGTTGTAAAAGCTATTATGTCGGGAAGCCAGCAGGAGGTTGAACTTGGCCAGATTGAATTGGCAAAATTTGTGAACACCGGTGGTCTGGAAGCCAGAGGTGATAATCTTTTTGCTGAAACCGAGGCTTCAGGAATGCCTTTTTTCGGCACTCCGGGAGATGAAGGATTCGGTGTTGTGCGTCAGGGCTTTTTGGAACAGTCGAATGTTGATATTGTAACCGAGATGGTGAGGTTAATTGAAGCTCAAAGGGCTTATGAGATTAACTCTAAAATGGTACAAACCGCCGAAGATATGATGTCGGTTACAAACCAGATTAAGCGATAAGAAAATGGTGAAGCTGGTATTCCTGTCATTACTTTTGGGTGTTGTTGGGGGTGGAGAAGGCCGGGCAGTGGATTACGACACACAGTTAGTTTCGGATAATCCCGGTCCTGGCCTGTCTTCAGCTGTACATTCAGAAAGTTTAGTTCAGGCAAGAATTCTGGATATGGCGTACGAAGCGCTACGGGAACAATATAATGAGAAGGACTATCGATTTGAGCTTTCCGCACGATGGATACCTGGCAGGCTGCATAGATTGAACACCGGCGATATAGTTTCTGTGAGTCTCAAGGGGGATGTCGGTCGTTTTACGACTTTCGTGGTGCGGACGAGGGATAGCAGAAGAAACGAGAGTATTGATGTACAGCTGGCAGTCGATATTTTCCGGAGGCTGCCCGTAGCAAGTGAAAGAGTTATGTACGGGGAGGTGATCAGGGAAGAGCAGATAGAATACAGCTGGGTTCCTGTCCATCATAACCACAACCGGTTGGTCGATGATTCAGATTTTTTGGTAGGTAAAACCATTCGCAGAACGCTGGCGCCTGGACAGCCGGTAAGGGAAGCTGATATAGCCTCAGCGTTTGTTGTTCAGGCAGGGGAGGAAGTAACACTGATTTTTGATAACAATGGTATCACTATTTCGATACAGGCCCTCGCCAGGCAAGACGGAGAGATGGGAGAAGTGATAACACTCTATAGTAATGAAACTAGAACAAGGTACCTGGGCCGGGTGATAGATCCGGGTGTGACAAAATGGAAAAGAACACTATGAAAAAATTTTTAGGGATTTTAGTACTGCTATTGTCTTTACAGACATTTCAGGTTTCGGCACAGCACTCCTTATTCAGGGATATGAAAGCCGGTAACGTTGGAGATATTATTACCATAGTTCTCGCTGAAAACATCTCGGGAAGCTCGACTGCCGATTCCAGGAACTCATCGAATATGCAAGGCGGAGCATCAGGCTCAATGGGGGGTAACTTTATGCCCTTCGAACCTACCTTCGGATCAGACGTAAGGGTGAACTATGGTTCTGATGTGAGAAACCTCGCAACACAGCGTCAGCTGCTTCAGGGCTATTTCAGCGTGGAAATTGTAGAAGTTACAGCATCCGGAAATCTGAGGGTACAGGGAACCCGAAGAACGGTAATTAATGAAGAAACGCATGAAATAAGCCTGGATGCTCTCGTTCGTTCCAGTGATATCGATAACAGAAATCAGGTGCTTTCCTACAGGCTGGCCAATGCCGAAATCAGCTATCAGCAGATTGGTGGCGGAGTAAGGGATATTACTAAGCGACGTGGTCTGCTCAGACGAGCAGTTTTTATTGGGGTAGGTGTTGCGCTTACCACAGCTGCAGTTGTTCAGCAGTTTTAATTGTGGAGCAGCTCATGAAAAGAAAAGTAATTATTGCCTCTTTTTGCTTCGCGCTGGCTATATGTTTTCTCGCAACGGATCAGGCTTATACCCAAACTCCTTTGAGTGACCTTGTCGAGATTCAGCATTCCGGGAGAAAAGAACTGATTGGGTACGGGCTTGTCACCGGTTTGGACAGAACAGGAGACAGAACGGTGAGCAGCAGAGGGTCTGTGTTCACGGTTCAGGCGATTACAAATATGCTAGAAAATTTTGGTATTACCGTTGATCCGGATCGCATCAGAACCAGAAATGTTGCTGCCGTAATGGTCACCGCATCAGTAAGTCCTTACCATGCGTCGGGGAGTATAATAGACATCACCGTCTCCTCATTAGGCGATGCAAGCAGTCTGCAGGGTGGTGTGCTGCTCCAAACGCCGCTCTTCGACCCGGATACAGAAGAGGTCTTTGCAAAAGCACAAGGGCCTTTAGTAGTAGGGGGATTCACCTCAGAAATGCCGGGCTCAAGGGTTTCAAGAAATCAGACGTTAACGGCTACAATTCCGGGAGGAGGTGTTGTGGAAAGCAACAGAAATGTATTGCTAAGCGATGATCAGCAGCTTGGTCTGGTGCTTAGGAACCCAAGCTTTACGAATGCCCGTCGTATTATGGAGGTAATTAACAGCACTTTTGAAGAGGAGCTTGCTACCATTGAACACCCCGGGCTGGTTTACGTAGACTGGCCGGCAGCTTTTGAGGATGCCAGTTCACGTAATATTTTCACAAGCATTATTCTTGAGCAGGAAATCAGCGTTGATTCGCCTGCAAGGGTCGTGATAAATGAGAGAACAGGGACAATCGTAGCCGGTGGAAAAATTATAATAGATGAGGCCATGATTTCCCATGGAAACATCAATGTACGTACTCAAGTCAGGCCTTTCATCAGTCAACCGCCGCCGCTATCCGGTGGCGAAACGGTAGTGGTGCCGGTAACTGAAGTTGCCGTTAGTGAAGAAGCTGCACAAACGATTGTATTGGACCCTGAAACAACTGTGCAGCAGTTAGCTACTTCACTCAATAGCCTTGGACTATCTCCGAGAGATATTATTTCCATCTTCCAGGCTCTTGATCGTGCCGGAGCCCTCCGCGGAAAATTAATTGTCATGTAATCAGAAAAACAATGAATATTGAATCGTATCTCAATATTGGCAAGCAGCAAGTTAGCCCGAATCGCCTTGAAGAAATCAAAAAAGAACAGGTAGCAATAGACTTCGAAGAAATATTTGCCAAGCATTTAGTAAACGAACTGACTAAAGATTCTTTCAAATTTGCCGATAACGGTAATAACGATACCTCGAACAATCTTTATCGTGAATTTGTGACCGATGCACTTGCAAGTGAACTCGCAGCACAGCGCAGGCTCGGCATGGCAGATATGATTGAAAATTTCTGGAATAGTACTCCGGATCAAAACAGAACAAAACCTGAAGTACAGAATCATGATGCATAATAATCTACAGAATGAGAAAATTATTGAGACTTTTAAGCCATTTGTGGGCAAAATTAACCAGACTCTTGATGCTCTCCTCGATGTAATGAATGCTCAGAAAGAAGCATTGTTAGCATCTAATGTGGAGCAAATTGAAGCATTAACAGAGCAGCACTCACAGCTTAGCCAGGATTTGAGGGAACAGGAAACCCGTTTTGTTACTGCGCTGCATTCGCATTTTGAAATTGAAGCAGGGTCGGATATTAAATTGTCAAATCTTAAAACGTATTTTCCGGACTTAGCCGAATTGATTGATTCATGGAGAGAAACGTTAATTGAAAAGACAATTCTGCTGCAGCAGAAGCACTATCAAATTGTACAGCTCTTTGAGTTTGCAATGCTTCGAAATGGCAATATGATGAAAACTATTTACTCGCTGCATAATGAAAAGAATATGCAATACAGCGCTACAGGAAAAAGAGAGCATGTAGTGAGTGGTGTTGCAATTAATCAAAGGGTATAAGCGAAATGAGAACGCTCTTCGAAATTTCAAAAAGCGGTCTTCGTGCTGCCGAACGTTCACTTTCTGTAACTTCCAATAATATAGTTAACGCCGATACACCGGGTTACACCAGGCAGCGTATAGAGCAGTCTCCGATTGGAATGCAGAAAACAAATTTCCATGCCGGACTTGGTGTAAATATTACCGACGTAAGCCGCCTGCGTAACAGTATGAATGACATTCTGATGAATGACAAGCGACAGGATATGGCATTTATGCAGGAAAAGGCTAAAATATTTGAGCAGCTCGAGGCATCAATGGCTACCGACACAGGGGGAGACCTCGACCTGCGAATCAGCCGCTTTTTTGATGCTTTTTCATCGCTTTCGGCTGATCCTCAGGATTTGAGCGTGCGAAATAATCTTTTGAGTGAAGCTACCCAGCTGACTGCAAAATTCGGTGATTTGGATCGTGCTATTCAGCGCACCAGCGAACTTACGCGCGACTCTGCAATTCAGACTGTGAATTCGATCAATCTTATCCTTAAGGATGTCGAAAACCTCAACAACTCTATAAAACTTGCCCAGGCACAGGGAAATCCGGATTTAGCAGCCCTGGATAAGAGGGTTCAGAAGTTAGCAGATCTTTCAAAACTGGTAGATTTTGAGTCTAACATTACCGATACGGGAGCCGTTGAAATTCAGATTGGTGGTATCAAAGTTCTGGACGAAACTCAGGCATCATCACTTAAACCCGAGATCAATGACATTGGGAAGTCTTTTACGCTAAGGCTTCCGAACGGGAAGGCCGTATCGCCTACCGGTGGAAAGCTAGGGGCTGAAATTGAAATGTATGAGAAGGCTATCCCGGACATGGGCAACAGGCTCGATCAGCTTGCTTCCACTATGGTTGATAGAATTAACAATATTCACATGCAGGGTTTTGGTCTGGATGATGCAACAAACAGAAACTTCTTCAACCCCGAGGGAGTATCTGCTTCAGATATGAGGGTGGACGAAGCTATTCTTGGCAATATCAACCATATTGCAGCATCTACGGAAAACGGAGAAGCCGGAAACGGTGAGCTTGCAATTCTTATGTCAGACTTGAGGAATCAGCCGGTACTTAATGGCAGAAAACTTGTTGACTCGGCCGTAAGTCTCATTTCATCCCCGGGGAGTACTTTGAGCAACCTCAGGTCTCAGATGGATACTCGTGAGGCCGAAATCAATATGCTGAATTTCCAGCAGGAGCGCGAAGCAGGCGTAAATATCGATGAAGAACTCAGCCAAATGATCAAATATCAAAACGCGTATCAGGGAGCAGCCAGAATCATGTCTTCTGCTCAGCAAATGTATGACACATTAATCGGGCTTGTGAGGTAAATCAATGAGAGTAACACAACAGCTTCTCTTCAGTAATTTCATGAGGGACATAAATAAAAACCGGGGCGAGATGGGTCGTATTCAGTCCGATCTCAGCAGCGGTAAAATGGTTAGGGTACCCTCCCAGGGGCCGGTAGAGTTTGAGAGAAGCCGCATTATTGAAGAGAATATCCGCAAAGAAGAACAGTATCAGAATAATATTAGCACAGGTCTTCGTCATAGCCGTGCCGCGCAGGAAGCGCTTGACGAAACCCTGGATAGATTGATAGAAATAAAGGGGGCTCTGGTTCAGGGTGCAACTGATACATCAAGCAGCAGCACCCGCCAGACCATGGCCCGCAAAATTGAGGGTATCAGAGATACCTTGGTAAATACTTTAAACTTAAGTTCCGGAGACAGATATTTGTTTGCCGGTACAAATAGTAGTCAGCCCCCGTTTGGATTAGATGAAGAAGCTGAAGGCGGCGTCTCAAACAGCAGCAGTACCTCAAATCCTAGGGTATTGGTAGCAGACGGAGTATCTCTGGATGTGAGCGTTAACGGAGTTGATCTGAGGGATACCGGAGCAGGAGATCTTTTCGGGATTATAGATGATATTATAGCCGCACTTGATGCCAACGATACGGAAACTCTGAGCCAGCTGATGCCAAGTGCGGACCGCGCAATTGAGCACGTCTCGAACGAGGCAGCTAAGGTGGGTATTAATATAAATCGTATGGATTTTCTGTTTGAACAATACGAGTCTTCAAAAATAAATCAGCGGGCTGAAGTTAGTAACTTGGTAGACACAGACTATGCAATGGCATTTTCTGAGTTACAAAGGAATCAAATTGCCTATGAATCTGCAATGGCGGTTCATTCCACAATGTTCAGCAACACGCTTCTTAACTTTATTTAGCACAGAGAGCTACAGATATAAGCGTATTAATTCGGCCTGATAACGTACTGTAAATAGAAAAATGAAAAATCATCTTAGCGTTATACCCACCTCTGTTAAAAGCGATTATATCGATCTTGTTATTACGCTTAACAAAGGCACGAGAATCTTGCAAGATTCATATATCGATGTAGTAAGCAGTATATTTTCTAGCGTGCGGATTTTTGCATTCAATTCGTGTAATACATGTAGGGAATTGCCCCAAAACGTTAGCCAGTTTGATGTTAGCCACAAAAAAGGCAAGGCCGAATTGTGGAATGAGGAGCTGAGCAGAAGCGGTAGCCCATGGGTATTGTTTATTGAGGAAGGTGAAGAAATCGACTTCCTGAGTCTTCCCTCTGAAAGCCGGCTTACAGAGGCGGAGTGGGTCCCCGTATTGGTTACTCAGCCTACCGGTGAAGAGTCATTTAAGCAGTTCTGCTTAGCACGGTTGGTTTGCAGAACTCGTGAAAAGGTATTTAGCGGTAAAAATATTCCGGATGCCACAAGATTCATGCTTAAAAAAGGCATCACCTTTTCCGATAATGCGGTTCGTATTTTTACAGAGCAAAGCCCTTTCGGTCAGATTGATCAGTTTGATGAGCTTTCTCTTCAATCGTTTTCTCCTGAAGTTTATTTCCAGTTGGGTTATAAATATTTCAACGAGAGAAAGTATGTGATGGCCGCCGCGCAGTTCAGACATCTTCAAAAAAGTGATGAGCTCATGGCCGGTCAAAAACTGGCAACCATTAACGCTCTGGCCAGCTGCCACGTCGAATTATTTAAATGGGATAAGGCGGTTGAGATGGCCCAAAAATCTATAGCTGCAGAACCAAAGCAGTTTATGCCATACCTCATACTCTACAAAATTTTTGAGCTAAACAAACAATGGAGCGCGTCTCTGGAGATACTTGAGAAATACAGAGAAGTCCTGGAATCCGGTTCAAAGGCGAGTATTGATAAATTCATAAGCAAACAGGAAACCCTTTTTAAGCTGGGACAGCTTGCTATTAAAACGGGACAAAGGGATAAAGCTCTCAAGTATTATGATCTCTACTTCAGAGAGAAAACGGGAGATGTTGAACCTTGGCTTACAGAACGTCTGTTGGTGCTATCGATCGAGCTCAAAGACTATGTGAAAGCTATTTTGTACTTTGAGGAGCTTTTTGGCGACGCTGCGACAAGCGCTTCAGAGACTGATGTTCAGGAAAAAATGCATGAGCATCTATCCATGTTTATGGTTAACGGCTGGTATGAGTACCCTCACGGTATCTATCAACGTTTATATAAGCAAGACTCCTCAAATAGAGAATACCAAAGAAAACTAATCGTAACGCTTTCCAAGACAAACCAGTTTGCCGAGGCAAAAAAGCTTATTGCGAATTACTTCTAAAGCTGAAGTTGTTTAAGCTTGTTTCGGATTGTTCTGTCGGTAATACCTAGGATTTTTGCAGCTTTCTTTTGATTACCTCTGGTGTGTTCCATCGTTTTTTTGATGAGCTGAAGCTCCATATCTTCAATTGACATAAGAGGAATATCAGTAAGAAGCTCATTGGCCAGCTCAAAATCTACGTTAGAGAATATCTCGTTGTCTATATGCTCCTTATTGATTTTATTGCTGTCATGAGATAGAATTACGCCTCTATGAATTACGTTTTCAAGCTCACGGACATTGCCCCTCCATTCATGCTCCATGAAGTGGTCCATCAATTCAGCTGAAACCTCTTTTTTGTCAAACTGATACTGTTCGCAGTAAATGTTAATAAAATGATTGACCAGGCGAGGAATGTCGCTCTTTCTCTCGCGTAAAGGCGGAATGGTGATGGGAAAGACGTTAAGCCGGAAGTATAAATCTTCCCTGAATTTACCATCATTAATGGCTTGGGCGATATTTCTGTTGGAGGTGGCTATTATTCTAACGTCGGCCTGAATCGTTTTTTGGCTGCCAACCCTGTAAAATTCCCGCTCCTGTAAAACACGAAGCAGTTTAGCCTGCACGTTAATGTCAATTTCGGTAATCTCGTCGAGTAGGAGGGTCCCGCCCCGTGCTTCGTCAAAAGCACCTGTCCGATCGGTGATTGCACCAGTAAATGACCCCTTAACATGACCAAAAAGCGTGCTTTCCACGAGTTCTACCGGGAGGTTTGCACAATTAATCTTAACATAAGGCTTATCACTACGGTTACTCAGCTTATGAACCTGCCTTGCGAAAACTTCTTTACCGGTACCGCTGTCTCCCTGTATGAAAATAGGAGCATTATTCGCAGCTATGCTTGGTAATATTTTGAGTAAACCTGCAACGGCCGGGTCATTACCAACGAATGTCTCATCAGTGTAAGCGGTTTGGGCTTTAGATGAGTTAGAGCCCAAACCATTCTTGGGAAGCGAGTTTCCGTTCAGACGCGGAGAGTCTTTAGCTGAATTTGAAACCATCTCTTCTTTGCGACTAAAGAATAATTTCACTCTTAAGGCGATTTCCTTAGCATTAAATGGTTTAGTAATATAGTCGAAGGCGCCTTTTTGCATGGCATTAACAGCGTGGCTCACATTGCCAAAGCCCGTCATGAGTATAACACCTATGTGAGGGTGATTGTCACTTATGTAATTGTGGAGCTCATCCCCGGTCATTTCGTTCATCTTTACATCTGTTATTACTAAGTCGATGTTTTCCGATCCTTCGTCGGATAAAAAGTTTTTTGCATCAACCGGTGATGAAAATGGGGTCGTTTCATAGCCACTCATTGAAAGGTGTTCGTCCATAAAACCAAGTAAAAGCTCGTCGTCATCGACGAGCAATATGCGTCCCTTCATGCGATCTTGAATTAAACAATTGAAAATTGAGCCAGATGTAATGCGATGATTTATAAATGTGCTTCTGAAATCTTCGGATAGGCTAATTGTTATAAAAAAATTTATCAGCTAGCCCGAATGAGGTAGTTTGTTAATATCTCCCACTGATATCAATCTATCTATGTAAATCACAGCCTTAGCGCAAGGTTGTGATTCACTTATTAATATTCTATAGACATACTAATGAGTGGAAAATACTTTTAAAACCCAACCGCTATTTATTAAAATATCTTAATAAAGTGCGGTTGGGATGCTCTAATATAAGAGTAAAAATTAAAATTATCTAACAGTGGATGAGTGTGAGACCCTTCTTGGTCCTCGGCTGGAAAGTAGAAGCTCTTTTCGGCATAAAAAATGATTTATAAAATGAGGCAACAAAAAAAGCTACCATCCTGATACACTTTAGAAGTGATGCCAGTACGGTAGCTTAATAATTAATTAGCGAAGAAAGCTGGAAAAGGAGCAGGAATTATCCGGTTGTTCTAATTTCAGCCATTACTTAAGTATTTTATTGGCTATCTCTTCAAAGACAGAAGAGTCGTTGAGCAATTTGCCAATAGCGGTTTGTGCTGCCGCTTCGGGAGATATCTCCTTTGCCTTTTCATACTCCGTGATTTTAGCTTTCATAGACTTGAGTTTCTCAAAGGATGCTTCATCCAGTTTTGCCATTTCTATTTTTGCGAAGATTTTCTCGTTTTTTTGTCTGCTTTGATCCTGTAGAGAAACTTTATCTGTAAAAACGGTCCCGTCTTTAGAAGGGGACGATTGTACAGACTTATTACGCTGAGTCTGTTCTGAAGACTTCGCTTCGCTAAGCTGATTGCTTAATTTTGACGATATTTTATTGATATCTATAGACATTGGTTACTTCGTATAATACGAAATTTCTGGTTTCGCTAAAAAGTGATATCCATCTTCTGCTTTGCGCTGTTTTTGTGCAGAAAACAGTTGGTCTTTATGGTTCTCCAATACGTCGGATATGACGTCTTTAATCTTCTGGTTGATAACGATGAACTCATCAAAAAAGTGATTGAACAACTCTTTTTCCTCGTCCGAGAACTCATGGACGGGCTCATTTTGCAAATCAATCCCAAATTCATCGATATGGTCCTGTCGCTTAGACATTGTCTCCTGTATGTATCCGAAAGAGGGAGTTTCTTTGTTCAACTCTGTGAGAATATTATCGCTAAGACTATTAATTATAGAAATTTGTTTCATTAGCGTTTTCATAAACGTAAGCATTAAAAGCCCATTAAATTCCTGAAGCTCATTATCTGAGCAAACTGCCGGTCTCCTTGATCAATAATGGCCTGGAGCTGGTTAAACCTGTTTCTTTGCTCCTCTTCATATCTTTCAAGAAAACGATCCTGAGCTGCAATTCTAGCATCAAGTCGGCTTATTCGCTGATCAAATCCACTTTCAATGGTTGCTATAATTCCTGTACCACGTTTGACAAAAGCTTCGGCTTCTGTTTTCATCTGAGATACAGTAGAATTTTCATCAGTAAATAAACGCGCCAGCTCATCCGGACGTTCGGTCAGCATTTCAGTAAGTAGTTCTTCATCATCAATAAACATCGTACCATCGTTTCTGAAGCTGATGCCAATATCAGAAAGACGCGCGGCTTCGCCCTCAGCTACTCCTTCCATAGGCAGGAGGCCGGTTTGGCGCAGTCCAATGGTGAGGTTTCGAATAGATCTGTTGTCCTGAAGGGCACCCCTGCGATCATTTTCTGCATCCAGAAATGTGCGGTCACGAATGGTTTTGTTCATTTCATTGAACGCAGAGACAAATTCAGTTACGTTTCTTCGTGCTTTATTTATATCCCGGTTTACGGTTAAAAGCTCCCGCTCACCGGTAGCCTGGTTCAATGTTATTGTAAGTCCTTCCACAGCGTCGTCTACAACGTTAGTGCTGCGTTCGAAATTAACGCCATCAATGGAAAATAAGGCGTTAAGCTCTTCAGCTGGCGTAGCTCTTGTAGAAGTATTAGTGAGTTCAGCAAGAGCGCCGGTTGCATTTTCAAACTGTATGCGATTTTCAAATCCCGAATTCAGGCTCTGCATTGAAAACTGTACATTATCGCCACTTACGTTGAAGCGATTGGCTCTGGCCTTATCTCCGAAAGCGTCCTCAATATTTTTTGAAAAAGCTTCAAGAATCTGGCTGTTTGTTTTTTGCTGAACTACACCCTGGTCATCCTCAAAGGTAGTTTCAACAGAAATGGTTTCGGTCTGCTCGCCTATGGTAATTTCAATCGACCCGCTGCCAAATGCCGACAGGTTTGTGTCGGTTCCATCCATGATTTCAGACAGTACAATGTCATTTGTCGCTAGTCTGTTAATTGTTATACCATACGTACCCGTTCTGTTTTGAGTACTGGTAGTCTCTATATTTACAGTATCTTTATTCGAACTGGTTGCAGCCAGCGGATGAAACGGTCGGGTGGTATCGTTTTTAAGCTCATCGATTTTGCTTACAAATTTAGAAATAGCCGAGCTTACGGCGCCAAGAGCCGTTTTCTTCTCGTTCTGAACACCCTTTTGTGCCTGAAGTTTAAGCTTAGTTTGACTTTCAATCTGTACGAGCTGTTTTACGAAATTCTCGTATGGATTGGTCTGCCTGAATATGTTTCCTATTGAGCTCATCGTTTATATCAGCTTTGTTGGAGTTTGATGATAAATATTATTGAGCCTGAGCTGCAGGCTGGTTCGCAATTTCGTCCCAGGTGTCACGGAGGGGCTCAAGAAGCTCCCGAATCTCTTCAAATTCGCGCTTCCTTGCCAGCTCGCGGCAATACTGGTAAAGAGCAAAAAGCTGCTCCGCAGGCTCATGTTCGAAGTTGAGACCGTGCATCAGGGTGGTAAGTACCTCTTTTACCTTCGTTTGATCTCCCCTGTATGTAGCCTGAATGGCTAAGTCGTACAGTTTTACTACTAGCTGCAATGGCGATGCGTGTTTTACCGCCTGAGTTTGATATAGAAGTTCCGGATTTTTCATTACGCTAGAATAATGTGAATCGTGTATTTAATTCTTTTATCGACCGAATTCAGATTTTTATAAGTCATTTATCGGCAGTTTTTTTGAATTGATTAGTCTTTCTGGATTAGAAAGCTTTAATAAAAAGCATGTCTAATGCTATTAATTTTGCAATAATCATGCCTTATGGTTTTGGGCTCTTTCAGGCATGTTTGCAAAGAATAGAAAGGGATAGCGATCCAAGTCAAACGGATCTGCCACACTGCCATGCGCGTTTAGACAGGGTCTTTTAGGTAACCCAAGCGCTGTAGAGGCTTATGGCTGTTTGAAAAGATATCCGGCGGCCGATCGTGTATCCCTGCAGGGTAAAGCGGAAAATATTTCAGAAACAGGAAATCAATACCTTCGCAGCAGAAGATAGCAGCTCATGCTAGATAGCCTGTAATAATACATACGCGCCTAAAACAGCGGTTACTTTTTATTCAAACCAGATATAGCCTAACCGGCATCTATTTTGATAATGTGGAGAAGACTATTGAACTCGCACAAATATGGATGCTTAAACAGATATCGTTTTGAATAACAGAATTCAGCAGGCTGAGCTTTTGCTCAATACCAACCCGGTTAAACCCGATCAGCTAATTAAGCTGATGAAGCCACTTGTAAGTAAGAAAAATACACCGTGGAAGGCCTACCATATCAGCGGAATAGCTCATTTCCTGAAATCTGATTTTGAAAAAGCCGAAACCTTCTTTGCGCGGGCCCTGAAGGCAGGAGCGAACAGTCCGGAAGTGTATTATTACGCTGGTAAATGCAGGTATCTGTGCGGCGACCATGAATCAGCGGTTATACATATAAAGAAAGCGATAGAGCTGAAGAACGACTACTACTCCGCCTGGATGGCGCTTGGTGATGCATACAGAGAGACCGGGCAGCTGAACGAAGCGCTACAAAGCTACGGGCAGGGCAATCGTATAAACCCAGCTAAAGCAGAAGTGGCGCTCAAAATAGGCCGTGTTTATAAGGATCAGGCGTTTTCAGATAAAGCACTAGAGATGTTTGGAATAGTGCTGAAAATGGAGCCGGAGAATACCGCAGCGCTCAACGAAAAAGCGGTGATACTGCAGAATAAGCAGGAGTTTAATACTGCTTTGGAGACCATTCAGGCAGCAATAGATATAAATCCTGCCGACATCACTCTTCTTGCCACAAAAGCAGAAATACTTAAAGAGACCGGCGATTTCCTAGGCGCGCTACAGATTTATGAAGAAATGCTGGCAAAAAATCCGGGTAACGGAGGCGTAAGAATTAATTACGCAAACGTGCTTCAGGATCTTGGACGCTTTGACGAAGCCGAGCAAAACTTTCTGAGAGCGAATAAGGATGTGCCTTCATTCATGGAGTCATACTCAAACTATCTGTTCGTACAGCACTATAATCCGAATAAAACGAGAGATGAAATCCTGGAGACTATCCGGAAGTGGGATAGCATTTATGCTCCTGAAAATCCCGAAAGGGCCGTGCCTGAAAATAAGGACAGATCACGCCGTCTGCGGATTGGCTTACTTTCGGGAGGTTTCAGAATTCATCCGGTAGGCTGGATGATTCTTGCCGGTCTCGAAAACCTAAATAGCGATGAGTTTGAGCTTTATTTCTACTCAAACCATACGAAGGTCGACCAGATAACCCAAAGTTTGCACAAAACGGCCAGAGAATGGCGGATGATTAAAGGGTTCAGCAATCAAAGGGCGAATGAGATGATTCGGCAAGATCAAATTGATATTCTGGTTGAAATGTCTGGCCACGCAGGTGATAGCCGGCTACGTGCTGTTGCTATGGAGCCGGCGCCTGTAATAGTGAAATGGGTTGGAGGCCTGTTTAATACCACCGGTCTTAAGGCCATAGATTACTTGTTGACAGACCATATTGAAACGCCTGAGGGTTCCGATGAGTACTATGTGGAAAAGCTTGTACGCATGCCGGATGACTATATCTGTTTTAGCCCCATCCCATATGCACCCGAGGTTAAAACAAGCCCGGTTACGGAAAATGGCTATATAACCTTTGGCTGTTTTAACAACCCGATTAAGGTAAATCCGGATATTCTGGAAAAATGGGCGAAAATACTGACGCAGGTACCTGATAGCAGGCTGTTTTTAAAGAGCCGGCAATATGGCAACGAGTACTATACCAACCGCATTGAGCAGCTTATGGAAGGTTTTGGCGTCGGTAACGAAAGGCTGATATTTGAGGGTGGCTCGACCCATGATGTGCTGCTTGATGCGTACAACCGGGTTGATATCGCCTTAGATCCCTGGCCTTATTCCGGCGGACTCACCACCTGTGAAGCCCTGTGGATGGGCGTGCCTGTAATTACCTACCCGGGCCCCACTTTTGCGGGGCGCCATGCGGCAACGCACGTGCATAACGCCGGCTTTCCGGAATGGATTGCAGGAAGCTGGGAAGAGTACACCGATAAAGCTGTAGCAATGGCTGCTGATCCGGAAAGGCTTGCGGCATTAAGAGCCCGCTTACGGGATACGGTAGCCAGCTCTCCGCTCTGCGACGGAAAACGGTTCGGCAAGGCCTTAAGCAAGGCGTTTCGGGAGATGTGGATTGCTTATGCAGAAGGCCGTTTGAAAGAGAGTGCCATTAATGTTGAAATATCGGAGTCTGACCTGACAGATAGCAATTTAGGGGAAAAGAAAGTGAATGTGCTGGAAAGCGTTGAAGATGAAGTATTTGCGGACTCTGAAAAAGTACTAATCGGTAAAGAAGCAAAGCAGTTGGAAGAGAGAGAAATGCAGGAATCTGTCTCAAGTAGCGTTAGTATCACAACTGGACTTAAGAAAAAATCTCAGGATAATCCCATTGAACTAATCTCTGATAAGCAGTATGGTTTACATGAGGTAGCTGAAAAAAGGTCTGCTAAAGGCAGGGAGAATCTTGCAAAAGCCAACCAAGGTCAACAGATTGAAAAAAATGCAAGGTATCCGTGGGTGAGAGGCGGGAAAGATAATTTACTGGTGCATGGAACGTACGGCGTTAAGTACAGTGTGCCAGAGTCGCTTGATGTAATATCAACCTATGTCTTTCTCGAGCAGGGAAAGTGGTACGATGCTGAGTTGAAGTTCTTGTATGAGTATCTCCGACCCGGAATGAAAGTAGTGGATGCGGGTGCGGGATTTGGCGCTTATGCGCTTACTGCTGCATTGAAGGTGGGGGCAAAGGGTATTGTTTATGCCTTTGAGCCAGTCGAAAACATGCGAAAACACCTGGATATCAGTAAGGTAGAAAACGCTTTAACCAATATCGAAGTCTCCGGCAGGGCATTAGGTGCTAAATCCGGGGAAATGGGATTGAGCAAGAATGCGACGCCTGAGTTAACTGTACTTGAGCAAGGGGGAGTGGGGGTGCAGGTGGTCACTTTGGATAAGTGGTGGGAGTTCGAAGGAAACCCGCAGGTTGATGTACTTAAAATTGATGTCAACGGTCGAGAATTTGATGTTCTCAAAGGTGCAGATAAAATGTTGTCTGAAACTTCAGCAGTTGTAGTGCTGGCTGTTACTGAGTCAGGAACAACACTGCAAAGTCAGGTGGAGTATTTGCAATCTAAAGACTTTGTCTTTTATGATTTTATTGGAGGTGTGAGTCTTTTAAGCCCCATTCAAGATTGGAACCAACGGGATTCATATACCCAAAATATAGTTGCAGTAAAAAAAGATATGGTCTCTGAATTATTTCAGACTGGATGGATACATGATGAACATGTCGAGATAGTCGAACCTGAAGAAGAGTATTGGAGAAAGAGTTTAAGGGCATTGCCATGGACGGACTCGCTATTTGCAGAATGGGAGAAAAACGCTTTAAAACCCGAACATAAAGACTACTACCGGGCTTTAGATTATATTAGTGCTGCAATAGAGCATGGAAATACAGATTCTGAATCAATACAACAAATAAAGTACAGATCGGTAAAAGCAAAGCTATTACTTGTAGCCGCTCAAGAATTGATAACTAAGTATAATAAAGATGAAGGTGGTGTCTCAGTTGCATTTACTTTAATCCGTGTACTTGAGACTCTTGGAAGGCGTAAGCAAGCTGTTGATATAATGAAAAAGCTGATTGTTGATACAAAAATGGGCCAGGAGAATCTATTTGCCCCCCTTCCTTTTTTTCTGCCAAAATCTGCTATGGACAATGCTCGGGTCCGAACAGAATTTCAAAAATGGTTGATGGTACGCTCAATTGAATCTTGGTTGCAATTGAATTATTTAACTACCTACCAATGTAGCTTTTCAGATAAACAACTACTTGAGGTGTTACATGGGAATATCGAAACTATATCAAAAAGAAAAGAAGTTGGAGCCGCTTCACTTTCAATACCAGCCAACGGGAACGTATCACTAAGTGCTTTGAATTTACCGTCACAAGTAGTTAAAGTGAAAGTGCTAGACTATGAAATACTCATCCCCAAAAACGAAATATTCAGATTGAAGAATATTTTTGTAGACAATGAATACAGTCTTCCTGAGGGGCATAGGATAGATAGAGATTCAGTAATTTTGGATGTAGGTGGAAACATTGGCGCATTCGCTTTATATGCCCAAAAATGGAGTCCAAATGCAAAAATTTACAGCTTTGAACCAAATCCGCAGGTTTTCCCTTTGCTTCAGTCGAATACTAAAGGGCATAAAAATATTTCAGTACTCAACTATGGCCTCGGAAGCAGCGATAAAGTTGTAGAGCTTTACCAAAATCCATTTAATACCGGTGCAACAAGCACCACACATAAAATTACAGGCTCGAATGTAGTAAATGTCCAGATTAAGAATGCATTAAGCCAAATCATTGAATTAGGAGTCGAGAAGATTGCTGTTCTCAAAATTGATACAGAAGGGGCTGAGGTTGAAATCTTGGAGAGCTTAGAGCCTGTTTTGGATAAAGTCGAAATAATTATGCTTGAATACCATTCAAAAATTGACAGGGCAAATATCCTTTCGATTTTAAGTAGTTTCAAAATTTATGCTTCTGAGAAGAACTTAACCTCTGAAGTAGGAACACTTAAGTTTATCAACAATAGCTTCACCCTTGCTATCGAAAGCTAGAAGTTTGGGTCAACCAGAATAGAAAATCGATTGGCGCCGTATTGACAGTAAGGATTAGCCAAACAGAGACCCTGGCAGTGAAATAGTAGCTAAGAACATCTGGTCACTATAGTTCTTTGGACTTGAATGTATAGGCGCCGAATTAGCTAAACTATTGTTCAAATTGGGATGTTTTACCTTTAACATGAGTAGTCATTTCAGTTTCACTGCACGTGAATATCCCGTAGTAAGATAGCTATTGGTATGTTAATTACATCCATTGCTGTCATTAGCTAATGGCTGATACGTTACGAAGGCTTAAAAGCTGCGATAATTAATTGTCTGTGAGCCTGCTCTTCTAATAAGTACAGGTAGAATTGATATGAAGGCAGATAAAGGTTTTGGTTTGTCATAAGGCTGGTGAGGCACCGCTATTCCATCAAGCAAGTAGAGATAAATCTGAAGACTAGTAATCACAAAAGATACTGTTGAAACTCAGTTTCTTCGCTCCCGGCTTTCCATCAAACGGATAAAATGCTGTTTTTTGGTCCAAAAATTATCAATGTGAGCAGACTATCCTAAAATATAGAAATATCGTAAAGTTAAGCAAAAACAATGCTTTTATGCCTTTTTTTTGGTTGAGGGCGAAAAAAATAAAAAAAATATTTATCCCAAATTTAAGAACGCATATCCACGCACGATAACCACAGTAAGCAATCTGCCTAATGAACATTAAACAAAAACAAAGGTGAAACATCATGGCAAGTTTTGGTGATCTCAACAGAGT
>JAIUMA010000022.1 GCA_022565795.1 Balneolia bacterium
AGACCAACTTCAGGGTACAGAGTGATGTCGTGACACTGATTCGGGCCCACATCGCGGCCGCGGCCACGGGCAGCCATCATTTCATCAATCATTTCCTGCAGATTTTCACGAAGCAATACAGAATCGGCAGCTGTTGGTTCGGTTCCGCCGCGCTCATCTACGATACGGTTCATAAACTGATTCAGCCATCCACCGCGGATAACACGCTCTGTACCGCCAATCTCTGCAATAAATGCACCGGCTTCGCGGGCACGCTCTAAGGCAGCAAGCTCTTCAGGAGCAGGTCCGTGTACCGGTGGTGCGGTCAGGTCTTCAAATATACGTGGTGATGATACGATTTCGGCCAGCTCCGGATTAGACAACGGAACCTGAATCACCTCAATGCGGAACAATGCGCTGTCGGGATCCTCATCCGGGAATGCGCTGGAGCAGCCGGGAAGCTCATCTTCAGGACGTACAGGCGCTGAGCCTGAAACGTACACATAGATGTTTTCTTCATCCTTAGGATCGATCAGCAGCGAATGGGTGTGCGAGCCGCGGCAGGTCTGCACGTTGGCTACGTACTCAGGATTATGAATATCGGAAATATCAAAAATACGGATACCGCGCAGACGCTCTTCGCTAACCGACGTTCTTACGCCTTCGGTACCGCAGTCGAGACGCCCCTCAAGGCCTTCACCCGAAACAAAAAGCAGATCACCGTAAACGGAAACATCACTTTGTGATGCCGGGCACAGGATTTCATTAACCAGAACCGGATTCGACGGATCTGAGATATCCCAGATCACGATACCGTTGTAATTTCCCTGTATGGCATAGTTGTCCTTAAACGCCAGGTCGGTATTAAACGCGCCTACAAAATCTTCGGGTGATGGCACCGTGGTAAGCATGCGCATGTTCCAGATAGCTTCTTCGGCATCAAACAGGCCGGGAGCGAGCCCGACGCGGGGATCCGGATAGGGAGCCTCAATTTCAGAAATGGGCTGCAGCGTTGGTTCGGCTGCCGTTTCCGTGCTCCGGTCGGCTGATGCGCAGGCAAATGCGAACATCATCAGCGCGATGGCAATGATGCCTGGCGTTAGTTTGGTTGTAAATATGGATTTCATTCGGTAGTTAGTTAGTCCTTTAGGGATCGTTTGTTAGTGATGCTGGTGATGGCTTTCGTGCCTGTTCGATGCCGGCTGATGCATTTCGTGGTCGGTGTTATGTTCGTGCTGCATGTCATGCTCGTGGTGATGCTCATGATCGTCGTGACCGTCTACCTGAAGCGGCCCGACCGGCTCCTCTCCCCGTGCTTCGAGCATCAGGTTCATGAGCTGAATCTCGGTGACCTGCTCGGCGTAAATATCCACGGCAAGGCGGTAGGATTCCAGATCGAGGGCGGCTCCGTCGGCGGCAAACAGCTGATCCACCATCCATACGGCACCCTGATGGTGTTCAATCATAAAGCGAAGAAACAGAATGTCAAACTCTTCAGAGCTGGCTGCTTCAAGCTGCTCAAGCTGCTCCTGTGTGAGCATGCCCGGCATATCGTGGTGATCGTGGCCGTGACCCATGCCACCGTGCCCTCCATGCCCCATAGCATGATCAGAGGTATGTTTCGGAATTTCGTTGTCACGATGGCTTTCATGGTGGTCTTCAGGGTGATGCGCTTCGTGCTCCTCACCCGGCATCTGCATATCCACATGCATTATGATGCCGTCGAAACGGACAATCGGCACCGGCTGTGATCTGTCGCGCAGCCATTTTTGCATGAGAGCGATTTCATCCTCCTGAGCGGCAAGTATGCGTGCAGCAAGGCGCCTGACATCACCACTGGCCTCATTTTCAGGAGCAAGCCTCGACATAATGATGGCCTGAGCATGGTGTACAATCATATCGGTCATGAAGGTGACGTCTTCTTCCACAAAGGAAGTGCGGGATGCATCAAGACGCGACCAGAACAGTTCTTCGAGATGCGCCTTATCGGGCTGAGCAGCTTCAGGCTGAGGCTGATCGGCTGGTTCAGCAACCTGCTCGCCGGCGGAGCAGGAGAACATCACAACTGAAGCAGACAGCAGGAAAAGCACGCTCCCGTGTTTAGCAATTGAATTCAAGGTTGAAAAGTATTAGTTAGTTAGCTGGAAATCACTCAAGTTGTCAGATTAGCCATTAATTTTAATTTATCAAAACCACAAGCTGTAAACACTGGTAACAAAAGGGTGTTATATGAAAGTGTTATAAGCTCCGGCTGCTGCAAAAAAATTAAACGCCCCGACAGATTTGCTCCATCAGGGCGTATGTTCCACGTAAAACATTGGGCTTTATATCTACAGCATCGGCATATCCACACCACGGTCGCGGGCCGTGTTTTTAGCAATATCATATCCGGCATCTGCGTGGCGCATTACGCCCGTGCCCGGATCGGCCGTAAGCACGCGCTCCAGCCGGCGGTCGGCCATTTCGGTACCATCGGCCACGCTTACCATACCCGAATGGATGGAGTAACCAATGCCCACTCCCCCGCCGTGGTGCAGCGACACCCAGCTGGCGCCGCAGGCCGTATTAAGCAGCGCGTTAAGCAGCGGCCAGTCGGCAATGGCATCGGAGCCGTCCATCATCCCCTCCGTTTCTCTGTTGGGTGATGCCACCGAGCCCGTATCCAGATGGTCGCGGCCAATTACAAGAGGCGCTTTCACCTTCCCCTTTTTCACCAGCCAGTTGAACTTAAGGCCCATTTCGGCGCGCTCACCATACTCCAGCCAGCAGATGCGCGACGGAAGTCCCTGAAAGTGCACTTTCTCCTGAGCGTTGCGGATCCAGTTGGTGAGATGATCCTTGTCCGGGAAGGTTTCCAGCACCGCCTGATCCGTTACCGCAATATCATTCGGATCGCCCGAAAGCGCCGCCCAGCGAAACGGTCCGGAGCCCTTGCAGAACAGCGGACGAATAAACTCAGGCACAAATCCGGGAATATCAAACGCCTCGGTTTTGCCGCGCAAGTCGGCTACGTGACCGCGAAGGTTATTGCCGTAATCAAAGGTGATGGCTCCCTTTTTCTTTAGGGCAAGCTTGGCATCCACGTGCTCGCACATGCTGTCGAGCACTTTTTCCTCGTAGCCGGCATAATCCTGCTTGCGCAGGCTATCGGCCTCATCGAGGCTAAGCCCCGCCGGAATGTAGCCCAGCTTGAGATCGTGTGCCGATGTCTGATCGGTAAGCACGTCGGGCGTAACACCCATTTCAATAAGCTTTGGGAGCACTTCGGCTATGTTGCCCACCAGGCCAATCGAAAAAGCCCGCTTCTGCTCTTTGGCCCTCAGAACCTGCTCGAGCGCGTCTTCCAGATTATGGGAGATAGCGTCGCAATAGCCGTCGTTCACGCGCTTCATGATGCGGCTTTCATCTACATCCACGCCCAGGAAAGCGCCTCCGCAGAGGGTTGCCGCCAACGGCTGAGCTCCCCCCATGCCGCCTAATCCACCGGTCACAACCAGCCTTCCGGCCAGCGTGCCGCCAAAATGCTGACGCGCACATTCCGCGAAGGTCTCATACGTGCCCTGCAGAATACCCTGCGTGCCGATATAAATCCACGAGCCGGCGGTCATCTGTCCGTACATGGTGAGCCCGAGCTCTTCCAGACGGCGAAATTCGCTCCAGTTAGCCCAGTTGGGAACCAGCTGAGCGTTGGAAATGAGAACGCGGGGCGCCTCCTCATGCGTACGGAACACGCCAACCGGCTTGCCGCTCTGCACCAGCAGGGTTTCGGTGTTTTCAAGTCGTTTAAGCGTTTCAATAATTTTGTGATAAGACGCCCAGTTTCTCGCCGCTTTGCCGCCACCGCCGTAAACGATGAGCTCGTCCGGACGCTCGGCCACTTCAGGGTCCAGGTTGTTCATAAGCATGCGCATGGCGGCTTCCTGATGCCAGCCTTTACAGCTGAGCGTTGCGCCGCGCGGTGAACGAATATTTTGTACAACTTTATCCATCATAAACACCTTTTTTATAGTCGAACCGCAGTCTTTGGGCAGAGCCACCTATTACGCATTGAAAGACCGCATAGTAATTAAGTTTATTAGCTACACTGAGCTGGAAATCAAATAGAACGGGTTTTTAAGGAGCTGCTGATAAACAGCTGCGGTAGCGCCCTTTTCACCCTTGTCGAAAAATAGATTCTTTAGCGCTTGATACCAACCCGGAAACAGATTTTAATCCTCATCATTCTGCTTATTATCCGCTTTCAGACGCATGGTTCGGAAAGCAAATTCGATATCTTTTTCGGTTTGGTAGCGCTCAAGTAGATCCAGAACAATGGCCTGCTCCGTGCTTCTGGTCTTACGAACCGGACATAAGTAGCGGGCAGTAAGCTTTATGCCGTTTTCGGTTGTGGAAACATAAACGGCCGGAGTAAAAATGGTAAACATAAGCATGAAGGACTCCTGTGCGTGTTTGAGGGCAGCTTCAGCTTCATCCACAAACTCAGCGGCATGAGTATTTGTGACCTCATCCAGGATGGCGCGGGCTTTTTTTACGTTGGAGTCGAACGTCAGAGCGACCGCGACTTCGTGCCATATGAAGGGAAAGCCGCTTGTATAATTGGCTACCGTATCGGTAAACACCTTACTGTTTGGGATATGGATGATGCGGCCCGTGCTCTGTTCGGCATCAACCCTGTTGCCGACTTCTATAACTGAGAAGGTAAACATTCGCTTATCGATGATATCGCCTTTTACTCCGGCAACTTCAATACGATCGCCCATCTCAAACGGCTGCCTTACGATAATGTAGATCCAGCCGGCCAGGCCGGTAAGCAGCTCTCGCAATGCCAGCGCCAGACCAACCGATAGAAGGCCCAGGAACGTAGCAACCGACTGAAACCCTTCAATCCACACTTTGCCAACCAGCAGCAGACCCAGCACTACAAAAATCTGCGTGGAGTAGCGCTTAAAATTATAATGCACGGCTGCGGAAGAGCTTCTCCAGTAAACCAATACGATGAGCAGATAACGTATCGCTATTAGCCCCAGTATGATGAAAAGCGTCTGGAGCAGGTTTTCAGATATGGCGGTCGAGGTACCCAGGTACTCCGATACCTGCACAGCTATGTCCTGAAAGTATGGAATCATGCACCAAAGGTACGACCCGCCGTCAGTTATTTCAATTCGAATTAACGGCTGGTCTCTTTTAGCAGATTCTTTTTATTCGTTAGCTATTCTGCTTTACAGGTTCGTATTCCAAACGGCGCGTAAAGCGGGCAAAATGAAACCAGACTGGTAAGCAGAAATACGCCTGCAAAAACGAGCAAAACAACGCCCAGCGTACCGGTTATCACACCCGTGAAGTACAAAATAGCGACAACAAGCGCCACAACCGAGCGAATGGCTTTATCGGCAGTTCCCATGTTCTTTTTCATAATACTGATCTCTTTTGAGCTGGTGGTTAATGGTGACGGGCTTCGTGGCTGTTTTCAGCCTAAAAGCTGAAATAACGAACGTGTGGCTGCTTCATGTAGGCAGCAACCTCCGGCGGGGCAGCGGTTCCGATGCCTTCAATAAGATCATCGGCGCTAAGGTGATCGCGATTGGGCAGGTAGATTCCGCACACCTCAACCGTTACGCCGTTATTGAGCAGGTTCTGAAGCAGCTGCTTAGGCGAACGGTCAGCCGGCTGAAAAGCAGGCGATTCCGAGTTTTTTAGAGCCAGGTCACCGGCTTCACTGCAAAGCAGAATACGCACAGGTACATCCTGATTAAAAGACTGCGTAGCCAGCACAAGGGCCATCATTTGTGTTTCAGGATTTTCAGAGGTGAGCACGACAAAAAGCTCCCCTTCATGCTCGTTCGAATGATTATCCATAGCATTAACGGTTAAAAATGATCCCGCAAAAAGTGTAATGATAAGGGCCGAAAGTAGTGATTTCATAACTACTGAGTTTAATATTCCTATTTAGTGATATAATTATACGATACGAATAACAATATCTAATAGCAATATTCGATTAAAGCTTAAGAACCAACAAGCTCCGCTTCCTAATCCTGTTTGTACAAAAGCCTGCTTTTGAGCACATTACAGATTAAGTTCAATAAACCTGCATTCAGGAAAAACCGATGTCCGCTCAATCCGTCTCAATAAAACTGATCATAGTAAGCCTATTGGCATTTATGATGGGAGCATGCAGCTCGGCCAACCGGGATCTCTTCCCCGCCGATCCGGAGCTGAGAGATATTGAAGTCCACGTGGTATCACACGGCTGGCATGTCGGGCTCGTGCTTCCGGTAGACAATATCTTTAATGAAATCATGCCTTCATCGCTGCACATAACCAACGGGCAGAACTTTGCAGAATTTGGCTGGGGCGACCGGGATTTCTACATGGCCGACAGCCCCGGAGTCTGGACCACCATAAAGGGCGGACTCCTGCCAAGCTCTTCTGCAATTCATGTGGCCGCTTTCTCCAACGCGCCGGAGGAGCAGTTTTCCCGGCTTGAGAGGGTAACCATCCGCCTGACCGAAGACGGATACCGCGCCCTGCTGAAAAGAGCCGAAAGCTACTTCAGCCGTGATGACGAAGGTGATGTTATTGAACTGGAAGATGGTTTGTATGCCGATGCGCGTTTTTATAAATCACCCCGCTGGTACTACGTGCCCAAAACCAGCAATAAATGGGTGGCGCTACTGCTCGATGAGGCCGGAGTGCCAATTAACACCTTTACGGCCGTAAGATCATCTAACGTAATTCGACAGGCCGCTAAATCCGGGGCACATGTGAAGCAGTGAAATCAGGTATCATTATTCAGGTGACAGGTTACATGAATGAGCTATTAGGATAAAGGTCTTAAAGCCTTTTGTTATTGAGATGGCTTTGTATCCCCATTCCCGTTAAAACCCGCCACGCCGCCCGAAACCACAAACTTCATTACGTCTCCGGGATGCAGATCGACCGGCTTAACCTGCTCTTTAGGCACAATAAACATTTCGCCGGAAAAGTTGTAGGAGTGCGGAAAATAGACGGCAACTTTACCAGGCTCGTTGAGCATACTCAGATCTTCTTCAGTTAGAAACCCCAGCTTCTCCAGATTCGTCACGGGATTAACCAGTACCAGTACCGGCTGATTAAACTTTCGCTCGGTACCCAGCAGGGATGAAAACAGATCAGCAAATGCCGAATAGACGATATTGAGGATGGGAATTTTAGCCAGAAGAGCCTCAATCCAGGATTTAAGCGGCCGCCCAACGAACGTCTGGGCAAAATACCCCAGAAGGATAAGCAGCAGCACCATAATAAGTATACCGAGCCCGGGAATTACTGGCCCGAAAACGGACTGAAGCGCTGAGCGAAGCAGAGAATCCACAAAGGAGAATATCACCCAGATGATATACAGGGTGATGGCAAGAGGAGCCACATACAGCATACCCTGCAGGAAATAGCGAAGAAGTTGACGGGTCATCGTGAAAAGTCAGGTGATCAGAAGTTTTAGCTCAATTTAGGTCAGCCCGGCGTATGTGGCAACAATCGATTTTTAAAGTTCCTCAGATGCATTTAATAACTATTGGGGCCGCCAATGCTCCTGTTACCTGCAAACCGTCTATTAAAATCTGTAGGACGTCCCAAACGAAAACGCTGCCCAGGCGCCGCGTCTTTCCGTAGCCGGGCTAAAAGAGGTACCCAGATCCAGTTGAAAATGCCTGAAGTTGAGTCCGGTTCCGAAACCGGCTATGAACCCGTTTTTACCTCCAAACGCGAAGCCGGTCCGAAGCGGCAGAAAATAGAGCGGCCTATACTCAATTCCCGTTCCGATTCGCAGCACGCGGCTGTTTATGCCCTCATTATTGAAGCCTTTCTGAAGATCAAGCGAAATGTCGGCATTCGGCGCCCGAAGCGTGCCGCTCAGACTGCCATAACCCGGCAGCGAAACGGTGTAGGAATCCCGGTCGATACCATACCCAAGGTATTTGGATGTACCCAGACTGTCGTTCAGCACAAAATCTATATAGTCTTCGATATTGCCGTCAAACTCATTGTCGATCCAGTCGTTATCTATGGCAAGTCCCCGCCAGCGCAGTTCACCAGAATGGGCAACTCTGCCGGACTCCCGTGAAATGACTGTTCTGCCCATATCCGATAAAGCAAAGCCGACCTCAAGCTGTTTCGAACCGCGGCCAAAGAAGGCATTATCCAGAAAATGTTGGGGAAGGGTGATGTCGGCTACGGCGCCAAAGCTAAGCCCGAATCCATATCCGGCCGGCGAACCGAGGTTGTCGAAAGAGTCGCCCGTGTAGTCCGAAAGCGAAGGATTGACACCATCTGACGCTGCATCGCGGTCAAATGCATACTGCTGGAGGTTGTTTGCCAGTTCCCCATGCGTAAGCACGCTGTAGTTGAACTGATGCACAACCAGACTGTCACCCGAGACCTTCAGCGTGGATTGAATGTCGAAATCAAATGAGCCATAGGCTACAATCAGCTTTGGAGAAGCACCGGCTCTGATTCTTAGGGGGAGTCCGAATATGGGACTGTCTTCATCATAATAAACCTGTCCGGCCCAGCCGGCAGAAAACTCGGATAACACCATCACGCTTGTCCGCATATCGAGTCGCTGCGGGTCGGCAAAAAGCTGATCATCGAGCCCGCCGAACGCAGCCTCAAAAACACCCTTGGAAACGCCAGCGCTGCCATATGCCCGAAAACGATGGCCTGCCGCAAAAGCATGATTCCCGTATCGGTAGCTGATTCCAAGCGTGGTGATGCCCGTTTGAAACGCACCGTACTCTTTCTGATTTCCTCCGTTTGGAAACCATTTACCAAGCATTTCGGCCTGCTTTTCACTATTCAGAATGCGACCCCTTGTGAGGTATTCGTTGTACACGCTTATGTTGACGAGCTGACCTCCCCCGCCAAAACTAACGGCCGGAATGCTGAAGCTGAGCCTGTGCCGGTCTGAGTAGCTGAAGATCGTGGCCGGATTAAGATGAAGGGCATCATAGCCGTTTACGCCCAGCGAGCCGGAACCCGCCATGGAAATCGTTACAGGATGATCATGAAACGACTGAGCTTTAGCAGAACCAAAGCTGAAGGCCATCGCTGAGGCCATCACCATTAAACAAAATACGCGAACCTGCTGCGCTTGAATCTTCATCACTCTGTCCTCCTTAATCGACTACCAGCCGAACCGTAAAGTTCGACCTGAGGTCCACATTGAGGAAGTCGCTTCCGCGCAGATTCACCGGTCGGAAATCACTGGTGATGAGCTCGCCATCAAGTGAAATAAACTCCGATCTGTTTAGCACCTCAAGCTGCTCTTCGTTGAGCGAGAACTGAATCGTTTCGGTTCGCACGTCGCTGGAAAACCCGGCCGGACCAACCGGCGCAGACAGCATTCGTATGCGCTCTGAGGGCTCAAAAGGAAGTATGGTTACTGAATCCTCGTTTTCATCCAGAAAGGTGAGGCGGATATCCACATCGAGCGGAAGCCGGTTTTGGTAGACAAGCGTAAACTGCGCGTCGGAAATGTAGGCTTCATCCCGGCGGTCCGGCAGGCGCGACAGGGAGACTTCAATCAGATCGTCGAAGGTGGCCGGCTGGTCTTCCGTAGCGAGTGAGAACGGGATATTAACGCGCCAGAAGACATCGAAATCAACCGGAACCTCTGCAAAACCGGGCTCCATATCCGGATTACTGAGCACTTTATTCACCAGAAAAATTTCGGTGGGAAACTGACTCAGAAACTCATTTACGTTACTGTTTTCATTTGTGAAGGTATGCGTATCGTTAATTTTAATCTCATCCCCATCGGGGAAAGTAGGGAAACGAAGCAGGGTCTCCTGCGGCACAACCTCGCCCCGGTAAAGGAAGCCGTCTACCGTGTCGGACGGACTCACATAGTAGGGTGAGCCGGGTATGCCGCTGAGGAAGAACTCCTCGCCTTTATCATTCCGGCCCATCACCAATGCGTATACCATGGTGCCGATACCAAGATTTGTGGTATAGTCGAGCTCCAGACTTGAGTTGGTTAGAGTGATGCCCTCAAAGCGAGCAGAAAGAAAATCCAGATCATTAAACTCCGATTCAAAATAGCGATTGGGGTCGATTACGTCGATTGGCCCGTTATCGGAAGTGGAACCATCGTTGCCGAGTGCGATCACTTTCGGCATAATAATTCCTCTGGCGGAAACCGGCTGAAAAGGCTCGGATGACATCATAATACCAAAACCGCCCTGAGGCGGACCGGATTCATCACTTTCGAACCGGATGCTTACAAGTACGGGAATCTCGTTGCCTTCAGCAAAAATGCGAACATCGCGTATGGTGCTGGTAAACGACCCACCGGCAATTTGTGACCCGGATCGTGTTATCACCAGCGTATCGGAAGGAATGATGTTTCCGGATACATCGAGCCCGTAGATGGTCGGAAACGAAAGCTGAAGCTGTTCGATTTCGAGTCCGGTTTGGTTTTCAATATCGCTGAAAACAAGCGTGGCTGAACCGATTTCTACAAAGTCTTCAGGAGAGCTGAATTCGAAAGATGAAAGGCTGATTTTTGTGCTGAAGCTTCCGTTAAGCGTAAGCTGATTGGACAAGGGCATCATGCTTCCCGCAGGAGAAATAGTACCGCCAGTTGGCTCCAGCTCGAAACCCGACAGCACGTCGTTAAACGCACCAAATGGCATCTGGGACTCAAAACCAAGAATAGCAAGCCCCGTTTCAGCATCTACGTTGAAACGATCACGAAAGCCCGACCTGGTAGTATCAATTATAGAGCCCGAACCACCAAGAAGGCGGTACTCGGTATTATTGATAAGTGGTATGGTATAGCGCTGCTCCGTTTCGAATGAGGGCGACATCGGCCGCTCACAAGCTGAAAGTACAATAAGTATTAGCAGCCCGATTACATATCGAGCCGCAGGCTGGTACGTATCTGTTTTTCCCATAATGCTGGACCTTCTCTCTTAGGCAAGATTAATGCATCCCTGATGATGCATTAAAATTACTTAATAATTAGATCAAAACCGACTTACGGGGTAAACCTTATCGAAAACCTTTAATTGCCTTTAGCTAAAATCTCCCCGGTCGTACTTTTTGAAGTATTCTTTGGATGCTGCAACTACTTTAGGCGCAAGAAGTATGGTAGAAATCATCGTTGGGATGGCCATCATGGCAAACGCGCTGTCCAGAAGATTGATAACCGCTCCAATGGTTGCAACAGAGCCGAAAACAATGCTTAAAACGTAGAAGTAGTTAAAGTACTTTTTCTTATCGGCACCGGCCAGGAAGCTGATACACTTGGCGCCGTAATACGAATAGGTAAACATGGTTGTGAGCGCAAAAACCGTAACGCAGACGATAAGAATCGGCACGCCTAAAACAGGAATACCGGAAGAGAAGGCCATGGCCGTGAGCGTAACGCCATCTGTATCGGTGTTCATCCATACGCCGGTAACCAGAATGGCCAGGGCGGTCATGGTGCAGACAAGAATAGTATCAATAGCGGGCTCGAGCATTGCAACAAGGCCTTCACGCACCGGTTCGTTGGTTTTAGCCGCGCCGTGTGCCATAGACTCGGTTCCGATACCGGCCTCATTGGAAAAGGCCGCCCGGCGGACCCCTATAATAATAACGGCACCGACTGCTCCGCCCAGCATGGATTCCGAGTTCACATATTCACCTCTGAAGGCATCCGTAACGATGAGCGACAGATAGTAAGGAACAACATCAATATGGGTGATGAGGATATAGACGACGGAAACCACGTAAAGCACAACCATAAACGGAACAAGCGTAGCCGCTACGTTTCCGATTCTTTTGATGCCCCCAAAAATCACCAGTGCTACAATTGCGGTAAGAATAAGACCGGTGATGAGATCCGAGCCAAAATGAGCTTCCGGACTTACAGCAGCCATAGGAATAAGCACGCTGTCGCGGATAATTTGCGTAAGCTGATTAGCCTGAAAAAGCGGAAGACACCCAAGAAGGCCACAAAAGCTGAAAAACCAAGCCAAAGGATGCCATTTCTTATCAAGACCCTCGCGAATAACGTACATCGGGCCGCCCTGAATCTTGCCTTCGCTGTCGCGGCCCCTATACATTATTGATAGCGTACAGGTGAAGAATTTCGTAGCCATACCAACCAGCGCGCTCACCCACATCCAGAAAATGGCGCCCGGGCCACCCATGGTAATCGCAACGGCCACGCCGCCAATATTACCCATTCCAACCGTAGCCGCAAGCGCCGCGCTTAAAGCCTGAAAGTGGTTTATATCCCCTTCTGCATCGGGATCGTCGTACTTCCCTGTAAGCACGCCTACCGCATGACCTATGTATCTGTAGGGAGAAAAGCGGGAAAGGATTACAAAGAAAATGCCGCCGCCGACCAGCAGGGCAACAAGAGGCGGGCCCCACGCAAAGTCAGCAAACTGACCGGTGAGAGCTTCAAGGCGTTCAATCATGCGAAAACGTCAGAAAAGGAGTAGAAAAGTTATGTTGGACTGAGTGAATTGCGCTAACAAGCAAATACGGCAAATCAGTTCATTAAACTAATGAATTCAGACGAAGCATAAAACAGGGGGCTGGGACTGCTAAACAGTCAGGTGCTAAGCTTCTTTAACCTGAATTCAAAGCCCGGGCTTTGAACGGATGCAAAAATATTCCATATTCAAGTTCAATGACCGTCATCTATCCAAATCATCATGAACGCCTCTATTTTACCCTTCTTATCCATACTGTTCCTGCTCTTTTCCTGCGCCGGGCAGTTAAAAGCCCAGGCCGTGCATGAATGGAAAGTCGGTTTCTCCATAGATCGAACAAGCCTGGATATTGCCAATGATAACCTATTTCTAACCCCGCAAACCAGTTTCTCTATATCAGTGCAACCCGTATTCAGGGTTAACGAGGACTTTTCTCTGATAACCGGGCTGGAATACAGCTATTTTAACTATAGCATGCCTTCCTTTCAGACGGGAACCCAATTACTGGATGAGGCGGGCAACCCCCATGTATCCTATTTAAACCTGCCGCTGCTTGTAAACATGCACTTTTTGGAAAACCTGAGGGAGCTCAACTTTACCGCTGGCTTCCGCATATCCAGACGCATAGCTCATACAGACGGTGTTGCCAGGATACGTACCGAAAACATTGATACAGAAGTCACCCACTTTTTCTCGGAGTTTTCGCAAAACTTCATTTTGGGATATACTCTTGGAATAGGCTACCGCCTGCCGGGACAGCCCATAGGCATAGACCTTATATATAACCAGGACCTGACACCATTCTACAACCTCCGTGACCTTGCCCCCGGCACGTTCATAGGTTTTCAGCTCAACACCTGGAGAAGAAGCATAGGGCTAAGAGTAAACTACCATTTTTAGACCTCCTGCCTCAATTCTATCCATTTAAAGTTTTGCACCTGCCTGCAGCAGTCAGGTGCAAAAATTAACATCGCAAGCGAATGCGAGCCTCCTACTTCACCAGCATCATTTTGTTCGTCTGGGTAAAGCTGCCCGCATGAATTCGGTAAAGATACAGCCCTGAAGCCAGTCGGTTGGCGTCGAACGATACCGTATGGTGACCCGCATTCTGCTGACCATTCACCAACACAGCCACTCTTTGCCCCTGCAGGTTGAACACCTCCAGCCTCACATCAGAAGCTTCAGGAAGCGCATAGGAAATAAGCGTAGTCGGATTAAACGGATTCGGATAGTTCTGGCCCAGAGAAAAGTCGGCAGGTAATCCGGGTACAGGCTCCGTGCCAACCAGCTGACCGTTGTTGAAACTGGCAAGCGGCAGGTTGATTTCATTGTCCTCTCCGGTAAGTTCCAAGGTGCGGTTCGGTGTTCCTGATTCGCCCACATCATCTGTTTCCCAGCCGTTGTTCGGAAGGCTGCGCTCATCACCTGCAACAATCACATATTTATATTCAACCAAATCACCGCTCTCGCCGGCAATGCGAGCGCTGAAGCTGTACACACTAGCCTGATCCGTTTCGGTCATTGGCAAAACGTCTTCCCCCTCAATAAACTCCCACCCATTGAAACTTCCCCGAACAAAAACAAGATCTCCGGCATGAGGTTTAAAATCACCGTTTAAAGCAAACTGCGACATATCGACCGTAAACGTTACCACATCTGAAGGGCCGGCGGATATACGAATGAACGCGTCTGAGCTAAGCGTGTCGGTTATTGGTGAGTCGGTATTAATCTCAAAGCTCAGAGCAAACTCCAGGGGGTCTTTAATTTCAGACAGCGGAACCGATGTAACCGTAACCAGCACAACCGATTCGCTTTCCGCTTCTATCACACCCGAATCCGGCGAAAAGCTGAGTATCTCGCCGGCCTGAACCGGAATCAAATCTGAAATGGCTGATAGTCCTAAATTCACAAAGCTGTAGCTAATCGGGTCATCGCCCGGGTTGCTTACAAGGAGTTCGACTGTTTCCACGCTGTTGTAGGGAACATCGATATCGAGTTCATCTTCATCAAAAACAAGCTCAGCATACCTTCGACCCACGCCCTCAAGTCCGATTTCCAGCACCGGGTTTGGCGCATCACTTTCAATACGCAAAACAGCTGTGTTGAGTCCGCGCTTTTCGGGTTCGAAACCAGCAAACAGGATTATCGATTCACCCGGAGCAATTTCACTCCCAATGTATGAAACAGAAAACGCCGCATCTGATGTGCTTATATCCTCAATCTGAACCGTTGATGATGATTCATTCGTAAGCTCAATTTCCATCACCTTCGACCCGGAAATATAGACCTCATCAAAATCGAGTTCCGTAACCGAAGCAGCCAGCCCAGGAAGCTCATCCAGTATCGAAAGCTCAAAACCAAGCTCTATGAGCGGGTTCGTCAGATCATTGCTAAAAAGGCGCGTTTTGCCTTCGAAGAAGCCCGTATTGAGGTACGAAGCGTCTAGGGTGATGGCCAGGTCGATCGATTCACCCGGCGGAACGGTTGCAGCGGCCGGACTAATATTCTGAATAAACGACGGGGTGTCGGATGCGCCCAGCAGATCGAGGCTGCCCGACCATGTTGTTGCCGGCCCCATATCCCATCCGTTTCCGATCCAAACGTACAAATTGGCCATGTTGAGCGGTGCAGGAATGGTAACCGTGCGATTGACGGGCGTGCCGTCTGCACCAATATCTCCGGTGCCCCACGGAATAAGCGTGCCCGGAGCACCGTAATTCGAAAAACCGCCCATTTGCAGCACTACCGAGCCTGAATGGATATCCTCACGGTCGGTTATAAGCAGGGTAAAGTCGCTGGCCCATGAGCCGCCTCCGTTGGCAGCCATCACAAAATTGGCATCAATGGCATAGAGCTCGCCCGTGTAGCCATTGCCCGTTACGTTTATAAACTGGTTTCCGGCCAGGGTGAGGTCCTCAAACTCCAAGAGTACACTGCTGCTGAAACCGCCGTCATGGTTTAACACTGAAGAAGAATCATCGTGATAAATAGCTGACTGATCAATACGATCGTAATAGCTCTGAATTATTTGGAGGCTGCGATTATCCGTGGCATAGCCTTCTCCTGACAGATAATCTGAAAGCATGGCTCTTTCGTGTTCACTAATCTCCGTATTCTGAGAAGATTCAGGCAGCACGGAGTATCGTAGCGGTCCGGCCGTTTTATTGTTGAGAACAGTCTCCGATATAAAATTAGGAAACACATAGGAAAGCTGGCCTTCACCCGTGTTGGTGATTGTGAGGAGCTCCGTTCCGGTAAGGCCAGGAGTCAGAATACCGTTGACGACTTCGGTGCTGAGTGAGATGCGCGGCGAGCCGTCTGTCGTAACCTCAATCACGTTTGAAACTTCGGATACGTTTCCAAAGAAATCGGCTGTACGGATGGCGATGTAGTAGGTGGTTAACGGTTCGAGCCGGGATATGGTAAGGGTTTCCGTTTCTCCGGCCGGTCGCGGATTTGTGGTATCGCTAACCGGCCGCGCTTTCTCAAATTCTGAAGCATCGAAAGCTACAGTAGAAATCCGCATATCGTATGCCGCAGCGCGACCTTCCATTCCGCTTCCGCCTGGTGCAGTCCAGCTTAGGGTGATAGAATTCTCGGCAGGGTCGGTCACCACGCTTAAATCGGTTATTACCGCGGGAGCAATGCCGTCATCTTCGCCCGGGCCGGAAAATGTGAGGCCGGAGTTCTCGAATATCCACTCTTCAAAATAGGAAACGCGTGCATAGATTCCCATATAGTTGGGTTCTGCGCAGCCATAGCCCCAGCTTGTGATTCCTGCGAGAACCACGCCCAAAGGCGCATCAGGGTCCGGAACAACCAATGGCCCACCGCTGTCACCCTGACACGTATCCACGCCTCCTTCGCCCCAGAAGCCGGCTGCCAGCATATCATCGGAAATAACTTCACCGGGATACCCCTCCTGAGCCTGAGCGTTCGACACAATCGGTACCTGTGCTACCTGAAGCACGAGCGGATACGGCCCGCCTGATGATACTCTGCCCCAGCCTGTAATCGTGCCCGTTGTTCCATCTTCCTCGAAGCCGAGCGCACGATGAAGTCCGGTTGAGATACCAACGGCCTCCACATTCGGGTCGCTTAGGTCAAGCGGCTCCGACAAGCGAACAAGTGCTATATCATTACCCGTGAAAACACTCTCAAAATCGGGATGATTAATAATATCTGCGGCCTGACGATCCTGACCACTTTCATCATCTTTGGCAGAAAAGCCCGCTCTGATAAATACGGAACTGCCCATGCAGTGCGCCGCTGTTAAAATCCACTCATCATCAAGCACAGTCCCGCCGCAGTATGGGTCGCCGGCCTCGGTAACAATAGCAACAGTCCACGGATAGTCGGCAATATCGGCATCATCACCGCCTACAATTTTTATAGTCGGCAATCCGACTGACTGATACATCTGTTGCAAATGCGAACGCTCCTCAGTCGTGAGCGCAAGCGTGTTTAAGTAGGAAGAAATAGCTTCGGAATCTGTTGTCCGCTGAGCCATAGCTTCTCCGGCCTGCATCACAGGAAAAACAAATGAAAAAATAATGAGCAGAGCCGGGAGGCTTCTCAGGCGCTTCATTATGATAGGTGACGATGAAAAAAGTACTACACCGCGAACGGCAACAGAGCCGCCAAACTAAGGTGCAAAGGATATAACGCTAATTTATGAATTTTAAAGCACTGTTTTCTCTAAAATATCCCTGTGGCCGATTAGGTAAAAACATCACGAAACCCATCACCCTAATATAAAAAGGGAACCCGAACCAAAGCCGGATTCCCTTCTGTCAAAAAACGTCAAACGTATACAGGAGTCAATACACTGATTACTGCTGACTGTTCAGTGCTATTTCACCAGCATCATCTTATTAGTCTGGCTGAAGCTGCCCGCCTGTATGCGGTACAGATACATGCCCGAGGCCAGACGGTTGGCGTCGAAAGTAGCCGTATGTACGCCTGCGTTCTGCTGACCATTAACCAGAACCGCTACGCGCTGGCCCTGCAGGTTGAAAACTTCCAGCGTCACTTCGGCCGCTTCCGGCAGCGCATAGCTGATGGATGTAGTCGGGTTGAAGGGATTCGGGTAGTTCTGACCCAGCTCAAACGCTGTCGGCAGATTCATTTCATCACCCGTGCTGGTCGATACGTCGTCGTTATAGAACACAACCGGTAGATCGGTTTCTTCACCTGTAAGAACATGAACCCGGTTATCGGTTCCGTTTTCGGCTACGCGGTCGCTTTCCCAACCATCGTTGAACATCTCGCGCCCGTCGCCTGAGGCAATATAGAATTTGTACTCATGCTCATCTCCGGCTTCACCACGAAGCTCCAGACTGATCGTGTATACGCCGCTGCCGTCGCTTACCATAGGCTGCTCGGGATCATACTCCCAGTCGTTGAAGCTGCCGCGGACATAAACGGCATCATTAACCGAAGGGTCGTAGAGGCCTTCCGACTGAAACAGACTCATGTTAACACTAAAGGTTACAAGATCTGAAGGCGGGTCTACCGCTTCTGCCGTAAGCGGGATTTCGATGTTGCCTCCTGGTGAATCATTAAGAATGATGATAAGCCCGTCTACCTCGGCTTCCTGCGATGGTGAATAGCTTACCTCAATTTCGAGCGTTTCGTCCGGACCGATGGCGCCACTTCGGGGAGTTGCCGAAAAGCCCTGGCGGTTCGTAAGAATCTGCTCCACATTGATCACCTCTTCACTGGTGTTTGTGAGTTCGAAGGTCTTCATTTCAACATCTCCTGTAAACACAGTGCCGAAATCGAGCGCATCAACCGAGGCAAAAAGTCCGCCCGTCTGACCAATTTCGAGGAAAAACTCCAGCGTCTGGTTCGGGTTGCTGAGGTCGTTGCTTCTCAAATTGGTGAGGCCTTCATAGGTTCCTTCCTCGAGCTCTCCCGCATCGAAGCTGATGGTTACCTGAACTTGCTCACCTACAGGAATGGAACCCGAAGACGGAGATATTGAGGTGATGAAGTTCGGCGCGTCGCTTATGCCGATGAGCTCAACCAATCCGCTCCAGGTGCTGCTTGGTCCGGTGTTCCAGCCGTGACCGATCCATACGAACAGATCATCCACAAGAAGCGGGGTTGGGATAGAGACGGTTGTGTTAACCGGCGTTCCGGTTCCGCTGCCGCCGGTTCCCCATGGAACTCTTGTGCCGGAAGGCCCAAAGTCCGAAAAACCGCCTACCTGAAGCACGACCGTAGAATTGGAAATGGTTTCCTCCGTAGTAAACAATACGGCAAAATCGCTCGCCCAGGTTTGGCCACCGGCCTGATCTAAAACAAAATCGGCTCTTACTGCCGTTAACTCGCCTGTGTAACCATCACCGGTTACATCAAAAAACTCGCTGCCCTGCGCGGTGAAGTCTTCAAATTCGATGAGCACGCTGTCGCCTTCGTCGAGCAGGCCGGCATCGCTTCTTTCGTTGAACAGACGCTCTTCAGCCAAATCGAGCAGTCGCTGCTCACGCGCTGACGGATTCTGAAGCGTACCGTTTTCACGCGCATTCATCAGGTCTCTCGCCTGATACTCAGCTTCCGCTACTCCGCGGCTAAACTCCGTTTGTGCAAACGACCGAAGAGGTGCACTGTTTTCGCTGTTCAGCACGGTTTCGCCCAGGAAGGATGGAAAAACATAGGTAAGCAGTCCCTCACCTGAGTTTGTAATTGTAAGACTGCGTTCCGTTGTTTGCCCTTCTCCAAGCACCAGATCAAAGCTCGTGCTGCTGAGGCTTATGGCCGGAGAGCCATCGGTTTCACCTTCTGCAATATTGGAAATATCAGAGAGGTTGCCGTAAAAATCGCGTGTTTTCAGAGCAATGTAGTAGGTCGTTTGCGGATCGAGACCGGTAAGCTCGAAGCTTTCTGCCTCACCTGCGAAAGCGGGGCGTATGACGTCTTCCACTTCATCAGCGTCTTCGAAATTTGCTTCGGTGATTGGCGATTCGGAAATACGGAGATCATAAAAAGCGGCACGGCCTTCATCATCGCTTCCGCCGGGTGCCGTCCAGGAAAGGGTGAAGCTGTTCTCGGTCGGAATGCCCTCAACGGCAAGGTCGTTTACGGCTGAAGGCGGGATTCCGTCGTCTTCACCCGGACCCGGAAAGCTGAGCCCGGAGTTTTCAAAAATCCACTCTTCGAAATAGGAAACGCGCGCATACATCCCCATGTGCGTAGGGCTGGCACAGCCGGTTCCCCAGCTTGTGATACCCGCTAAAACAACGCCAAGCGGAGCGCTCGGATCCGGCACAACAAGCGGACCACCGCTGTCGCCCTGGCAGGCATCAACGCCGCCTTCGCCCCAGAGACCGGCCGCGATCATATCGTCGGTAATCGTAACGTTCGGATAACCAACCTGCGCCTGCTCGTTAGATACAATCGGTACTTCAGCAGCCTGAAGAATTTGCGGAGATACACCGCCCGAAGACAAACGGCCCCAGCCGGTTATCACCGATATAACGTCTTCATCTTCAAAACCGAGCGCGTTATGCATTTCGGTGGAAGTCCAGATAGCCTCTACGTTTGGATCGCTCAAATCGAGCGGCTCACCAAGACGAAGCAGCGAAATATCGTTACCGGTTGTTACGCTCACATAATCCGGATGGTTGATGATCTCAACGGCTTGTCTGTCCTGCCCGCTGGTATCATTTTTGTTGGTTACGCCCGCACGAATAAAGGCCGAGCCTCCAATACAGTGGGCAGCCGTGAGAATCCACTCCGCGTCAATAACTGTACCGCCGCAGTATTGCGATCCTGATGCGGTTACAAGCGCCACGGTCCAGGGGTAGTCGGCTATATCGGCGTCTTCACCGCCTACGATCTTGCCGGTGCGGAGACCGACCATTTCATACATCTGCTGCAGATGGCGACGCTCTTCGGGCGTAAGCTCCAGCGTATCGAGGTATTCAGAGATTATTTCGGGGTCTTTGATAAACTGGGCCTGAGCTTCATCAGCCGGCATAGCCGTAAGCATGACGAAGAGCAGAACCAGCATTGTAGCCAGTTGCTTCATAGTGTTAGTCAGTTGTTTATCATGTTTGAGTTATTTGAAAAACGTCGAAGGTCGAGGGAATTAACAATAAGTAATTAAAAAATAAACAATGGGCCTGCGTGAAGCTGCGTCCTCAATCCATTCAAAACTTAAAATTACCCCACCTCTGATTTGATCAAATCCATAAGTTCACAATTAAGCGTTTTGCGCTTCCGGGTTTTTCCCATAGAATTTGAGGATAAAGTAGAGAATCACAAAGCCGGTAATAAGTCCGAATACAGGATGAATCCAGTCGAAAGCGGCAGGGATTTCACCAACAACAAGGGCAACGCCAGCAACAACAAGCGCATAAGGCAGCTGTGTGCGAACGTGATCAATCAGGTCGCAGGCGGACGACATCGAGCTGAGTACGGTGGTATCCGAAATCGGTGAGCAGTGGTCGCCGAATACCGCACCGGCCATTACCGAGCTGATGGAGCCCAAAAGAATGCCGTAGTTTTCACCACCGGCAAAACCCACGCCGGCGCCCATCACCACCGCCAGCGGAATCACTACCGGAAACAGAATCGCCATAGTACCCCATGAGGTTCCTGTGGAGAAGGCAGTAAGAGCGGCGATAAAAAAGACAAGACCCGGCAGAAGGAATATCGGCAGCGTATCCTGAAGCATGCCCGCCAGAAATGGTCCGGTACCAACGGCCTGCGTAACCTCACCCAAGCCCCACGCCAGCACCAGAATTATGACCGCCATAAGCATCGACTGCATCCCGCCAACGAGCGATTCAAGCGCCTGCCCAACGGAGAGCACCTTTTGGTACACAACCATTGCGATAGCCACGGCACAACCCGCAAATGACGCCCAGAGCAGGGCCGCGAACGGATCGGCATCACCGATTATATTGGTGATGCTTCGCTCGCCCGGCTCGAGTCCGCTCACGCCGGTCGAGTAAAGTCCGTAAAGCGCCACCACAATTACGGTGAGCACCGGCACGGCTGCATTGTACCAGCGCTGCGGCTTATCGGGCAGCGGCTGAAGCGTTTCCATGTTGGTATCGGCAGCCGGCATGGATCCGGGACGCAGAACACCTCCGCCGGAAGCCGCGCGCTGCTCGGCTTCGAGCATGGGCCCGAAATCGCGGCGCATCACAATAACCATCAGCACAAAGCCGAGGGCCAGAATGGGATAGAATAGATAGGGAATGGAGTCCAGAAAAATGAGGAAGGCGTTATCGGCTCCGGCCTGTAATTGCGCGGCAAGAGCGACGTCTTCGGTCTGACCCGCCAGCGTGGAGAGTGAATTCGATATCTGCGTAATCTCAAATCCGATCCAGGTGGTAATCACGGCGCTAACGGCCAGTGGAGCGGCGGTGGAATCCACGATATAGGCCAGCTTTTCACGCGAAATGTTGAGGCGGTCGGTCATGGGGCGCAGGGCGTTACCGCGGATGAGCGTATTAGCGTAGTCATCAAAAAAGATAAACAGAGCCGAAAGCCAGGTATACATCTGTCCCTGAGTTCGGGTTTTAGCAAACTTCTGGAGCTGGGCCACCACGCCCTTTGTTCCGCCACCGCGTGACATCACCCCAACCATACCGCCAAGCAGCAGACTGAAAATGATTATGGAAACGTGGTAGGAATCCGACATGGCCTCAACCAGAAAGTTGAATGAGGCCGCCGTGCCTGCAAACGGATTGTAGCCCATCAGAAAGAAAGCCCCAATCCAAACGCCCGCAAAAAGCGACAAAATTACTTCTCTGGTGATAAGCGCCAAAGCGATTGCAACCAGAGGCGGCAGCAGGCTGATCCATGTGCCAAAAACGGGCGATACTTCCCCGTTATCCGCCGTTTCGGCAAAGCTGAAGCCAAATAGCCCCGTAGCTCCGAAGATGGTGAGCAGCACTAAAGAAAGCGCCGCGATGATCGTGAAATTTTTTACGCCACCGTTCATGTATGTTGGTTATGTTGATTAAGTTTAAGCAAAGCACATAGTTGCCTTTTGCGTTTCAGGCATCAGCCAGTCAAAATAGCAAAATTGATGGCTACGCTCCCAATGCAAAATTCATATAGCTTCAAGCAGGCTTAAAACCGGTTAAAGCAATTTTATGCGGGATTTTTTTTTATCATACATCTCCCATTCCGATAACTCATCCTCACATGCTATTTATGCGCAATAAACGACTCTCCGTTTCTCAGCTATTGGTTTCTGTACTTGTTATCTCTTTTTTAACTGCCGGGTGTTCCGGTGAGGCCGGTGAATCAGCTGCGGATAATGGTCTGAGCATTCTTGAATCGGTACCGGAATTCACATTAAATGAAGCATTCAGGATTTCTGAGTTCGGAGACAATAGCTCATACTTCTTCGCCTCCGTTAGCGATGTCGTGGCTGATCCGAACGGCGTAATTTTTGCATCGGATATTCGCGCGGTTGCCCTGCATCAGTTCGGGGCAGATGGCAATTATACCGGACTTGTAGGCCGAGAGGGATCCGGACCCGGCGAATACCAAAGCATTGGCTCCATAGCAATTTCTGAAGACGGAACCTTGTTTGTAAACGACTGGAGGCAGCTTCGTATAGTTAGCTATAATGACACAAACGGTACCCGCAGACACGCCCGAACCGAAACGATGGGGCTGCCCGATCGCGGAAGTTTTAACGGGATTGAAGAGTTTTTTTATCTAAGAAAACTGCATGATACGCAGGAAGGATTAATCGCTGAGTTTCAAAGCTCGGTTTCCTACGATGGAGGCGATACCATCTGGAGCTGCTTTGCCCGACTGAACGGTGACTTTACTATTGACGACAGCAGCGACCCCCTCTGTTTTGAAATGGTGCAGTCGATGGTGAGCAGATCAAGCAGCGGTAATTCCATATCTGTCTCCATGATGAGCGTGCCCGAGAACCACCGCTCGCTTTTGACCGTCACCTCCGGCGGCAGCATTATCAAGCTGCATACCTCCCAAAAAAATGTTTCAGTTTATAATCCTGACGGCATTGTTAGTAACGAATTCAGCTTTCCCGCTGTAAAAGTCTCCATTTCTCCGCAAATGAAACAGCAGCTTGTACAGGAATCGATACCCAATCCTCAAAATTCAGATTTCCGCACAAGTGAACTTTCTGACGCCATACCCGAGCACAAAGGCTACGCCGAACAGCTTATTACCGACGATGAAAACCGTATCTGGATTCTCTCCCGCACCGGCGAAGAGGAGCTTACCTGGCTCGTCTACACTCACGATGGCGACCTTCTCGCCCGGACCGAACATCCCGGAGGCGACTTCACCCACATCTCAAACGGCAGAGCCTACGCAGCGTTTAATCCGGGCGATGATGATCCTTCGTTTGCGGTGTACAGTTTTAGCTTTTGATGTGCACCCTTTTGAAAATTGTGAATGGTGAATTTTGAATGGTGAATTACTGATTTGATCAATTTTTCAGGCGACGATGCTTGGTCCGGCGAGAAGTAAACACAAAAAATGAAAGCACAAAGTTACACTAGGTTTGAAATTGCTGATGTGAGACATCTCAGGAATGCACTCGCTATTAAGGTTGTGCTACGTGGCGACAAAGCCCTTAGATGAGCGAGAGTGGCTTAAACGTCAGCAGTGCCTGCCCCGCCCATTCGGTGATCCTCCGGCTGGCGGACAGTGAAGCGCAATGCTTGTTATGAAACTGGTTCTGGTTCATGAATCAAAACTTCAGCCGGGATACCAAGTTTTCGATACATGATTTTAATTTGGCGAAGTGAAAGCGATCGTTTGCCGGATAAAATTTCGCTGGCCCTGGACTTCGATCCCAATAATTTTGCCAAATCTTTTTGCTCCATACCAAGCTGTTCCATTCTAAACTTTATCGCTTCAACCGGTGTAGGTGCTTCTATTGGGAAGTGCTTTTTTTCATATTCATCTACCAATATGCCTAAAATTTCCAATTCATCACCTTCTGCCGTACCGGGCCTGGCATCAAAAATTTCTTCAATGCGCTCCAATGCTTTTTGATGATCCTGTTCGGTGTGTATGGGTTGAATTCGCATAATTATGGTTCCACTTTAAATTTTCGTTGCATCAATTTTGTCGTATTCAGCATGAGTACCTACAAAACGGATGAACACCTGTCTGTAGTCATAGTTAATTTTAGCTACTAACCGGTAGTTATTACCCTTGATATTAAAAACCACGCGATTGTCAGGAAGAATACTGGCATGTGGATATTTGTTCTTAATATCAACAGGTGATTCCCAGGAGGAATTTTCAGCTTCAGAAAACCACGCCTTCAAAGCATCTTTGCTGTCTGAATGATTGTTCCAAAATTCACGCAACGTTTTCCGGGCAAATACTCGCATAGATGAATATAGAAAGTTCCACTATTGGGAACAAATGGAAAGGGTAAGCTACATATCACACTTATATGCCAAAAGTGTACTATGTGTATTACAGTTTCATGGCTAAATTGTAAAGTTAATAGTACACAATATGACGGGCCTTCTGAATCCCTGCGAGAGTTTGAATCAGGATTCGGTGGATTTAAGGATTAAAACGATTCCTTGCTTAATACGCTCAATAGAGCTGATTACCCTATATCCCAACACCTCCCGGACCATCCGTGAAATCCATAAATCCTGTACATCCTGATTCAAATAGACGCGATGCAGATTTTTCTCTGAGTATCTATTTCCCAGACAAATTTATGTGGACCGGCGGGAATTAAACCTGCCAAGCCTGTCAGGCAGGCCTGTCTGCCGCGGCGAAGACAGGCAGGCACGAAAAAACAAAGCACGAATTTCACTAAGAATTTTCGTGGTCCTTAGTGCCTTCCTTTTTAGTGTTTCTTCATAAGCGGCTCAACCCGGCCGGTAGATCCTTCCCCACCCCCAGTTGCAAAAAAATCTAAATACCTTGCCGGAAACTATGAAAATCAGCTGAACATGGGCATATTCACGAAATAAGACCGCGTATAAGGCCAACCATCAGGAGATGTGCCCTTTCGCCCGAATAGAATATGCTATTGAACCAATTCAGATTTTAGAGTCCGTCTATGAACAAATACGTACTAATTGGAATCGTGCTTATCGCCGCTGTTGGCGCATTTTTGTGGTGGAACCAGTCCGGCTCGGCCGATCAGGGTTTGCCGCCCCTAACCACCGTCGAGGTCGATAAGGGTGATGTTTCCCGGCGCGTGGTCGCTTTTGGCGCCATTCAGCCGGTGCAGAAGGTGACCGTCGGCAGCCAGGTTTCGGGCATAATTGAAGACATTTTTGTGGATTTCAACAGCATGGTTTCCCGCGGCGACGTCATTGCACGGATTGAATCATCCACCTTCGAGGCCGAGGTGAGCTCGGCTCAGGCGGAGCTGGAATCGGCTGAAGCTGGCCTGGAGCTTGCCAGGCTGCAGTGGGAGCGCACCAATGAGCTGCGCGAGCGACAGTTTGTTTCTCCGTCTGATGTGGATCAGGCCTCCTCTACCCTGCGTCAGGCTGAGGCCCAGGTTCGCGTGCGGCGTCATGCCCTGGAGCGGGCGCAGCGCGAGCTCGACCGATGCACCATCAAAGCGCCGACCGACGGCATGATTATCTCCCGCGATGTGGACGTAGGTCAGACCGTAGCCGCCAGCCTCAACGCACCCGAGCTTTTCCAGATCGCCACCGACCTGCGGCAGATGCACATTTACGCCAACGTATCGGAAGCGGATATCGGGCAGGTTCAGTAAGGTCAGCGCGTAATTTTTCGGGTTGATGCCTATCGTGACCGTGATTTCACGGGTGAAGTCATCCAGGTTCGCAACGCCCCCCTCATAGAGGATAACGTGGTGCATTACGAGACGCTGATTGCGGTTGATAACGAGTAGATGCTCCTCAAACCGGGAATGACAACGGAAGTGAGCGTAATTACGGCCGAGCAGCATGATGTAATCCGTGTCCGCAACACCGCCCTTCGCGCCCGTCTGCCCGACGGATTGCGTCCGCCCACGCCGGACCATATCAGTGAAGGCGAGCCGCGGGTGTACGTGGTGCGTGATGGTAAGCTGGAAGTTATAGCCGTAGAAACCGGCCTCAGCGACGGGGTAAACACTGAAATCATAAGCGGACTTCAGGAAGGCGACGTACTAGCCGTTGGCCTTACCCTAACCACCGGCGGAGATGGCGAACGAAGAAGTCTCTTCGGCGGCCAACAAGCTCAATACTAATGGTGAGGACGCAGAGGCGCGCCGATTATACCGCGGAGTAACGCAAATTGAGTATGATGATTATGAATCTGGAGGTTCACGGTTTTAATTCACAATTCACCATTCCCAATTCACAATTTACGAAAGGTTTTCAACTACCGCTATATTTTCAACCATCGTTATAGATGACTTAAAGTTATGATCTCTTTAAAGGATATCACCAAATCTTATCGATCCGGTTCGCTCTCGGTGGACGCTTTGCGGGGCATCACCATGGAAATTGAGGAAGGTGAGTTTACGACAATTATGGGTTCGAGCGGGTCGGGGAAGTCTACGCTGATGAATATTCTGGGCTGTCTCGACAAGCCTACGGAAGGATCATATCTGCTGAATGGTGAGGATGTCTCCAAGTTCAAAAAAGAAAAGTTATCTCAGGTACGTAACCGGATGATTGGCTTTGTGTTTCAGAATTTTCATCTTTTGCCGCGAACCACAGCTCTGGAAAACGTGGAGCTGCCGCTGCTGTATACCGAGGAAAAGCTGAGCTGGAAGGAGATCCACAAGCGGGCAGGCGAAGCCCTCGACATTGTGGGGCTTGGCGACCGTAAGAAGCACTCGCCCAACGAGCTTTCGGGCGGACAAATGCAGCGGGTGGCCATTGCCCGGGCGCTGGTTACGCGTCCGTCGGTGCTGCTGGCCGACGAGCCCACTGGAAACCTCGACAGCCGCACCAGCCTGGAGATTATGGACATTTTTCAGCGGCTCAACCGGGAAGGCCTCACCATCCTGATGGTCTCCCACGAGCCGGATATCGCCCGCTTCTCGAAACGCATCACCATTCTGCGGGACGGGCTCATCATATCCGACAAGCCCAATACGCCCCGATCCTCCGCCGACGCCATTGCGCAGTGGAAGGATGAAGCCGAAATTATGAGTGAGGAAACCGCCTGATGAAACTTTCTGCCGTACCTTATGTGGCCCTCAAAGCCCTTCGACGAAACCGAATGCGTACCCTGCTCACCGCTCTTGGCATCATTATAGGCGTGGCGGCTGTAATTACCATGGTTGGTCTGGGTCAGGGCGCCGGTGCCGAAGTGCGCGAGCAGGTCAACCGGCTGGGACAAAACGTGGTGCTCGTCTTTCCGGGTGCGCGACAGCTTGGGGGCGTTAGCATTGGCGGGGGCAGCGCAAACACCCTCACCGTAGATGACGCCCGTGCCCTACGCGAAGAAATTCCCGAAGTAATTGCCGCCAGCCCCGAAGTTCGCTCACAGCGCGTGGTCGTGTATGGCAACCAGAACTGGTTCACCCGAATTTATGGTCAGTCGGCCGACTACCTGCAGATTCGTCAGTGGGGGATCGAAAGCGGCCGCATGTTTGATGAAGGTGATGTGGAAAATGCCGCCCTCGTAGCCGTTGTGGGTCAGACTATTGTGGAAGAACTTTTTGAAGGCGCCGACCCTATTGGCGAAACCGTGCGCGTGCGCGGCCTTCCGCTCGAATTAATCGGCATACTCGAGCCTAAAGGTATGTCGCTCATGGGTTCGGTGCAGGATGATATCGTGCTTATGCCCTACACCACCGGCTTCCAGCGCATCTCGGGCCGTTCCCACGCCATGGTGATAAATGTGCAGGTTTTTGATGAGCAGTCGATGGAAATTGCGCAGCTTAAAATAACGGACCTGCTTCGTGAGCGTCACGGACTTGCGCCCTACCAGGAAAATGATTTCACCGTGCAGACGCAAGAAGAAGTGGCCGCCGCTGCAACCGAAACCTCCCGCATCATGACCTGGCTATTGGCCTCCATTGCGGGCGTCTCGCTCTTTGTGGGCGGGATTGGCATCATGAACGTGATGCTGGTGAGCGTAACCGAACGCACCCGCGAAATCGGCCTCCGACTTGCAGTGGGCGCCCGTGGTCCTGACGTGCTGCTTCAGTTTCTGATTGAAAGCGTAGTGCTCTGCCTGCTCGGCGGTATTGGCGGCATTCTGCTCGGCCTGGCCGCCACCGAAATCATCGCCAGCTACGCCGGCTGGCCGGCCTTATTCTCCACCGAAGCCATGATCATAGTCGTAAGCGTCTCCGCCGCCGTTGGCGTCTTCTTCGGGTTTTACCCTGCGTGGAAAGCATCGAGACTGGATCCTATTGAGGCACTGAGGCGCGAGTAAGTTAGATTTGTTTACCGCATTTGTCTAAGGGAAAGATCTCAATCTTTCAGGGTTTTGTGGCTGTAAAGCCGTAAAATACGCCATGTTTTGGCAACCACTTTTCTATTCAAACCCACTCTGTCATGATTATTCGTTTAATTAAAACATACTTCGTCTTACCACTTCTCTTGTTCGCTGTCGGATGCGCCTCGTCAGCTACTGTGGAGCCAGTCGCTCCTCAAACGGATTTGCCGGAAATTTCTGAGGCATATTCAATCAGCCAGGCAACTTCAACAATGATATCAATTTCGGCCCCCAATGATGAAGAAATCGCTGTTTACCTGTATGAGCCTGACGGATCCCTTGGTCTTACTTTATACGAAGGAAGCGGCGGCATTATGGTATTCAGCCTGGCAATGGTGGCAAATGATCAAAACTATACCTTTCAGTCAGGCCCTAACACTATCATCCTGATCGGACCACAGGGCCGCGCAGAATATGTGGTAAATATATAGGAAGGAGCCGAAATTAAGGGTAGGTGCAAAAAGTGTATTGAATAAATACTCATACAGAGCTATCTACGTAATACCATTTTTGGAAAAAATGTGAGCAAAACCAGCAATGAGCGAAAGATCCAAAAACAGCTACAATACCCTGCTACACGATTTTGTGCGGTTCGACATGCCCGTTATTTGCCCCGGCTGTGCAGGAAAAGCTGTGGTGAAGCCCGGAAACTTCACCTTTGAGAATTTTGATTTCAGCGAGGTTAGAGCTGTGTGTATAAGCTGTGGATTCAGCAAAAAGATAGAAGACAAACCGGAGCCGGTGCTTTATACTACAAAAAACCGGATTGTAACCGGCCGCGCTGTTTCTATAGGTGATGCAACTGACCCATTTTTCGGCTACCCGCTTTGGCTCTCCGCCAGTTTTGGTGAGCATACATTATGGGCCTATAACCCGGAGCATCTTGCCTTTTTGCGTACTCATATTTCTGCCATGCTCCGAGAGAGGAATCCCGACAAAAAGCTAAACCGAAGCCTGGGAAGCCGTCTCCCGAAGTGGATGAGCGCAGCAGGAAACAGAGATGCCCTTCTAAAGAAAATATCTGAGCTCGAGTCTAAGTAGCTGCAGACAAAATAGTTGATCGCATTAATCTGCCGCTTTTTATTAAACAGCTGACGTCCAGCGCTGTCCCTTTCGTTTATCACTGGTGATGAAGCTGATTATCACGCTTTGAACGATTACAAGTGCTTCCTTTTTCGAATTTCGCTAATCCGGGGGAAACGCCTTCAATATCACGGTGATTTTTGTACCAGTGGCGCCCGGCCGTAATATTCCGCTTAGGTGAGGAACATTAACCGCGATCGAACGGTATATTCATATGTAGTTGCACGCATCGTTCATAATTAACAACGTTTCTAACAGCCCAAAAACAACACCCCATGAACTCCCTCATCACATTCCTTCTTGCTTCATTCCTGCTTTTATCAGGCGGCTTTGGATCAGAAAACTCAGAATCGGGCACAAATACCTTCACCCTTTCCCTTAGCAGCCCGCTAAATGGCAGCGCCGAGATTATTGCTGATTTTGGTAACCGCACACACCCCATTACCGGAGAAGAGCGCCTTCACAGCGGCATAGACTTTGAAGTAAACATAGGCGATCCGGTTCACGCTTCTGCAGCCGGTATAGTGCGGTTTGCAGGCACGAAGGCATCATTCGGCAAGGTAGTCGAAATTACGCATGAGGGCGGTTACGTTACCCGCTATGCGCATCTTTCCGGATTTAGTGACTCTATCGAGGAAGGTTCCGTTGTTGAAGCGGGTCAGCAAATCGGCCTTGCCGGCGAGTCGGGCCATATTTCAAGCCCTGTACTGCATTTTGAGCTTATGAAACACGGTGAACATGTGGACCCTGCGGAATATTTAAATTAGTGCAGTGTTGCTACTCTTCAAACACCAGTGAATCCGGACTGGCGCCAAGCTCTTTCAGCTCATCAATCATGGCTTCGTTGAACGCTTCTGGTCCGCAGACATAAAAAGACTGACTGAAATCATCGATATTCTGTTTGAGGAAGTCACGATCTATATGACCGCCAAGAAAGCGATGGGCTGAACTCTCGTATCCCGGCTTTTCATCGGTAATTACGCTGATGAAATCATCACCCAATAGCTCCCGAAACTCATCTTCAAGGATTACATCCCGTGATGTCTTGTTAGAAAATATGAGCGTGTTTCCGGCAAGCTTTCCCTTGTTCTTCAGGTCGCGAAAAATGGCGATAAATGGTGTTATCCCCGCTCCACCGGCAAGAAAAACCCCGCTTCCTTTATAGCTGATAGCACCCCAGGCGTCCTTAATAATCAGCTCATCGCCTTCTTTAAGTTTACCAATCTGCTCGGTCACGCCATCGTGACTCGAATAGGACTTTATCACAAATTCAAGATAGTTCTCTTCAGTAAGTGATGTGAAGGTAAACGGACGAAATTCTTCTTTCCAACCCTGCTTATTTACAGCAACTTCTGTTGCCTGTCCGGGCTCGTAGCTGTAGCCTTCCGGTTTTTCAACTCTTATTTGACGTACATCGTGGGTTAATTGAGTTATACTAATAATTTTTAATACAGCACTCATAGTAATTTTTATAGGTTTGCAATTCTTGCTATAAAAAACTTTGTAAGAAGTATATCCGTTCAGTTCTCACAATACCATTCATTTAATGGCCAAACCTAAAACCTTAAATCTGCTATGGGCACCATTACCGGTAATCCTTTGTTTTACATGAGTGTTGAAGCACAATAATCCTGTTTAGCATCTTGATTGCCGAAGCTTTTTGTACACCAGTTTTTTTCTACCTTATATCGATTATTCTTGGTTTTGAAAAACCCAGCCTTTTTAATTTTTTACCATAGCGATTATTATGATAGGCGTAATGCTGCTGACAGTAACAGGCCTGAGCATTTCTACAGGAATGAGACGGCACTAACACTCAAACAAACGTTACCCTTAATCCGGTACATATAAACTATGAATATTAGGATCAGTAGTGCCATGACTGAAAAAGCAGTTAGAGAAGATTTAAACGTGATAATCATCGGCGCCGGTGCGGCCGGGCTTTACGCAGGTCTGAGTCTCAGAAAACTGGGCATCTCATTTCAGATTCTGGAAGCATCAGATGTTTACGGCGGAAGACTGGCGCCCCTCTACGACTTCGCTGATTTCCAGATTGATCTCGGCGCCCAATGGCTTCATGGCAAAAATAGTCTGCTCGGCGACATCATAAAACAGCACAGCATTCCAATTAAGGCCGATGATAGCCGGGAGTACTTTTGGTTCAGAAATGCCATCACAAAAAAGCCACCCTTCAACTTTGATATATTCGAAGATGATGACCTTCCCGACCTAAGCTATACCGACTTCGCCCGAAAACAGGGACTGAACGCCGACTACGACGGCATCATCGAATATCTTGCCGGTGATCTTGGCGCTTCCGCATCACAGCTTTCTGTATATCACAACAACAGGGAGTTTGAAGAATGGACCTCCGGTGAAACCAACTACAAGTTTGAAGACACCTTTTTCGATGTTATAGATAAGCACGTGGCGAGTACGATTAAGGACGCCATCACCCTTAACACAGCCGCCCTGCGGTTCGATTACTCAAAGGATGATGTCATCATAACAGACGATTCGGGTCGCACTCACCGGGCCGATAAAGTAATTATTACCTCACCCGTCACCGTGCTGAGGTCCGGAGATATGGAGTTCATTCCGAAGCTCCCTGCTGAAAAAATCAGCGTTTTTTCAAAATTGGGTATGGAGGCAGCAATTAAGATTTATCTGCGCTTCAGTGAGCGGTTTTATCATGAAACCACCTTGGGCGGTAAGGTTTGCGCAGCCTACATAGACGAGCGGTACGGCAAAAAGGGTGATGACAACGTGCTTTTGGCCTACCTGATGGGAGAACAGGCCGAAAAGCTAATGGCCTTAGGTAATGACAATAAAATGACACAAGCTATACTGAAGGAGCTGGATAGGATGTATGATGGCAAGGCCAGTCGCCATTTTGAGGCCGCCCGTATCAAGAACTGGACAGCGCATCCGTGGATTCGTGGCGGCTACTCCTACAGTACCTGCGGAATGGGCAACGCGCGGCAAGTTGCCGCAAAGCCTGTTTCGGGCAAGCTCTATTTTGCAGGCGAGGCCATGAACACAAAGGGACACCATCAGTCCGTGCATGGCGCAATGGAATCGGGCCTTCGGGCCGTAGTGGAAATAGTGGGTGAGGTACAGGGGTAAGCCGTTTCATTGTAATTCATTCGACAATAGCTCCTGATTCTGAGTAAAATCAATACAATACTATAGCATAATACCGAATGTAAAACTTGAAATATTATGAAGTTCAAAACACCTGCCGAGCAATACGCAGCCTGACCCCATTAGCTTATTAGCACATAGTTCACGCCAAACTTATTGAAAAAGATAACCTGATTCACTATTTAAAGGAAGCTTGTAACCAAACTTCAAACTTTCCCGATCATGGTCATTCGGCTTTCCTTTATTTTTACATCTGTATTAGTCCTTCTCTTCTTTTCTGCCTGCTCTGCTCCTGATGAGTACGAATTGCCGGAAGCAGCCATAGGTCTGGATCATCTTACCATTCACGAGTATGGCGCAGAACCGGTTTCAAACCTTTCACTTACTCCGGTCCTGACCATTTCCGATTCCGATGACGTAATTTTTGGTCACATCAGTACTGTTGCGATTGATGAATCCGGAAGAATCTACATCACTGAAAGCTCAAGAGGAAACACCAGTATCAATGTATTTGATTCTGATGGCAGCTACATAACGACTATCGGTCGGCAGGGAGCTGGACCCGGCGAATTCAGGTCAATATGGAATCTTCGGATTGCGAATAACAAACTCTACACAATCGATGCGGCTTTGTTAAGGATACAGGTATTTGAGCTCGACAATTTCACCCTGCAGAAAGAAATAGCATTAGAGCCGATTGGCTCAGGCGATGCAGAACCCGATGAAGTCGGTATGCCGATGGATCTGCATGTTTTGAATGATGACCTGTTTGTAATGACCTATATGAGCGGTTTATCGGAGCAGACCACCCACTCCCTTTACCAGATGAATGCTGATGGAAACATTGTTTCCGACCGCCTGCTCTCTATACTGCATACAGATCTTTTACCAGATCAGGAATCAGGCATTTTTTTCAATGACCCCTTTTCCGGACTTGGGTGGGCTTTTGTATCCGCAGAACAGGAGCTGATCGCATCCTACTCCCAGGACATGCTGTTTAAGGTTTACGACTTGGGCGGAAACTATAAGCGCGCATTTTATCACCCTTACACCAACAGTCCGCTTTCGCGCAGAGATGCCCTCAATCACCTGGGAGAGGATAACGAGAATTTCCAGCGGGCGCTTCGTAACAACGGCATACCCGACAGGTGGATGGCCTACTACAGCATGAGGCTGGATGATGAAAACCGAATCTGGATATCAGCTGTGACAGATAACAAGGATATCTACGAGTGGCGCGTGATGGACCGCGAAGGAAAGCTGTTAGGGAAAAAAGAGATGCCTCGATCAGCTCACATACGAACGATTCATCAAAACCATCTCTACATGGCCGAAATCGATGAAGATACCGACGCATGGACGCTCGTCAAATACCGCGTTGATTTAATGTGATCTGCGGGTTCTATCCTAATTTCTGTTTTGTCATTAAACTCCTGTCCGAAGTTTTTTTTGGCACAAGCCAATCGTTTTTTTCGCTCTAAATAATACGATCTCAATTATTCAAAGCTGTAAAAATACTGTATTTGCTTATGTCCTTACTCTATGATGACAGATCCGCAAAACGAAACATTCCGGGGTTCTTTCTTCTTGCGCTAACTACATTCATCCTTATATCCTGCTCCGGCGATATGCTTCGCATTATTGATGAAGTAGCTTCAGATGAAATGCGCTCCGCCTCACGCTCAGGCTCCGCTGTTGAGCTCAAACCTACCATTCATGGATTCCAGTGCGGCTCTGATGTGTCGTTTACCTACATGGGAGAAAGGGTAACCTACGGAACGCTTTACAAGCACGGCCTCTGCTGGATGGACCGAAATCTCGGAGCGGAAAAGCTACCCCAAAACTATGATGATGAGGGTGGTTACGGTCATCTTTTCCAGTGGGGCCGATCCGCCGACGGGCATCAGCTGCGCGAGAGCCGTACCAGCTCCGGTCCTGTTGAAACGTCTCAACCTGGCCATAATCGCTTCATTACAAACAGCGGAGCAGGAAGTGCAACGACACGAAGCTGGAACAGGCGTCTCGACTATGACCTCTGGAAAGGATATGATGCCGAGAACGGCGTGTGTCCCGATGGCTGGAGAATTCCGCTAATAGAAGAGCTCCGAAAAGAAAAAGACTCCTGGCGCACGGGTCATATCATAGCTTCATTCCGGTCGGATGAACGGGAGCTGCTATGGCCCCTGAGCGGGATACGAAATGCCAACGGTGTTGTTTTGAGTACAGGCAGAAGAGGATATGTGTGGAGCGCAAACGTAACGGGAGAGCAAACAACATCCAGCCTCACAGGCCGTGGCGAGGCGATAAGCTGGAGCCGCAACTCAAAATGGGCCAATATCATGGGTACAGGAGTTGGCCTGCCCGTACGCTGCGTATCTGATCTCGCTCCTGAACCTGAACCAGAACCAGAACCAGATTCAAATCTTTAAGTTTCTGCTTATTCTGTTTTGGCTAAACTCCAGCCCTCTCCCTTTCCGGGTGAAACATACTATCCGTAATGTTTGTGATGAACAGCACTATTCGGGGCTGGATATATGTTTAGGTCGCTGTAATGCTGCAGAAACCTGCTCATAATCTGCGTTCCTTATCGTCTTTTTAAATGAGCTTTTACGGGATAACCATAACCCTTCAAAAAACCTGATATCAAAAACCCACTCCGCAATTTCCTATCTTCCCCATTCAAAAATTGCACATAGAATATTATTTATCAAATTTCGCATATCTGAATGGATCCGCTCGCACATACCCTGTTTGGGGCTGCGCTCTCTGAAGCCGGCCTGAAGCGCAAGACCGCCCTCGCCACGGCCACGCTCATAATCGGGGCAAATATCCCGGATGTAGACGCGATTGCGATGTTTATAAGCAACGACTACGCCCTGCTCGTTCGGCGCGGCTGGACGCACGGCATTCTGGCGATGGTGCTGTGGCCGTTTATTCTCACGGGAATGATGTTAGGTATCGACCGGCTGCTCGAACGGTGGCGAAAACGATCCGGGCGGGAAAGATCCGGTCCGCCGCTGAATCCCGGCTGGCTGCTGGCGCTGGCCTTCATCGGGGTGTGGAGTCATCCGCTGCTCGACTGGCTCAACACCTATGGCGTGCGATTTCTCATGCCCTTCGACGGCACCTGGTTTTATGGCGATACGCTATTCATCATAGACGCATGGTTCTGGCTGCTTACGGGGGCGGCCGTAGTGCTGGCACGCTCCGAAAGCTGGAAGAGCATAAGCGCGTGGCTGGTGCTTGTAACCGCCACTTCAGCCCTTATCCTCACCACGGATTTTGTGCCTTTTGCGGCTAAAGCAGCATGGGTTGCAGGAATAGCAGGCGTGGCTCTTATTCGCGGACTCGGACTTCAGCGAAAATACGGGGCAAAGCTATCGGCCGGCTTTCTAATTGCCGCAATTGCCTACACCGCCTTCATGTATACCGGCTCACGCATGACGGTGCATCACGCTAAAAACGGTATAATTGCCGAGGGTGACACCGCCCGAAGCGTGCTTGCCAATCCCCTGCCAGCCCGGATATTTGAACGCAACGGCGTAGCCGCATCACACAGCCACTACTACTTCTACTCCGTAAACTGGCTGAGGCCGGACAGCTTCCGATTCACGCGGGAGCCCATAGCGATTGAACCGCCGGACGAAATTGCCCGGGCCGCTCTCGAAGTACCAGAGGTACAAGGCATGCGCAACTGGCTGCGCTTTCCACACTATGAAGTACAGGAAACAGAAACCGGCTGGCGCGTCTTCATCCGCGACCTCCGCTACGTGCAGCCCGATGACACAACGTCCATGGGCATCGGCATGGCGATTGTCGATATGGACCCAAATCTGAACCTTGACCGTGTCGTAGTTGATTGACGATGCAGATTGACAGGACCTTTCGACGCATAGACACCAGACTTTAAAATTATGCCGGCGCTCCGACCTTTCATTTGGCGGAATGAGGACGCGGCTTCGATTACGGAGGTGCCCCTGCCTTAGGCTCCGCTCTGGGCAGGCGTTAAACGGGTTTTCCAGCTCAGAACACTGATTCAAAATCACAAATAAAACAATTTCAGTCTTCCCGTACTACTCCATTTTTTATCGGCTTTTTTAATGCTACATTTGGTACTACGCCTTCCTCATACATCTTACCATTTACCATGCTGCGGTTCCGTTTTGTGTTAATCATTCTTACGCTTTCTGCGCTTATTTCAGCCCTGCCATCTGTTTCTGAAGCTCAGATCAGAGCCGGAACCACTGTGGGTGAGACCTACCGCGTTGAGACTACCGACGGCAGCATTTTTGTCGGGGAGCTGATTTCCGAGAGCAGTGAAGCTATTGTGCTGCTTACAGAAAGCTCGGGTGAAATCACCATTCGAAGGGCCAACATAAGTAGAATGACGCTTGTCGATACGGGCAGAGTTGTTAACGGACGGAACTGGTACGAAAACCCGCACCCAACCCGCTATCTGTTTGCTCCCAATGCCATCGGCCTTAAAAAGGGAAAAGGCTACTACCAGAATACCTGGGTCTTTTTCAACAATGTTAACTACGGTGTTTCAGATAACTTTTCCGTAGGCCTGGGGCTTGTGCCTTTGTTTTTATTCGGCACCTCTACGCCGGTCTGGATTACGCCCAAAGTTTCGTTTCCGGTAATTGATGAGCAGCTTCACCTTTCGGCCGGCGCCCTGCTGGGAGGCATAATCGGAACTGATGGTGGCATAGGCGGCGTATTTTTTGGCTCCGCCACGTACGGAAGCACCGACAGCAACGTCTCACTCAGCCTCGGATATGGCTACAGCGACGCTGAGATTTCCAGCACGCCTGTTCTTAACCTGAGCGCCATGCACCGCATTTCGCGCAGAAGCTACATCATTACGGAAAACTACTTCTTTCCGGGAAGCGGAGAGAACGTCATCATATCGGCAGCATACAGGTTTGCAGCCGAGAGCGCTTCATTAGATTTCGGACTTGTTCGACCGCTGGAAGATTTCGGAACAGTAATTGGTATTCCGTGGCTTGGTATCGCTATTCCTTTCGGGAATTAGTTGCGCAGCAGGATAGCGGATACCCGAGGCTGAAAGAGTTTGATTAAGATTGGTTTCTCGGCCCGGTGGCACTGGCCCTGCTCCATTTATATTTCCATTTCAATGGTCTGTTCCTGCTGCAGCTGCAGTTCTTTAATCCGCTGCTCTTCGTCCCGTATTCTCTGGCGCTCCAGACGCCTGAAGTATCGTCTGAACAGGAAGTTGTGCTTCAGCGCCTCCATGTTTTCATCCAGCCCTGCGCTGCTGCTGCGCAGGTTTATGATGGTTTCACTCAGATTCGTCGCCATAGTGGTATCGTTGATGAGTGCGCCAATGGTGCCATCTCCTCTGTTTATCTTGGTCATAATTTCGCCAAGCTCCTGAGAGGCAATCTCGGTTTTGGCTGCCGTCTCCTGCAGCTTCTCCATAAACTCATACACGTTCTGCTGGGTTATTTCCACAATTTCATCAAAGTCCTCAGAGCTCTTTTTGAAGTTATCGATGGTTTGGGCAATGTTATCAGCTATGGTCTCATCAAAAATCATTCTGCCCACCATGCCTTCACCACTGTTCACGAACGTTACTATTTCAGAAAGCTGATTGGTGATAATCTCGGCGCTGTAGGCCGAAGCCTGCAGGCTCTGCATAATTTCGTCGGTTTCTATAGGCTCTTTCGACTCTATATGCTGCCCGTCCCGCACCGTTGGGGCTCCGCTTGTCCCCTGCGTAATCACAAGCACCCGGTCTCCGATAATACCCTCCGAGCCAATACTAGCCTTGCTGTCTGCCTTTATAAACTCCTGTACATTCCGCCTGACAAAAAAACTGATCTGCACCGTAGAATCGTTAATGATGGCGATATTATCCACTATACCAACGTTGATGCCCGAATAGCGCACGTTGTTACCCACAAGCAGCCCGCTCACGTTCTGAAAGTTGGTGGTAACTTTAAATACCGGATTAAACAGATTTTGCTGCTTGCCTATAAAGAATATGACGATCACAAAAATCGTCAGTCCGAGGGCTATAAATATTCCAAGGCGGGTTTTAAACGCCGGGCTAAAATTATCCATGATGGGTTTGGGCTTTGGTAGAAGACGGTTGTCTAATTTTGAAAAAAGACTGAATCAGCGCGTCTGTAGATTGTTCAAATTCTTCGATGCTGCCTTCCATATAAACTTCACCCTTATCAAGCATTATCACGCGATCACCCGTTGCGCGTGCGCACTCAATATCGTGGGTGATGATGATGGATGAGGTGTTATACGTTTTCTTTACATTGTTGATGAGGATGCTAATTTCGTCTGAAGTTACCGGATCGAGTCCGGTGGTCGGCTCATCATACAGCATAATCATGGGGTCTACCACAATGGTACGCGCCAGGCTTGCCCGCTTGCGCATACCGCCCGAAAGCTGAGACGGCATCTTGTTGATGGTATCCGACAGGCCTACGTTATGCAGCGCCTCTTCTATTTTTTCGTCTATCTCTTTGCGGGAAAGATGCTTCTTTATCCTGATGAGCGGGAATTCGAGATTTTCTTTAATGGTCATCGAATCATACAGCGCCCCGCTCTGAAATAGAAAACCGATTTTAACCCTCACTTCCGCAAGCTCCCGCTCGTTCATTTCCTGCACGTTCTTGCCAAAAATATGGATTGAGCCGGAATCGGCAATCAGCAGGCGAACCATGCATTTTATCAGAACGGATTTCCCGGATCCTGATTTTCCGAGCACAACCAGGTTCTCGTTTTCGAAGAGCTGAAGCGACAAGTCTCTGAGCACAGGCACCTTATCGAATCCTTTCTGGAGATTTTTTACCTCTATGATTGCTTCGGTGTTTGACACCGCAGCGCCTGCATGCCCGTTTATGTTGAGTTGCTGTTCCATATCCATGTATTTAATAGAGCATATCGGTTATTTGCACAGCAATCAGGTCAATCAGTATAACAAATACCGAGGCCAGCACTACCGACTGATTGGCCGCTTTGCCCACGCTTTCGGTTCCGCGACCCGCAGTAAAGCCTTTATAGCACCCGACAAACCCGATGGCAGCGCCAAAAAAGAACGTTTTAATAACGGCCGGCAGAAAATCAGAAAAACCTATAGAGCGGAAGGCCTGCGTGAAAAACAGCGCAAAGGTGACGTCTCCCTTTATGTTGGCTCCGACCCAGCTGCCCAGAATACCGAGTGCATCGGCATAAAGCACCAATACGGGTATCATAAGGGTGGCGGCCAGAACACGGGGGACCACTAAGTAGCGCATGGGGTTAGTGGATGAGACCTCCATGGCGTCTATCTGCTCGCTTACTTTCATAGAGCCTAATTCGGCACCCATTCCGGATCCGATTTTCCCACAACAGATGAGCGCGGTTACCACCGGGCCCATTTCCCGAATAATCGACACTGCAACCATGCCGGGCAGCATCGAGGTAGCTCCGAAATCGGCAAGAATCGGACGGCTTTGGATAGTGAGCACCAGCCCGATTACCAGTCCGGTAAGGGAGATGAGCGGCAGGGTTTTATTCCCCACCTGAAAACACTGGCGCAGAAATTCCTTAAACTCGAAGCTTCGGGAAAAAGTAGCTCTAAAGGTGAGCCAGCCAAACAGGTAGAACTCTCCGATTTCACGGAAAAAGCGGGTGGTTAGCTGCGTCTTCTTGATCGCATTATCGCTGATCTTTATAGCCTGCGTCTTAACGGAAGGCAGCTTGGGAATTCTTTTGAGTACGGGCCGGATAGCTTTCATCTGAGTAGTTTTCGGTTGTTGAAAGCCGTATTAGGGTGCTGCAAATCTGATCAGATTCTGCAGTCCTGGGTATAGCCTACATAAAACAAATGTAGAGCGTATAATACGGCTTATTCCATCCGTTTATGCTACATATATTACTGTTTTATAAATAAATAACCGGCGTATTGTGAATAAGCCTGGATACCAGTCCGGTTTAAATCAAATATGATGGTTGATGCCTCCTACAGCTTCCGCAGCATGTATCGCTCATTAGCCAGCTTTGCAATGCTGATTACCGTGCTCGTAACAATACTCCAGACATTAGCTTTCCTCCAGGCGATTTCATCATCCGGATGGATGGAAGGCGGCTCTTCCTTATACATTTTAGTCCAGCTTTTTCTTGCGGGCTGGTTTAGTGCAAGCCAACGAGTACCGATGCGCCTATTATGAATAATCTCATGTTTGCAGAATCCATTCTTAATCTCTCTTTTGGTTAAGATTAATCATGGGGCTACGCTGCACTTTATCCCATGCTGATGCTGAGCGCTCCGTTGGAGCTTGTGTGAGACCCGTCTCCACTCTCCCACTCTCCCATCTCCCGAATAACTTTCAACCAAAAAACCACCACACATCCCCCTTAATTTGCACAATTAGTGCGATTTTCTATTTTAACAGCAAAAGAATTTTTAAATCAGATTACTACTAAAAGGAATTGATATGTTAATCGACGTTCATACCCACCTCAACAACTATCATGAAGAGCGCGTGGTCTCGATAAAAGATTGCCTCGATAATCTGCAGCAAGCCATGGACGAAAACGGCGTTGACTGCTCGCTGGTCCTCACATCATATAAAGTAACCGAACACCGGCCCAGCACAAAGTCGGTGATTGAAGCCACCCGGGACCTGGATAACATTTTCGTGGTGGCGGGCATCAGCTATCTGAACTATAAGGAAAAAGACCTGCGGGAAATAAGCGATTACCTCAAAGACGGACTGGTGAAGGGTCTGAAGCTCTACCCCGGCTACGAGCCGTTTTATCCGCACGATAAACGCCTGCAGGTGGTCTATGATCTGGCCGTAGAGTACGACGTTCCGGTGATGATCCACTCGGGCGACACCTACTCCCAGAGCGCCAAGGTGCGGTACGCCCATCCGCTGCATATAGATGATGTGGCCGTAGATTTTCCCGATCTCAAAATCATAATCTGCCACGTTGGCAACCCGTGGATTGTGGACTGCATGGAGGTTGTCTATAAAAATGATAACGTCTATGCCGACTTCTCAGGACTGGTGCTGGGCGATTTTACCGACAGGTTCGAGCGCTATATGAAAGAGCAGCTCGAAAACATGATGCAGTTCACCGGCGATCCCAAATACCTGCTGTTTGGCACCGACTGGCCCATCTCCAGCATGAAATCCTACGTAAGCTTCATGAACCAACTCGACCTCGACGACGAAACCCGGGAACTCGTCCGCTGGAAAAACGCAGTGAAGCTGTTTAAAATTGATGTAGACAAGCTGAAGAAGCGGAAATGAAGTCTGATTTCTGATTTTTGAATGGGTAGGGTGAACCACGAGTCAGCATGGCACGAAGAAAGTAGATGAAGTTGCTTTTTGTGATTCTGCGCGCCAGCTCATCCTTTGCGAAAATCCACGTGCACATTATGCCAATCTGCGTCCAGGCTCAAGTTCAAAATCCAGTTTCCAAAGTGTAAAAGGACAGCTATTTATCTGTAAACTACCTGATATTTTGTTTAGATTAGGTTCAATATAGCTGATCGATTCAATTCAGAAACACCTTTTATCACTTAAGTATAAAAATCATGCGCACACGGTCATTATCTGCCCTATTTACTTCATTTTCACTATTGCTTCTATATGCGTTAGCAGGCTGCAGTACCCACGCTGAGCCGGAAAATGGTGCCAGCGATTCTACACCGGCTGCTTCTGATGCCGGTACAGTAGTTACAGAGCCCGGTTCCGTCATCTTTGAAAATGTTCGCATTTTTGACGGTCAGTCCGAAAGCCTGCTCCCGCCTTCATCCGTACTTGTTGAAGAAAATAAAATCGTTCGAATAAGCCCGGAGTCGCTTTCTGCCGAATATCCCGATGCACGAATAATACAGGGTGATGGCTACACGCTAATGCCCGGCCTTATCGATGTGCACGTGCACCTCACATTCGGCTCTCTGTCGATGAACGACCTCATGAATCCGGATTTGAGCATGGATGATCTTGCGCCTAAAATTGCGCAGCAGTCCACAGACATGCTTATGCGCGGCTTTACCGCCGTTCGGGACGCGGGCGGACCGATTTTTGAAATCAAATACGCGATCGACCGGGGCATGTTTCCGGGGCCAAGAGTATGGCCGTCAGGAGCCACGATCAGCCAGACCGCAGGCCATGGCGACTTTCGCCTTCCGAGCGAGCGCTCCCGCCGCTTTTTTGGCGAGCCTTCTCGTGCCGAACTGCTTGGTGCTACTTTTATTGCCGACGGGCGTGATGAGGTACTTACCGCCGTGCGGGAAAACCTGCGCTTCGGAGCCAGCCAGATCAAACTGATGGCAGGTGGCGGTACATCATCGGCCTACGATCCGGTTGATGTAACCCAGTACACCTTCGACGAAATGCGGGCCGCCGTAGAGGCTGCCGAAGACTGGGGCACCTATGTGATGGTTCACGCCTACACACCCAGAGCGATTCAGCGCGCTATAGAAGCTGGAGTAAAAGTAATTGAGCACGGACAAATGCTGGATGAGGAAACCATTCGCATGATGGCCGAAAACGACGTCTGGCTGGGCAGTCAGGTGCTCAGAGAATCCACGCCGGATATGGATCCGCAGCGCGTAGAAAAGCGCAAGCCCGTTCTTGAGGGTCAGGCCGAAATGTGGCCATTGGTGAAAGAGCTGGGCGTAAGAGTTGGCTTTGGAACTGACTTCCTTTTTGAGCCGGATCTCAACCGCGAGCAAAACAGCAGCATACTGCAGCTACTCGAATGGTACAGCCCTCACCAAGTTCTCAAAATGGTTACTTACGATAACGCTCAAATGCTGGCATTGTCCGGACTCAGAAGTCCTTATCAGGGTACGCTCGGCGTGGTGGAAGAAGGCGCCCTGGCCGATCTGATTCTCGTAAATGGAGACGTGCTTGAAAACATCGAACTCATCGGAGATCCGGAAGCCAACTTTTTAGTCATTATGAAAGACGGACGGATATATAAAAACATGCTTGATGAGTAATCCGAACGGTCTGCTAAGCATATTCAGTAACCTGTACTAATTTCCTTAAAAAATTAAAGGCAGCTTCATCAACTAAGAAAAAGCTGCCTTCATTTTTCTGAATTGTGGTATCAGAAATCGAAATTCGGGAAGTTTCCTACGGTAATCACGTAATCTCCATCGCTGTCGGGGTTATCGGTATCCGCTACCAAAGAACCATCGCTCAGCAGCGCTACAAGCACGGTTGACTCTTCATCGAACAGGCTTACGACAACCTCCAATCCGTCGAAACCGCTTCCTTCAATATTCATTGTAAACTCTCCTGATTCCGGCAGGTTGGCCGTAGTGCCGTCGAAATCCAGCTCCTGTGCGCTGGCGTCCCACGTGGCATAACTTACAAACATGCCGGTGCCCGGAGGTCCGTCAATCTGTATAGATAGGTCACCGTCGAGACCGGGATCATCGCTTGAGCTGCTGCATGCCGTAGCAAACCATGTTCCGGTTATAAGCAGTAGCACGGCCAAAAGCATTCTCATTTTACCAACCGCTTTACGGATTTCAAAAGTCTGTTTTTGGGATTCTATAGTATATGGCACATTCATTGTTCAATCTTTTTGGTTAAAGGTATCAACCTTAAATGCGTAATTATATTTGTAAATGTGACATTTAAAAAAAACTTGCTTACAGTTCATTTATCCCGCTCAATCAAAGCTTCGGTACGATAGTTTCTTCTACCTTTGGGGGAATCTGTTTTGATGAAATTTGAAGCTTTTTTTACAAAAATTACTTACAAGTAAGTATTGAGGTCACAGAATAATATTATCAATTTTATAATCACAAACTCACATTTAATAAATAAACAGTAGGTTCAAATTCTTCTTTTTTTTAAACACTCTACACACTGCATTTACATTTCATTTAGCATATACCCTAAAAAACACAACTTGTTATGAAACCAAAAACTAAGTCCCCTATCTTTATCATCATCATCGTCCTGTTCGTATTGACTCTGTCAGGATTAGATACAACTGCGCTTGGTCAGCAAGAGGATCCTTTGTTGTACCACTACAGTGATACCCGGTTCCAAAAAACAAATCTTGCCACACAGACAACCGAGGTACTCGGACATGCCGCGCCCGAAATGCGTATGGCTTTCTATATTGCTGAAGAAGACAGTTTTATAGTCTGGACAGATACACACCCCAGAAATTTTGTCAAAACGAACAATGATTTTTCGAGCTACAGATATTTCTCAGATAATCTTAGTTCAAGCCCGGATAACATCAGCTTTAACTCCGACTATTCCATGTTTTTTTATTTTACCTTCTTTGGTATTTACGCTTTTGATATTGAGTCCGGAGAGGAAAGCTTACTATATGAACGAGACGAGCACTCCCCGGAAGCCAGCGCTTATTACGACGGAAACGTATATTTTATTAAAAGAACAGTAGAAAATGGTTCTCTGATCAATGGATTTTTCCGTTTAGACATGAACGGAGAAACCGAGCTTATTACAGATCTGGATCTGCCGAACGTTAATAATCTGGATTTATTCATAAATAATGATGGCAAAGTATTCGTGGTGCATAGTCTTTTCTCAGGTAATACTCTGTTACGCTTTAATCACGATGGATCCGACATGCAAAGCTTTAATCCGGATCATTCAAGTTATGGATCCAGAGTTTACTTCGATGCGGTAACCAGCAAAATGTTTTATGATAGATTCCAAGATGGTGATAACGTTTTCTATTATTTAGATTTGATGTCTGACACTATGGAAGAGACAGAGTTATTCACTGAAAGCACGCACAGCCCATCAAATATAATTTATAATCCAAACACAGACGATCTCCTGTATAACGCAGGTGAAGGCCTGGTTCTGGCATTCAACATGGATACCGAAGCGATTACTCAAATTACTTCCAGAATGCCCGACAATCGCTTTTTTGTAGATGAGGATAACGGGTATATCTATTTCAACAGTCTGGGTACGGCAGCTCGTACCGATTTAGAGTTCAATAACCTGACCTATTTGTATGAAATAAACTATCTTTTAAGATCGATTCGCTATTTCTATGAAGAAGACACGCAGCATTTTTACTATTACAGAGGCCAGGCAATCCACTATTTTAATGTAAACGATGAAAATCCGGAACCATCTGTTCTTGTTGAGACTAATGGCAATGTCGCCCACGACTTTGAAGTAGACTACAGCAACAATACGGTTTATATGTACACAGATGGCAGCGCCATATATAGTATTGACATCAGTACAGGAGAAATGACATCGCTCGCAGACAACCCGCGCCACGTTCATGCTATTGCCTATAATCCGGATCGGGACGAGGTAGTATTTGGCAGCAATCAGTGGATCTACAGAGTTTCTGCAGATGGCGAAGGATCATCGAGTATTTTTCAGCTCCTCGATGGTACCATTAACAATATCCAGTACGTCCCTGCAATGGGGGGATATGTGTACAGAGAAAATCGTGATGATGATTACAAAGTATTTTTTGGTTCTGCTGATCCTGATGGTGAAGATCGTGTTGAACTTTTTAGTGCCCCTCAAATTAATCATTTTTATCTCTTATCAGATGGTGACGTAGGCACCTCTGCAAATCCGGAGCCAGAAATAGCAGGCGACATATCGCTCGAACAAAACTACCCCAACCCCTTTAACCCCACTACGGCCATAACCTATACGCTTCCTGAAGCTTCTGAAGTACGACTTGAAGTGTTTAACCTTATGGGTCAGCGGGTTGCTGTCTTAGAGCAGGGTTCAGTATCGGCCGGCTCCCACACCGTTTCGTTTGATGCCGGCAGCCTGGCGAGCGGAATGTACATCTACCGCCTGCAGGCAGGAAGCCATATTGAGACCAAGAAGATGATGCTGGTTAAATAAGCCGGACTTTTCATAACAGACAAAAGGGCCTGATGTATGTTGATATACGACGGCCCTTTTTTAATTCCGGCTCATCCGCTGAAAGCAAATGATGTTAAAGATGATAATTAGTCCATATCAGGGAATAGAATGGAATCTATAACGTGAAAAACGCCGTTCACTCCGTCGTTATCGGCTGAGGTCACCATCGCATTTCCGTTGATGATAATTTCCCCGTCCTGAGAAGACAAATTGATTGATGAGCCCTCCTTGAAAGTTGAAAACTCAACCTGAGAACCAATTGCATCAGACAGGAAACGACCTTCTACAATGTGATTAAGCAGCACGTCTCTTAGCTCATCGTCTGTTAAACCGGCAAGCTAATTCAGGGATAGACAGCAATTCACCATTCACCATTCACAATCATTGGTGTCCGGGTAAACTATACGGCCGTTGAGGAGAAACACTAAAAAGTAAAGCACTAAAAACCACAAAAGGATAAATATACCTAGGAAAATTCCGGCCTAGGAAAAAAATAGCGTTAAGAAGCGCTGCGGAGTGGAGCGTTAAAAA